>JBJEQR010000031.1:36697-127419 GCA_051881855.1 Oscillospiraceae bacterium
GAGGACAATAACCTCTGAGGACAATAACCTCTGAGGACAATAACCTCTGAGGACAATAACCTCTGAGGACAGCTATGCCTCGGAGGCGGAAATAAATAAAAAATCCTCCTTCGAGAAAAAAGAAGGGGGATTTATTTTATGGCCAAAAAACTTTTTAGTATTCTTCTCTGCTGTGTTATGCTGCTTGGCGTTATTCCTACATCCGCATTTGCAGATGAACCCGATGTTGCCTGGATTGGCGAGGCAGGGTACAAAACTTTGGAAGCTGCTGTCACTGCGGCTGAAAGCGGTGCTACTATTACTCTCGGCGAGGGCAAGTACACTCTTTATGGGAAAGGTGCTAGCACATCTGGAAAAGACCTTACTTTTGTAGGACAGGGCGCTGACAAAACTGTATGGGGAATCGGCGCTACAATTCCTGATCCTGATAAATTCGGAACAGAATATAACGGAGATTATAGCTTTGACGGTGCAGGTACAATCACTTTTAAGAATATGACACTTCAATCAGGTACGGCTGATTATCTTGGATTTATCCGTGCTGATAATACTGTAGTTGAAAATTGCGTAATAAACGGCAAAACATTTTATTGGGGATATACTTCAGCTACGTTCAGAAACACTACCTTCAATTGTCCTGAGGGAGATTACGCGATTTGGACTTATTGCTCACCCGTTATGACCTTCGACAGCTGTACTTTTAATTCTTCCGGAAAAGTCATAAATGTTTATAGAGAATCAGGTCTATTTGATGTTGAAGTCAATTACAAAGATTGTACTGTTTCATCAACAAAAGATGGAAAGGCTGTTATGAACATTAATGACAGTTTGATGGGTGATTATAAATTTACAATCAATATTTCAGGTAATAATGTTGTTACAGGTTTAACGTCTGATGATGCAAATAAGGAATATACGAAAGCTCAAAAGGATATCACCTGCTCTAAGCTGTTTGAGTTCAACACAAAATATGGTGCAGGCAACTCCGGTCGTACTATTGTAAATATTGACGGCATCACTGTATGGAAAGACGGCGCCATGGTTTCACATGCTATAGATACTGCCAATGACAAGTACACCGACGGATACAAAGACGATGCTTTTACTGTAACCTATGGCGATTGGGTAGAAGAGGGAAGCGACGCTGATTTCCGCCGTTACGTTCGTAATGTTGTAAAAGTCTGTGATTACTGCGGATACACTGAAAGCTTTACTGAAACAAAGGAAGAAAAAATATATAAAGAAGTTGAGACCATTGTTGTGGGTGGAGACGAAAAAGAGGAACTTAACCCAAGCACCGGCGCTCCCGTTTTTGTCGGCGCGGTGCTCGGCGCTCTTGCTGCTGCAAGATAAAAGCTTAACCAAACAGAAATAACCCAAAATTAAAAGCGCCCCGCTTTGCGGGGCGCTTTTTTCGCTTAAATATTCTCGTACGTTCCGGGGCATATTTCTTTTATCTTCTCCTGGAGCGCAAAGAAATCCTCCATTGCCGCGGGCTTGCTGTGCGGGTTGCGAAGGAGCGCTGCCGGGTGCATTGTGCCCATCACGAGGCGGCCGTCCTTTTCGATGAACTGTCCGTGCTCCTTTGTGACTTTAAAATTCGGGTCAATGAAGCGTATTGCAGAGATCCTTCCGAGGCAGACGATGATTTTCGGGTCGATAAGCTCGATCTGCTTTTGAAGCCAGCCGCGGCAGGCGGCAACTTCCTCCTCCTCCGGGTCCCGGTTTTTGGGCGGGCGGCATTTGACCATGTTGGCTATGTAGATGTTTTTCTCCCTTGAAAGGTCCACGACGGAGAGCATTTTGTCCAGGAGCTGGCCACCACGCCCGACGAAGGGCTCGCCCTGAAGGTCCTCGTTTTCGCCGGGGCCCTCACCGATAAACAGTACGTCGGCGTGCGGGTTTCCCACCCCGAAAACCACGTTGTGTCTCGTGGCGCAAAGACCGCATTTTTCACATTTCAAACATTCCGCGCGAAGCTCCTCAAGGCCCATAGATATTCCCTCCGAAAAAGTTATGAGAATATCATACATTAAAACTCCGTTTTAATCAAGTGAAATGTCTAAATTATACGGATATAGTCGGCGCTCGCATAGCCCACGGTGCCGTTGTAGTTGACAACGTACCAGTTGTTCCACTGCCCGAGCACAGTGAGCACAGCTCCCTTGGGAGCCGAGCCTATGACCTCGCTCGTGGTGTTCGGGTATTTGCGGATGTTGAGATTGCCGGAGCTTGTGACTACCCTGCCGGTCTGGGGCGCCTGGGGCGGAATGAGCGGTATCCCGAAATATTCCGTCAGCGACAAAGCGAGCTTCTCCGCTATGGACTCAAGGTTTGACGTTATCCATTCCGCGTCCTCCACGTTGTCGTGGTAGCCGATTTCCACGAGCACTGCCGGAGCCCGTGTCCTCGTCACCTCACCGAGGTAGGTGGTGGCCTCCGCCCGTACCTTGTCCGGCAGGGGATATATGCTCCGCAGATTTTCCGCTATGAGCATGGCGGCCCGCTGGCCGCTCTGGCTGTTCGGAGCATAAAAGGCGATGATTCCCCGTACAGTGCCGTATTTCCCCTCCGGCGCCGCGTTCGAGTGAAGCGCCAGATGAAGGTCGAAATTCCCGGCGTTGGAAGCCCGTATGGAAGAAGCGGCGGTCATCTGGGGCGTGTTGCGGACGTACTTTATGCCGGAGGAGGTGAGCCATGGCTCCAGCTCGTCTGCCAGAAGGTTCATCCAGTATTCCTCTGAGCCGCCCGTGACGTAAATGTTTGCCTCCTGAGTGGAGGGGCTGAGATATATCGTAGGCATAGAATTCCCCCAAAAAATTTTTTGGTTAATTATATGGCCTGCTTTAAGAAATAATGCCCGATGAAACAGTTTTTGAGGCTCGTGACATAAAATTATGGTCAATATGACGAAAAAACTTTTTAAAATTACAAAAAAATATTAAAATAGTAAATGGAAATAACTGACCTTTTTTGATATACTATATATTTGGTATTTTATGTGCAGCAAAAAGTGCGGCAGACGCCGCTTCTGAGTAAAGGAGAGAGACTACGGAACAGATAGTTGATATTGACCGCATGGAAAACGCGGTGGCTCTTTTCGGCAGCTTTGACGAAAACATAAAGCTCGTGGAAAAGGAATATGGAGTTGCCATTCTGAACAGGGGGACGCAGATAAAAATTTCCGGTGAGCCGGAAAATGTTTCAAACGCCGGAAAGGCGGTGCAGGGCCTGCTTGCACTCATAAACAAGGGCGAGCAGCTCAGCGACCAGAACGTGCGCTACGTCATTTCCCTTGTCAAGGAGGGAAACGAAGAAAAGGTAAAGGAGATAGGCAGCGACTGCGTCTGCATAACCGCCAAGGGCAGGCCCGTCAAAGCCAAGACCCTCGGCCAGAAGGCGTATATCGAGGCCATCCGAAAAAACACCATAACCATGGCTGTGGGCCCTGCCGGAACGGGCAAAACCTACCTTGCGGTTGCCATGGCGGTGCGGGCTTTCCGCAATCAGGAAGTGAACAGAATAATCCTGACCCGCCCGGCTGTGGAGGCGGGGGAGAAGCTCGGTTTTCTTCCGGGCGACCTCCAGAATAAAGTCGACCCATATCTGCGCCCGCTTTATGATGCGCTCTTCGATATGCTCGGTTCGGAAAACTACTACCGCTTTGTGGAGCGCGGAAACATTGAAGTTGCACCCCTCGCGTACATGCGCGGGCGCACTCTCGACGACTCGTTTATAATCCTCGACGAAGCTCAGAATACCACCCCGGAGCAGATGAAAATGTTCCTCACAAGGCTGGGCTTCAACTCCAAGGCGGTTATAAACGGCGACGTGACGCAGGTGGACCTGCCCTCGGTTAAAAAAAGCGGCCTTGTGGAGGCCATGTCCGTTCTCAAGGACGTGGAGGACGTGGCACAGATAAGATTTACCGAAAAGGACGTAGTTCGCCATAGGCTCGTTCAGAATATAATCAAAGCCTATGAAGAATATTATGACAAGAGAGGAAAAGACAATGGCAATCGCAAAAGTTATCATATCAAACCGTCAGAAAGAGGTTAAAATCCCCACCGGCATAAGGCTGCTCATGCGCCGCTGCTGCCAGGCGGTGCTTCAGACCGAAGGTTTCACTGAAACGGCTGAAATCAGCATCACTTTTATCTCCAACGACGATATAAGAAAGCTCAACGCGGAGTTCAGGAATGTGGATGCCGTGACGGACGTTCTGTCCTTTCCCCTCGGTGAAAACGGCGTATATGACCGCAATCCGGAGACCGGAGCCCTGCTCCTCGGCGACATAGTAATTTCCATGCAGAAGGCGGAACAGCAGGCTGAAATGTACGGCCATACCCTCCAGAGGGAAGTGGCCTACCTGACAGTGCACTCCGTGCTTCACCTCCTCGGCTATGACCATGTGAACGGAGGACTTGAGCAGGTACATATGAGAGAAAGGGAGGAGACTGTGCTCGCGAAGCTTGGACTTCAGCGCGACGCCAGTTATGTGAACGAATAATGGAAACCAAATCCGCTTTTGTAGCAATAGTGGGGAGGCCGAACGTCGGCAAAAGCTCCCTTCTCAACGCCCTCATCGGCGAAAAGGTCGCGGCTGTCTCCGCAAAGCCCCAGACCACAAGGACCCGCATCACCGGTATTCTGACCAAGGACCCAACACAGTTTGTTTTTATAGATACCCCCGGACTTCATAAGCCCCGCACCAAGCTTGCGGATTTTATGGTCAAGCAGGTGGGCGACTCCGTCGCGGATGTGGATATTGCCGTGCTTGTAACTGAGCCGAAGGGCGAGATCTGCGCCGCGGAGCGGGAGCTTATGGAGCGGTTCAAGGCGCTTCACCTTCCGGCGGTGCTCTGCGTCAATAAAATCGACACCCTTGAGCACAAGGAAGAGATGCTCGAAAAGATTGCGGCTTTCGCCGCTGAGCACGACTTTGAGCAGGTGGTGCCCATTTCTGCCCTCAAGAGGGACGGCCTTGATATTCTCCTTGACGTGCTGGACGGCTACGCAAAGCCCGGTCCGCATTATTTTGCGGACGACTCCTTAACTGACCAGCCTGAAAAGGCCATTGTGGCCGAGCTCATAAGGGAGCGTATGCTCGTGGACCTTGAAAACGAGGTGCCCCATGGCGTAGCTATCTCCATTGAATCCATGAAGGAGCGCAAGGGCAAGGACATAATGGATATTGAAGCCGTGATTTACTGCGAAAGGGAAAGCCATAAGGGCATTATAATCGGCAAAAAAGGCGCAATGCTCAAAAAAATAGGCACAGAGGCCAGAATGAGCATTGAGCGCTTCCTCGGCTGCCAGGTCAACCTCCAATGTTGGGTGAAGGTCAAGGAGGACTGGCGCAACCGCGAAGGACTGCTTCGCAACTTTGGTTTTAAAGATGAATAAATAATAACTTTAATTACCTCTCATAAGCCGCTTTCAAAATCATAAAATGATAATGAAAATAACTTATGCGGGGTATTTGATATGAATGAAAAAAGTTGGAACGATTTTGAAAAAACCGGAAAGATAAGCGATTATCTCAGCTACAGAATGTCCAACCCGAATGAGCTTGGCGCAGCTGTGAATGCAGGGGAAATAAAACCGGCCCTCCCTGTGGATGTCGGAAAGGACGAGCACAGCGCCGGGATACAGAAGCTTCATCTTACGGTGGACAAAGATACACAAAATGCAGGTAAAAACGAAGGCCATCGTCCTTAAAGTTCAGGATTATAACGAAAACGACAAGCTCCTCACCCTCCTGACCGAGGATAGGGGAGTTGTTTTCGCGTATGCTTTTGGAGCGAGGAAGATGAAAAGCCGTTTTTCCACGGTTTCGTCCATGCTCTGCTACGGCGAGTTTGTGCTCTTTAAAAACCGGGACAAATATACTCTTGATTCCGCCGAAAGCGAGCGCCTTTTTTTCGGCATAAGGGAGGATCTGGATAAGCTGTCCTATGCCAGCTATTTCTGTGAACTCTGCCTGAACGTAATTCCGGCGGAGGAACCGTCGAAAGCTGTGCTCAGCCTTTTGCTGAACACTCTGCATTTTCTTGAGAACGGCAAAATCGACCCTGCGGTGCTCAAGGCGATTTTTGAGCTTCGCACCATGAGCATGATAGGCTATACGCCGGACCTCGTGGCGTGCTCGGAATGCTGCGAGTTTGAAAAGGACGCATACTGGTTTGACACCCGGATGGGGAAGGTGACCTGTCTCGACTGCCGTCCAAATCCCGGAAAGGACGATGTGCACCTTTCAAAAGCGGCTTTCTTTGCCGCAAGGCACATAGTTTACGCCCCTCCCGAGCAGCTTTTTTCATTCAGAGTGGGGGAAAATACGAAAATCGAGCTTGCCGTGGCTGCGGAAAAATATACTGTCGTGCAGACGGATAAAAACTACCCCACCCTTGAATTTTTAAATTCCATAAGATCGTTTTGATACATACAGATACACAGAAGTTTAACTTCAGAGGTAATGCTATGACTGAAAACAGACACTACAGAGCCCTCGAGCTTGACAAGATTCTTGCCATGCTGGGGGACTGCGCCGGCTGCGATGACAGCCGGAAGCTCGCCCTTAAAACAGAACCGAAAACCACCCTCCGGGAAGCGCAGCGCCTGATGGACTACACCTCTGACGCCCACATGCTCAGCAGCAGGTTCGGCGCGCCCTCCCTCAGAGGCGTCAAAAACGTGTGCAGCTCCCTGCGCCGCGCACAGATGGGAGCGACCCTTTCCCTCCCGGAATTTCTTGAAATAGAGCGCTTTCTGAAAGCCCTCCGGGAGATGAAGGACTTCCGCAATAACTATGAAGGGGAGCAGGCAACCTCCCTTGACCCGCTTTTTGAAAGTCTCATGCCCAATATCCGCCTTGAGGAGAAAATAGGCTACACAGTGGTTTCCGAGGATGAGGTCAGCGACACCGCGAGCCCGGAGCTTGCCTCCATCCGCCGCAAAATACGCAACTCCCAGGCGAAGGTCAAGGAACAGCTTGACCATATGATACACTCTCCGGCATACCAGAAATACCTCCAGGAGCCGATAGTCACCATGCGCGACGGGCGCTACTGCGTCCCGGTAAAATCCGAGTACCGCTCTGAAATAAAGGGCATGGTGCATGACACCTCCGGCAGCGGAGCCACGATTTTCATTGAGCCTGCGGGAGTAGTGGACGAGAACAACGAGACCCGGGTGCTCAAAGCCAAGGAACAGCAGGAGATACAGCGGATACTCTATGAGCTTTCCTGCGATATAGGGAACCACGCTGAAACTTTTATAGAGGACTACTCTGCCATTGTGGAGCTGGACCTCTATTTTGCCAAAGCCCGCCTTGCGGATAAAATGAACGCCGTGGTTCCTGCTCTCAGCGATGACGGAAAAATTCGCCTTACCAAGGCCCGCCACCCTCTCATTGACAAAACAAAAATTGTGCCCGTGGACGTTTCACTCGGCTGCGATTTTGACGTGCTTGTCATAACCGGCCCGAATACCGGCGGCAAGACCGTGACCCTCAAAACCATAGGGCTTCTCACCCTCATGGCCATGTGCGGGCTGATGATTCCTGCGGGGGAGTCAAGCTCTGTTTCAGTTTTTGAGAATGTCTTTGCCGATATAGGCGATGAGCAGAGCATAGAGCAGAGCCTTTCCACCTTCTCCTCCCACATCAATAATACCATTCACATACTCGAAAAAGCCGATGACCGCAGCCTTGTGCTTCTTGACGAGCTGGGCGCCGGCACGGACCCTGTGGAGGGCGCAGCGCTTGCCGTGGCGATAATTGAGCGGCTCAAGCTCTACGGCGCAAAGCTCGCCGCCACGACCCACTATGCTGAGATAAAAATGTATGCCCTCCAGACTCCGAGGGTAGAAAACGCCTGCTGTGAATTTGACGTTGAGACCCTGTCTCCCACCTATAAACTGCTCATTGGCGTTCCGGGCAAGAGCAACGCTTTTGCTATTTCCGAACGCCTCGGAATGGACAGCGGAATAGTCGACAGGGCACGGGAGCTCGTCTCCACCGAGAACGCCAATTTCGAGGACGTTGTGACGAAGCTGGAGGAAAGCCGTCAGAAGCTTGAAAAAGAGCATGAGGAAGCCGAAAGATTCCGCAGGGAGACCGAACGCATACGAGCGGAAATGGCCGAGCAGAAGGCTGAAATGGAGAAAAACAAGGAGAAAGAGCTGGAGGCCGCAAGGGCCTCCGCAAAGCGCCTTGTGGAGCAGGTTAGGGCCGAGGCTCAGAAGCTGGTGGACGAGATAACCGAGACCAAAAAGGCTGCCGAGTCCGATTCTTCCGAGGATATGGCCGCCCGGGCCAGGGCCCAGATGAAAACCGGCCTCGCCAAAATACAGGATATTGCCGACCCCATTTCGGGCGGAGGCGAAAATTACCGCCTGCCCCGGAAGCTCGTCAGGGGCGATACCGTCCGCATAAACGGAATGTCCAAGGACGGCACTCTTGTGGGCCTGCCGGACGGCGCGGGCTACTGCATGGTGCAGGTGGGCATAGTCAAATCCAAAGTGCATATTTCCGAGCTTCGCCTCGTGGAAAATAAGTCAAAGAAAAACACCCTCGGCGGCGGAAACGTCACAAAGAGTGTGGAGAGCACCTCCAGAAGGTCTGCAGCCCTCGAGGTGGACCTTCGGGGCATGGACGCCGAGCAGGGCGTCCTCGAAATGGAGAGGTTCATTGACGAATGTGTGCTCATGAATCTCAAAACTGTCTCCGTCATACACGGAAAGGGGACGGGCGTTCTCCGCTCCGCCGTGCATCAGGCCCTGAAGAAAAACAAAGCTGTCGCCAGCTTCCGCCTCGGCGCCTATGGCGAGGGCGAGACCGGCGTTACCATTGTGGAGCTGAAATGATGAATACGGCGGTTTATGATTCACCCATAGGAAAGCTCTGGCTTTCCGCCGAAAACGGGAAAATTGTTTCCCTCAGCTTCAGCGGAGCACAGGCGGATGCTGAAATAACGGAGCCGGTGCTCAGCGAAGCCATGAATCAGCTTTCGGAATACTTTGCGGGAAAAAGGATGGCTTTTGACCTTCCGCTTGAGCTTCATGGGACCCCGTTCCAGAAATCTGTCTGGAACGAGCTTGAGAAAATCCCCTTCGGCAGGACGGAAACCTACGGCGAAATTGCCGCTAAAATCGGCAATCCGAAGGCGGCAAGGGCCGTGGGCATGGGCTGTAACCGCAATCCCATTGCCATAATCATTCCGTGCCACCGGGTAGTGGGAAAGAACGGAAGCCTCACCGGCTTTGCCGGGGGACTTGACGTCAAATCAAAGCTCCTTGAGCACGAAAAAGCTGAATTTTGAGCACGAAAAAAGCCCGGGGCTTAGCCCCGGGCTTTGCTTTTGTGAAATCAGACTTCCGCTTTGACTCTCTTAAGGTGGGCGTATTTCGGCATGCCGTTCTCATAGGTCTGCTCGACTTCGCCCTGGATAAGCGGCAGCACGTATTCGACAAATTTCTCGTTTACGTTGTTGCCCTCGTCGTTTATCCACTCCCTCGGCACGCATTTTTCAAGGTTTGCGACCTCGGAAAGGTCGACGAGCTTCGTCGCGCACTCATAGCCGTTTTCACCGTTTCTGCGCTCAAAAGCGACCATTTTGCCGCTCTCTCCGGCGACGGCAGCCTCGACAGCCACCTTGCCAGCTAGGAAAGCCTCGTCACGGTCGGTTTTGGAGGCGGCGTGCCCGGCGCAGCGCTGGAGCAGGGAAAGCTCGATTCCGCGTACCTTCGCGCCGGTGCGCTCACGGATAATGTGCGCCATGGTGGCGGCAAGGCCGCCAAGCTGTGAATGTCCGAAGGAGTCCACAATGGCTGTGTCGTTTATGCCGTATTCGCTGATGAATTTTCCGTCCTTGTCGTGAATGCCCTCGGACATGACGATGACAATGCGCTTGTGGTGCTTACGGCATTCCTCAAGGTCCGCAAAGAATTTGTCCATGTCAAAATCCACCTCCGGAAGGTAGATGAACATGGGCCCTTCGCAGGAGAGCTTCGCGAGGCACGCTGCGCCAGCCAGCCATCCGGCATGGCGGCCCATGGCCTCGATTACGACTATGGCCTCTCTGTCGTAAACGTGTACGTCCTTGATGACCTCCGCAGTGGAAACTGCTATGTATTTTGCGGCGGAGCCGAAACCGGGGCAGTGGTCGGTGTCAAAAAGGTCGTTGTCAATGGTTTTCGGGATTCCCATGACCCGGCATTCGTAGTTCTGGGATTTTAGGTATTCGGAAATTTTGTTGCAGGTGTCCATGCTGTCATTTCCTCCGTTATAGAAGAAATAGCGCACGTCATATTTTTTGAAAATCTCGAGGATCCGTTTATAGTCCGTATCGTCCTCTGTATAGGGTTTGAGCTTGTAGCGGCAGCTTCTTATAAGTGAAGCGGGCGTGCTCATCATAAGCCGCAGTGTTTCCTCGTCCTCCTTGCCCATGTCAAGAATATCGTCCTCAAGTACGCCGCGGATGCCGTGCTGTGCCGCGAGGACTTTGGTGATGCAATCATTTTCAAAAGCTGTCTTTATAACGCCGTAAGCGCTGGCGTTTATGACTGCCGTGGGTCCGCCGGATTGTCCGATGAGGCATGCGCCCCTAAGTTCGCTCATAAGAAAAGTCTCCTTTTTTGTTCATATTTACATTTTATCACAACGGAAAAGCGACTTCAATATAAAAGAAGCACGAAAAGATATTGTCAAAATTATTGAAATTTGATATAATTTCTACCAGTGACAGCATTTTTCTGGAGGGATTTTTTGTGGCGTACAGAACCCGTGAAAACAGAGTGGAAACTTTTGTTGCGACTCTCGTGTTTGTGATGATAATTGCGGCGCTTGTCGTCGCGGTGGCCGTTTTCGGGATTTTCAAGAAGGAGCCCGCCTCCGAATATGACTGGATAACCTCGGACCCTGCCGTGACCGAAGGCATGCTCGACGGCAGCTTCTATGACGGGGAGAGAAATCCCCAGGGCGTCCTCTCCTATAAGGTAGCTGAGGAGATAACCGTCGGAAGCGACGGCAGAGGGGATTTCAAAATCGAAAACTCCGGAAAAAACACCTGCCTCATGAAGGTTAAAATCGTAATCGGCTCCGAAACTATATATGAAACGGGCTACATTAAACCCAATCAGCATATATATTCAGACGTGCTCGATAAATTGCCTCAGCCGGGAACTTATTCCGCAGAGGTGATTTTCGAGGGCTTTGACCCAACCACCGAGACCAGCATCGGGAGTACGAAAACGGAAATTACGGTTACTGTGACCGAATAGTAAAAAAGCGCGGAGCAATATCCGCGCTTTTTTGTCAGAAAATATTTCTTATGAGCGGCCTTTCAGAATCCCATATATCATCGAGCAGGATTTTGCACCTGTCGATTTCAGCCGCAAGCTCTCCGTTTTCGCCGTAGCGTGCCAGCGATTCGAGCCTTGCCACCGCGAGGGTGACGTGGTCAAGCTGCGTGTGGCGCACTATGCGGCAGAAAACGTGGAGCTTTTCCGTCCAAAGCTCTGTGAGTTCCTTTGCCGCCGCCGCTGTTTTTTCGTTGTCACCCTCGGCGTTGAGCTCATAGAGCTCGTCAAACCGCCGGCAAAAATCGTTTTTTAAATTGGTAAGGGTGAAAAGGCAGATGCAGTTTGCGGCTATCAGGGCCGCCATGAGCCCAATGGCTATCCACATTCTTTTCATTTTGCCGCCTCTTTTTTTACAAGATAATACTGCGCCGTGGGGTCGCAGGTCATGAGAAAGACGCTCTCAACGGTGGCGTTGTTCTCCTTGAGCACGTTTTTCAGCCACCTTTCGCTCAGGTTGCAGATTTCAAGCACTTTCGGGCTGAGCACGCCGTCGCTGATGAGCACCATGGGCGGCGTGTCGGAGGCGCTGGTCTCCGGCGAAAAAATTGCGTCCGGGGTGAGCGGCCGGGCTTCAAATTTCGGATATACCGTGAGCTGCCCGTTTGTCTCCACAATGGCCCAGGCAACCTCCCTTATGTCAAATATTCCGTTTATGCGAAGCTGGCTCATGAGGTCCTCAATGGAAAAGCGCAGGTCACGCATGTTTTTCTGGTTGATGTTTCCGTCGCTGATAACGATAACCGGGTGCCCTGTCACCATGGCCTGAGCACGGCTGCTTTTAAGCGTGATATATGACAGGATCACCTCCGCGCTCATAAGAGCTATAATGGGCACCACGGCGCCGAGCAGCGGAATATCCGTGTCCTCGATGGAGAGAGTAGCTATGTTTGAAATTAGTATGGCAATGACAAATTCCGAGGGCTGAAGCTCCCCGAGCTGGCGTTTTCCCATGATTCTGAGGCACACAATGATCACAAAATAGATTATGAGCGTTCTGAAAAGAACTACGAACAAAGAAGTATCCTCCTCTTTGAAAAGCGGTTTGCTATTATTGTTTCCTGAAAGAGCAAAAATAGCCGTCCAAGGGCGGCAAAAAACGGTTTATGAGGTAAAGCGGCGCTATTGCAAATATCGTCGTTTAATGATATAATAAATAAATTACGGAATATATAATTTCATCACACGAAAGGAGCCGAAATGCTGGGCGATTTTGACGGTGAAATCAAACTTAAAGAGGAAAAACCGCCGCTGACGTTCAAAAAAGTGCTGAAAGAGTGGATAATTCCATATGGGGCGGAAATCCTCGCCGTGGTGCTCTTTGTAAAATTCGTGGCATTTTTTACTTTTGTGCCCACGGGCTCCATGGAGACGACGATTCCCGCCAAAAGCCTGATCATCAGCACGAGGCTTTACAATGCTGAGGAGAACGTAGCGCGGGGAGACGTAATCGTTTTTAAATCCGACGAACTGGGCCTTACGCTTGTGAAACGCTGCATCGGCCTTCCCGGTGACAGGGTAGAGGTTTTGGAGGACGGAAGCGTTTACATAAACGGTGTTTTTTATGACGAGCCCTATGCCCTGGAATACAGCGGATACAGCGGTACGTTTGAAGTGCCGGAGGGACATTACCTGTTTTTCGGTGATAACCGCCCGTTCTCAGTGGACGCAAGATATTGGAATGACCCGTATATACCCGAGGAAAAGCTCGTGGGCAGGGCTGTGTTCCTGCTTTGGCCCATAGGCTCTTTCGGAACGATAAACTGACTTGGAGGACAGACAGAATGAATTTGGATAACGACCCAAGGTTCAAATATGAAAACGAGGCAAAAAAAGAGGAGGAGGCAGCTGCAAGGGAGGAAAAGAAGAAAAAGTTAAAGGCCGAGGTGATCGACTGGATAAAGACAATTTTCTTCTACTGCGTGCTTCCGGTGGCGCTTTTTGAGTGCTTTTTCTTTGTGGCAAACGTGCCCACCGGCTCCATGGAGACCACTGTCCCGGCCGGCTCCCAGGTAATCACCGTCAGGTGCTTCAATAAGGACAATATCGAGCGCGGCGACGTAGTTGTTTTCTATAATGAGGAGATTGATACCGTCCTTCTGAAACGCTGCATAGGGCTCCCCGGCGATACGGTGGAGTTTGACGGTGAGGGAAATACCTATATTAACGGCGAATATTATTATGAGCCCTATATATCCTCCTTCTCCGACTTTGAAGGCAGCTTTGAAGTGCCGGAGGGCTGCTATTTCTTCTGCGGAGACAACCGCCGCAGCTCCTATGACGCGAGATTTTGGAGCGACCCGTATATCGAGAAGGAGAACGTCAAGGGTGTAGCGAAATTTATTGTTTTTCCGTTCAGGAGCTTCGGATTTATAGACTGATTTTTGGAGGTACGCTTTGAAAAATAAATTTTTTGTGCGTGTAATGGTAATAGTCCTTGTTCTCGCCATGGTGGTGCCGACTTTTATAGCCGCGCTCATATATATGATGGCATGAACAGGGTAATGGTAGGGCTCAGCGGAGGGGTCGACAGCGCAGTGGCCGCGTATCTGCTCAGGGAGCAGGGCTATGACGTGGCGGGCGCCACCTTCCGCATGACGGACGAATGGGACGAAGCGGCTGACGCAAAAGCCGTCGCGGATTTTCTGGAAATCCCTCATTATGTTTTTGATTTCCGGAACATTTTTAAAGAAAAAGTGCTCGACAATTTTCTGAGCGAGTACCGCCTCGGCAGGACGCCCAATCCCTGCGTAAGGTGCAACAAGTTCATCAAATTCCCGGCTTTCCTTGAAAAAGCGCAGGAACTTGGCTATGACCTCATAGCGACGGGTCACTATGCCCGCACGGACGGGGAAAATGTATACAGGGCAAAAAATCTTGCCAAGGACCAGAGCTATATGCTCTATAATCTCACAAAGGAGCTTATTCCGCATATATGCTTTCCGCTGGGGGAAATGTCAAAGGACGAGATACGCGACATAGCGGCGCGGGAGGGCATACCTGTCGCCCATAAGCCCGACTCACAGGATATTTGTTTTATCCCCGACGGCGACACTCAGGGATATATTGAGCAGGAAATAGGGAATATGCCCGGAGGGAACTTTGTGGACGCTGAGGGAAATGTCATCGGAAAACACAGAGGCATTTGCCGCTATACCGTGGGACAGAGAAAGGGCCTTGGCCTTTCTCTGCCGGAGCCGCTTTACGTCGGGAAAATAAACCCGGACGCAAATGAAATTTTGCTCGTAAAGGACGGGGAGCTTTTCACAAGGAGGCTCATAGCAAAGAATTTCAACTGGATAGACGGCGTTCCGGAGGGGCCGATGAACGTGACCTGCAAAATAAGGTACGCCCACGACGCTTCTCCTGCCATAGCCGGCACCTTTATGCGTGACGATATGGCAGTGATAGTTTTTGACGCTCCCCAGCGCGCTGTCACCCCCGGCCAGTCCGCCGTCATTTATGACGGGGACAGGCTCCTTGGCGGCGGCATTATCAAGTGATTGACAAAAACGCAATATTGTTATATACTTAGATTGTTATATAAGCCTGTAAAGACAGGTAATTTTGAAGGGTTTTATAATGGACGACGCAGACATACGATGTAGTATATTTTATAATTTAGGCATAGCCTGAGCGGGAATCCGCTTTCGGGCTGTGCTTTTTTGTGTTTAAAACAAAGTTTGGAGGATGTTTTTTAATTCATGGACGACTTAGGCTTAATTATAGCGATGATAGCGCTGGTAATCATGTCCGCTTTTTTCTCAGCCACAGAGACAGCATTCAACACCTTGAGCCTTACGAAGATCAAGCTTGCCGCGGAGCACGGCAGCAAATCCGCAAAAAGGGTTCTCAGACTTTCGGAGGACTACAATAAATTTCTTTCCACCGTTCTCGTGGGAAACAACGTTGTGAATATCGCTCTTTCCTCAATCGCAACGGTGTGGTTCATAAAGCTCGTAGGAAACGAGGCGGGCCCCACCGTCGCCACCATTGTGATAACGGTAATCGTTTTGATTTTCGGAGAGATAACCCCAAAAAATATCGCCAAGGAAAAGCCGGAGAGCTTTGCAAAATTTGCTGCACCTGTCATTGAGATCCTCGAAGTGGTGCTTACGCCGGTGAACTTCCTGTTTTCGCTCTGGAAGAAGCTCATATCGAAACTCGTCAAAAGCGGAGACGACCGCTCCCTCACGGAGGAGGAGTTCCTCACCATTGTGGACGAGGTCGAGCATAACGGCGAAATAGGGGAGCAGGAGAGTGAGCTTATCAGGAGCGCTCTTGAGCTCAATGAAAACAACGCCGGCGATGTGGCTACGCCCCGCGTGGACGTGACCGCAATTTCCAAAAGCGCCTCCAAAGAGGAAATCATGGAGGTGTTCTCCGAAAGCGGATATTCTCGTCTTCCTGTCTATGATGACGGCGTGGACGACATAGTGGGAATCATTCACCAGATAGATTTCTACAAGGATATGGTCCAGAACAATAAACCCATAGAAAATGTTATGAAAAAGCCCATATTTGTGCCGGAGACCATAAAAATCGGCGCCCTGCTCAAAATTTTTCAGAAGGAAAAATGCCATATGGCTATCGTCACCGACGAGTACGGCGGCACCTACGGCATCGCCACTATGGAGGATATTCTCGAGGAGCTGGTGGGCGACATCTGGGACGAGCACGACGAGGTGGAGGAGGATTTCCAGAAGAGCGACGATGGCGTATACACCGTTTCCGGCTCCGCCGAGCCGGAGGAGCTTTTTGAAAACCTGGGAATTGAGAAGGATGTGCCCCATTCCACCGTCAGCGGCTGGGTGATGGACGAGCTCGACAAGATACCCGAGGTCGGCGATTCCTTTGAAAGCGACGGCTTCAAGGTGACCGTCATTTCGGTCGACGGCATGCGCGCCGACACCATTGAAATCAGAAAAGCCGAAGCAAAAGCAGAATAAAAAAATCCCTTCCCACATGGGAAGGGATTTTTTTATTCTGTTATAGGTTCGCATCTCACAGTGAGGCGGCAGGAGCCGGAAGCGTTGCAGGTGAAAAGGGAGAGGCTGTATCCGCCTCCGGTCATTTCTTCCACGGCTGTGGACTCCAGGGTTTCATGGAGAACTACTTCATAGGCGAAAACGTTGCCGTCCATGTCTGTGAAAATAACTTTTTCGCCGTCGCTGAGATTTTTTAAATTTCCAAAATGGGATTTATAATTGTGCGCTGCTATGACAAGATTGTTTGTGTAAGCGGAGCCGCTGTATCGGCAGGGAGCCGTTTTGAGATTTGGGTAGCTCCAGCTGCTGATAACCGGAAGCTCAAGGCTAAGTGACGGAATTTCAAGTATTCCTATGTAATCTACCCCGTCGACAGTCTGCACCGGCATATCCATATTGGGATTCAAAATGTAGTCAGGCACTTCGGTTTCGCCGGTATATACGTTTGAAACAGCTTCGTACGGCGATATTTCAAGGTGCGCAGCTACGCTGTATACGGACTGCCCGGCACGATACTCGTCATATAAATTGTATCCCGTGAGCAGAAGAGCCGCAACAAGCAATAGAGAGCCGGCAAGAATGGGGAGAATCCCTTTTTTATTTCTCATATCCCGCGCCTTTCCGGCGGAAAAGGCCGAATATAATAAGTGCCAGCCCCATCATAACCAACACAGGAACGGGCCACCACAGCTGTCCCGTCTGAGGAAGCTTTGAATCAGAGGGATTATCGGGACTGCTCGGCAAATTGCCGTTGTAGGTATTTGTAATTACAAAAGTGACGCCCTCCTGGGTGACGGTAACTTTATAATCTCCCGGGTCTTTCTCCACAACGTTCCATTTGTAAGTGCTGTCAAGGTCATCCCAGGTGTATTTCCAGTTGTTGCTTTCATTTAAGACAACGGTGCTGTAAACCTTTCCGTCCCGAAGCAGGCATACGGTAATTTCTTTCGGGCGCTCACTTTTGTGCCCGGCATCATCCCATACTTTCAAGACCTTGCGGGAAAGTCCGATGACAGTGGGGCCGGAGGGTTTGGAATTATGTTTGGGATATGCCTCAACATCGTAATTCCAGTCATTAGCCTCCTTGTCGAGGCTTGGCAGCATTACCATGAACGGCACTGCCTCAAAAACGTATCCGCCCTGAGTATGGTTTTCTGCAATTACGAGGTAAAGCCCCTGCTTCAATGTTTCCGCTTTATTCGGGAAAAGGACAACACCCTGGTTATCGGTTCTTCCGCTGTCAGCGGGCTTTATGCCGCTCCAAAGAACGTATCCTTCAAGGGTGGAGGCCAGCGTGTTCCATGCTTCGTCATTTTCACCTTCGATATTCACGCTGAACTGCTTGAAATCATCCGTAACTGTGATTTCACCGTATTCGTTCACTGTCGCCACGAGATAAATGTCAAACTTAGCTCCGGTCAGCGGAGTTTTTTCATTCTGATATGAAATGGTAAGGCTAACTTCGTGCTCTGTGTCTATACGCCCGGCGGCAAACGCCCGTATATTTGAGAACGAAACAACGGAAAACACACATAGCAATGCGGCAAAAATACGTTTATATGTCTTCAAAGGCGTCACCCCCATGTTTTCTGTTTTTATTTCTGGGTATCAAAAGGCCTATAAGCAAAATCAGAAGAATCGGAATTGCCACAACCGGAGCCACCAGCAAGGGCTCTATCTGTACGGCATCAGCGGTTATGCGGACTGTTTTGACCGCTTCGATATTTTCAATGCGGTGTCCGCGCACCAGCAGGCGGTGAGTATTTATGCCGTAAGGCGTGCAGGTCACAAGCGTGCAGTAATCCTCACCCTTCACAATGCGCAGCGCCGAAATATCCTGCGGCTCCACTATGAGGATTTGGTCCACCTCGTATGTGAGCACCTCATCGAGCACGCGGAGCATAAATATGTCTCCTTCGGAGAGCTTATCCAGGTTTGTGAACAGCTTTGCGCTCGGAAGGCCTCTGTGTCCGGAAATTACGCAGTGCGTGCTCGCTCCGCCCACAGGGAGGCTTGTCCAGTCCAGATGTCCTACGGCTATCTGTAGCACCGCATCGTCCGTACCATGATAAACAGGGAGGGAACAGTCGATGCTGGGTATTTCTATATATCCCATAATTCCGCTCCCGGAGATGTTGAGCAGCTCCTCATAATCTTCCTTCTGCTCATCTGTAAGAAGAAAAGAGTTGTCGCTTTCCGCCAGAGCCTGGTTGTATGCTTTGGCAGCCTCCCACATTTTTTCATACTGCATCTCATCAAGATTGGCCACCTCTTCGGAGTAGCTCGCGATAGCCTTTGTCTGATGAAAAGAGTTCCAATAATCACTCAGGGAGGGGTACAGCAGCAAAGACAGCCCTGCCAGCAGAATTAGAATTAAAAATAACGTTGTGAAATTGCCTTTTTTCTTCATGCAGGGTTCTCCTTGCCGCTGTGCCCGCCGGGGAGGGAAGCTCCCCGGCGAGTACGGCGGTTTTTGCTTATGTATTTCTAAAAAACTTAATTGGCTTATCAGCCTTTCATGCTCATACGTCTTTTGACGATGAGAAGCACTGCCGCGCCGACGAACAGCACGCCGCCCACGATGTAGAAAATGGTGGTGCCGATGCCGCCGGTCTCAGGAAGTACAGCGCCGGCATTGTTGACAACATCAGCAGACAGAGAACCTTCGGTGGTGTTGGAAGTAAAGGCCAGCTCTCCTGTAGTTGCGTTGCCGCTGAGAGAGGTCAGGGCAGGATTATCAGAGAGAACGTCGTGCTCAGCAGTAACGGTGAACTCAATGGGATCGATGGTGTTGTAACCTGCAGGGGTCGTAGTCTCGGTAAGGCGGTAATTACCATCGTCCAAACCGGAGAAAGTAAAGGTTGTGCTTTCATCATTCTTGACAACGGTGATAGCTTCCCACTTGTCGGTCTCCTTGTTGTACTTCTCCAGGGTGAACTCGGCACCGGTCAGGGGAATGTACTCCTTGGAACCTTCCACATCGGGGGCATAGTCGGGATTCTTGGTGACCTTGTTGATAATGGTCTTATAGGTAAATACGATAACCACGTCTTTAGGGGTATTACCGGTCTCATTGTTGCTGGCTTCAGACTTGTTGGGGTTGTTGGAATACTCAAGATAGACCTCGTTTGGGTTGCCCGCAGAGCCGAGGACGGCATTGTTGTTCAAAGTTGCGGTGTATTCCACGGTAATGATGGAGCTATTGCTGGCGCCCAGAGCTTTCACATCGTCGCAGGAGACGGTCAGAGTGGTGGTGCCGTCGGCGTTGACAGTAGAAGTAACGGTGAAACCATTTGTTTCCGTGCCGTCAATATAAACTTTGGCGTCGTTATTGTAGGTCAGACCTTTAGACAGAGTATCGTGGAAAACAACTTTATAAGTGGTGTAGGAAGAGACATTGTCAGCCAGCGTAGCTTTGAGCTGGAAGGGGACGGAGTCGCCGATGTCATGGTCAGCGGAATCCTGCCAATCGGTCATGGCGTCGTCGGTAGAATCGTTAATGTCCTTGACTTTTTTCTGTACCGTGGGCATATCAGACTTGGGGTCTGCAGTGGTATTGCTCACAACTCTAATTATGTACTCGGTGTAGGAATCGTTGTCTCCGGTAAGGCTTCCGTCCTTATCTTTAACCAGATAGTAACCGGCGGCCAGACCTGAGATGACATACTTGCCATCGGTAACTGTGCTGGCGGAACCGGCAACTGTGGTCAAATAAGGGGCAACCTCTTTGGCGAATGCCTCGGCGTCAGCTGCAGTTTTCAGCGTCTCAGCCTTAGCGGAGGCATCACCTAATGCCGTTTTTCCTGCTTCGCTGATACCGGAGCCCCAGACGATGTTGGACAGGACTCTGTTCGTGACGTTACCGCTTTCGTCTTTTTCCTCATACAGGTCGCCGGTAAAAATCTGGTATGCTTCATAAGTATGGCCTTCAGCCGAATTGTTAATAGTGATAGAATAGGTGGTTTCATCCGCAAACGCGGTGGTTACAAGGCTCAGCACCATGACCAACGCCAGCAGGAGGCTGGCAAATTTTTTAGTTTGCTTCATAATGTTTTTCCTTTCTTTTTCTGTATTTTGAATTTAGAAATCGCGATTATCGTGTTCTAGGAAGATGAAAAATCCTCCTTTCCACGCTTTTTATGGTTATACAAAAGGAGTATTCCCGCCGCCATAATTAGCAGCAGCCCTCCTATAGTATACAGACTTGTTCCAATTCCTCCGGTCTCGGGCAATATGTATTCTGAGTGAACGTTTGTAATCGGAACCGTGCCAACCTGATTACCGGGGATAATCTGTATTCCCTCAATTCCGGATTCAAAAGAACACCCGCTGCTTTCTTCGCAGAACAGAAACCAATGTTTCGTATTGTCGCATACATACCCGGTTGGGGCCTCCAATTCCTGAATGTAGTAGGGCGTGTGCTCCCGCAAAATGATACCCTGAGTAACATTTGTCTGGAATAACAGTTTGCCGTTTTCATCGGTGACACCGCTGGCAATCAGTCCGCCGTTTTCATTGAAAAGACCAAAGACTGCGCCTGAAAGCACAGTGCCAGTATTTACATCGGTTTTTAAAATCTGTACCTGATAATTTTTTGCGGAAATGTTGATATCCGCATATATTTTTTCTTCGCTGCCGCTGGTGATGGTTTTTCCGAACAGCGTGATAGATGCCGAGTTGCTGTATTTAATGCCTCCGGTTACGCCGGCGGGAATGATTAGCGTAGCGTCGTAGTTAAGGGTGTATTGCACGGCATCCGGGTTTAAAATTACAATATCCAGAACATGAACAGGGTTTCCTGATGCATCTGTTTGCGTGCCGCTGCCGTCGTATGTGACCGTGTAATCTTCTCCGTAGGTGAGCGTTTCAGTATTGCCATCCGAATCCTCCGTCGTAATGACAAGGGAACCGCTGATGTACGCCAATGTATCGGTCATAACATCATGAATAGTCAGCGGCAAACCGTCTTCAGTAAGCTGAAGCTTAGCCTCATTTACAGTGATGGTATATTTAGCAACGTATCCGTTATAATCCTGAGTCAGTTCTTTTTTGAACAGACCGGGAATTGATACAAGTGCTTCAGAATTATCGATTTCTATATTTTTCCACGGACTGTCCGTATCGTCGTTTTTCAGTTTGTGGTTAAGAGAAACTTCATTCTGCAGAAGATTTCCGGAGCCACCGTATTTTTCAATGATTGCCGGATCATCAGTTTCATAGCGGAAAGTAAATACGGTGTCCTCTGTGACGGTCCAGCAGCGGCAGAAGCCGGTATCAACCCATATTTCATCAATCTTTTGATACTCATGACTATCACAGCGATAGGTTTTCCACAGCTGACAGGTTTCCTCTGTACAGTCGCACCGGTGGAAAAAGTCAATCTGCCGTCCGTAATAAATGCCGTCTCCATGATCGTCCTCCCAGGTGCTGTCCCAGGCAAAGAGGTCATTTTCGCCGGCATCCGCCAATCTCGGAACGGTATATGTCTGTCCATTATAAGTGATTTCCACTTCTGACAGGTTCATATCGTTAGTAATGTATCCGATGGTACTACCGTCGGAATCCTTGACTCGCATGGCGTCCCAAAGATACCAGAAATAGACGGCTTGCTCTCCGCTTTTTCTGCCGGGAATGGTCACCGAGACCTCCCATTGGAATAATCCGCCGTTTTCTGAGCCTTGGAAAAAGCCGTTCTTAATGATTCCGGCGCTGGATTCACCGTGCTTGACGGTTGCCCAGCCATCGGTTTCCTGTCCGTCCACCGTAATATGGTTTTGATATACAAGGGAACCGGTTATGTCTGTTTCGTTGGGTGTGCTGGTATATTCGACCCAATACCACCAGTTTTCATTTCCGAGGTTCAGAGTGCCGCAATATTTGCAAGTAACGGTATTTGGAATTGTATAAGTCCAACCGGTATCTGTCCAAGTAAGATTGGGATCGTCTGCCGCAACCGTCCACTTGTGCCAGCCGCCTTCAATTTCCTCTCCTGTTTCGGGGTCCCTTTGAGAAGCCATGAACGTTAGACCGTTCGCTTTGTCCGATTCCGTATATGTATGGTTTCCGGAAATAATGGTATCTGTAATGGTACTGCCTGGGATGTTTGAGCCTGCGTTGCCAAGCATCTCGATTGTCCAGTAGATTTTGCCCGTATCTGGCTTATCTTTGTTGCCATCCCCTTGAGAACCCCACTTGCTCAGCTCGGTAGTTTTTTCTTCCTCCGGCGGTTTCTGTACTATAACGGTGATTTTGCCGTCAAAATCCATGGGATTTTCGCTCTCGGAAAATAACACGCCCATGGTTGCGCTGATGGTGACATCTGTATAGTTATCTGCGCTATCATTAAAGGTAAAAATGATCAAGCCGTTTTCAGCAACGCTCCATGTGCCGATTTCCACATTATTCAAAGTAAAAGTTCCACTACCGCCATTCACGGTAAGTCCGTCAGGGAGCTGATACTGATATGTACCTGGTGCGATACCTCTTGGCAGAGAAATGCCCAGCGTCAGCTTGTACTGAGTTTCAGGCGATACAAGATAGTTCCCGTTTTCATCCGTTGGCAACAACTGATTGTTCTGATCCAGCAATGTAAAAAAGAAGCTGCCTCCGCTACTTTCAATGTATGTTTTTAAATCAGTTGCTGTTCGCGGGGAAAGGGCGGAGAACAATACGGCAGTACGCTCCTGAATACCTGACGTATTCTCAGTTTGAGACGAATTGGCAACAATAAAGACTGCGGGACCGTTTGAGATATCGAGAAGTGCTTCTTCAGTAATCTGCAGTTCATCCAAAAGCTCGGCTGTGTCAGGTCCTTGCTCCGTGTCCGTATCGGGAACATCGGACGGGGAGGAGCAGGACTCGCTGTGAATATGTTCCTCCATACCGCAAGTCAGTTCCCAAATGCCATAGCAGAGCGGGCCATGCTGATGCTCTTCGCTTTCCGGGATTTCACATGTGAGCTCATTTGTGTCAACAGGAATGTTGACGTCCCGGAAACAGCTTTCAGAGTGAACATGTTCAGTGATCTCAGTTTTTCCGCAGATCAAATTCCCGTTTTCATCAAAACATTCCGCGGTATGGGTGTGAAGTAAAATTTCTTCTTTTCCGCAGATAAGTTCGGGCTCTGATGTATCAGTTCCTTCTTCCGTATCTTCACCCTCAGAAAAAGCGAAACAGCTTTCATCGTGGGTATGGGCTTCAATTTCAGGAAGCGTGCACCAAAGGTTTCCGTTTTCATCGTAACAGGAGAAATCATGTTTGTGAACAACGAAATCCGCATATCCGCAAACAAGCTCTCCGCTTTCGCCGAAACAATCTGAAGTATGCTGGTGCACATTCAGCTGTTCATAGGTACATACAAGTTCAGTTTTTGTAACAGAGGTTACTTGGGTATAGCAAAGCTCGCTGTGAGTGTGCTCTGTGAGTTTGCATTGGCTTTGTTCCAGCGTTATTGCCGGAAGCATCAAAGCATATGTAGTGCAGAACACAACTATACAGGCGAGGCAGGTGACAATTTGATACCAATATTTTTTCCGACGGTGTGCTTTAGCATATTCCGAAGCCTGCCGCAGCACATCTTGCTTCATTCGTCTATCACCAACTTCCTATTTCAGACTTCCGAAGTCCGGCAAAGGCCAAACCCTAAACACAATTTTTCCAACGATCTGTTCTTCGGCTACGCAGCCGACAACAGAGTTGCGTGAATCAACCGACGTGGATCTGTGATCACCGAGGCAGAAAAAACGGTTTTCAGGCACCTGATAAGGCAGTTCTATATCACAGTCTCCAAAAGATTTTTCAGTCAGATATGGCTCGTCAAGCATAACTCCGTCAACAAAAACGTTTCCGTTTTCATCAATATCCACCCATTGCCCCGGTCCTGCAATATAGCGTTTAACAAGGATTCTGTTTCCGAGATAGAACGCAACAAGATCCCCGGGCTCAAAATTTGTGCCTTTGACGGATACCACTATGTCTCCCTCATTAAGGGTAGGGTTCATGGAGGTGCCGTATATCTGAAGCACGGGCATCCATATAGTAGCTACCAGTATTGCTACTGCGGCAACGACAATCAAAGTATATACCGTGCTGCGCAGAACGTTTCGGTAGCGTTTTTTATATTTTTCACGCTGCAGTTCCGCTTCAAGCTGAGCTATGTCCGGAATCTGATGCGGTGCGGAGTTTTTATTCTTCATTTTGTATGGTTCCTTAAGATAAGCTTAAAAAATTAATGTGCTACATCAGTTTTGGAAAGTGTTTCGGCTTTGGCTACCATGCGCTTCCAATAATTGTCGGCTTCCCTGTGTGCCTGCTTGCTGTATTCCTGTGCCTCACGTATAATTTCGGCAGCTTTTTCTTCGGCTTTCGCCTGAATGTTCCGGCATATAACATCCTGCTGGCTGCTTATACGTTTTATATTTTCCAGATACTGCTGTGCCGCAGCTTCTGCTGCGTCAAAAACTCCGTTAAGGGATAAAACGGCTTCGGCTAAGGAGCCGGCGTTGTCGATGGCAATTTGACGGTCATGAAGCCTGGCCTCTGCGGCTTCCAGACGTTCCTGCAAAGCCTGGTTTTCATTTATCTGCATTATGAGCATTTGCAGAAGTTCTCCACGGCTCATATGTCTCAATTCTCTATCAGTCATATGGTGCCTCCGTTACAGGGTAGATAATTTCGTAAAACGAAATGAAGCGGCGGATTTGGCTCCATGCCAAATATATAATGGTAGGTGTTATGCAGGAAACTTTTACAGAAACTGCATTAACTAAGATTATAAATTGTCGAAAATAGAAATTAAAACAAAAAATATATATCATTTTGTAATACAAATTAATATACTACATTAATAAGGAAAAGTCAATTATACCGAGAATTGTTATGTTTTTTGGATGCAAAGAATTGGAGCAAAAATGCATATATTATATAAGAGAAAAAGCAGAAATGCAAAATTTTGCATTTCTGCTTTTTCTTATTAAATTGTTGCTATTTTGTACGGTGCCTTATTACCAGCGCTATGACTATTCCCGCCGCGGTTATGACAAGGCAGGCGATACTCACGATGTTTGTAAAATCGATGGGAAGCGAAATCATTCCGTTAGTTTGGGAACTAAAATATGGGTCATTAAATGAATTCAACATCCGCGAAAACATGTAGTGCGCAAGACGCGCCACCAGAAATCCGGCAAAACCGTATGCGGAAATTATAAATCCACTAAGCCACCCGTGGCGTTTTATCAGATCGAGTATCCTGTTTGCGGCGGAGCGCTCCTGCCGGATTTCAAAACGTGGGCCGCCGCTGCCTGCGCTTTGATGGGAAGGCTCTTCATCAAGCAAGAGGTCGTCGGTGGAAACTCCGAAAATTTTTGCCATCTGGGTTATTTTATCGATTTCGGGCAGGGATTCTCCCGTTTCCCACTTTGAAACAGCCTGCCTTGAAACGCCGAGCTTTTCCGCAAGAGTCTCCTGAGAAAGCCCGTCCCTTTTTCGGTATGTAATTATCTTTTCGCTTAAATTCATGGCTGGAATCTCCTTTCGGGTGATGAAAGAATTATACCCAAAAGACGTTTTTTTCTCCACCAATTTTACCTTGAAGGTGCGCAACCTGCGGTTGCTTTTGCCTTCAAATGGCGGATATGGCCGCCTCCAATCCTTTCACAATATCGGAAAGCGGCAGGGAGGGACGCTCTCCCTTTGCCTGCTCAGGAATGAGCGGCACATGAATGAAGGCTGCGCGGACGGAGGTCTCGCGGTAATGATAAAGAACGGAGTACAAAAGGTCATTGCAGACGAAGGTTCCGGCGGAATATGATACTGCGCCCGGGATTCCGGCATCCGAAACGGCTTTTGTCATGGCCCTGACGGGCAGGGTGGAGAAAATGGCGTCAGGGCCGCTCGGTACCACAGGAACGTCCTCGGGCTTTTCTCCGTCATTGTCGGGAATGGAAGCATAGCGCAGATTTATGGCTACAAACTCCGGCGTAATGGCTGACCTACCGGCAGCCTGCCCGACGCATATAATGTCGTCCGGGCGTATTTGCTCAGCAAAGCTGAGCACCGTTTCTCCGGCTTTGCCGAAAACGGTGGGAACACAGAGCTTCATGACCTCATAATCTCCTATGGTATCGGGCAGCAGCCTGACCGCCTCCCAGGAGGGGTTGACGCTTTCTCCGCCGAAGGGCTCAAAGCCGGTTATCAGAAGTTTTTTCAAAAAAATCACCCTTTCCACGATAAAACATTTTATCATAGAAAGGGTAAAATATCCACATGAATCAGAGCTGATTTTTTATTTTCTGGAGGGCGCCTTTCTCAAGCCTTGAAACCTGCGCTTGGCTGATGCCTATCTGGGAGGCCACGTCCATCTGAGTTCTGCCGTCAAAAAAACGCATTGTGAGAATGCGTTTTTCCCTCGGTGAAAGCACCTTTATTGCCTCTTTAAGAGATATTTCCTCAAGCCAGCTTGAATCCGAGCTTTTGTCGCTTATCTGGTCCATCATATAGATGGTGTCTCCGGAATCAGAATAAACCGGCTCATAAAGCGAAATGGGCTCGACTATTGCCTCAAGGGCCACAACCACTTGGCTTTTGGGAATCCCCAGCTCCTTGGCTATCTCCTCAACCTTGGGCTCCCGTCCGTGCTCATTGATGAAATTTTCTTTTATCTGCATGGCCTTATATGCTATGTCGCGCATGGAGCGGCTCACTCTGACGGAGTTGCTGTCCCGAAGGAATCTCCGGATTTCTCCGACTATCATGGGCACGCCGTAGGTGGAAAACTTTACGTCGAGGTTGGGGTCAAAATTGTCTATGGCCTTGATGAGGCCGATGCAGCCCACCTGAAACAGGTCGTCAGGGCTTTCTCCGCGCCCGGCAAACTTTTGTACGACGCTGAGAACGAGTCTTAAATTGCCGTTTATCATCTCCTCACGGGCTTTTTTGTCGCCTACCTTTGCTCTTTTGAGCAGCTCGGTTTTCTCGCTCTCTTTGAGCACGGGCAGCTTCGCAGTGTTGATTCCGCAGATTTCAACTTTTCCGTAATACATACACATTTTCCCCAGTCCACTGATTTCTACACCCCTAATCATGGGCTGGTGAGCACGGATATATTCATTTGAGCACGAAACAAAATACTGGTAATTTTTTGAGCACGGACATACAACACAGAGCCTTTTCCTGCATAGATAATAGAGAGGGAGGAATGTGTTTATGCGCATTACACTTGATGATATTAAGGAAAAAGAGGTAATAAATCTTACGGATGGGACCTGTTTCGGATTTCCGGGAGACATTGTAATAGAAACGGAAACGAAGTCCGTGCTTGCCCTTGTGATAAAGGGAAGATCAAAATTTTTCGGCCTTCTCGGAAGGGAGGACGATGTCATGATTTCCTGGGAAAAGATAGATACTATCGGAACGGATACCATTCTTGTAAAAACCGGTCCGGAGTATGCAGCCTCCAAACAGAGAAAAAAGAGTTCATTTTCTGATATTATTGCAAATTTTTTCAATAATTTTTGATATCAGGTGATAAAAGATGTTGCAATAAATGATTCTTAGTGGTATAATCTAATGGCTGGAAGAATGTAATTCTGTCTTCCAAGCAAAACCGCACATCCTACAATCCCGGCGACTGTGCCGGAAACCGGTTTCGCTGAGAAGTGCGTAGGGTGGAGGAAATAACAAGGAGGAAAAAACCAATGTCCGTAGTATCTATGAAACAGCTGCTTGAAGCTGGTGTTCACTTTGGCCACCAGACCCGCCGCTGGAACCCCAAAATGGCTCCGTATATCTTCACTGAGAGGAACGGAATCTACATCATCGACCTTCAGAAAACCGTAAAGAAAATCGAGGAAGCATATGCTTTCGTAAACGAGCTTTCCGCTGAAGGCAAATCCGTACTTTTTGTCGGCACCAAGAAACAGGCTGCTGACTCCATCCGTGAAGAGGCAGAGAGAGCCGGCGCTTACTATGTAAACGCTCGCTGGCTCGGCGGCATGCTCACCAACTTCAAGACCATCAGAAGAAGAATTGCTCGTCTTCAGCAGCTCCGCAAAATGGAGGAGGACGGAACCTTCGACCGCCTCACCAAGAAAGAAGCTTCCAAGCTCACCCTTGAGATCGAAAAGCTTGAGAAATTCCTTGGCGGTATCGAGGATATGACCGAGCTTCCCGGCGCTCTTTTCATCGTTGACTCCAGAAAAGAGAAAATCGCAGTTGCAGAAGCACGCAAACTCGGTATTCCGATCGTAGCTATCGTTGACACTAACTGTGACCCTGATGAAATCGATTATGTAATTCCCGGTAACGACGACGCTATCCGCGCTGTAAAACTCATTGCCGGAACCATAGCCGACGCAATCATCGAGGGCAGACAGGGCGTACAGGAAACTCCTGAAGAAACCGAAACCGAAGAGGAGGCCGAATAATCATGCCGTTTACCGCTCAAGATGTTAAAACTCTCCGTGAGATGACTGAATGCGGAATGCTCGATTGCAAAAAAGCCCTTATGGAAACCGACGGCGATATGGATAAAGCCGTTGAGTTCCTCCGTGAAAAGGGACTTGCAGCAGCCGCAAAGAAAGCCTCCAGAATTGCCGCAGAAGGCATCGTAGTTGCGTTCGCTGATCCCGAAAAGAACGCAGCAGTTGCTATCGAGGTCAACTCTGAAACCGACTTCGTTGCAAAGAACGAGAGCTTCCAGGAATTCGCAAGAATTGCCGGACAGGCAGTTATCGACCACAATCCTGCTGACGTTGACGAGCTTCTTAAAATCGAAGTCAACGGCCAGACCGTTCAGGAGCTTCTTCAGGACAGAATTCTCGTAATCCGCGAGAATCTTAAGATCCGTCGCTTTGTCCGCTATGAAGGAACCGTTGCCACTTATGTACACGGCGGCGGCAAGATCGGCGTTATGGTCAAGTTTGATACCGACGTAGCCGACAAAGAGGGCTTTGCAGAGTATGGCAAAGACATCGCAATGCAGGTTGCTGCAGCAAACCCGCTCTATGTTTGCGAGCACTGCGTACCCGCAGAGGTCCTTGAGCATGAGAAAGAGATTCTCCTTGCTCAAATCAGCAACGATCCTAAAATGGCCGCAAAACCCGACGCTGTTAAAGCAAAAATGGTCGAGGGCAAAATCGGCAAGTACTACAAAGAGAACTGCCTTGTTGACCAGGAGTTCGTAAAAGATCCTGACCTCGACATCAAAGGCTACACCGAGAAAGTTGCCAAAGAGCTCGGCGGCTACATCAAGATCCTTGACTTTGTCCGCATGGAAAAAGGCGAGGGCATTGAGAAAAAAGAAGAAAACTTTGCAGAAGAAGTTGCAAAGCAGATCGCAGGCAAATAATCAGTTAAATCGACTGACGTTTGTGCTTTGACGGCAGTATATTTAATGTAATATATTTTATATACTGCCGTTTCGTTATTAAAGCGTAAATTGCAGAAAATTACAGGGAGGTGCATTGCTTTGAGTTTAGTCGAAACCGTAAAAAATGCCGGTATAGTCGGTGCGGGCGGCGCAGGTTTTCCTACCCATGTAAAACTCAACGCTAAATCCGAGTACTTCATTGTCAACGCAGCAGAGTGCGAGCCCCTTATCGAAACCGATAAGTTCCTCATCAGGACAAGGGCAGCTGACCTTGTCAAAGGCGTTGAAATGATCGCTAAGGAGCTCGGTGCTGACAAAAAGTATATAGCTCTTAAAGCGGCCTATAAAGCTGAAGTGGCTGCTCTTGAGAAAGCCATTGCTGATGCCGGAAGCGACATTAAACTCCACAAAATGGGATATTTCTATCCTGCCGGAGACGAACAGGTAATTGCCTGCGAGATCACCGGTAAATCCGTCCCCGAGAGGGGAATTCCGCTGATGGTAGGCGCAGTCGTAGACAACGTAGGTACCGTCCTCAACATTGTTGATGCCTATGACGGCAAAGTCGTGACTGACAAATTCCTCAGCGTAGTAGGCGAAGTAAAACAGCCCGTTATGCTCCACGTTCCGCTCGGAACCTCCGTCCGTGACTGTGTCAAAGCTGCTGACCCGACCATTTCCAACTATGCGGTTATAATGGGCGGACCTATGATGGGTAAAGTTCATGACGACGATGCAGACATTGATAAGCTCGTCATCACAAAGACCGACGGCAACATCATTGTTCTTCCGAAAGACCACTACCTCGTGACCTGCAGCCACCTCAAGGTTGAGTCCATGAAGAACAGAGCAAAATCCAGCTGCATCCAGTGCCATATGTGCACCGATATGTGCCCGAGATATGAGACCGGTCATAACCTCTATCCTCATAAAGTAATGAGAAACCTCTTCAGAGAGGACCTCATTAAGGACAACGACGAATACCTGCGTGTATTCGGACATGCAATCAACTGCTCCGAATGCGGCGCCTGCGAAATGTTCGCCTGCCCGATGCATCTTTCCCCCAGAAAAGCCAATATGTACATAAAGACCCAGCTCCGTGCAAGAGGAATTGATGTTCCGAAGAACAACGCCCCCGTCGCAAGACCCGAGAGAGAAATCAGAAAGATTCCTACCAACCGTCTTGTTGCACGCCTTGGCCTCAGCAAATACTATGGCAAACACCTTGCAACCGACGAGCCCATCGTACTTACTCCTGAAGTGGTCGAGATCCCGCTTAAACAGCATATCGGCGCTCCCGCAACTGCTGTTGTATCCGTTGGTGACGTTGTCAAAAAAGGCGACCCCATCGGTGTAATGGACGACGGAAAGCTTGGCGCAAATGTATACGCCAGCTTCGACGGAAAAGTTGTCTCTGTATCTGACAGAGTAGAATTAAGGAGGGAGAGCAAATGATCCAGACAATCGGAATGCTTGAATTTAACAGCATCGCAAAAGGCATCGAGACCTGCGATGTAATGCTCAAAGCTGCTGAAGTAAGTCTTATCCGCACTTCTACAGTATGCCCCGGCAAATATATCATCATCATCTATGGCGATACCGGCTCCGTTAAAGCCTCCATTCTTGCCGGCGAACTTAACGGCGGAAACACTGTTGTTGATAAGATGATCATTCAGAACGTACATCCGCAGCTTATTCCTGCGCTCAGCGGCACCGCCCAGGTAACTAAGGGCGACGCCATCGGCGCCATGGAGTTTTACAGCATCACTTCCGCTATCAAAGCAGCGGATGTGGCTGCAAAAGCTGCCCAGATCAACCTCATCGGAATCACCATGGGCTACGCAGTTGGCGGCAAAGGCGTTGTCACCCTCACCGGCGACGTCGGCGCTGTAAGAGCTGCTGTTGCCGCAGGTATTGAAGAGCCTTCAAGAATGGACCTCTACATAGGCTCCACTGTAATTCCGAAATATGCACCCGAACTCTTCGATTCTCTTCTGTAAGATTACGCTCTTTCATAAAAATTGCGCCCTCCGGAAACGGAGGGCGTTTTTTTATTCTCATAAACTTCTCTTTTTAATCTTTACATCTATCCCACTTTAGTGTAAAATAATATAAAATAGGGGTATGGGGGAGTTGCGCCCATACGACTTTGACAAATGGATAAGGGGCGATTTCATATGGGACTTAAGTATAAGCGTATATTGTTGAAACTCAGCGGTGAAGCTCTTGCCGGAGAGAGAGGCGTAGGCCTCGACTTTGATGTAATAACCCCGATTTGCGAAAGCATAAAAAAATGCGTCGAGCTTGGCGCGGAGGTTGCCATTGTAGTCGGCGGCGGAAATTTCTGGCGCGGCCGCTCCAGCGGTCAGATGGACAGGACCAAAGCTGACCACATGGGCATGCTGGCGACGGTCATCAACGCCATTGCCGTATGCGACACACTTGAGCACCTTGGCGTGGAGGCGAGGGTGCAGAGCGCCATTGCAATGCCGGAGGTAGCGGAGCTTTTCATTAAAGATAAAGCTGTGCGCCACCTCAGAAAAGGCCGCGTCGTAGTTTTCGGAGGCGGAATAGGAAGCCCCTATTTTTCCACCGATACCACAAGCTCCCTCAGGGCCATAGAAATTGGCGCTGACGTTGTGTTCAAAGCCACAATGGTCGACGGAGTTTACGACAAGGACCCGCACAAATATGACGACGCAGTCCGCTACGACGAGCTCACTTTCAAAGACGTGCTCGACAAGGAGCTCGGAGTTATGGATTCCACCTCTGCTGCAATGTGCCGCGACAACGGTATGCCGATTCTGGTTTTCAGCCTTGAGGACCCGGATAATATAGTGAGAGCCGTTACCGGCGAAAAAATCGGTACCCTTGTGGTGGGTTGATTAAGTTTAATTTTGCTGCCCTGAGCTATCGGTGAGGCTTTTGCGGCGTTTCAATTTTTTTCACCGGAGAAAAAGGAGGACATTATGAGAGAACAGCTTATTCCATTTAACGACAAAATGGAAAAAACCATAAACGTACTCAGCAATGACTACGCTTCCATTCGTGCAGGACGAGCCAACCCCGGCGTCCTTGACAGAGTAAACGTTGAATATTACGGCGCCCTGACCCCCATCAACCAGGTAGCGGCCATTTCCGTTTCCGAAGCAAGAATACTTGTTATTCAGCCCTGGGACAGAAGCGCCCTCAAAGCCATTGAAAAAGCTATTAACGCCTCCGATGTGGGCATTCCCCCTCAGAATGACGGCTCCTGCATCAGGCTTGTTTTCCCGCCTCTCACTGAGGAGCGCCGTAAAGAGCTCTGCAAACAAGTTGCAAAGCATGGCGAGGAAGCAAAAATAAATATCAGAAATATTCGCCGCGACGCCAATGAGTTTATCAAAAAACAGCAGAAGGATAAGCTCATCACCGAGGACGAGCAGAAGGACATCGAGAAAGAGGTCCAGAAGCTCACCGATGAATTTATTGCTAAAATTGAGAAGCTCGCGGAAGCCAAAGAGCAGGAGATCATGGAGATCTGATTATTTTATAAAAACGGAGGTGCCGATATGACCGATAAAACATTTTTGCCGGAGCATGTCGGCATTATTATGGACGGAAACGGCCGCTGGGCGAAAAAACGCGGCCTTCCGCGTAATGCCGGACATAAAAAAGGTGCGGAGGTTTTCAGCGATATATCCCGCCACTGCCGTGACCTTGGGATACCGTGGCTCACCGTCTACGCCTTTTCCACCGAAAACTGGAAGCGCCCCAAGGAGGAAGTTGACGGCGTGATGAACCTCATGCGCGACTATCTGAGGGACATGGAAAAGGCGAAAAATGAGCGTGTGGCGGTCCGTTTTATCGGAGATAAATCTCCGTTTGACAGGGAGCTCAAAGAGCTCATGGAAAAAGCCGAAAAAGCACCGGTCAAGGATGCCGTCACAACAGTCCAGATAGCTCTCAATTACGGCGGACGCGACGAGATAGTCCATGCGGTCAAGAGTATTGCGAAAGAGGTTGCTCTCGGAAACCTGACTCCGGAAGAAATAACGGAGGACACCATTTCCGCAAGGCTCTATTCCGGCGTCCCGAATGTGGACCTTATAATTCGCCCCAGCGGGGAGGAGAGGCTTTCCAATTTCCTTCTCTGGGAAAGCGCCTATTCCGAGCTCGTGTTCATGGACGTGCTCTGGCCGGATTTCACGCCGGCGGATTTTGACAAGGCCCTTGAGGAATATGCGAAAAGAAATCGCCGCTTCGGCGGAGTTTGATTTGAAAGGAAAGGGGAAAGTCTTGTTTTGAAAATAAGGATAATTTCTGCGGCTGTGGGGCTCATTCTGCTCGCCGCAGTAATATGCTTTTTTGAAACGCCTGTGCTCGATATTGCGGTGGCGCTTCTTTCGGTGATTGCCGTGCATGAGCTTATTCATGCCGCGGGGCTTTCGAAGAAAATGCTGTTTGAAGCAGTCTGCCTCATATTTGCGGCCGCATTTTCAAGCGCCTATTTCAGCATGCTCTCCTCAGCCACAATGATAGCAGAGCTGGTTTTTGCGGGCGTGGTCCTCATTTTCGTCCTCGCTGACCATAAAGAGCTTCCGGTAACCTCCGCTGCTTTTGCTTTCTTTGCGGCTGCATTGGTGCCGAGGGTGTTCTCAATACTTCTGCTTTACAGGGAGTACGGAAGCCCGATTTCGTATTTTCTGGTGTTTCTGAGCCTCGGCGTAGCCTGGCTCAACGACACTTTTGCGTATTTTACCGGCTGCGCTTTCGGAAAGCATAAGCTCTGCCCGGAGATAAGCCCGAAAAAAACGGTGGAGGGAGCCATAGGCGGCATTGTGGGCGACCTGATTGTCTGCCTCGGCCTTACATACGCCTTTTCCGTATATACCGACGTGTCAATAAACTGGCTCAGCTTTGGGATTTTTCTTCCTTTCGGCGCTGTAGCCGGAATTTTTGGAGACCTTTGCGCTTCCATTATAAAACGCCAGTTCGGAATAAAGGATTACGGCAACATAATGCCAGGCCACGGCGGGGTTATGGATCGCTTTGACAGCTGGATATTTGTTGCGCCTTTGCTTTATATCTGGAATATTTACTTCCCGTTCATCGTTTGATAACTTTGCAATATTAAAATTAAATCTGAAAACAGCATCAGTAGGGGAGCATATCCCCTACTGAAATCTTATATTCGGAGGTGTTTCGGTGAAAAGCATAGCAATACTCGGTTCAACCGGCTCCATCGGAACCCAGGCTCTGGACGTCTGCCGCAATCTTGGCTATTCTGTTGCCGCCCTTGCGGCGGGGAAGAACATTGAGCTTCTGGAGAAACAGGCAAGGGAATTTAAGCCGAAATTCGTAGCCGTCGCCGACGAGAATTCCGCAAGGCTTTTGAGCACGGCTCTTGAAGACACGGACATATCCGTGCTCTCCGGGGAAACCGGCGTGCTCGTTGCCGCAACTACCGACTGTGACGTGGTGCTCAACGCCGTCACGGGCATAGCCGGGCTCAAGCCGACCATCGCCGCGCTGAGAGCCGGACACGACGTCGCCCTCGCAAACAAGGAGACCCTTGTGGCCGGGGGAAAGAGAGTAATGGATCTTGCGGCGGAGAACGGAGTCAGGATCATCCCCGTCGACAGTGAACATTCAGCTATTTTCCAGTGCCTCCAGGCAAAGGGCGACTATGGGCGCATAAAAAAACTGATTTTAACCGCTTCCGGCGGTCCTTTCTTCGGAAAAAGTGCTCAGGAGCTTGAGCATGTGCGTCCCAAGGACGCCCTTGCCCACCCGACATGGAACATGGGCAAAAAAGTGACCATTGATTCCGCTACAATGGTGAATAAAGGTCTCGAAATAATCGAGGCCGCGCATCTTTTCGGCGTTTCCCAGAATAATATTGATGTAGTCGTGCATAGGGAAAGTATAGTGCATTCGCTTGTGGAGTTTGCGGATAACTCCGTTTTGGCTCAGCTTGGGGTGCCCGATATGAGAACGCCGATTCAGTATGCACTTACAAATCCTGAGAGGTGCGAAAGCACAGTGCAGGAACTGGACCTTGCAAAAATCTGTACGCTTCATTTCTACAAACAGGACGATGAAGCCTTTCCGGCCACTAACCTTGCGCGTTATGCGCTCTCCCTCGGAAAAACGGCGCCTGCGGCTTTTAACGCCGCGGATGAGATTGCTGTGGAAGCGTTTCTCAGCGGAAGGATAAAATTCACGGATATACCGAAAATAATAGAAAAAACCGTGGATATGCCTCTGCCCGGAGGGGACAGCTTTGAGGAAGTCCTTTTAACGGACGCTGAAGCAAGGAAATTTGCGGCTTCACTTTGCAGATAAGGAGATAATTTTGAGTATTTTAAGCATCATTATTGCAATTTTTCTTTTCGGTTTCATGATATTTTTCCACGAACTCGGCCATTTTGCCACGGCAAAATGGGCTGGCGTGAAAGTAAATGAATTTTCCATAGGCATGGGCCCAAAAATCCTTTCAAAAACCTTTGGAGAAACGGACTATTCTCTGCGCCTGTTTCCTATCGGCGGCTTTGTCGCCATGGAGGGAGAGGACGAGGAAAGTGACGACGAGCGCGGATTTATGGCCTGTCCCGCGTGGAAAAGGATCATCATAACCGCCGCAGGCGCCATTATGAATTTAATACTCGGCTTTGCGGTCATTCTTGTGCTGACGTCCGGCCAGAATCTCCTCGGCACCACAACCGTAGCGAGTTTTACCGAAAATTCCTCTTCGGCAAATTATCTTCAGCTCGAGGATGAGATTGTGGCCGTAAACGGCGAAAGCGCCTCCTGCGACTATGATATAGTTTATTCTCTTATCCGCGACCAGGACGGTATAGTGAGCATGGACGTCATGCGTGACGGGGAAAAGGTCCACCTTGATGAGGTCGTTTTTGAAATGGAGACCTATGAGGACGGAAACAGCTATATAGTCCTCGATTTCGGCGTATACGGCCAGAAGCCGACCTTCGGCGGTATTATCTCCTACGCTTTCCGCTGGACAGGTTCGCTTGTGAAGCTCGTGTGGCGCTCCCTTGCGGATATTGTCACAGGGCATTTTTCCCTCAATCAGCTTTCCGGCCCGGTCGGCGTGACGGAAGCTATTTCGGAGGCGGCTTCGTCCACAAATATCAAAAATCTCCTGCTCATACTTGCCATGATAACCGTAAACCTCGGCGTATTCAATCTGCTGCCGCTCCCTGCTTTGGACGGCGGAAGAATTTTCTTCATGCTGATCGAACTCATCCGCGGCAAACCGGTAAACCAGAAGGTCGAAGGGTACGTACATTCTATCGGAATGGCTCTGCTGCTGATTTTAATGGTGGTCATAACCTTTAACGATATATTCAGACTTGTAACAGGGGGATAATTGATGGCAAAGGAAGTCAAAATCGGAAATACTGCCATCGGCGGCGCTAATCCTGTGGCAATACAGTCCATGCTCAGCGTTCCGTCAACGGATATTGAGAGCAGCGTTGCCCAGGCGGTTGAACTTGAAAAAGCCGGCTGCGAGATACTTCGCGCGGCCATTCCGGATATGGCCGCGGTGGAGTTTATACCTGCGATAAAAGAAGCCATAAACATTCCTCTTGTGGCGGATATTCATTTTGATTACCGCCTTGCGCTCGCGGCGGTGGAGGCCGGGGTGGACAAAATCCGCATAAACCCCGGCAACATCGGTTCGGAGGACCGCACCCGACAGGTGGTGGAGGCCTGCGGAAACGCAGGCGTCGCTATCCGGGTCGGAGTCAACGGCGGCTCCCTTGATAAACGCCTGCTCGAAAAATACGGCTCCCCCACGGCGGAAGCTCTGGCTGAAAGCGCCCTTGAGCATGTGGCGATACTTGAAAAATACGGATTTACCGATACGGTCATTTCCATAAAATCCAGCAATGTAAAAACAATGATAAACGCATGCCGCCTCGTGGCGCAGCGCTGTGATTATCCGCTCCACCTCGGTGTGACTGAGGCGGGCACCGAGCACATGGGAATAATCAAAAACGCCATAGGCATAGGCGGGCTTTTGGTGGACGGCATAGGCTCCACCGTCCGGGTGACCCTGACAGCGGACCCGGTACGGGAGATTTATGCGGCAAAGGATATTCTCAAAGCCGCGGGGGTCCGTAAATTCGGCGTAAACATCGTTTCCTGCCCCACCTGCGGAAGGACGAGAATTGACCTTATTAAACTCGCAAATTCCGTTGAGGAGGCTCTGAGAGGCTGTGAGAAGGAGATAACCGTCGCCGTTATGGGCTGCGCGGTAAACGGCCCCGGAGAGGCGAGGGAGGCGGATATAGGTGTCGCCGGAGGCGACAAATGCGGCCTCATTTTCAGAAAGGGCGAGATTCTGCGCAAGGTGCCCGAGGGGGACATTCTGCCCGCGCTTTTAGACGAGATCGAACGGATGTGAAAAGATGAGCAAGACCGTCGGGGAGGTTTTCAGCGCAAATGCGGGTCCCGTTTTGTCCTCGGCCGAAATTATCGGCATGAGGATAGATATGGATTCCCGTGAAGTTACGGCGAAAATTAAGCCCGGAAAAATCGTACATAAAGATGAGATATATGCTCTGCAAAGGGAGCTTTGCGCAAAGCTGGGCGTCAGAAGCGTCCGGCTTCTTCCTGTTTATGAGCCCTCGATGCTCACGGAGGAGTATTATGGTGACCTTATAGCGGAGGCAAGCGCCAGGGGCGCCTACGTAAACGGCTTTTTTGCGGACAGCAGGGTGAAGCTCGAAGATAATACCATAACCATAGAGCTTGCCCACGGCGGTGCGGAGATGCTCATGAAGGAGCGCTGCGACGCCGTGCTCAAAAAAATAGTCCGGGAGGAGTTCGGCAGAGAAGTTGACGTTACATTTACAGGCGTGACGGAGGTCGATAAGATAAGCGCACCCGTTCCGGCTGCCAAAAGCTATTCCGCCCAGCCCGGCAGTCCAAAACCTAAAGCAGCTCCCCGCCCTATGGCGAGCGTCTCCGGCGGTTTTGATGTTTCCGGCCTTCCGATAGACGTATCGGAAATGACCCAGGTCATGGGCAGGCCTGTGCGTCAGCGCCCTATGAAGCTCATAGACGTCGATATGCAGAGCGGAAAAGTCACCGTATGGGGGGACATTTTTGCCGTCGATTCAAGGGAGACAAGGGACGGCGAGAGCGTCATAGTTTCCATAATGATAACCGACCTCACAAGCTCCATAACCCTTAAAGTAATAGCCAAAAAGAAGGACGCCGAAAACGTGCTCGCTTTGAAACCGGGAACAACTATCCTCGTAAACGGCGAAGCCTCCTTTGATAAATATGAGCATGACATAACCATTCGGCCCAGGGATATATGTAAAGTTAAAAGGATTTATAGGACCGACGATGAGCCGGAGAAACGCTTTGAACTCCACATGCATACAAATATGTCCCAGATGGACGGCGTCACCTCTGCCGAGAAGCTGGTGCAGCGTGCTCATGACTGGGGGCACAGGGGAATTGCCGTAACTGACCACGGAGTGGTGCAGGGCTTCCCAGAGGTCATGAACGCCGTAAACGCCCTCAAGGATAAAAACTTCAAGCCGGTTTTCGGCGTTGAGGCTTACTATGTGGACGACACCGTAAAGGCGGTCTACGGGAATCCGGACGTTTCCTTTGAAGATGAAATAATCGCTTTCGACCTTGAAACAACAGGGCTTTCCGCCGCCATAGACCGCATAACCGAAATAGGCGCGGTCAGAATTGTGAACGGAGTGCTGAAAGACGAATTCTGCACTTTTGTAAACCCCGAGCGCCATATTCCTGAGCGCATCACCGAGCTGACAGGGATAGATGACAGCATGGTCGCAGACGCTCCCAGCGAGGAGGAGGCCCTTTCGGAGTTTTACAAATTCTGCGGGGATTCAAAATTCCTTGTGGCGCATAACGCCGGATTTGATACCAGCTTCCTCCGGGCCGCAAATAAGCGCCTTGGCTGGGGCTTTGATTACCAGTATGCGGATACGGTGGCCATGGCCCGTTCCATGTATCCGGACCTTAAAAATCATAAGCTCGACACGGTGGGCCACTATCTGAAACTGCCGCCCTTCAATCATCACCGGGCCTGCGACGATGCCCGGGAGCTGGGACAGATCTTAGTCAAAATGATGGAGGAACTGCGGGAAAAGCAGCATGTGGACAATTTTTCCGAGCTCAATGGCGTGCTCCGGGGTGCGGATCCGAGGAAGCTGCCCACCTATCACCAGATAATAATCGCAAAAACCCAGCGCGGTTTGAAAAACCTTTATGAGCTGGTCTCAAAAGCCCATGTGGACTATTATAAAAAGCGCCCGCGGGTGCCGAAAAGCCTGCTCATAAAGCTAAGGGAGGGCCTTATTGTCGGCTCAGCCTGTGAAGCCGGAGAGCTTTACACCGCTGTACGCGAGGGAAAACCCCATGAGGATCTGGTTGAAATAGCCAGTTTTTACGATTTTCTTGAGATTCAGCCCATAGGCAACAACGCCTATATGCTGCGGGAGGGCAAAGCCCAGAATGAGGAGCAGCTCCGGGATTGGAACCGCCAGATAGTCGCCCTCGGAGAGGAGCTTGGGATACCCGTCGCTGCCACCGGCGACGTGCATTTTCTTGACCCGGAGGACGCGGACTACCGCAAGATAATACAGTTCTCTCAGGGCTTTACCGATGCCGAAAATCAGGCGCCGCTTTACTTTAAAACCACCCGGGAGATGCTTGACGAATTTGCCTATCTCGGGGAGGAAAAGGCAAGGGAGGTTGTCATAACCGTTCCAAATGCCATTGCGGACCAGTGCGATATGCTCAAACCCATTCTCGACGGCACATATACTCCGTATATTGAGGGAGCGGAGGAGGACCTCCAGAACCGCTGCTGGAATAAGGCGTATGAGATTTACGGCGAGGACAAAGGCGGCGGAGAGGGCAAAAAACTGCCCGAGCTCGTCGAAAACCGCCTCAGCAAGGAGCTTAACTCGATCATAAAGCACGGCTATGCCGTTCTTTATGTCATTGCCCAGAAGCTTGTGGCAAAGTCCAATGAGGACGGTTACCAGGTGGGCTCCCGTGGTTCCGTTGGCTCCTCTTTCGTAGCTACCATGAGCGGAATTTCGGAAGTAAACCCGCTTCCTCCGCACTACGTCTGCCCGAACTGCGGCCACAGCGAGTTTTTTGAAAAGGGCGACGTGGGCTCGGGCTTTGACCTACCGGCCAAGAACTGCACCGTGTGCGGCACGCCCTACAAGCGCGACGGGCACAACATACCTTTTGAGACCTTCCTCGGCTTCCACGGCGACAAAGCCCCTGATATAGACCTTAATTTCTCCGGCGAATATCAGTTCTATGCTCACCGCTACACGGAGGAGCTCTTCGGAAAGGATCATGTTTTCAAAGCCGGAACCATCGGCGCCGTTGCGGATAAAACCGGCTTCGGATACGTCAAAAAGTACTGCGAGGAAAAGGGAATAGTTCTGCATAAGGCGGAGGAGACGCGCCTTGCCATGGGATGCACCGGCGTAAAACGCACCACCGGTCAGCATCCGGGCGGAATGGTCGTAATTCCTGCGGGCTATGATATAACGGATTTCTGCCCGATGCAGCACCCTGCGGACGATGCAGAGTCGGACATGCTCACAACGCATTTTGACTTCCACGCTCTGCATGATACCATACTCAAGCTCGACGAGCTTGGACACGATGTGCCGACCCTCTGCAAGCATCTTGAGGACCTTACAGGCGTCAAAGTCACGGACGTACCCATGAGCGATGAAAAGGTGTACAGCCTTTTTACCTCTCCCGAAGCCCTCGGAGTAACTCCGGAGGAGATAGACTGCCAGACCGGAAGCCTGGCTCTGCCGGAACTCGGAACGGGATTTGTCCGTGGAATGCTCCTTGAAACAAGGCCGAAGAATTTTGCCGAGCTGATACAAATATCCGGTCTTTCCCACGGAACTGACGTATGGATGGGCAACGCCCAGGAGCTCATCAAAAACGGCACCTGCACCATCGCCAACGTCATAGGTACGCGTGACAGCATTATGACTGACCTTATCCGCTATGGACTCGAGCCGGGCATGGCGTTTAAAATCATGGAGATAACCCGTAAGGGCAAGGCAAAAAAACTGCTCACCGATGAGCACAAGGCCGCCATGCGTGAGCACGGCGTGCCGGAGTGGTACATCGACAGCTGCCTTAAAATCAAGTATATGTTCCCGAAGGCTCACGCCGCCGCCTACCAGATAGGCGCCATAAGGCTTGCGTATTTTAAAGTATATTATCCCGTCGAATTTTACTCCGCCGTGTTTACTGTCCGTGGCAATGACCTCGACGGAGGAATAGTCATGAAGGGACATGACGCGGTAAAACGCCGCATAAAGGAAATGCGCTCCATGGAGAGCATGAATAAGGGCGAAGAGGACCAGCTGACCATGCTCGAAATCACAAACGAGATGCTCTGCCGCGGCTATGAATTTCTGCCGGTGGACCTTTATAAATCCACCGCCACGAAGTATGTGCCCGAGAACGGAAAGCTGCGCCTGCCCTTCGTTTCGCTGAAGGGCCTCGGAGAAAATGCCGCAAAGCAGCTTGAGGAAGCGGGCAAAAAGGGAGAGTACCTGTCCGTTGACGACGTGAGCGTGCGTTCCGGAGTCGGTTCCGGCGTTATGGATATTCTCCGCTCAAACGGCGTGCTCAAGGGCCTGCCCGAAAGCCGCCAGATGAGTTTTTTTGAGATGGGGTGAAAAAAATGATATATCTTGACGGAAGCCGCTTCTTTTTCGATATTGAGGGCTGCTTCTCAAAACTTGTCTCCGCCGCGAGGGAGCAAAACGCCTCAGCCGAGGGCGGCGGGGACGCAAAGGAGCTCCGGGAGGGCTTTGCGAAATATTATGGAACAAAGCCCGAAAACGTCAGGGCGGGGAAGGACTGCGCGACCGTGCTCAGAGAAATCCTTTCGCCTGATTGCAAAGCTGTTGTACCCGATTTTGACGACGCCGCAAATATCTTTGCGGAAAGTTTCCCGGGAAATGAGCCGTTTATCTTCAAAAAGCCCGGGGATATGAAGATCCGTCCGGCGGCGCTTGCAGCTTTTGCGGAGGAAAACGCCGCAGATGTTATTTTCCTTTCGAGCCCATGCTGCCCAACCTCCCTTGAGATGACCCCGCAGGAGATAACCGGCCTTGCAAAAGCGACGGGCGCAAAGATAATACTTGATGAAAGCCACCTCGTAGAGGACGAAAACTCAGCTTTAAAGCTCCTTTCGGAACTTCCAAATCTGATAGTGCTCAGAAAGCTTCGCTTCGGCGGCGGACCCGTGCTCGCCGCTGGAAATTCGCTCCCTCAGTTTGACTGCGGCATATCCGCCGCGGATATGGCCGCGGCGGCGGTGATTTTCGGGCACGATTCCGCGCTAAAAACTGCCCGCCGTAAACTGGAGGACAGCCGGGACAGCCTGTATATCCGTGCCAAAAAGCTCGCCGTGAAATATGCTTCCGTCGAGCGGCTTTTCCGCTCCAGATCGGACTGCGTCTTTTTCAAAGTCAAAGACGCGGCTGAAAAAACAAAGCTCCTTGCCGAAAACGACATAGCGGTGAGAAACGACGGAGATTATCTCTGCATTTTCGCCGGAGACAGGGATGAAAATGAAGCGGTGCTCAAGGCGCTGGAAAAAATCCTGTAAATAAAAAAATCCGGACGAAAGTCCGGATTTTTTTAAAACATTTCTTTTGGCAGTTTGAACCCCAGCTTCTCCAAAAACCATGCGCCGCTAACGGTGAAGCACTTGCCATTAAGGTATTCGAGGTGCTCCGCGTCCTGTTCAAACTTAAAGGTCAGCTTATAGGAGCAGAGCGCCTGCCACGTGAAGCCGTGGCCGTCCTTTGCCTTGCCGTACTTTGTGTCGCCTATGAGCGGATGGCCGATGGCGGCAAACTGGGCCCTTATCTGGTGGGTCCTGCCGGTCAGGAGCTCCGCTTCCACGAGGCTCATGCCGTCGTGGGACGAGAGAACGGCGTATTTCGTCCTGGCGGTTTTAGCGCCCGGGGCGGGGGAGGCGAGAGCCTCGACGGTGTTTGTCTTTTCATTTTTTAAAATGTAGTGCTCGAGCACGCCGCTTTGCTTTTTCGGTGTGCCTTTAACTACGCAGAGATACTTTTTTTCAAGCTCCCTGTCCTTGATTTTGTCGTTGAGCACCCGCAGAGTTGCGGCGTTTTTCGCCGCAATAACTATTCCGCAGGTGTTGCGGTCAATGCGGTTGCAAAGGGCGGGAACGAAGGAGTTTTCATTCTGAGGGTCATATTCTCCTTTTTTATACAGATAGTGCTGTATCCTCGCTATGAGCGTGTCCGCGCACCACTCGTTTCCCTCGTGCACCAGAAGCCCTGCGGGCTTGTTGCAGAGGAGAATATTTTCGTCCTCATAAACCACGTCAACGCTTGAGGGCGCCAGCATGAACTCCGGGCGCTTGCTCTCAGCCTCGAAAAATTCGTCGGAAACGTAACATTCGACCACGTCTCCCTCGCTCAGCCTGTCGGAAATCTCACAGCGCTTTCCATTCAGCTTTATCCTCTTTATGCGGATATATTTATACAAAAGGCTCTTCGGCAGCTTGGGAATCGCCTTTGTTATGAACTTGTCCAGCCTCTGACCGGAGTCGTTTTTTGTGATTTTAAACTCTTTCATCAAAAAATACCTCTTGAGAATGGGATATATTCAGAGTATAATATTTTCTGGAACAATTATCAAGTAAAATATGGTGAGGAGGCGCTGTTTTGGCAAACGAACACGCGGGACACCGGCAGAGACTTAAAAATCGCTTCGCCGTAAGCGGGCTTGATGATTTTGAACCCCACAATATTCTGGAGCTTTTGCTGTTCTATGCCATTCCACAGAGGGATACCAACCCCATAGCCCACAGGCTTATGAACCGTTTCGGCAGTTTCAGCGCCGTCCTTGACGCGAGGGTGGAGGACTTGATGGAAGTGGAGGGAATGGGCCGCAGCTCCGCCGAGTATCTGACCATGTTCTCGCAGGTTGCCAGAAAATACCTTGAGGACAAAGCCGAAATTGTAAATTCCGCAACGGGGACCACGGATATCGGCGGCCTTTTCCTCACAAAATATGTAGGGGTGACCGACGAGCAGGTCATGATGGCGACCTTTGATAACAAAAATAAGCTCATAAACTGCAAGACCATTTTCAAAGGCGACATAGTGAAATCCACCGTTCCGAAACGCAAGGTCGTGGAGGAGGCCATTGCCACAAAGGCGGCGAGGGTGGTCCTTGCCCACAATCACCCCAGCGGACTGCTGATTCCGTCACCGGAGGACATGGCGACGACCATGGATATAGGCGACCTACTTGAGCAGATCGATGTGGAGCTTGTGGACCACATAATTGTGGGCCACGACGATTATGTGTCGATGGCAGCCAGCGGATATCAACTTAAAAGAAAATATTAAAAATGTTTGCATTTGCTTTTCATATATGGTAAAATTCTAATGTTATGATTTTATGCTGATAATTTGGAAAAACGGGGAAAAACCGCTTGACAAAAGCATATTATACATATATAATAATTTCCGTGGCGTTGCGAGGGATTGCTATGATTATTGATATTAAAGAATTGTTCGACGCGCCAGGCACTGAGATTCCGCTCAGCGGGGAGGTTGACCTCTCCGGGGTGGACATCTGGGGGCAGAAAATTTTTTCTTCCCCTGTGCGGTTAAGCGGCGTTTTCAAAAACCGTTCCGGCATAATTACATTGAAGTACAGGGCTACCGCTGTGCTTGAATATAATTGTGACAGATGCGGAAAGAGGACGTCAAGGGAAGAGGAATATGAGTTCGAGCATTGGCTTGCCAGGGAGCTTTCTTCCGGCGACGACAATGACGAATATATCCTCGTTCCCACCGGGATTCTGGATATGGACGAGCTTGCTATGACGGATGTCACCCTTGAGCTTCCTTTTCAGCTTCTCTGCCGCGAGGAGTGCAAAGGGCTTTGCCCTGTATGCGGCGCGGATCTCAATGAAACGACCTGCAACTGCAATACGAAGCAGATCGACCCCCGCCTTGAAAAATTAAAAATGCTGCTCGACAGCTAAGGAGTAATTCTGTTAAGGAGGTGCTTTCACCATGGCGGTACCGAAGAGAAAGGTTTCTAAAGCAAGAAAGAATAAAAGACGTTCCAATGTTTGGAAGATTTCAGCCCCTGCATTCTGCAGATGCCCCCAGTGCGGCGAGCTCAAAACTCCGCACGTAGTATGCCAGAACTGCGGTTACTACAAAGGCAAAGAAATCGTCAAAGTCGAAGAAGCATAATCTTTGCAAAACAGGAGAGGGTCAAGGCCCTCTCTTTTTTGTTCCCGCTTTCGCGGAAGGAGGATAAAATGCGCGATATACTTTTCAAAACTGAGGACGGCGTATTTTCATACCGCGTCGCCGGAATTTGTGTGCAGAGCGGCAAAGTCCTGCTCCAAAAGCCGGAAAATGACGACAGCTTTGCTTTTCCGGGCGGCCACGCCGCCTTTGGCGAGACCAACGCAGAAACGCTTATCCGCGAGTTTAAGGAAGAAATAGACGCCGATATTTCTGTCGGCGAGCTAAAATGGGTGGCGGAGGTCTTTTTCCCTTGGGGAGACAGGCCCTGCCACCAGATATGCCTTTATTACATGGTCAAAATTGAGGACGGCCGTACGCCAAAGGACGGAGTGTTTACCGCAAAGGAGCACATTGATGGCCGCCGCTTCGATATGGAGTTTCACTGGGTGCCAATGGAAGAGCTGCACAGCATAAAAGTCTATCCCACGAACTGTCGGAAACTCATTTCAAGCCTTGACGGGGGCGTAGAGCACTTTGTATATAAAGAGTGAAATAAATTTTACAAAGGTTTTATTTTCACGTTCACAAAAAACAGTGGAAAACGGAGTTTTCATTTGTTATAATATACTTTAACGATATTTTCTGAAAAGAGGGCGCCTTTTGTCTTTTGTAATTTCATCTGTTGAAAAAAACAGTCCTGCCGCAAAAGCGGGAATACTTCCGGGAGAGAGCATTGTTTCCATAAACGGAAACGCCATAAAGGACGTTTTGGACTATCGCTTTTATATGATTGACAGCAGCCTGAAAATCGAAATAATTGGTCTTGACGGGGAGCACCGGGTGGTATCCGTCAAAAAGCCCGAGTATGACGAACTGGGTCTCGACTTTGAAACCTACCTCATGGATAAGGAGCACTGCTGCAAAAATAAGTGCATTTTCTGTTTTATCGACCAGATGCCGCCGAATATGCGGGAAACTCTCTATTTTAAAGACGACGACTCCCGTCTCGGCTTCCTTTTCGGAAATTACGTGACCCTAACAAACCTTGAAAAAGAGGATATTGACCGCATTATTAAAATGCACCTTTCGCCGATAAACGTCTCCGTCCATACCATGAACCCGGAGCTTAGGGTGGAAATGATGAAAAATCCCCATGCGGCCACCTCTCTTGCGTATCTTAAACGCCTTGCGGAGGCGGGGATAACCCTTCATCTTCAGTTCGTGCTCTGCCCGGGAATAAATGACGGCGACGAGCTGCGTTACAGCTTCAGCGAGGTTGCAAAGCTCGGCCCATCGGTGGAAAGCGCCGTATGTGTCCCGGTGGGTCTCACAAAATGCCGCGAAAATCTTCCGAAGCTGACGCCCTTTGACAGGGAGAGTGCTCTTGAGGTAATTTCCATAGTGGACGAGTTTCGGGCAAAAATGCTCGCGGAGCGCGGCGACCCGGTGTTTTATGCCGCCGACGAATTTTTTATCAAAGCGGGCTTGCCCTTCCCGGAGTACGAGTACTACGGCGAATTTACACAGCTTGAAGATGGCGTGGGGCTGTGCGCCCTTCTTAAACATGAGTTTTATGAATCACTCGAATATTTCCCGCCGAAAGAATGTAAAAGAAAAGTTACCATTCCTACCGGAAAAGCGGCCTATGCTTTGATAAGGGAGCTTGCAAACGTGGCTGAGAGCCGCTATAACGGCCTCAAAATCGACGTTCTCCCCATTGAAAACAACTTCTTCGGAGAAAAAATAACCGTCACAGGGCTTCTCACAGGGGGCGACATAGCCTCCCAGCTCGAAAACAGAGACAATGGCGACGCGGTGCTCATCTGTGAAACGACCCTCCGCTATGAGCACGACTGCTTTATCGACGATATGACGCCGAATGCCGTCTCTGAGAGGCTTGGAGTATCGGTGCAGATGGTGCCGAATGACGGATATAAGTTCCTCTGTGCTCTTCTTGGGGAGGAGCCAGAGGAGGACTGCAAAATAATATACGGATAAAATCCGTTTGGAGGATATAGAATATGTCAAAACCGATAATTGCGATTGTGGGCCGCCCGAACGTCGGCAAGTCAACGCTTTTCAATAAACTCACCGGAAAGCGGCTTGCAATCGTGGAAGATACCCCCGGCGTTACCCGGGACCGCATTTACAGCGAGTGTGAGTGGCTCAACCACACGGTAATGCTCGTGGATACCGGCGGCATTGAGCCAAAGACCGACGACGGAATACTTTCCAAAATGCGCGAGCAGGCCAATGTTGCAATTGACAGTGCCGACGTCATAATTCTCGTCACCGACCTTACCTCCGGCGTGACCGCCAACGATGCGGATATAGCCGCCATGCTGCTCAAAAGCGGCAAGCCCGTGGTGCTCTGCGTGAATAAATGTGACCGCATAGGCGAGCCGCCGGCGGAATTCTATGAGTTTTACAATCTCGGCCTCGGCGACCCGATAGCTGTTTCCTCCGTTCACGGACACGGAACCGGTGACCTTCTCGACGCCTGCTTCAAATATATTGATTTCGGCAGCGAGGAGGAGGAAGAGGACGACACGATTAAAGTCGCCATAATCGGAAAACCTAACGTTGGGAAAAGCAGCCTCGTGAACCGCATTGCCGGGGAGGAGAGGGTGATAGTTTCCAACGTCGCCGGCACGACCCGTGACGCTACGGACACGCTTGTTGAGAATAAATACGGCAAATTCGTGCTCATTGATACCGCAGGCATCCGCCGCAAAAGCAAAGTGGACGACAATGTGGAAAAATATAGCGTTCTCCGCTCCTATATGGCGGTGGACCGCAGCGATGTCTGCGTCATTATGATAGACGCTACTGAGGGCTTTACCGAGCAGGACAGCAAGGTTGCCGGCTACGCCCACGAGCAGGGCAAAGCCTGCGTCATATCCGTCAACAAATGGGACGCTGTTGAAAAGGAAACCAATACCATGAGCGAGTTCACGAAGAAGCTCCAGAACGACTTCAGCTTCATGTCCTACGCCCCCTTTGTATTCATTTCCGCCCTCACCGGACAGCGTGTGGATAAGCTCTTTGAGCTGATTCTTTCCACCTATGATCAGAACTGCCGCCGCATTTCCACCGGAATGCTCAACGACATGCTTTCATACGCTACCGCTAAAGTTCAGCCTCCGTCCGATAAGGGCAAACGGCTCAAACTCTATTACATCACCCAAGCTTCGGCAAAACCGCCGACGTTTGTGATTTTCTGCAACCGCTCTGATCTTTTCCATTTTTCCTATCAGCGATATATCGAGAACCAGATAAGGGAGACCTTTGGCCTCACCGGAACCCCGATTAAAATCGTGGTACGCGAAAGAGGAAAAGATAAAGGTTAATCTTTTTTTCGGGGGATGATACTTTGGAATCTTTCAGTACGATAATTCTTTTATGTGCCGTTGTTGCAGTAGTGTCCTACCTTGTGGGCAGCTTCAACATGGCGATAATAATTTCAAAATATCATAAATCTAAAGATATACGAAACTACGGCAGCGGAAATGCCGGAATGACAAATATGCTGCGCACTTTCGGGAGAAAAGCCGCGGCCTATACCTTTGGCGGTGACTTCTTTAAGGGCGCCCTTGCGGTGGCGCTGGCCAGAATGGCCGTGAGCAATTTCGAACTGCCTTTTGATATGGGCTATGTCGCCGCCATATTTGTGGTGGTGGGCCATATTTTTCCTCTGTATTTTAAATTTAAGGGAGGAAAAGGCGTTGCCACCGCCTTCGGCGCGATGCTCGTGCTCAACTGGGCTGCCTTCCTTGCGCTGCTTATTGGCCTCGTGCCCATGGTTTTTATAATCAGGATAGTTTCCGCCGTTTCCCTCTGCGGAGCCTCGCTCTATCCCGTGCTCACTTTCCTGATGCTTTACCTCCAGGGGGAGGACATGATGGCAACGGTTATTCCGGATACGATTTTTTCACTTATTCTGTCCGGGCTCACCTTCTATGCCCACCGTGAGAATATAGCCCGTCTGCGCAACGGAACGGAAAACTTTTTCGGGGATAAGAAAAATGAGAAGTGAGAAAAAGAAAATAAAATTGGAAAAAGCTGAATTCTCGCCGAGAACGAAAAAAATTGTCACTACTGTTGCGGTGACTCTGGCGGTCTGCCTTTTCTTCGTCTGGCTCGGCGCGGGAATGTACGTCTCCGTTCCGGAGGAGGAAAGGGGAGGCCTTCTGCCCATGTTTCTTATGTACGCTGTTTTTCCGCTTCTGATAGCTCTTTTCGGCGCCAAGAGGATATACATAATTGCAAACGGCGGCGAGGACCCGGACCCTTCTGTAACGGAACAGCAGAGCGATACTGCTGAACAGGATGAAGAAGCCGAGGACAGCTGAAAACTCATTTTATATGGGAGCCTTGAAACTGTAATTCAATGCATAAAAAATAACGGCTGACAAAAGTCAGCCGTTATTTTTGTTCCGGAAATTTTAAATTTAAACATGGAAAACACCCCTGCCGCCCCGCGGCAGGGGAAAAATGAAGCTAAATCAGTTCAGTGTCAGATAGCGCGGGTGACTTTGCCGGAGCGCAGGCAGCGAGTGCAAGCGTATACGTGGCAGGGTTTACCATCAACAAGAGCTTTTACGCGACGGACATTAGCTTTCCAGGTTCTGTTGGAACGTCTGTGGGAGTGGGATACTTTGATACCAAAGGTAACACCTTTTCCGCAGAAATCACATTTTGCCATAATGGCACCTCCTTTGATCTTTCAGAAAGTCAACGTTCATAGTTTATCAGATATTATCAAAAAATGCAAGTGTTTATGGGCAAAAATCTTATTATTTTTATAAAATAAACTCATAAAAACAAAATATCCTTATATGTCAACGGGATTCCAATCTGTTTTTTTATTACAAACTCCAGAATATAAGTGTGCTGGATGATACACGCACATATTTTTATTTATAGGATTTTGAAAAAACGTTGTTTTAGAAACAAATTTTTTGGATATTTTTAAATTTTCTATATCTTTGGATAGATGTGAAAAATGATAAGAATTGATATACTTAATTATAATAATATAAATTTAATCAAAATATTTTGTCTTGTGAGCCGGATTTATTATGGTGAAATATGAGCTCTCCTCAAATGAAATTGATTGTGTTTGTTTTTCTGATGACGCTTTGCGTTTCTGCATAATTCGGGAGAGTTTTTATAAAGGAGAGGAAAAATGGAAACATCAAAGAAAAAAATTCTGATTTTTGTTTTACTGATTTTATATTGTGCTTTTTTATTTGGCTGCAGCGGAAAGGACATCGAAATGATAAATAGAAAAACAGAGCCGGAAGGCCGACTGACCAGAATTGAGTATTCGCAAACGAGCGGGATGGAATATGGGTGTGATTTTTCAGTTGACGTAATGCCGGATAAGGTTTCGTACGCAAGATTTTTCTCAACGACAGACTATGAATACGTTGATAAAGAGAATGTTCCGATTGACAGCGAACAATGGCACCAGCTGGAAGAAGCGGTGCTTGCGATTTTTTCTGTTTTGGAGGAGAGACCTTTTGAAAAGAAATGGCCGTCTTTTCCCGGTACCCTTGACGGAGGAGATACATTTTCTTTTTACTTGACCTGGGAAAGCGAAGGAAAAGAGGAACGCGTAAGTTATTATAGTCCTAATGACCGAAGATTTACGACGCTGGTTGATCTTTTGAAGGAAACGGTTAACCCTATCGGAAGAGAAATAATATATTATGATGCTCCTGAGCTGAACGGATTTTTTATAAAACAGGGAGATTCCCATTCGGGAAAAGCAAGTGATTTTTCCTATCAATGCACGGTGAAAAACGAAGAGGAATGGTATTTCTTCTCATATTTCGGTAGAGACGGAGCGCCGTCATCTCTATGTACTTACGTAGGAGAAGATATTTGGAAAGAAATTGCGGAAAAATGCGCGGAACTTGACGTTGAATCGGCAAAAAACGGGAACAGCAATGATAAAACCTACGCTGTACTTTATTATTCGGATGGAAAGCAAAGGACAATAAAACTCGATAAAAAAACAGTAAAGGAACTGCAATTGTTTTTTGAAGAGCTGACATTACGGCTAGAGGAACAGTGAACGGATTTTAACAACAAAAATAATATGAACATAATACGCCGTGTGGATGAAATATGGGGCCGCACGGCGTACTTGTTTGAAATGACATCTTTTCATATATTCGGTTAACAAAAAATTTAATTTCTGTTTATAGGATAAATGAGGTTTGCGCTTGTAAAAGCATGAATTTTCCTTTATAATATATTATAAATCAATATGCACATTTAGGAGAAAACCATGCCCTCTATTTTCAGTTCCGGTCTCCAGACCATGCTTTACCTTTTGCTTATAAGACTTATTGTCGCGCTCACCGCGCTTCCGATACACGAGTGTGCCCATGGCTATGCTGCGCTGAGGATGGGCGACCACACTGCGGAGAGGCAGGGCCGCCTGACCTTGAATCCTCTGGCTCATTTTGACCCCATAGGCACCACGGCCATAATCCTTTTCGGCTTCGGATGGGCAAAACCGGTTCCGATAAATCCGCTCAATTTCTCAAACCCCAAAAAGGGAATGATGCTCTCAGCCCTCGCGGGTCCCATGGCGAATATCGGACTTGCCTTTCTTGCCATAGTTTTCTATAAACTCTCGTTTATTCCCACCTATCTTGGTGTCAGTGCGGCTTTCCTCTCTACGCTCCAGATGTTTTTCTACTATATGATGACTATAAATATCACCCTCGGCGTTTTTAACCTGCTTCCGATACCGCCCCTTGACGGCTCGAGGATAGCCACCTATTTCCTGCCTCAAAAGACATATTTCAAAATTATGAAGTATGAAAACTATATTTTCATAGCGCTTCTCGTGGCTCTTTGGTTCGGCATACTCGACGGCCCCATTGATTTTGTGTGCGGAATAGTAACCGGCGGTCTTGATTTCATAACAAGGCCCATTGACTGGCTTGTGAGGATAATTATCAGACTGTAAATAAATAGGCTTGGAGAGAGAATTTTGAGCGAAAAACTGCAGTATAAGCTGGAAAATTTTGAAGGTCCTCTGGATCTTCTGCTTTTCCTGATTTCAAAACACAAACTGAATATTTGCGACATCAATATCTCCGAGCTTCTTGACCAATATACGGAGTCCATCAAGGGCATAGAGAACGTCAGGGATATTGACGATGCCTCCGAGTTCCTCGAGATGGCCGCAAGGCTTGTATATATCAAGACTGCCATGCTTCTCCCGCACTACGACGACGAGGGCGAGAAGCTGCGCCAGGAGCTCCAGGGAGAGCTCATTGAGTATCAGGCCTGCAAGGAGGCCGCGGCGGACCTGCGGCGCAGCTTCTGCGGAAACAGCATATTTTCCCGCGCGCCCATGCCCATGGATTCGGATAATACCTACGCCCGTCGGCATCCTCCGACGGACATTCTCAGGGCGTACCTTTCAGCACTTGGCAGAAAGCAGCGCAAGCTCCCGCCGCCCGTGGAGGCTTTCAGCGCGGTGGTACATAAAAAGCTGGTATCAGTCCCGTCAAGGGCCATAATACTGCTTAAAAGGCTCTATAAACGCGCCAAACTCAAATGGAACGACCTTTTTGATAATTATGACCGCTCCGAGTGCGTGGCAATGTTCCTTGCGGTGCTTGAGCTTGCCAAAAACGGGCGCATACGCATAAGCGACGATAACAGCACGGTCGAGCTTGGAAAGAGCGCGGCCGGGCATCACAGAAAAGAGAAAGAGGGCGACAGAGCTGCAGCTGGAACAGTATGAAAAAATAGCGGAGGCGATACTTTTTGCCGGGGGAGAACCCGTCGATCAGAAAACCGTTGCCGCCGCAATGGAGCTTGACGAGGAGGCGGCTGTGGCCGTGCTCGAAAGCCTGAAAACAAAATATGAAAAATTTGAAAGCTCGATCGAGATACTCCGCCTCGATACTCAGTGGCAGCTCTGCACGAAAAAAGAGTACGAGCCCTATATCCGCGGAGCTTTTGAAATAAAGCGCAATGCCCCTCTTTCCCAGGCCGCTCTGGAGGTTTTGGCCGTTATAGCCTATAATCAGCCGGTGACAAGGGCCTTCGTGGAGCAGGTGAGGGGAGTGGACTGCTCCGGCGTCATTTCGACCCTTGCCGAAAAAGGCCTTATTGAGGAAGCCGGAAGGCTTGACCTTCCCGGAAAACCCATAGCATACAGAACGACCCCGCTGTTCCTTCGCTCCTTCGGCCTTGAATCCATTGAGGATTTGCCGCCCATAGCGGACGAGGCTGAGGTGGAGACGAAGGAACCTGCGGAGGAAATAGAGGATCAGCAGAGCCTTTATACGGAGTGATTTCCGTTTTTTACGGGAAAGGAGGCGGAAAATATGGGCTGGATAATTTTTGGCGGAATATTGCTGCTGTTTTTTGTGCTTCTGATGATTCCCGTCCATGTCACCGCCGATTGGAACGAGAAAATTTCGGTAAAAATAAGGTATCTTTTCATAAGAAAAACCCTTTACCCCTTTGAGGAGAAAAAAGAGAAGCCGAAAGAGAAGAAGGCCCAGACAAAGCCTGCTGAGGAGCAGAAGGAAAAAAAGAAAAAACATAAACCCACCCTTGAGGAGCTCATAGACGGAATAATCGAAGCCGTAAAGCGCTACGGCCCCGGCGCAAAAATGATACTCCGCAATATACGGGTGCACCGTCTGGAGCTTTTCTGGAAAATAGCGGCGGAGGACGCTGCCGCCTGTGCCATAAGGTACGGAAAAATATGCGCTTTTTTGAGCACGGCTCTGGGCTTTTTCCGGAATCTCATGCGCATTGAGAAATCCTGTTTCCGCATTTATCCGGATTTTACCGCAGAAAAGGAGGAACTCCGCTGCAGTGCGGATATTGAGTTTAACCCTTTAATTGTGATAATAGGCGCCGTAAGGATAGCCGCAGCCTTTGTCAAAAACGTTTTCAGCCAAAGCAAGAACAGAGGCGCAAAAAAGAAGAAAAAAATCTCCGCGGCGAAAAAGCCGCTTGATAACAAAGCAAAGGAGTGTGCATAAATGAGCGAAAAAAACCTTGAAGGACTGCTCAACGTGTCTCTTGAAAACATCAAAGGTCTTGTGGATTCCAATTCCATAATCGGAAGCCCCATAACCACTCCCGACGGAACGACCATAATTCCGGTTTCAAAGGTGAGCTTCGGCTTTGCCTCCGGCGGCTCCGACTTTCCCACAACCAGCCCCAAGGATATGTTCGGCGGCGGTTCCGGCGGCGGAGTTACCATTTCTCCCGTAGCTTTCCTTGTTCTCAAGGGCGACAGCGTGAGAATGATCCAGGTCGCTGATAAGGACAGCATTTCAGAGCGCATTGCCAACATGGTGCCGGACGCCATTGACACCGTCTCATCACTCATAAACGGAAAAAAGAAGGATTCCCAGCACAATGCGGCTCCGGCCGACGCGGAAAAACCCGCAGTGAAGGAAGAAACTGCCTCCGAGGAACAGCCCGTCCCCACCGCTGAACAGGCGGAATAATATCTGTAATAAAATTTCATCACCTTACATAGTTTTTTATGTGGGGTGATGATTTTTGAAAAGGGTAGTATGTCTGCTTCTGGCCGTATTGACGGTTTTCATTATGAGCACACCCTGTTTTGCCTCTGCGGAGGGAGCTGTACTCATAGATGCCGAAAACGGGCGCGTGCTCTTTGAGCACAGCAGCAGCAAACAGCTGCCCATGGCGAGCACCACTAAAATTATGACCGCCCTTCTGACCCTTGAGGAAACAGGCCTTGACGAGCTTTTTACCGTGGACAGTACAGCTATTATGGTCGAGGGCTCGTCCATGGGGCTTTTAAAGGGGGATAAAGTCTCTCTCCGGGTGCTCGCGGCGGGAATGCTTCTGGCCTCCGGCAACGACGCGGCCAACGCTGCGGCTGTCCGTATCTCTGGCTCTGTGCCGGATTTTGTGGAGCTTATGAACGCCAGAGCCAAGGAGATAGGCATGGAGAACACCTCGTTTGAAACGCCCTCGGGCCTTGACGGGGAGAATCATTATTCCACCGCATACGACATGGCCCTGCTTGCAATGGAAGCGCTGAAAAATCCCGATTTTGCCGCCATATGCGGTTCCTCGAGCATGCAGCTTGAGTACGGAAACCCGCCGTATCTGCGCTGGCTTTCTAACCACAACCGCCTTTTGAAAACTCTCGACGGGGCAACTGGGGTGAAAACCGGTTTTACCAAAAAATCCGGGCGCTGCCTCGTTTCCTCGGCTGAAAGGGACGGCGTTTCGCTTATCTGCGTGACCCTAAACTGCCCGGACGACTGGAGCTATCATACGGCGCTTTATAATGAATATTTTGCCGTTCTTGATGCAACGCCTCTGGAAAGCCTTGTGCGGGCGGTGACTGTACCTGTTTCCGGCGGGGTGGCAAATGCGGTTTCCCTTTCCGCAAATCCGGTGACGGCCTCGCTGAAAAGCAGAGAATATGAAAAGCTGAAGGTAGTTTTGAGCACCGAGCCCTTTCTCTTTGCCCCGGTGGAAAAGGGGGCTGTCGCCGGTCATGCGTATTTTTATCTTGACGGCGTGCTCATAGCAGAAACCGCACTCGTCACCAAAAACCCGGTTATGGAAAAAACGCCGCCAAAGCGCAGCCTTTGGCAGAAAATACAGGATATCTTTAAAAAATAAGGAGAAATAATGAAGGATACGAGAATACAAAAGGCTATCGCCGATTCGGGCTATACCTCCAGAAGGAAGGCGGAGGAGCTTATCGCCGCAGGCAAAGTCAAAGTAAACGGCCACCCCGCAGAAATCGGCATGAAAGTTGATGTCAAAAAGGATATTATAACCGTAAACGGCAACGAGATTGACGCCGCAAGCGGAGAAAAGCTTTGGTACGTCGCTCTCAACAAGCCCCGCGGCTTTGTGACCACCACCTCCGATGAGCTCGGTAGGAAATGCGTTATGGACCTTGTGACGGATATTCCTGCGAGGGTCTATCCCATAGGGCGTCTTGACCGCAACAGCGAGGGGCTTTTGCTTCTCACGAACGACGGCGCTTTCGCAAACATGGTGATGCACCCAAGTGGAAATATCACCAAAACCTACCGCGTGACAGTTAGGGAGGACGTCAACGAGGAGGAGCTCATCGAGCTTTCTACCGGCGTTAAAATCGACAGCGGAATGACCCGCCCGGCGCAGGTGACGGTGCTTGATAAAGGGGAGGAGCGCACTGTCCTCCAGTTTATCATCAGCGAGGGCAAGAACCGTGAAATAAGAAAAATGTGTGAGGCCGTGGGCCTCACCGTAATTCGTCTTAAAAGGACCTCTATAGGCGCTGTAAGGCTCGGGATGCTCCAGCAGGGAAAGTGGCGTGAGCTCACGAAAGAGGAGCTCTCGGGCCTAAGAGCGGCTTCCAGAAAGGGCGTTCCCGGGGAGCAGACCCAGCCCAAAGCGCAGAAAAAACCTTTTGATAAAAAACCGGTCCCCAAAAAGCCCGTAAGAAAAATTTCAAGAGGAATATAAAAAAGACAGCCTTCTGTTAAAGCAACAAGAAGGCTGTCTTTTTTATATCTCACAGGTCACAAAATTTCAGCGATTTTTAAAGAGCATTCGTCGGCTCCCAAAATATGCGTATCTACTGTAAGGTCGTATCCGTCCTTTGGAAACAAATATTTATTAGAGGATTCTGCGGAACCGGCGCACCTGTTTTTGCGCTTCTCCTCTCTTTGCTTTAAGATATTAAGCGGACATGTAACATGTATCAAATAAATATGGTGAGGACTTAACTTGTCTTTTAAATGCTTATAAATGCGCTCGCTGGTAATAACGTGCTCGACAATGACTCCGGGATTTGATTCAAGGACTTCCAATGTTTTTTTGCAAAGCTTTTCCGATATTTCAAAAACATCATCTTCGTAAATTGCATCCTCAGCAGTCATTTTAAGAAAATCGTCAATGGAAACTATCCCGAATTTTTCATTTCGTTTTTCTTCTATTAATTTTTGAAGGGCTTTTGCCAAGGTGGATTTTCCGCTGCTGGAAGGTCCGTTAAGTAAGATTATTTGTTTTTGCACGACTTCTGTTTGCTCCTGTATATCAAACGGATTTAAAACAAAAAGCCCGGACAGAAGTCCGGGCGCATTTTGTTTTAAAATTAAAGATAAATGTTGAGAGCGTAAACCGCAAGGGTTACGACAAAGAAGACAACTGCAAGAACTTTGGTGATTCTGGCGAGCTTTGCATCCATGCTCTTTGCGTCAGCTCTGGCACCTGCGGCGCCTTTTCCGCCGAGAGCGGAAATTCCGTCAGCTTTGCTGCTCTGAAGAAGGACAGCGATGGTGATGAGGACGCAGGTTATAATAAGAAGAATACTTCCGATAATTTCATAAACAGTCATTGATAAACCTCCAAATAACACGATAGCTATAATATAATAACATAGCTAAACCCTTTTTGCAAGAACTTTTTTGCTAAAAAAGCAAAAAAGTGGTCCCTTTTTCCACGTATTATGCCGTAAATACGGTCAATAATTATAACAGTTGCCGGGTTTTCAAAAAAAGAGCGTTTGCCTACGGTTATTTTTGAAAATCAGCAGCTTTATGCGGGCGCTTTTGGGGCGCCCGCGTTTTATTTTATAAAATTACACGAAATCGGGAGCTTCTTCGGTGCCGGAAAATTCGACAAATCTGTCTTTATAATTTCCAGTGACCATGTCATGGAGCTTTTTACGGTGAGGATAGAGCATCTGGAAGGCGGAAAATGCGGCGAAAATTGCTATAAACGGAGTGAGGTATTTGAGAGCCTTCTGGGCGGAAACGCCGAAAAGTATGCCGAGCGTGAGCACGAAAATTTCGCACCAAAGGAAATCCTTGTAGTCGAAATCCTGAGCGATGTCGTAAGCTCTGTCAAACCATTTTCTGAAGAATGCGTACATAATTAAAATCTCCTTTCGAATCACTGTCATTATAAGCTGATTTGTTCAAAAAGGTCTCCATCCTTTGGAATGGCGCCTGCGGCGGGGAGGTTCCTCGTCCTGAACCTGTGGGCATTTTCAAGCATGTTTTCCTCAAAGGGCTTTACGCTCGCAACCACAGCGTTTTTTTTGAGCGTCATAGCCGAAACGCCCTGGGTGTCGCGCGAAGCCTTTGCAGGAACAGCGCCCGAATGAACAAGAAGGAGCCTTCCGCCGGAAGAGGAGAGGAGGAACTCTCTGTCCTCTTCAATTTTAAAACAGGCCACAAGCGGTGATTTGTCGGAATACGCTCCGAGAAGGCGTTTGCGCCTGGTTTTTGTTTCATAAGAGGAGAGCGGAACTTTCGCAACTTTACCGTTCTCAAAAAAGAATAACATAAAACCGGTGTAGTTTTCAACTACTGCCATGAAAATTGCGCTTTCTCCTTCGTCAAAACCGAGTTTTGACGGGATGTAATCGCCCATTACACTGGTCTTTGTGTCGTCAAAGTCAGCTGCGTGGGCTTTATATACCTGCTGCTTGTTGCTGAAGAACATGAGCTCCACGGAGTTGTGGCTCTCCGCAGTGAAAATAATTTCGTCGCCTTCCTTGAGCTTCTGTTCTCCGGACATGCGGAGGGACTGGGGAGTGATTTTCTTGAAATAGCCCTCCCTTGTGAAGAAAAGGTTCACCGGGTAGTCCGGGATCTCCTCGTCCGGCTCCTCGTTTTCAGTTTCGTTCACATAGATAATTTCACTTCTTCTGGGCTGATCATATTTTTTGCTTACCTCTTTGAGCTCGTCTATTATGATGGCCTCCACCTTCTTCGGGTCGGAGAGGGTGGCCTCCATATCGGCAATATCCTTGCGCAGGTCGTCAATATCGGCCGTGCGTTTGAGGATATATTCACGGTTCAAATGGCGCAGCTTGATTTCAGCCACAAATTCGGCCTGCACCTGGTCGATGCCAAAACCGATCATGAGGTTTGGAACGACCTCATTTTCGCTTTCAGTCTCGCGGATAATTTTTATAGCCTTGTCAATGTCGAGAAGTATCTTCTGCAGACCCTTCAGGAGGTGGAGTTTGTCCTTTTTGCCCCTGAGGTCGAAATATATCCTCCTGCGGACACACTCTTTTCTGAACGCCACCCATTCGGTGAGGATCTGTCTCACTCCGAGCACCATGGGCGCGCCGCCGATAAGCACGTTGAAGTTTGCGGCGAAGCTGTCCTCCAGGGGAGTGGACTTATAGAGCTTCTGCATAAGCGCGTCCGGGTCGACGCCGCGCTTAATATCTATCGCGAGCTTGAGGCCGGAGAGGTCCGTCTCGTCGCGCATATCGGAAATTTCGGTTATTTTGCGTGCTTTGACCAGTTCGACCATTTTGTCCATAATGGCCTCGATGGTCGTCGTGGAAGGAATCTCAATTACCTCAATGCAGCGGTTTTCAGCGTCATACCGATATTTTGCCCGAACTTTGATGCTTCCGCGGCCGGTTTCATAAATTTTTTCAAGTTCGTTCTTGTCGTAAATTATCATTCCGCCCCCGGCGAAATCCGGCGCGGGAAGAGTGGAGAGAAGGTCGTGCTGAGGATTTTTGATGAGCTTTATGGTCGTGTCGCAGATTTCGGAAAGCCGGAAAGGGCATATCTGAGAGGCCATGCCTACGGCAATGCCCACATTGTAGTTGACAAGTATGGAGGGGAAGGTGACCGGCAGGAGCGCCGGCTCCTTCATAGTATTGTCATAGTTGTCGATGAAATCCACCGTATCCCGGTCAATATCCTTGAAAAGCTCAGCGGCGATTTTGTCGAGCTTGACCTCAGTGTATCTTGAGGCGGCGCAGACCATGTTCCTCGAATACGCCTTGCCGAAGTTGCCCTTGCTGTCCACCCAGGGGTGAAGAAGCGCCGCATAGCCCCTAGACATACGCACCATAGTGTCGTAAATGGCGGCGTCGCCATGGGGGTTTAGCTTCATGGTCTGTCCGACGACGTTTGCGGATTTCGTCCTTGCGGAACCGAGAAGCCCCATTTTATACATCGTATAAAGCAGCTTGCGGTGGCTGGGCTTGAAGCCGTCGATTTCGGGGATGGCGCGGCTCACGATTACGCTCATGGCGTAGGGCATATAGTTTTTTTCCAGCACGTCGACTATGGGCTGTTCCACAACTACTCCGGCATTCTCAAAATTAGCCGCCTGCTCGATTTTGGGCAGCTGTTTTTCTGTTTTTTTCTTAGCCATTTTTTCCCTTTCCGGTAATCATTTATGATATTTTCCTCCGGTGGATATCTGGAAAGCCCTGTATATCTGCTCCAGAATAAGCACTCGGGAAATCTGGTGTGTAAAAGTCATTCTTGAAAGTGAAAGCTTCAGCTTCGCGCGCTTTTTGATTTCGTCACAAAGCCCGTAGGAGCCGCCTATGACGAAACAAAGCTCGCTGGCGCTTTCATCGGCCATCAGCGCCCCGAGGCGTTCCGAAAAAGCCTCGGAGGAGAGCATGTCGCCCTCGATACACATGGCGGCAACTACAGCGTTTTGCGGGATTTTAGCGGCAATGGAGGCACCCTCCGCCTCTATGCATTTCGCTATTTCGCTTTGGGAGGGCTTTTCCGAGAGCTTATATTCCGAAACTTCCGTAATTTTAAGCCGGCAATAAGCTGAAAGCCGCTTCTCATATTCTGCCGCGGCTTCCCGGAGATATTTCTCTTTAAGGTTTCCGACGCAGATAATATTTATTGTACGCATTTTTTCTCCTTAAAGCACGATACATTCGGAAGCTTCGCTTCTCGGAGCGGCAAAAATTATGTAATCGCTGTCCTGCTTCATTCCCGCCATGGAAAGCTCGGAAACGGAGGTTTCCACAGCAAGCTCGGGGATATTGTTCTCCTTGCTCAGGTGCCCCAGGGCAATCCTCGTCGCTCCGCTTCTTATGAGCTCAGGGAGGAACGCCGCGCAGTCCGTGTTGGAAAGGTGCCCGGTGTTCCCGGCAATTCTGCGCTTAAGGTTATACGGATAAGGCCCCATTTGGAGCATCATCTGGTCGTAATTCGATTCTATAAGCACCGCGTCGCTGCCAAGGAGATGGTCTCTGGCGTCCTCGGTGAGGTATCCTGTGTCGGTGCAGACAGATATTTTATGCTCGTCCGGCGTTGAGACGGAAAAACCGAGGCTCCCGACGCTGTCGTGGGAGGTTTTGAACGGTTTTATCATCATTCCGCCGATAAGCTCGCCGTGCTCGTCAATTTCGTTGAGCACAGCCCCTGGAGGCACAGCGCCAAAACCAGTAAGATATTTGAGCACCGGAGCGGAAGCATATAAAGGAATGTTGTATCTGCTGAGAAAAACGCCGAGCCCTTTTATATGGTCGCTGTGCTCATGGGTTATTAAAATTCCGGACAGCTTGGCGGGATCAATATCCCGCGCCTTGAGCGCAGCCAAAACGCCTCTGCAGCTTATTCCGCAGTCAACCAGAATTCCCTGCCCGGAAGCGCCTATATAGCAGGAGTTTCCTGCGCTTGAGCTTGCAAGGGTAAAAAACTTTGCCAAAAAGATACCTCCGAGTCAATAGAATAGAGGAGAACGCAAAATCTCCCTGCGGAGCTTAAACCCCGGAATATGCCGAAGCGCTTTCAGGAACAGTGACCCTTGAAATGTCAGCGCCGAGGCCGCGGAGCTTGTCAACAAGATTGGTGTAGCCGCGCTCTATGTGGTGTATTTCCTCGATTTCTGTGGTGCCGTTTGCGGCAAGCCCCGCAATTACCATTGCGGCGCCGGCGCGAAGGTCCGCTGCGCGGACGCAGGCGCCGGTGAGGTTTTCAACCCCCTGCACTACGGCCACCTTGCCGTCGACGGAAATTGAGGCGCCCATTCTGCAAAGCTCGGATATGTATTTGAATCTGTTGTCCCAGACCCCTTCCGTGACAATGCTCGTGCCGCGGGCAATGGCAAGCAGGGTGGTCATCTGTGGCTGCATGTCGGTGGGGAAGCCGGGATAAGGCATGGTCTTTACGTTCACGTGCTCAAAGTGGTCCACCTCGCCGGAAACGCGGACAGCATCGTCATATTCAATGACGGAGGCGCCGGTTTTGACGAGCTTTTCGGTAATGGCCTCAAGATGCTTCGGAATAACACCGCGGATTAGCACGTTGCCCTTTGTGGCCGCTGCAGCGACCATATAGGTGCCTGCCTCTATCTGGTCAGGAATTATGGAATAGTTCGCGCCGTGGAGCTTTTCGACGCCGTGTATTTTGATGACGTCGGTGCCCGCGCCGCGGATATCCGCGCCGAGGGAGTTCAGGAAGTTCGCAAGGTCGACAATGTGAGGCTCCTTTGCGACGTTTTCAAGTATAGTGAGCCCTTTTGCACGGACCGCAGCGAGCATGACGTTGATGGTCGCACCGACGGAAACAACGTCGAAATAGATGTGGCTTCCCATGAGCTGGTCTGAATTTATGGATACGGAGCCGTGACCTATGTTTACGGAAGCGCCGAGGGCTTCAAAACCCTTGATATGCTGGTCAATGGGGCGCACTCCGAAATCGCAGCCGCCGGGCAGGGGCACGTTTGCCTCGCCGCTCCTGCCGAGGAGCGCACCGAGGAAATAGTAGGACGCACGAAGCTGCCGCGCAAGGTCCTCCGGGACCTTGTGCGAGGTGATGTTGCTTGTATCAATAAAAACAGAAGTACGGCTGACAACGCGGACCGTTGCGCCCATAAGAGAGAGCATATCATAAAGAGTATAGACGTCGCTGATATCAGGAATATTTTCAAGAAGACAGGGCCCTCCGGCAAGAATAGTCGCAGGAATTATCGCAACGGCAGCATTTTTGGCGCCGCTGACCTGAACCTCACCCTGAAGAGGCTTTCCGCCTTTGATAACGAATTTATCCAATATTCTATCCCCTTAAACGAATTGATTACAGTTACATTTATTATATCACATAAAATGCGAAATGAAAAGATATTTTATTATATTATAATGTAACAGCATTAAAATAATGCGGAGAAAAAAGCTCCCCTCGGAAAAGAAGGGAGCTCAGATGCTATTTGGAGATATAATTTGCAGGGTTTACGTACTGTCCGTTGACACGTATCTCGAAGTGCAGATGCGTGCCGGTGGAGTTGCCAGTGGAGCCCATGGCAGCAATTATATCGCCCTGGTTTACATACTGTCCTACGGTTACGTATAGGTTGCTGCAGTGAGCGTAAAGCGTCTGGATACCGTTGCCGTGGTTGATGATTATATGGTACCCATAGCCTGAAGTGCTCCATTTTACCGTAACCACCGTGCCTGCTGCCGCGGCGTAAATGTTGGAACCATATCCGCAGCCGGCGATATCCATGCCGGTGTGGCCGGGGTATCCCCAAATCGGGCAGCTGACGTATCCGCCTATGGTCGGCCAGATAAATCCGTTGCTTGTGCCGCTGCTGTTGCCGACGGAGTAAACAACACTCTTTGTTCCAACCGTGACCTCACGTGCGATGGGCTCGGTGAGCACTTCGGTGACAAGCACCTGGCGGCTGACTGCAATGCCGTCCTCATAGGTTACAAGGGCGGTGACACGCTGTTCGCCGGGAACGCCCGCTTTGGTGACTTTGGAGTATGTAGTGTAGTATTTGTCGCTATAAGTATAGTTTGTGCCGTAAGGAATAGCCTCGGTATATACTTCACGCTTGGTGTTGGTGACGGTGAGATAGGAAACGGACCGTGAGACCACAAGCCTGTCGCCCACATGGATATCCCCGTCCTCAATGCCGGGGTTCATGGCGCAGAGCTCCTTGTAGCTGATGTCAAAATAATCGGCAATGGCAAGAGGAGCGTCGCCTGCCTCAACGACATAATATTTTTCGCCTTCGATCTCAGTGTTGAGAAGGTTTTTGAATTCGGAAATCGCCATAATGGAGGAGGTGGGGTAAACGCCGTCCACCAGCGAGACTTTTTGCTTGAACTGGAGCTTGGATTCCGTGTCGCCCTCTTCTCTGTACTGCTCGCGGTATTCGTCGAGAAGAGCCAGAAGGTTGTCTGCTTCGTCCGTGGAGCCCACAAACTCGTCATCAATATAAAGCCCGTAGCCTTCATATACGTTGGTACCGGAGCTGCCGAGAATGATATTGGCAAGGTCGTCGGGATCCGTAAATTCAAGACTGCTTACAGGAACGATAGAGTACTGTGGAACAATGTTTCCGAGGTCCGGCACCTCAGTGGAGGTACGGCTGCGGATTATCTGTTCCGCTTCGTTGTAAACCTGTTCGTTTTCAATGTAGGCGAGTGTCTTTCCGTTTGACTGGAACGCGAGTCCGTATTCAAGAGAGGAAAAATACTGAACGGTCACCACAAGGAACACAATGGCCAAAATGGGAGCAACATAGTTAAATAATGTGCAGAGAATTTTGACAATAAAAACGAACCAGCAGTTTACAAGGGTTTTAAAAGCGGTCAGATTTTCCGCTGTGCTGTGTTCGCTTCTGTTTTTCAGTGTTGCAAGTGAAGCGTCCGCCCTTTTTCTGTATGACAGGAGAGCGTGGTATTTGCCGGTAAAAAAGTTTTTAGCAGAGGTCTGGACATGCCTTTTGGCATGCAGAAAACATTTGCATATATATGCTTTTAAATATTTAAGTTCATTTACGACAAAGTGGTAGCTGCCGCGCATCTGGCGGAGGAAACGTATTCCTGTGATATAGAAAAACTCATAAATACGGAGATACAGATACTCAAAGAGAGAGTCGAAACTGGCTTTTTCCTTTTCAGCAGTTTTAACTGTCAATAAGCAATGCACCTCACTTTTTTTGAAATTCTGTTATATTATATCGGAAAACACAGATTAAATCAAGTAAGTTAACAATTTGTTATTATTTAAGGGAAGAATAAGACTATTATCTGGAAACGTTTTACTGTCTCTACAGCAACAATAAAGCCCGCAGTAATGCGGGCTTTTCGGATTTTATCATCTTTCCTCGCGGAAATATGCAAGTCCGAGAGAGGAGGGGGGAAGATTGTTCTTCTTTTTCCGGAATATGATGGCTACGAGAACGACAACCGTTGCAATATAGGGGAATATTTCGTAAATTGCCGACGGAATGAAAGAGAACTGATAGTAATAACGCATAACCGTCAGCGCGCCGACTATGAAGGAGCAGAGCACTGCTTTTGCCGGGCTCCAGGTGCAGAAGATCACTATTGCCACAGCGAGCCAGCCGTAGCCGCTTATGCTGTTATATACCCAGACGCCGCCGGTGCCGTTGGCGGAGTTCATTACGATATAAAGCCCGCCGAGGCCGCAGATCCCTCCGCCTATGCAGGTGGCGAGGTATTTGTAAAGCGTCACGTTTATGCCTGCGGCGTCCGCAGTGGCGGGGTTTTCACCCACCGCCCGGAGATTGAGGCCCGCACGGGTTCTGAAAATAAAATAGGAGAGAATAATGGTGCAGGCAATGGCGACGTATACAAGGAAATTGTAGGAGAAAAGAAAGCTTCCCACAACAGGAATGTCTTTTAAATAGGGGATGCCGTCATTAAAAGCGGCCTTTATAACAGCGCCGACGGAGACATAGCCGCCTGCCGCGTTGCCCATGACTTCTCCGAAGAAGTTGCCGAAGCCGGTGCCGAAAGTGGTGAGGGCAAGACCGGTGACGTTCTGGTTAGCCCTGAAGGTGATAGTAAGCACGCTGTAAATGAGTGCGCCGAAAGCCGCACAAAGGAAGGCACAGACTACGCCTATGAGTATAGAGACAAGGGCATTTGGTTCGCCCACAGCCTTTTCATAATAGTATGTTCCGGCGAGTCCGGCCACGCCGCCCATAAACATCATGCCCTCGACGCCGAGGTTGAGGTTGCCGGATTTTTCAGTGAGTATCTCTCCGAGTGCGCCGAAAAGAAGGGGAGTGGCGGCAAGTACGGACGCGAAAACAAAGCTTAAAAATGTGCTCATTGTGCCACCTCCTTATTTTTGCCGCGGAACACAAGACGATAGTTGATAAAGAACTCGCTGGCGAGCATGCTCAAAAGAATAAGCCCGGTCAGTACGTCGGAAGCGGAAGCAGGAATACCGAAATCCGTCTGAATATTGTTGGAGCCTTTTTTGAGCACCGCAAGGAAAATGGAGATAAAGACCATCACAAACGGGTTGAGCTTCGCCAGCCACGCAACGACAATGGCGGTAAATCCGTAGCCGTTTGCGACGCTGTCGCTGAGGGTGTAGTTTGAGCCGGAAACTATCATGCAGCCGACCATTCCGGCGATAGCTCCGGAGATGAACATGGTCCTCATAATGATTTTTCTGACGTTCATGCCGGAGTACCTCGCGGTGGAGACGCTCTCGCCGACCACCGCTATTTCATATCCCTGCTTGGTTTTAGTCATGTAAATATAGATGACGAAAACCAGGATAAGTACCATTATCCAGCCGATATGTACTCCAAAGACCTCCGGGAGGCGGGCTTCCTGTTTGAACATGGGGATTTTCGGGAACATCTGGCCCTTGTCCATCCAGGGGCCGAGGCGGAGATATTTTACAAAGCCGATGGCAATATAGTTGAGCATGAGGGTGAAAAGCGTTTCGTTGGTGCCCCATCTCGCTTTAAAGAAAGCGGGGATAAGCCCCCAGAAACCTCCTATGAGAGCCGCGGAAACGAACATCACAACTATGAGCACGGGCCGGGGAAGATTTTGATACTGGTAAAGAGCAAAATATGTGGCGGCAATGGCGCCGATGGTTATCTGTCCCTCTGCTCCGCAGTTCCAGAACTTCATTTTGAAAGCGGGAGCAATGGCGAGGGCCGCTCCGAGGAGCGGCACGGCGATTTTCGCCGTGGCGGTCAGGGAGATTTCTCCCACGAGGGAGCCTTTTACCATGTCCGCATAAACTGCAAAGGGGTTGTGCCCAAGCACGAGAATGAGCAGACCGCCTATAAAGAGCGCCATGATAATAGAGGAGAATTTAACGAGAGCCGCTTTCTTCTTCGTGAGCTCCGGGCGCTTTGCAATGCGGACCAGAGGCTCTTTTTTCACATTTTCCGCGCTCATTCTTCATCCTCCTTCCTCTGTTCGAGGCTTGTCATCAAAAGACCGACTTCCTCTTTGGTGGTGCTGCGCCCGTCGACAATGCCACTGACCTTGCCTCCGCAGAGCACCAGAATTCTGTCACAAAGCTCCACGAGCACGTCCAGGTCCTCGCCGACGTAAATTACGGCAGCGCCCCGCATTTTCTGCTCGTTCATAAGGTTATATATGGTGTAGGAAGTGTTAATATCAAGTCCGCGCACGGCGTAGGCGCTCATGAGCACCGCAGGCTCAGAGGCAATTTCACGCCCGACGAGCACCTTCTGCACGTTTCCTCCTGAGAGCTGGCGCACAGGGGTATCAATACCCGGTGTCACAACCTCAAGCTCGTTCACGACCTTTGCTGCAAGGTCGGCGGAGGATTTTCTGTCAGCAAAAACGGATTTGCCCTTCTGATAGCTTCTGAGAAGCATGTTGTCCGCAAGGTCCATGTTCCCGATAAGCCCCATGCCAAGCCTGTCCTCGGGCACGAAGGAAAGCGCAATGCCGCATTTGATGATTTCCATGGGGGATTTGCCCACGAGCTCCTGCTCGGGAGAGCCGTCCGGGGGATAGAACTTGATGCTGCCGCTCACTTTCTGGAGCCCCGCAATGCCTTCAAGAAGCTCCTTCTGCCCGCAGCCGGAGATTCCAGCTATGCCAAGGACTTCGCCGCCAAACGCATCAAAGCTGATGTCATCGAGCACCTTGACTCCTTCGTCGTTCACGCAGGAAAGGTGGCGTATGTCAAGCCGTTTGACGGGATTTTCATAGTTCTCACGGTCAATATTGAGGGTGACGGAACGGCCGACCATGAGGTTTGTGAGTTCCTGAGGATTTGTTTCGGAAGTTTTGAAATCGCCCACATGAACTCCTTTGCGAAGAACCGACACCCGGTCGGAGATTTCCATGACTTCATGCAGCTTATGGGTGATTATTACAATTGCCTTGCCGTCCTCCTTCATGTTCTTGAGCACGGCGAAAAGGCGACGCGTTTCCTGGGGAGTGAGCACCGCTGTGGGCTCGTCGAGTATGAGCACGTCCGCGCCGCGATAGAGCATTTTGACGATTTCTACGGTCTGTTTTTCGGATACGGACATATCGTAGATTTTCTTGTCCGGGTCGACGCTGAAGCCGTACTGCTCGTTGATTCTGCGGATTTTTTCACCGACGGCTTTGATGTTCAGGCGCCCCTTTTCTTTGATGCCAAGGACCATGTTTTCAGCCGCAGTAAGCACATCCACGAGCTTGAAGTGCTGATGTATCATGCCGATTCCGAGGTCGAAAGCGTCCTTCGGGGAGCCGATTCTGACTTCTTTGCCATTCACAAAAATCTGACCGCTGTCCGGGTAATAAATGCCGGAAAGCATATTCATAAGCGTCGTCTTTCCGCTGCCGTTTTCTCCGAGGAGGGAAAGTATCTCTCCGTGGCGGATATCGAGGCTGACGTTGTCATTGGCGACGACGCTTCCGAATGTTTTGGTGAGATTTTTAAGCTGGATAGCAGCAGTTTCCAAAAAAATCACCCTTCCTGCAAAATAACTCAATTTAACCTATTATAACATACATATTAAAAAAGGCAATGAAGAAAATTTCTCCGATAGTCAAAAAGCGGGCGGACAAAAAGCCTGTCCGGCCGTTTTTTAATCATCGAAAATAAAAATGGGGCCGCTTTTGGCGGCGGCCCCAGGGGTAGTCAGAATTATTTGCCCTGTTTCTGGAGAATTACAGAATCGGGGTCCGGATCGAGGACGGTGATGCCGTCGATGAGGTATGCAAAGTAAGGAGCGGAACGTTCAACGGATTCTTCAACCCATTCGCCTTCGGCGCAGGTGTAATCCTCACCGGTCCATACGTTGAAGCCGGTCCAGGGGCCCTCAAAAACTTTGGTCTCGCCGGAAGTGAGCTTCTCAACAACGTCGTCGAGGACTTCCTGAGTTCCGGGAGCGGCAATGGCAGTGTTGAGGGGGCTGGTGTAGGTGACGCCTTCGCTGTAACCGTAGCACCAGTCGGTGTCGATCTCCTCACCGTTGATTACGCACTCAACAGCATAGGTGAGATATACGGACCAGTCGGCGCGGGCGGAAATGATGGAAGCGCCGGGAGCAGCTTCGCTCATGTCGGAGTTGTATCCGCAGTGATAGAGGCCGTTGCTTTCGGCAACAGTTGCAGGAGTGGTGTTGTCGGAGTGCTGGCTGATGATAACAGCGCCTTTATCGATAAGTGCCTGAGCAAGAGTTGCCTCAGCGGTAGGATCGGACCAGGAGTTTGCTTTGAGGGTGATCATGGTTGCGGAGGGGCAGACAGAACGTGCGCCGAGATAGAAAGCGGTGAAGCCGGAGATAACTTCTTCAAAATAAAAAGCAGAAACATAGCCGATAACTGCTTCATCTTCGGTGATTTCGCCGTTTGCAATCATCTCGTTGAGTTTAAGACCGGCGGCAACACCGCAGACGTAACGAGGCTGATAAATTGCGGAGAAATAGTTGTGATAATTGGAAAGACCGGAACCGGCAGCCTGGGTGCCGGTTGCGTGGCAGAATTCAACGTCGGGATATTTTGCTGCAGCTTCAGTCATGTAATCGCCATGGCCGAAAGAGGTTGCAAAAATGATGTCGCAGCCAGCATTGACGAGCTCTTCGATAGCGACGGCGCAGGTTTCATCCTCACCGATGTTGTACTTGTTGATGATCTGGTCGTCACGGAGACCGAGATTCTCAGCCATTTTTTTGGTGCCGAGGTCGTGGTTGTAGGTGTAACCCATATCGGAAGGATCGCCGATGTGGATGAAGCCGACGATGATGTCGTCTTTGGAAACGCCGGTTTTTTCTTCGGAATTGTTTTCAGAGCTGCCGCCTTCGCCGCCATTGTCGTTTGCGGGCTCATTGCTGGAGCAGGCCGCAAAGGAAAGGACCATTACGAGAGCGAGAAGAAGTGCAAGAAATCTTTTCATGTTGTTCCTCCTGAATTTAATTACATTTGTAAAATAACAGACGGTTTTATAAAAAAGCATATCGCTATGCAATTTTATCTGAATCAGTGGCGAAAAGCGATTTCGCCGGTCTCTGCGTCGAGCTTGTCCACAATAGCGAGGGACTCAAGATGTATTCCCTTGCTGCGGATGAGGTCGCCGCCGGGCTGGAAGCCCTTTTCAATGGCAATGCCTATTCCTTCGACGGTTGCTCCGGCGGAGGTCACAAGGTCGATAAGACCGTTGAGGGCGGCGCCGTTGGCGAGAAAATCGTCAATTATAAGAATGTGGTCGTCGGGTCCAAGATATTTTTTGCTGACGAAGACGTCGTAAACGCGCTTTTTGGTGAAGGACTCAACCTTGGTGCGGTAAACCTCGCCGTCAACGTTGAGGCTCTCGGATTTTTTGGCGAAAACCACGGGAACGTTGCCGAAATAGGTGGAAACAATGCTCGCGATTCCGATGCCGGAGGCTTCAATAGTCAGAATCTTATTGATATTGCAGTCTGCGAAAAGGCGTTTCCACTCTTTGCCCATTTCCTGGAAAAGAGAAATGTCCATCTGGTGATTAAGAAAACAATCCACCTTCAGGACATTACCCGGACGTACCGCTCCGTCTTTCAAGATTCGTTCTTCAAGAATTTTCACAGAAAAACCCTCCGCTTCAAACAGTACGCAGAATTTAATTGATGTTTAGAGTTTACACCGACTTTTCGTTTTTGACAATAGTTTTTAGCTATTTTCTACAATTTTAATAACAAAAATGCCAAATAAATATACGCAATTTGTCGACACGGCCCAATTTTACGCAAAAAATCGGAACAAACTTAAAAAATGTAAAAAATATTTAAAATATTTAATAAAAAATATAAATATTGAACAAAAGATCACCGCAAACCTTGACGAAACGGATAAAAAGGAATATTTTACTATATAAACAAATTATTTTGCGGAGGGATAAAAATGGAGCATGAAGTGCTGATAGGAACAGTCAAAAACCGCCTGCAGCTTGAAGTAAACCTAAATGAAAAGTTTTACCATATTCCGGAAGCTGTCATACCGAAAGATATGCTGCCTGTCAAATACATTGCCCTTTATCTCCCGGCTAATGTGTTTGGCGAAAACAGCGGGGAGAGCTGCATCAGGTATTACGGCAGAGTGGCGGCCGCAAAAGTGGTGCGCCGGAGCGAAATAACCTCCCTGCCTGCGCGCAACGGGAACATAAACTACTATAAATTTGACGTGGAGGAGTGGCTGCCCCTGCCGAATACAGTGGTTCGGGAAAGGGGTGGCATTTATGCAAAGGCCTTCACGAGCCTTGACAAACTGCTCTCGGCCAAAAAACTTTCAGATATAATTGATATGGCGCCCGTGGAGGTAAAGAGAAGCAGCAAGCCCTATTTCCGCGGCTTTACAGAGGAGGAGCTCGGCAGGATCCGCATAACTGATGAGCAGGCCGGAGCGAAGCAGATAGCTCAGCGCGCAAACGATGCGGCGGGAAAGGAAAAGGTCCTGCCTGTGCAGATCACGAAATATCTGCTCAAAAACGGCTATCTTGAAATCCAGTATGATGAAGTGGCGGAGCGCGAGGTCCGCGTTCCCACCGAAAAGGGCAAAGCCCTTGGGATAGAAAACTTCTGGGAAATAAACAAGTTCTACCATGAGTACAACAAGAATTATTATGACAGGAATGCCCAGCAGTTCATTGTGGACCACCTGAACGAGATAGTCATGATAAAACCGGAGGACGCATTTAAAAATAAATAAAAGGCCGCAGGTTCAAGTCCTGCCACCCTGGATAATAAAAAGCACCCGACAACTTTGGTTGCCGGGTGCTTTTGTTCACTGCGAAACCGTAAACAGGGAATAGAAATATCCCTTTCTGTCCATAAGCTCGTCAAAGGTGCCGCTTTCCTCAACAGAGCCGTTTTTGAGCACGAGCACGCTGTCGTATCTTTTGAGCAGCGCCTCATCGAGGCTGTGTGTCACCACTATCCGCGTGAGCCCGTTGAGGTCGAGTATAGAGTTTGACACCTGAAAAGCGGTTTCCGCATCGAGGGCCGCAGTGGCCTCGTCGACGAGGAGCACCGGCGTCCTGCGGAGCAGGCACCTTGCGATAGAAATTCTCTGGCGCTCGCCGCCGGAAAGGCCGCTGCCGTTTTCGCCGCATTTGAAATCGGCGCCCCGCTCGGCAATGAGGGAGGAAAGGCCCGAGAGATTTATGGCCCGCTCCACCTCTGCCGGGTCAAAATCCCGGAACATTGTGATGTTGTCTTTAATGGTGCTGTTGAAAATAAACACGTTCTGCTGGATTATTGAAATAACTTCATAGAGCGAATGGCTGCTGACGTTTCTAAGCTCGTTCCCATCATAGAAAATGTCGCCGGAATAATTGCTGTGCCCCGCCATAAGAAGGCTTAAAAACGTCGATTTTCCACAGCCGGAGGCGCCGACCACGGCGTAGCTCTTTCCTGCCTCAAATTCGGTATTTATTTTGTGAAGTACCTCTTTGTCCGGGCTGTATGAGAAAGAAAGGTCCTTTATCTTTATTCCGTCGTGGAGCTCGGCGGGAATATCCTCGCCCTCGTCCCGGACGTTGGAATAAATGGCGTTTGCCATTTTGTCAATGAGGACGTTTGCCGCCCTGCGGTTGGCGAGGAGGGTGGGCACCTCAGAAATGGGTTGTACGACTAGTCCCATAAGCTGTACGAAAACCATTATGACGCCGGGGGTGATTCCCTTGCCTGAAAGGGCGAGGTATCCGCCCGCGAGAAAGACGCCGAACTGCGCTATGACTCCTGCCGACTGGCCGATGGCACTTATAACTAAAGCTATTTTGCTGCGTCGGCATTTTGAACCTTCAACGCTGCCGTTTTGCTCAGAGAAGAGCCGGATTATGGCGGCCTCGGCTTTAAAGCTCTTTACCACCGAAAAGCCGGAGAGGCTGTCTTTGAGCGCCGACATAAAGCTCTCGTTTCTCTGGGATACCTCTTTTTCCGCTTTGGCGAGCTTTCCTCCGGTGAAGAGGGAGGCAAGCACCGGCAGAAGGGTGAACGCCACCGCTGCGGCGGTGAGCACCGGGCTGTACCATAGCATCATAACGAACGCCCCGACAAAGAGCAGCAACTGTACCGTTAAGTCAAAAATGCCGCCAAGATAGTTGTCTTCAATGCTTTTCACGTCGTTGGAAAATGCGGAGATATAGGTTGAAGTGTTTTCACCGGAAAAAGCCGAAATTCCTTTTTTAGTGAGCTCGCTGAAAGCAAAATTTTTGTACTGCAGCATGGCTTTTGCGATAAAACGCGGTCTTGAAACATAGGAAAGAAAACTGCTGAAAACAATGCCGAACACTGCCGCAAATGTGAGCACCACAAGCTCGCTAAGGGCGAAAGCGGAGGAATTTCCGGAGGAGACGTCGATGATCTCCTGTATTAACCAGGAAATAAGAAGATTCACCGCCGCTACTACTATAATTCCGAGCATCGCCACTATGAAATTTAGCACGTTTCCGCGGTAAAACTGGCGGGTAAAATTTTTCCTCAAGGAGTCTTTATTCATCTTTTTTTACCTCTTCCCAGATTTTTATCAGCTCTTCAGCCTTTCTTGTTTCTTCTTCATTTTCAGCGCTTTCGAGCGTTGCGAAAACGGCGCTTTCAATTCCCTCCATAGCCGTGCTTCCGAAATCGTCGGAGCTTGATGCGGGCTTTTCCTTGGAGAAGAATTTTATGTTTTTTGAGGTATAGTCAGGGTTAGCGTCAAACTCAAGGGCGAGTTTTCTGGCCTCGGTAAGGTATTTCCTTGCGGATTCTCTGTCTCCTTTTGCCGCCGCAAGTTGGGCGCAGCCAGAAAGCAAAATTACGCTGCTCTTGTCAAAGAATGAAGTCTTGCCTGGAATTTTGAGTCCGTCGTGGATGCTTTTGCACCAGAGGAGCACCTCTATTCCTGAATCGTATTCTTTACGGTTTCCGTAAACGTTTGCGAAACCTATGGCAACCTGTAAAAGCTCACAGACGTCGTTAATGAGCGCATCCGAAAGATAGGGAAGCGCCTCGTCGTTTCTGTGGAAATGATATGCGAGGACGTATCCGAGAAGGGAGTCAAAATCCCCGTCCGAATTGTGCTTTTTGAGCAGCTCCAACCCTTTTTCGTGCTCGTTGAAACAGAAATATATTTCAGCTATGTTCTTTTGTATGGTCGCTTTCCCGACGCTTGAGTCCTGGTTCTGATCGATGAGCGCAAGGGAACGCTCGAAAAGGGAAAGTGACTTGCTAAGAGCGCTTTTATTTTGCTGATCGATGCCGATGCTTTGATAAAGCGAAGCGCTTTTATATACAATGTCGAAACAGTTGGGGTATTTCTGGAGCGCTTTTTCCGCTTCAATAATTCCTTCGTCGTATTTCTTTTCAATAATTAGCTCTTTTATGCGGTCCCTTGTGTCCTTTACGTCGTTGCTGCGCATTTTGTAGCCGAGCAGAGCGTCGACTGAAACGCCAAAGAAATCCGCCAGCTCCATTATAAGGCTTATGTCCGGAATGGACAGCCCGCTTTCCCATTTTGAAACGGCGCCCACAGTGACTCCCATGGCCTCCGCCAGCTGTTCCTGGGTGAACTTCCGCTCCTTGCGGTAAAATCTGATATTTTCATTGATGCTTGTTTTCAATGCGCTCATCTCCTCTATGTGAAATAATATCACTCCAAATGGGCGAAATAAAGCAACCGGTAGTAGAATTAGTAAAAATTTTTTTCAACTTATAGTAAAACCAGCGTACAAAAAGAAAGCCCGTCCAAAAAGGGCAGGCTTTCTGTATTCAGCTTTCCTGTTTTCTGTATTCCCTCAGCCGGAAAAGTATGTCGCCGAGGATTCCGTCCTCCGCCGCCCAGGCGATATTGCCCGGGTGGGCCTTTTCTCCGACGACAATGACCGTGAGCATGGCTTCGAGAAGCACCTCGCTCGCATCGGAAACCTCGATTATCATATCCTGATAGTTTTTGATTTCGTGCCTTGCGAGTATTTCCTTGTAATCCTTTCTGATATAAGGGGATGGCACCACGTCCCGTATGAAGTTGAACATGGTTTCGTCATATTCCGGGACGGTGACGGTTTCCTCGGTGCCCGGGCGCTTGATGGTCCTGCGCTCGGTGTGGGGATTTGCGAGAATGTATCCGGTATAGTCGAGAATGTCGCGCTTTTCAAAAGGGGAGGGCGAAACGCTCATGTCGCTGTCCCATTTTGCCAGTACGTTCAGCAGCTTTTTGTCGAGGAAGGATTTGGCCCTTTCGGCCATTTCCTTAGGTATGGGATAGAAAGCCTCCGCAATGCTTCCGGCGATTGCAGCTAAGGTGTCGCTGTCCCCACCGACGGATATGGCCTTGCGTATGGTATCCTCAAAGCTGTCAGCCTCAAAAAACGCCTCCAGTGCCACCGGGACCGTGCCCTGGCAGGTCTCGTCAAAATGGTAATTCTGACGTATTTCGTCAAGCGTTCTGCTGAAATCATAGTGATATTTGAGCTCCATATAGCGCTTGATATAGTCCTTGTCCCTGCCGTTTCTGGCCATAAAAATGGCAACTGCGACGGCTTTTGCGCCTTTGATGCCCTCCGGGTGGTCATGCGAGACCTTTGCGCTTATCTCGGCAAATTTCTCCACCTTTTCGAGGCTGTGGAAATACCATGCAACCGGCGAGACCCTCATGGCGGAGCCGTTTCCGTAGCTGCCATAGGGCTTCGGGTCATGGTTTCCAAGCCAGGCGGAAAATCTTGCGCCGTAACCTGCGTTTGGAAAAGCCTTGCCGTATTTTTTCATGGCTTTTATCATGCAGGTTTCCGTCTTTTCAGGGTCGCGCCTGCCGTTCATAAGTGCTTCCGCCACGGCGACGGTCATAACGGTATCGTCGGTAAAGAAACATTTATCCTCGAGCATGGGGAAATCCTCGCTCTTGATATTGTTAAATTCATATATACTTCCGGCAATATCGCCGATAATTGCGCCAAGCATCAGCATTTCCTCCATTTAAAATTATAGAAAATTATAATATATTATAAATATATCATAAATTGTCGCATATAGCAAATAAATGTTCATAATTTTGTAATTGATTTATGGGAATATATGTTGTATAATACTTTAGCACTCAAAGATAATGAGTGCTAAAACTGTCAAAATAATTTATCATATACGGAGGCATAAAACTATGGCAAAGAAACAGTTTAAAGCTGAATCGAAGCGGCTTTTGGAGCTTATGATAAACTCCATCTATACCCACAAGGAGATTTTTCTCCGTGAAATAATTTCCAACGCAAGCGACGCTATTGACAAACTTGCTTACATCGCCTTGACCGACGACAAGGTAGGTATGAGCCGTTCAGATTTCAAAATTACCGTTGTTCCCGACAAAGAGGCGCGCACCCTCACCGTTTCCGATAACGGCGTAGGCATGACCAGGGAGGAGCTTGAAAACAATCTCGGCACCATTGCCCAGAGCGGCTCTTTCAAATTCAAAAAAGACATGAGCGCCGATGACAAGAAAGACAGCGATACCGACATCATCGGCCAGTTCGGCGTGGGCTTCTATTCCGCTTTCATGGTCAGCGACAAAATCACCGTAATTTCAAAAGCCTACGGCTCCGATACCGCATATAAATGGGAGTCCGAGGGCGCCGACGGCTACACCGTCACCGAGTGCGAAAAGGATTCCGTCGGCACCGACGTCATTATGCACATAAAGCCGGACACCGACGAGGACGATTACTGCGAATACCTTGAGGAGTACGGCCTCGAAGAGCTTATAAAGAAATATTCCGACTATATCCACTATCCGATCCGCATGGAGGTCACCAAATCCCGCCAGAAGGAGAAACCAGAGAATGCTCCCGAGGACTATAAACCTGAGTGGGAGGACTACAAGGAGTGGGAGACCATAAACTCCATGATACCTGTGTGGCAGAAAAATAAAAATGAAGTCACCGATGAAGAGTACAACAACTTCTATAAGCAGAAATTCATGGACTATGAGGACCCGCTCTGCAGCATCAGCATAAATGCGGAGGGCGTTGTGAGCTACAAGGCTCTGCTCTTCATTCCGTCAAAAACCCCCTATGATTATTACACCCGCGATTATGAAAAGGGCCTCCAGCTCTATTCCTCCGGCGTGCTCATCATGGATAAATGCTCTGACCTTCTTCCCGAGCATTTCCGCTTCGTAAAGGGCGTTGTGGACACCCCGGACGTTTCCCTCAACATCAGCCGTGAGATGCTCCAGCATGACCACCAGCTCAAAACCATAGCCACAAATATCGAAAAGAAAATCAAGGCAAGACTTGCAAAAATGCAGAAGGACGAGCCCGAGAAATACGAGCAGTTCTGGAACAGCTTCGGCCGCCAGATTAAATACGGCGTAGCCTCCGACTACGGCATGCACAAGGACCAGCTTCTCGACCTTATCATGTTCACTTCTTCAAAAGACGGCAAGCTTGCCTCCTTTGAGGATTATAAATCCCGCATGCCCGAGGACCAGGAATATATCTATTACGCCGCCGGAGAAAACAGCGCAAATCTCGCAAAACTGCCCCAGACTGAGAGGATCCTAGATAAAGGCTACGAGATTTTCTGGTGCACCGACGATGTGGACGAGTTTGTAATGCAGATTGTCGATGAGTATGACGGCAAGAAGATAAAATCCGTAAATGACGATGACGCCCTGCCGGAGACTGATGAGGAGAAAGAGGCCTCCGAGCAGAAAGCTGCGGACAATAAAGACGTGCTCGATTTCGTTAAAGAGACCCTCGGCGATAAAATCAAGGAGGCAAGGATCTCCAAGATACTCAAATCCCACGCCTGCTGCCTCACCGCCGACGGAAATATCAGCATTGAAATGGAAAAGTATATGCGCAAGCAGGGCGGCGAACTTGCTGATTTCCATACCGAGCACGTGCTCGAGCTGAACGCAGACAGCTCTGCTTTTGCCGCCATGAAAAACGCCATGGTAAACGACAGAGATACCGCCGCAAAATACGCGAAACTGATTTATGCGCAGGCTCTGCTCATAGCAGGGCTTCCGCTTGAGGATCCCTCCGAGTATTCCGACCTTGTCTGCAGCCTTATGAAATAATTTGATATAGAAAAACTCCGGAAGCGGGAAACCGTTTCCGGAGTTTTTTGTCTATGCGATTCAAGGTGTTCTTTAAGCGCCGCAATGTCACTCGCTTGGAGGAATATCTGCTGGTTTGTCTTGTGAGCTCCGCCGTTTCATCAAGGATTTTTCTTTTCAGGGCGGAAACGCTGTCCTCGCCGTTTTCTACGCCTCCGCCGGGCAGGCAATAGAAACCAAGCTTTTCGGCGTATATCACGGCGTAAAGCCCATTGGCATTTTTGAGTGCGGCTCTTGCTGTATATCTCGGTGCCGCGGCGGAAAGCCCGTCTGTACTGAGTATTTCTCTATCTGTTATTTTTGCGATTATTTGCAAAATCGGTTCCGCTTTCTTCCGGCAAAGAGCAAACGGCTGCTTTGCCAAAACAGCTGTTAAACATCGGCTTTCCTTGCATTTACAATGCGCCAAAGCGCAGCTTCAAGCGTCTTTTTGGGGCAGGCGATATTGATTCTCTCAAAGCCGTTTCCGCCCTCGCCGAACAGATAGCCCTCGTCCAGCGCTGTCTGAGCATGCTCAAGCATGAATTTTTCCTGTTCCTCGGTGCTCATGCCCCAGGCCCGGAAGTCCACCCACATAAGGTATGTACCCTGAAGCCGGTGCACCCTGACTTCCGGAAGGTTTTCGACAAAGAAATCCTCCACCAGCTTTCTGTTTTCATCAAGCACCAAAAGAAGCTCGTCAAGCCATTCTTCACATCTGTTGTACGCAAGCTCGCAGGCCTTGTAGCCGAAAATGTTGAGGGAAAAATAGCCTCTCGCGGCGGTCATTTTTTCGCGGTATTCCTCGTTCGGAATGAAAATGTTCGACGTCTGGAGACCGGCAAGATTGAAGGTCTTGCTCGGCGCGGTGCAGATGGCGCAGTTGTTGATATATTTCTCCTCAAAGGTGCCGAGGGAGACGTGCTCAAAACCCGGCATAATAAGGTCGAAATGTATTTCGTCAGAAATTATGAAAACGTGGTTTTCAAGGCATATCTCACAGATTTTGAGAAGTTCCTCTCTTGTCCACACTCTGCCTATGGGGTTGTGCGGGCTGCAGAGGATCATCAGCGTCACTTCGGGCCTTGCGGCTTTTGCCGCAAAGTCATCAAAATCTATGCGGTATTCCGTTCCGTCCAAAATGAGCTCGGAACCGACGACCTTTCTTCCGTTGGACTCAACGCTGGAGTAGAAAGGATAATATACCGGCGTGAGCATGAGCACGGAGTCGGAAGGCTCCGTAAAGCGCATGACCATCTCCTTGAGGGCGGGCACAACGCCCGCAGTGGTAACAAACCATTCTTTTTTGGGCGAAAAGCCGTGCCTGCGCTCCATCCAGGAAATAACGCTTTCAAAATAATTCTCCGTAGGCCCGGTATAGCCCAGAACGGTGCTGTCAATATACTCTTTTAAGCCCTCTTTTATTTCCGGCGCGTTCACAAATTCCATGTCCGCGACGGAGAGGGGAACAATGCCGTCCCCGGCATTTGGAATACGCTCATACATGGAATCCCATTTATCCGAGCCGGTGCCCTTGCGGTTGACGACAGTTTCAAAATCGTATTTCATTATTCCTCGAGCCCTTTCATCTGTTCGTTTACGGACTCTTCGCAGGATTTCATGGCTTCGAGAGTCTTTTCAAAAAGCTCTTCAAGGCTCCATTCGAGGCGCTCTGCGCCGGTTTTGATAATATCCCTTGAGCAGCCGGCGGCAAATTTTTTGTCCTTGAATTTTTTCTTTATGCTGGAAACGTCCATATCCATGACGCTTTTGGAGGGGCGCATTTTTGCCGCCGCCCAGATAAGTCCGGTGAGCTCGTCCGCCGCAAAAAGCACCTTTTCCATCTGGTGCTCAGGCTCGACGTCGCAGCAGATGCCGTAACCGTGGCTGCATACCGCGTGAATGAATTTTTCATCAAAACCGGCCTCTTTAAGAAGCTCAGGAGCTTTCTGGCAGTGCTCCTCGGGCCACATTTCAAAGTCCACGTCGTGCATAAGGCCGACTGTGGCCCAAAAATCGGCTTCGTCTCCATAACCGAGCTCATTTGCGAACCAACGCATAACGCCCTCCACAGTCAAAGCATGGCGGATGTGAAAAGGTACGGTGTTATATTTTTCAAGTGTTTCAATAGCATGCTGTCTGTCCATTTTATGTCCTCCTGATTATTTGAGTTTTTCCTCAAGCATATCCGCGATGGGGGAAAGCCATTCCGCTTCGCAGCTTTCGATTTCGCCTCTGTCGCATTTCTCGGCAATGGCGGGATCTATCGGAATGTTTGCTGTGACGGGAATCTGGAACTTCTCCGCGGCTTCCTTGACCCGGCTTTCGCCGAACAGATAGTGGACTTTTCCGCAGTCCGGGCATTTGAAGCTGGACATGTTCTCCACTATTGCCAGTACGGGAATATCCATCATTCCCGCCATTTTCACGGCTTTTTCAACTATCATTCCCACAAGCTCCTGCGGGGAAGTGACAACAATGATTCCGTCCACAGGAAGGGACTGGAAAACCGTCAGCGGCACATCGCCGGTGCCGGGAGGCATGTCCACAAACATATAGTCCACGTCGTTCCACACCACGTCCTCCCAGAATTGCTTTACTGTTCCGGCGATAATGGGTCCGCGCCATACGACGGGTTCCGTGTCGTCCTCAAGAAGAAGGTTGACGGACATGAGCTCAATGCCGGTTTTGCTGTAAACCGGGAGAATACCCATGCTGCTGCCCTCGGCCTTTTCGGTCACGCCGAAGGTCCTTGGAATGGAGGGGCCGGTGACGTCGGCATCAAGAACAGCGGTTTTAAATCCGCGGCGGCGCATAACGGTCGCGAGAAGGGAGGTGACGAGGGATTTTCCGACGCCGCCCTTTCCGCTGACAACGCCGATGACGTGTTTTATATGGGAAAATTCGTTTTCGGGAACGAGAAAGCTCTCCGGCTGGCCCTGCCTTTCAGCGCAGTTGGCGCTGCAGTTTTCACAGTTGTGGTCGCATTCGCTCATAGCAGACATCTCCTTATATGAAAATAATATTATTTTTTCATTATTTTCTGATTATATCACTTTGCCCCGTAAATGTTAAGACAAAATATTTTATTTGAAGATTTTTTGAAAATATTGTCGCATTTTATCTGAAAATGTGGTATAGTGCATCTTATCAGAGGTTTTTATGAGGAGTGGGTTATTTTGGCTGCGACAGCCGTTTTTGGAGTAACTTTTGTTGATGTAAAGGGTTTTCCTTTCAATACCTACGTTGCCACCGGAACAAATCTCGGAACTGTGAAAATAGTGCATGGCGGCGTGAGCCGCAATGTCTGCGAGGATTTTGCAAACATCGGCATGCCCGTTGACTTTGTGAGCGTCAGCGACAGGACCTGCATAGGGCAGGACGTGGTGACGCACCTTGATAATATCGGCGTCGGTACCGAATATATCACATGGACGAAAGATAACGGAATAGGCATGTGGCTTGCGGTTATGAATGAGAAAGGCGATCTTGCGGGCTCCACCTCCCAGATGCCCGACGTTGCCGCGCTGGAGTCGTTCATAGGCGCAAAAGGCGAGGAAATAGTTTCAAAATGCGAAAATATCGTACTTGAAATGGATCTGTCGGAGAGTATCGCTGAAAAGGTCGTAAGCCTTGCTGAAAAATACGGCAAAAATGTTTACGTCATATCCGGAAATATGAGCGTAATTCTCAAGCGCACGGACCTTCTCCGCCGTGTGTCCTGTTTCATTTGCAACGAGATTGAGGCGAGCAGGCTTTTCGGCATCAACCTTTCCGGATTTACTCCGAGAGAAATGCTTGACACGTTAAAAGCAAAGTCCGCAGAGATCGGTATCCCTGCGATGATAATTACCATGGGCTCCGTGGGCTCCGTATATTTCGACAGCCGCACCGGTGAGGAGGGCATGTGCCCCTCGTGCAGCTGCAAAATAGTTGACACCACGGGCGCCGGCGACGCGTTTTTTTCCGGTGCCGTCATGGGGCTTACCAGGGGATATAATCTCGGTAAAGCGGTAAAAGCGGGTACAAAGCTCGCTGCTCTCACAATTCAGGTGGAGGAAAGCTCCTGCCCCAAAAATCCGCATTTTTTTGATGAATTTGACTGATTTTAAAGAAAATCTGACAAATTTTGATAAAAAATATTGAAAAACCATAAAAAAAGTGTATATTATAGATAGCGATTTACCTTTTAAAAGAGGAAAGTCTTTTAGAAGAATCGTAGAAAGGCTTGCCTCCCGCGGTATAACCGCGGGAGGCTTTTGCTTTAAAATGCTATGGGAGGGAGCACTATGTCAAATGCAGTTAAATGCAGTATCAGTTGTTTGTTTGCGGCCTTTATCATTTTTCTCCTGCTTCCCATAACAGCCCGGGCGGAGGAGATAGCTCCGCCCGAGCGGTACGGCAGGGAAACGCTGAAAATGAACAAAGAATATGATACCTCTGAGCTTATTAGAGTGTACGATGCTCTTGCAAGCAATTCGGAAAAAGGGATAAATGCCGTGATTATTGACCCTGAATATGTGTTCACTGAAGATCCATTCTATGAATCTAGTTTATTAGCGGGGGTATATATGTCCGATTATCCGGAACATTTTTGGCTTAATAAAGGAAACGGATGTACCAAAGGCGCAAGCGGTGAAACAATTAAAAAGATAACGCTTTATTTTCTGCAGGACTTATACGAGGAAAAGTCCGCTTTCGATTCCACCGTTCAGGAAATTATGGATTCCCTTGGTCTGACGTCCGAAATGTCCGAATATGACCGTGCCAAGGCCGTGCATGATAAACTTATCGAGCTCGTAAAGTACAATGCGGATTCTGAAAATGCCTCAAACGCCTACGGCGCGATAGTCGGAGGTGCCGCAAACAGCAGCGGTTACGCAAAAGCGTATCAGTATCTGCTGTATAAGGTGGGCATACAGGCAGGAATTGCTACGGGCACTTTGAAGGAGAGCGGAGAAGCTGTTTCATGGAATTTCGTTAGGATAGACGGCGAGTATTACTATACGGACGTATCGGCTGACGACGGCGGAGACACGGTATCATATAAATACTTCAACGTGACAACGGCGCAGATGGCAGAGGAACGGGAGATAGATACTCCTGCTTACGTGCCTCTCCCGGTCTGCACCGCAACCGATGCGGCATATAAAGGTGAAGATGCGGAGAAGGAGCATGAGCACGTATATGACCGGAAAGTGGAGGACGAAAAATACATAAAATCGGCGATTTGCGGTGAGCACGCCGTTTACTATATGAGCTGTTTATGCGGCGCGGCAAGTGAAACAGAGACCTTCGTCTCAGAAACCGTTTTAAGCCACAGCTTTACGGATTACGTTTATAATGGCGACGCCACATGCTTAAAAGACGGCACGGAAACTGCGGAATGCAGCCGCTGCAAAACTAAGGATACAATGACGGCGCCGGGAACGAAGCTCGAACACATTTTTGAATATGTTTACAATAACGATGCCACTTGTTTTGCCAACGGAACGAAAACCCCGAAATGCAGAATCTGCGGAACAGTGGACGAAACCGGCACAACGGAGGCGGAGGGCACGAGGCTTGAGCACAGTTTCACTGATTATGTTTATAACAATGACGCCACCTGCCTTAACGACGGAACGGAGACCGCAGTGTGCGATAACGCGGGCTGTAATGAAACGCATACCAGAATAAAAGAAGGAAGCATAACTGAACATAATTATGTGGCAAACGGTACGAAAAAGCCGACTTGTACGGAGGATGGTTATACGCTTTATGTCTGTTCCACGAAGGGTTGCAGTGAATATTATATCGGCGATATAGTGGAGGCAACCGGCCACAGCGGAGGGAAGGCCACCTGTACAGAACAGGCAATTTGCGAAGTGTGCGGTCTGAGATATGGGGAGCTTGAGGAGCATCAGTATGATATGGAAAGCTGGGCATATGAAGACTCGGCCGGTCACTGGCACGAGTGCAAAAACTGCGGGGCGCACACAACTGCTGAAGCTCATGTAAAAGGTCCGGAAGCGACAGAAGAAACACCGCAAATCTGCACAGTGTGCGGATATGTCATAAAACCTGCTATTGAGCATGAGCATTTGCTGACCAAAATTCCGGCAAAGCAGTCCACCTGTACCGAGCCGGGAAATATAGAGTATTATACCTGCTCCTGTGGAGCGTGGTTTGCGGATGCTGATGGCAAAACCGAAATTATTGACAAGTCAGCTGTGGCACTTGGCATGAAGGAGCACAGCTTCACAAACTATGTGTCAAATAATAATGCCACCTGCACAAGCGACGGGACGGAAACAGCAAAATGTGATTACTGCCCAGCGGTTGACACGCGTATTGAGGAAAAAAGCATGCTCCCGCATGACTTTGAAATTACGGTGGTAAAACCCAGCTGCATTGAGGGCGGATTCACCAAATATAGCTGTAAAAACTGCTTTTATACATATACTGCCGATAAAACCGATCCCCTTGGCCACGACTATGATTCCACTGTTACGGAGCCCACCTGTACCGAGGAAGGCTTCACAACGTATATCTGCTCAAGATGCAAAGATGAGTACAAAGACAATGTGACGACAATGCTCGGGCACGACTGGGCGGAGGCGACCTGCACTGTGCCGAAAACCTGCCGACGCTGTAAAGCGGAATCGGGCCTTGCCGCAGGGCACCAGGCCTCGGAATGGCAGATGAATCAATTTGAGCACTGGAAATTCTGCACGAAGGAAAACTGCCGAGAAGTGATACCTATGACATTGGGCACGCACAGCGACGGAGACTATGACGGAGCCTGCGACGTATGTGGATATGTTTTCCCGGAAATCTATACGGTTATAGACGGCGGAAATGAAATTCTTGAAAACGTCCGCAGTAACAGGGAGCTTTTGGTGGTTGTTGATGCTGACGCCTCAAAGCTCACAAACGTACTGGTGGACGGAGAACCTGTTCTGAGGATTTTCTATACCGTTTCACCGGGCAGCACCGAAGTACGTTTCAGCGGGGAATACCTGCAGACTCTTTCCATAGGGACGCACACCGTAAAATTTATCTATACGGACGGAACCGCGGACACTGAATTTGAGATTAAAAGCATAGGCGCACCGCCGAAAGAGGAGGAACGGCCTGCCGGAAAATATGCTGAAATTATCATTGAAAGCGGCGGTGAGGAGATAAATCCCTCCACGGGCGCAGATATACAGATTCTTGCACCTTTGTTTGGGGCAGCTGCCGCCGCAATAATAAGCAGATAGAAAATAGCCCTTTGCACTGCAAAGGGCTATTTTCAGTCGTCTTTTTTTATAAATTTAGTTATATCCTTGTGATAATTCATTTTCGTGTCGGAGGACTGTTCGTTGATTTCCTGATTTATGAGTGCCCCGATGATAATTATGTTTCCCAGAATATACAGCCAGAAAAGAAGGACTATTACAGAAGCAAGGGAACCGTAAACGAGGGAATATTTGACCGAGGAGCTGATGACTGCGGAGAAAATTGCGCTGACTATTGCCATGAGCAGGGAAGCAATGACTGCCCCGGGGAGTGTGTTTTTGGCTTTGGGATTATGCCATGCCGCAGAAAGGTACAGGGCATGGAGCGCTCCGGCAATGATTATAATCAGGATTACAAACCGGAACCAGTTCCAGAGCTCTGCAAGGTCCAGGAGATTTATAAATTCAATTTTAAGAAAAATCGGCTCAAGAAGATTTATAAGCCATTTTCCTGCAAGCACTGCAATGACGCTGACATAGATAACTATGAGGAAAAGGACGCACCCGACAAAGCTGAAAATAAAACGAAAGATGCTGTTTCCGCCAACTGTACCGAATATTTCACGGAGAAGGTCTGAGATCATGCGGTAGGCGGCAGCTCCGGTATATACCGCCGTGATTATTCCTACGGATAAAAGCCTCGCAGGCCTTGAGCCGGCGTATTCAAGGTAGTCGGTAAATATAGCGATTATGTTTTCCGGGATGATATGGGAAAATTCATTGAGAAAGGAGATGATATTTTCCCCGAAAGTGCCAAGTATCCACTGTATGCATATAAGCATGGGGAAAATGGACATTGTCAGAAAGTACGAAAATGCCGCAGCAGAGCGGTGCAGCTTTTGGCTGAAAAATTTCGTGGCAATGTTGGTAATTCCCTTTATTGAAAAGATATAATTCATTAAATGCACCTTGCTAAAGATTGAGTATTTAATTATTATATTCATTTTTTGCCGTTTTTTCAATAAGCAGTTTGCTGATATTGAAAGAAGCGCTCTGATAATTTGTGAAAATTGCGCACATATGCTAAAATTAAATAAAAACGTTAAAAAGAAAGCAAAGCTACGCTTTGGGAGGAAAAGCCAAAAAATCCCCTTAACATAATGACCCGCTGACATCAAAGAAAGGAAAACATAACATGAAACGGTATTACCGTAAAAACCTAAGCTCACTGGTGATTTTTGCTGTTTCAAATATCCTTGCGGCAATATCATCTGTGTTTCTATCCTTCCTTCTCGGCTCCTTTGCGGATATAGCTTTGACCGGGGATTTTGAACGGGTAAAGAGGCTTGCCGTCGGAACGCTCCTCTACATTCTGGTTGAGACGTTTTTTAACTATCTTTTGCAATATACGAGGGACGCCGCCATTCACAGAATAGGGAAGGACCTTCGCTCGGACGTCGTGTGCAAAATTGAAAAACTCCCGTACGAGATGAAAAAGGAAAAGAACGACGGATACTATATGTCCGTTATAAACAATGACGTCGTTACCATTGAGGAGGAATACCTCGATTCCATCGGCGCGATTTTCTTCCAGATTTGCTGCTTTTCCATTGCCGTAGCCGCTTCTCTTGCCATCCAGCCGGTTATGACCGTGATAATGCTCGCCGTAAGCATCCTGTCCGTGATGTTCCCGAAGCTCACCGAAAAGCCGCTCCAAAAATCAAAGGAGGAGGAACAGCAGGCAAAGTCCTCGTATCTTTCTGTTATAACGCAGATACTAAACGGCTTTTTCCTGCTCAAAATATTTGACGGCTTCGGCGGCATAAATTCCCGCCACGAGAAAGAAAACGAAAACCTTTGCAAAAAGAAAACGAAATTCAGCAAAATGAGCTCCATGCTCTACGCCGGTGCCTACGGCTGCGGAAATATTGTATTTTTAGGAACCTGGGTATGGGGCCTCTTCTTTGTTACAAAGAAGCTTATAACCCTTCCGCTCCTCATAACCTTTTCTCAGCTTATGACCTTCGTTGCGGGTCCTATCCAAATCACAAGCGAGCGTTATTCTCTTGCGGTTGCTGCATCCGCCGTTTGTAAGCGCGTGCTCGGATTTTTGGACGCGCCCACGGACGAGGAGCTGCGCTGGGGCGGGGAAGCCTTGAACTCTGTTGACGAGATAGAGATAAAAGACCTCTGTTACAGAGCGGGCGAAAAAACGCTTCTTAAAAATGTGGATTTGGTTCTTCATAAGGGTGACCGTGTGGCGCTTCTCGGCGAAAGCGGCTCGGGCAAATCAACGCTTATGAAGGTCCTTTCCGCAGTATATGACGGCGAGGGAGAATACAAAATCAACGGAAAACCCTGTCGCTCCTATGCCTATAAGGATTTCCGCAAACGCGTGACCCTTCTTGAACAAAAATCCTTCGTTTTCGACGCATCAATAAAAGAAAACGTGACAATGTTTTCAGACGAAAACACTACCGACGAAGCGGTCCTCCGTGAATTAAATGAGGCTGGACTTACCAAATGGTACGAAAGTCGGGGCGCTTCCCTTGATACAATTATAAGAAGCAGCGCCGGGGCTCTTTCCGGCGGGGAAGAACGCCGCCTTGATTTGGCGAGAACGCTCCACAGGGGAGCGGGCTTTGTAATGCTCGACGAGCCCACCACAGGTCTTGACCCTGAATCAAGGCTTGCCGTCGAGAAAACGATAGAAAATCTCGAGTGTGAAATTCTGCTCGTAGCGATGCACGAATATTCTCCCGAATTTCTCAAACATTTTAACAGGGTAATTGAAGTAAAAAACGGAGAAATATGTGAAAGATGAAAAGTGGCCGGCTTTTAATTCTGGCACTTTTTATATGCCCCTTGTTTACAAACAGTGTCCGTTTATGCTATAATTATTTGACAAATTTTTTAAGCAAAGGTGCAGAAAATGAGACACTTCAAAAAGGCAAAAGGAATACACTCCATTGAGAGGGAATATAAAAGGGTGCTTGTGGAGGATTATGTCAAGGACTACGTCGAAATAGACCGGTTCATTGAATGCTGCAAAGCCTGCCCGAACTACAATACCAAGTGGTCCTGCCCGCCGTACAGCTTCAGCGTTATGGATAGGTACTGGAACAGGTATAAATATCTTCATCTTTTTGCTTTTAAAATGTATTTTGACAAAAGCCTTGTGGAAAACGGCATGACCCCGGAGGAAGTGGACAGCTTCGTTATGGGGATCCGCCACCAGAACTATATGATGGCAAGCCGTTGGATACTTGACGTGGAAAAGCAGAACCCGGGCTCATTTGCGCTTGACGGAGGACACTGCGCGAAATGTAAAAAATGTACCCGCCCAAAGGGCAAGCCCTGCCGCTTTGAGGACGAAATCCGCCCAGCGATAGACGCCATAGGCGGAAACCTTGTCAAAACAGCTGAGGACATCTTCGGGACAAAGATACTTTGGATCGAAAACGGAAAAGCTCCGGAGTATTTCCTGTTTATTGTCGGCCTTCTCAGCAACTCGGAAGAGATCACGTTTGATTTTGACGAATGAGGAATACATAAATGGAGTACGTTTCAGCGAGAGACAAACTGAATAAAATGGATATGAGCGGGCTGGAAGAGGAGCTTCAAAAGTTAAAAAATGAAAGCTCATTGACCACAAAAGAGAGCTCCGCAATACTAAAGGCTACCGTAGGCAGCCTTTTTTCGGCGTCAAAGGAGATTAAAGCTGAAGAGCTTTACAGGGTGGCTTTAAACGGCGCCGCTCCGCTTGAGGACTATGATTTATTTTGGCAGCCGGAAAACGGCTATATCACTTTCTGTACCGACCCCATAGTGCCGTTTTTGGACAGAGAGATGCAGGAGGGTTCCAAGGCGACTTTGCTCACTTACAGGAAGGCTGTTTCAGAGAATCCCCTCAGTCTGATGCTTGAGGGTTTTCCCGAAAACTCCTCCGTTTTTGACGTCCTCGAAAAAGACGGGCTCTCTGAAAACGGAAAGCAAAGCTATATTGGGATTTGCAATTTCATAAAAAAGGAACTGGAAAGCTGCAGGCCGGGCTGTGATTTTATCGAAACGGTGAAATCCCTTTTGGAGGACGGCTCGCCGTCGGGTGCGTACTGCTATTCCATCCGCGGCGCGGAGTACTGCGCCTTTGATCCCGAATATGCGCAGACGTATTACCGCTGCACCAGCAGCATTTTCTGCCGCCTTGTGTCAATAGAGAGCGGCGGAGACGTTGTAAAAATCGAGCCGCTTATGCATAATAACTGCGCCGTTGTTCCCGGCCGGAAAATCGGGTACGACGATTTCGGTGAGGTCGGAAACTTCACCTTTGAAATGGCAGATTACAGATAAAAAAGAGCTCCCGTCGGCGGCGGGAGCTCTTTTTGTATAAAAGAAAACCACGCGATAGTCGCGTGGTTCAAAAGAGGTTAACCG
>JBJEQR010000032.1:0-9192 GCA_051881855.1 Oscillospiraceae bacterium
CGTCTTTGCCTTCCGGCAAAGCCACCTTCCCCAAAGGGGAAGGCTTCCTCATCCGCCGTCTGACGGCGCCACCTTCCCCAATAGGAAGGCTCTCAGGCGGGCGGATAATATCCGCCCATGCGGAAGAAAGGTGCTTTTTACTCGCGGAAATCATATCAAATCGGGCGGGGAGCCCGGAAAGGAGGAAAAATGGAGGTCGTTATTTTTGCCCTCGGGATCATAGTCGGGCTTTTGATCGCCGCCGCGAGAAACGGCGGTGAAAGGGCCCCGGCGGAGCCGAAGGAGCAGGAGATACCGCCGGAGCTCATGAAGCAGTATGAGGAGCTTTTCGGCTACGGCGGAAAATAGCCGGAACGAAAACGCCGCCCGGGTGGGCTTTCGGAAAAGCGGCGGCGCTCCTTGCCTAAACGAAACGGGCGACGCGCCGAATCCTCCGCCCAAGACTTAAGGGCTCTTGCCAGACCCGGCGCCTTCGGTTTCAAAGCGCCCGTCTTTGGCACGGTGTTTCGGCGGAACTTTGAGGCTCGTGCCGAAACCGGCGCTTTAGAAAATAAGCCGAAGCACCGTCCCGCCCCAAAGCGGCAAAAAACTGATTTTACAAACAAAAAATGAAAGGGAGATGATATTTTGCGCAAAAATCTGACGCCCGGGAGCGTTTTCGCCGAGTACGAAAAGGGTGAAAGCTACAACCGGGCAATGGAACTTTATGACACCGTCCGGAAAAATGAGGATTTTTATATCGGCGACCAGTGGAAGGGCGTAAACGCGCCGGACCTTGAAAAGCCGGTCATAAACTTTCTGAAACGGGCCGTCTGCTACCTCGTTTCCATGATAGTTTCGGACGACGTTGCCGTGGCGCTGACACCCAGCGTCCACAGCGACGACGCGGATTTCCTGGCGGACTGCCTTGAAGGAGAGGTTGGGAACATAATCGAGCAGACCAAGGCCAAAACCCTTGCCCGGGACATGCTCCGCAACTGCGCCGTGGACGGGGACGGCTGCTTCTATTTTTGGTTTGAGCCCACGGGCGGCGCAGGGGGCAGGGTCCGCATTGAGAACATTGACAACACGAAGGTCATTTTCGGCAATCCCTATGTCCGGGAGGCGGAGGACCAGCCCTACATAATTCTTGTGCGCCGCCGCAGCGCCGGGGAGCTTCGGGAGGAGGCAAAAGCCGCCGGGGCCGAGGGCTGGGAAAATATCCGCCCGGACGGGGGCGGCCTATATATGAATGAGGAGGAGGCCGCGGGAAACGACCTCACCACCGAGCTCATACGCCTTTGGAGGGAGGACGGCACCGTCCGGTACATGCACGCGGCCCGGGACTGCATCATAAAGCCGCCCGCGGACACGGGGCTCCGGCGTTACCCGGTGGCATGGATGAGCTGGGAGAACGTCCGCAGCAGCTACCACGGCAGGGCGGCCATAACCGGGGTGATACCGAACCAGATTTTTGTCAACAAGCTCTGGGCCATGGCCATGGAGCACGAAAAGCACATGGCTTTCCCGAAGCTCTTTTACGACATCACAAAGATTCGCCAGTGGACCAACCGGGTGGGCCAGGCCATAGGCGTTGCCGGGGACCCCAACACCGCTGTGGCCTCCTCCTTCCGGGCTTCGGACATGAGCGAGCAGGCCATGAACCTTGTGGAAAAGACCATCAGCTATACAAAGGAGTGCCTCGGGGCCACGGACGTGGCCCTCGGCAACATCGCCATGGACAACACCTCCGCCATTATCGCCCTGCAGAACGCCGCTTCCGCGCCGCTGGCGCTCCAGAAGCTCAGCTTTTATCAGTTCTGGGAGGACTGCGTGCTCATCATGCTCGACATGATAAGGGCGTATTACGGCGTGAGAGAGGTAAATTTCGGCGCCGGAGAGAAAAACGCCTCGGTGTTCGTGGACTTTTCCGCGGTGGATACGGACGCCATGAGGCTCTCCGTGGACGTGGGCGCCGCCAGCTACTGGAGCGAGCTCGTGCAGATAGAGACCGCCGACAGCCTTTACAAAAACGGCATTATCACCGACGCCGTCACCTATCTCGAGAGCATACCGGACAAGTATATCAGAGGAAAGAACAAAATCATCGCAAGGCTCGAGGAGGAGAAGGCAAAGGCTGAGGTGCCGGCACCGGAAATATGAAGGAGGACAAAAATGCTCTGTGAAAGCTGCAAAACCGCTTTGCGGATAAAGAAATGCTACATGACCGTGGAGGGCGACAGCGACCCGGCGGAAAAGACCAGGCTCTACCGCAACCTGGAGCTCTGCTGCCCGAACAGGAAATGCCGCCTTTACGGCAAGGCCGTAAGACTTAAAAACGAAGTCGAAATTGAGAAAGGAGAGAGCGAAAATGCCTGATATGGACGAAAATATTTTCCCGGAGGAGGGCTTTCCCCTGGGCGGGCAGGAGCCCGCGCCGGAGGAGCCGAAGCCCGAGGAGACCATTGCGGAGGAGGATACTCCCTGGCTAAAATTTATTGAAAAATACCCCCAGTATATGAACGAGCCCCTGCCCGAGGGCATGGAGGAGGCGGTAGCCGCCGGGGAGACCCCCACGGAGGCGTACCTTCGCCTTGAAAACCAGCGCCTCAATGAGAAGCTGCGGCTTATCCGCATGGAGGAGCTGCTGAGGAAAGCCTCCGCAGGCTCCGCCAAGAGCACAGCCGCGGAGAGCCCGGAGGACGACTTCGCCGCAGGGCTCATGTTCGAGGGGTAAAATAAAAAGAGCGGCCCCTCATGGGGCCGCCAAAGGAAGGACGGGTCCGCCGGTTACTCCCCGGCGGGGAGGTAGGAGAGGAAGCGGAGAGAGCCGCCTTCCTCTTCCGTGACGGAGAGAACGCCCGGACGGCGCTCGCCGTCCTCGAAGGAGATTTCAAAGGAGATGCGGTATATGCCGCCTTCAAAGTTTGTGTCCGAAACCGAGAGCTCGAAAGAGCAAAGGCCATAGAGCGCGGTGGGAGTTACGAAACAGGAATACTCCGGGGAGAAACACTGACTTTCCTCGAGAAGGGCGGGGCTGAGACCGAAGCGGTCAAAGACCGCTTCCTCAAATTCCTCTGCCGGGATATAGAGCCCGTCAAGGTCGTCCCGGATGTATTTTTCAGCAGTTCCGGGGACGGTTTCCTCAAGGGCGAGTATTTTGTACCCGTACCACATCACCAGATCATCTACGCTTATTTCCTCGGGGTTTTCCCAATATGGGCCGAGCAGCATTGAATCCGAAAATTCGTTCAGCGCCGCTTCGGGATCAAAGCTGTTTTCCGGCTCGATGCTGCCGTCGGCTTCCGGCTGCAAGGTTTCAGGGGAGCTTTCGCTCCCTGTGCTCAAAGTTTCACTCACTCCGGGCTTTGAGCACCCGGCAAGCACGAGGACGAGCACGAGGGCAAGACAGATAAGTTTTTTCATTTTGCAGGGCTCCTTTCGGTGGTTTTCGAAAAGGGGGAAGCCCTTTCCGAAAAGGCGGGCTTATCCCCAAAAAACAGTTACACATATTAAGTGCGTTTTTTTGCGCCCTTTGGTGCAAAACGCCTGAAAAAATTTTACAGCATTTCAAAATCATTATACCCAAGGCGCATTGGCTTTGCAAGCGCCGCCGCCCGGCCGGAAGCGGCCCCGAGCAAGCTATTTTCAGATGAACCGTCATTCGCGGCAGACGGGCGGCAGGAGCAAGTGCCTCATCCCCGGCGCTTTGAGACAGATAAAACATATATAATCACAAAAACAAGGAGGTTTTAAAACCAATGGCAATCAATCTTGCTGCGAAATATTCCAAGGAACTGGCTAATGCCTTTACCCTCAAATCCGTCGTTGACGGCACCACCAACAAGGACTACGACTTCACCGGGGTCAAGACCCTCAACGTCTATACCCCGGTGACCCAGGCCCTTTCCGATTACAGCCGCACCGGCACCAGCCGCTACGGCACCCCCACCGAGCTTCAGGACACCATGCAGGAGCTCATTCTCGGCAAGGACAGAAGCTTTTCCATCACCATTGACAAGGGCAACAACCTTGAGCAGATGGGCGCTAAAGAGGCCTCCAAAATCCTCGCCATGGAGATGAACGAGCAGGCCATTCCCGAGATGGACAAATACGCCCTGGTAAAATTCATCGACTACGCCGGAAAGATAAGCGCCCTCACCGCCGCGCCCACCGCCGACACCATTGCGAAGCTCCTTTCCGATGGCATGGTGGCCATGAGCAACAAAAACGTCCCGGCGGAAAACCGCTTCATTTTCATCGGCTGGAGCTATTTCGGCATGCTCCGCCTTTCCAGCCAGTTCATCGGCGTGGAGGCCCTGGCCAAGGACGCCCTCGTAAAGGGCGCCATCGGCACCTTTATGGGTGCGCAGGTGGTGGTCGTGCCCGACAATTACCTCAAGAAGGGCACCAAGCAGTGCTATTTCCTCATCACCCACAAAAATTCCGTCATTCAGCCCAAAAAGGTGCAGGATTACTTTGTGAAGGAGAACCCCGCGGGCATCAACGGCAGCCTCCTGGAGGGCCGCTTCATCTATGACGCTTTCGTACTGGGCGGCAGGGCAGACGGCGTTTACGCCGCCGTGGCCTCCGGCGCACAGCAGGCTGAGCCGGAGTTCAGCTACAACAGCAGCACCAAGGTCAACACTGTCACCTCCACCGGCGCTGAGTGTATCTGCTACACCACCGACGGCACCGACCCCAGATATTCGAGCACCGCTGTGAAGGTGGTGGGCGCCTCCGCCGCGGTGGACATTTCCAGCCTCAGCGGCGTCGTCACCACCAAGGCCGTGGCCATGAAGAGCACCGCGTTCACCTCCCCGGTCATCGAGGACGTACAGCTTGTATCCTGATTGGGGCTTTGAGCACGGAAGGCAGGTGAAACAGAGCTTTGGCCACTAAAACGAGCAATCTCACCATAGAGGGCTACAACGAGCAGAAAAGCCTGCTCGACAGCCGCCTTGCCGCCGCCAATGCAAGGCGGCAGGCGACGCTCGGGAGGGAGAGAGCGGCCTCCGAGGAGGAGACCGCCAGGGCCCTTCGGAGCAAGTACATAGAAAACCGTGTCTCCGCGAAGCAGCTGCCCCAGATAGCGGCGGCAAAGGGCCTTTCCGGCGGAGCCGTCCGGGACGCGTTCCGGGGGCTCACCGGGGAATATTCCGCAGTCCGGGCAAACCTTACGGCGGAGCGGGACAGCGCCATAGCAAAGCTCATGGAGGAGTATTCCCAGGGGGCTGAAAAGGACAGCGAGAGCTACGCCGACAAGCTCGCCGCCCTGCGGCAGAAGTACGCCGACGTGCTGGCCCTGGAGGAGCTGAAAAAGAAATACGCTTCAATGTATTCCTCAGCGTCCTACACGAAGCCCAGAAACACCCGGGTCATAGTCATCGGCGCAAACAGATGAGGGAGACAAAAAAGGGCGGCCCCATTGGGGCCGCCCAAACCGTATATTTTATATGGAGAAGGCCTTAGCCTTCGCCGTCCAGGAGCCTTTGGAACTCCATATAGAATTTCGACAGGTGGAGCCCGTCGGTCAGGGCGTGGTGGCAGAGGGTGCACACCGGCAGGAGCAGCCTGCCGTCCTGCTCAAAGTACTTTCCGAACAGGAGGCGGGGGTTGCTGTCCGCGGGGACGTCCATGGGCTGAATGGCGGAGGTGAAGCTGATCCAGGGCACGGAGGAGATGAAGAAATACCCCTCCGCGTCCTCCCCGTCCTCGATGCTCGGGTTTTCGAGGCAGCGGCGCTTGACGCCCTCGGCGTAGGGGAGAAACTCCTCAAAGGGCAGGTCAAAACGAAGGTGGCAGTAGCAATAGGTCTCGTCCGGCAGGGCGAGGGTGTAGCTGGCCTCGCAGAAATCGTACTCCACGATCCTGCCGTCCCGGATGCGCTGGCGCATCTGCGGGACGGAGTTCATGGCCCATACGGCCCGGTATATGAGGGTGTGGAAAAAGGGCAGGCCCTTTTCCTTCACCTCTTTCCGGAAGGAGGTTATATCCATATTTACTGTGAAACCCACCGATGGGTTTGCCATGGCCGCGAAATGCTCAAAATGAGCACGGCGGGGGAAGGAGTCCATATCGAGGAATTTACACTGCATATCAGTTGGATCTCTGGCTGATGCCCTGGATGTTGGAGAGCACCCAGTCGTAATCGCCGCTCTCCACCACGGAGCCGCAGAAGCTGCAGACTGCGGACTGATTGAGGTCTATGGGCGCGCCGCAGTTCGGGCAGTGTTTGCCGTCCGCCTCTCCGGCGGCGCCGGTCACCTTGCCGAGGGTGCGGATAAAGGTCCAGCGGTAGGTCATGAAGAGTTCGCGGCTGTCGCTTCCGCGGACTATGTTACCGGTGTTGTCGTCGGTGACGTAATCGACGACCCTTGCGGTGAGCTCGACGGTGACAATATCGTTTTTATCATCGCTGGTGCAGCCGACAATGCTGGAATTGAGGACGGAGATACGATCCACATGGTTGGTCTGGTGTTTGTCTATATAGGTCTGGACCTGACGTTCGGACTTGGCGTAAAGCTCAGCAGTAAGACGGGTGCGTATGGGAGTGAGATCCCTGGCGGTCCAGGCGTTCTGCATCCGGACGTAGAGGTTGGAAGCATCCTCCAGGAACTGGGACTCGTTGAAGCCCGGGTCGCGTTCTTTGAGGTCAGCGAGGTTATTCACAAGGGGCTCTGCACGATGCTGAACGGTGTAGGAGATGGGCTTGCCGTTCGTTTTGGCTTTCGTGCCGAACATTACAAGGAATGTGAGAGCAAAAACAACTATAACCACCACGACGGTAATGTTGCCGGTGCCGGAGGAGCCGCTGTAATCATAGTCATAATCGCTGTCCCAGTCACTGTCCCAGCCGCTGTCCCAATCGCTGTCCCAGCCGCCGCCCCAGTCAGAATCCCCGGCGAAGTCGCCGAAATCGGCGAAGCCCACCACGGAAAACAGGGAAAAAGTAATTAACACGAGAGCCATAAATATGGCAAATCTTTTTTTCATTCGTAAAAAATCCCCTTTCTTCCTTAATATATGCTTTGATTTTATCAGATATTTCAAAATGTTTCAAGGAATTTCTTTTTTTTAAGGACAAAATTTTCAGAAAATCCGTCAATCTCTTAAATATATGCTAAAAAGAGGAAAAGCATATCCAAAAACAAAAAGAGCCGCCCGGAGGGCGGCCCTTTTCGGAATTTTGAAATCAAAGCCGGAGCTTTGGCCCTCAGTTTGCGGGGGCCATTTTTTTGAGGCGCTCCTGTATGTCCTCGCTCAGGGGAATGGCCTTTTTGCAGCGGGGGCAGAGATATACCGCGCGGCTGTAGCCCGCGGGAACGAGCACGGGTTTTCCGCAGTAGGGGCAGAATACCTCGATTCCTTCTTCATCTTCAACAGTGATGGGCATTGTTTTGACCGCCTTTCTGAAAATATATTTCCATAAAGAAGTATAGCACAGCTTCCCCCAAAAAGAAAGCCCTATTTTGCCCTCCGGTAGGCAAGGAGCAGGTCCACCATTTTTCCGTAACTCTGGACTCCGTCCTGCTGGGCGTTCAGCTTGAGGTAGGTGTCGTTTATGCTGTCCGAAACCTCGGCAATTTTCGTGTCATAGGCGTGGACGTAATCGCTCTGGGCGCGCATATCCGCGTCGAGGGCTTCGCAGTACCGGGCCCTGAGTTCAAGGCACCTCTCCGGGTCGACCTTATAGAGGGCGTTCATGGAGTAGAGCAGGGCGAGGCTGGTGCCGCTGTACTCAAAATAGGGGTCGCCGCTCTCCATACAGGCGAGGTAGGCCACGAAATTGGCCTCCGCCTCGATCATGAAGCCCCGCAGATGGGTCTGCTCATGCATCATTGTGGCACCCCGGAGGAAATCCGGCCCGGCAGTGCAGATGTTGGCCTCCACCGTATAGGGCGAATATACGCCGGAAATCTGGAGATAGGACATGACGACGGAGAAAACCACGGGCTTCGGCCGCCCGAAGGTGACGGCGCCCATGCGGAGGAACTCATACTCCTCGCAAAGCTCGCTGTAACCGTGGCAGGCCTCCTTCGCCATGGTGTAGTTGTCCTTCGGATAGAGGGTGGTGCCGTCGGGAGCGTGCTCAAGCTGCGTGCTCAAGGTGTTTGCCTCGTCCAGAAGGTCTGAGCACAGCTCATAGAGCTCATCCACGGAGGAGTCCCGCACCTCGAGGCCGACGGTGTCGGCAAAGCTGGGGCGGTAGTAGTTGACGCCGCAGAAAATGACGAAAAGGAAGAGCACCGTACTTGCGGCGGAAATTATTTTGAGAAGCACCCCGCCGAAGGCGGCGGAAACGGTCTTTTGCCCCTTGCGGACGGCCAGCGCCGCCCTGACGGGCCAGAAAACCGCCAGAAATATCCCGGCGGCTATGACGATTTCCATGAGGGAAAAGGGCAGGGCGCCGGTTATGCTGCCGAAAAAGCCGGCAATAGCTGGGTAGACCGTGACGGAGTACCACCCGGCGAAGCCGGGCAGGTACCTTGCGGCGGCATAGACCGCGCCGCCCAGCGGCAGCAGCATTATGAGCCAGAAATACGGAGATTTAAAAATTTTTGTTTTTTCCATTGTCATTCCCTGAAAATAATTAAAGTATGGAGCACAGGGCAAGGCGTTCCGCTTTGCCTTGTTTCGGACAAATTAAACCGCACCCGTAGGGGCGGATATTATCCGCCCGAAAACCTCCCCTATCAGGGGAGGGGGACCGCGTTAGCGGTGGAAGGGTGGAAAGCCTTTCGCTTTTTATATGTACCCCCATCTCTTTCTGCGGAAAGAGACGGTGGTAACCGCCAGAGAAAGTGGGGGGTCGCCCCCTCCTATTTGCTACCGCAAACGTTTCCTCTTGCGGTTCCCAAAAATTTCTGCGGCATGCGCATTGAAATTTTTGACCGTGGCGCCGTACCCTGCTCGCTGTATCGCCCACTGGGCGCGCTTCGCGTGCTACGCTCATCAGGGGGACGCTCTCGGCAAAAACGTGCTAAAAGAATTTTACACGATGCGAGCAAAACGGATATGGGGCTAATAAGCGGACAGCGGCTACCGCCGCCCCGCACAGATTTGAGCACGATATGTCACAAAAGCGTGCTGATGTTGTGAGCTGTTCTCCCCCCTTGAGGGGGTCTGGGGGTGGGTCGCGGAGCGCAAATGGTCGAGCCGCCTTGGTACACTGAAATCTGCTGTCGGCCTGAACGACAGCAGTTGAGATTA
>JBJEQR010000033.1:0-8919 GCA_051881855.1 Oscillospiraceae bacterium
GATGCCGCTGGTGGAGCCGGTGACTATTGCTACTTTTCCTTTTAATCTGTCCATATTGAATTCCTCCTAACTTTTAAATTTTCCAACATCAATAATAAATTGTCTGCTGAAAAAAATCAATATTATGTTTCATGAAAAAACTAAAATTATTTGTTTTCGGACTTGCGTATATTAGCGGGACTCTGCACGGCTTTCGGAAGCCATTCGGCGCCGCAGTAATCAAACGGTATGACAGTCTCCCGGCGATAGGCCAGCTCCGACTCCCGTAGGGAGAAAATGTTGCCGCTGGGTCAGTTTGTGCCCCGAAAATAAAATCTATTCTTTTATAAATAAATTATACCACATAAAAAGAATAAATTAAACGAAAAAAGGGCCCGCCGGGGATAATTTTATCCCCGGCGGGCTTCGTTTTGCCTCAGTATTTAATTTTGAGCAGTCTCAGGGACCAGAGCAGGGAGAGAAGGCAGGTGCCCACGTCCGCGAAAACCGCAAGCCATATGGGTGCGTAGCCGAAGGCGCCGAGAATGAGCACGACAATTTTCACAGCGAGAATGAAAGCCACATTCTGGCGGACGCATTTGACGACCTTTTTCGCCGTATAAATGGCCCTCGGCAGGGCGGAAAGCCCGCCCTGCATAAGTACTATGTCCGCGGATTCTATGGCGGCGTCCGTACCCATGCCCATGGCGGCGCCTATGTCCGCCGCCGCGAGCACCGGCGCATCGTTGATGCCGTCGCCCACAAAAACGGTGGTGCCGCCCGCCTTGATCTCCTCGGTGCGGGTCACCTTGTCCTCGGGCATGAGGGAGGCGTAGTAGCCGTCCAGGCCGCATTCTGCGGCCACTTTTGCGGCAGCCTGCTCATTGTCGCCGGTGAGCATGTACGCGTGCTCAACGCCGAGCTCGTGCAGAGCGGAGACAGCCTTTCTGGACTCCTCCCGGACGGTGTCTTCGAGGTAGATGCTTCCGATGAGCACGCCCTCCGCCGCTACGTAAAGGCTCGGGCCGCTCTCCGCCGGGAGAGAGATCCCGACGTGCTCAAAGAGCTTTTTGTTTCCGCACACTATGGCCTTTCCCTCGGAGGTGACGGTGACGCCCTCTCCGGCGATCTCTGTTACCTTGTCCGCCTCAGGGCGGCTTATTCCGCGGCTTTTGGCCTCATCAATGACGCATTTCGCAATGGGGTGGTCAGAAAATGCCTCTGCCGCAGCCGCGAAGCGGAGGACCTCGTCCTCACTGTAACCGCCGTGGAGCCTTATTTCAGCCACCCGGAGCTTTCCGGAGGTGAGGGTCCCGGTCTTGTCAAAAACAGCGTTTTTGACTTCGGCCAGGCGCTCGCAGTATTCGGAGCCCTTGATAATGACGCCGCCCCGGGAGGCGGAGCCTATGCCCGCAAAATACGCCAGCGGCACGGAAAGCACCAGAGCGCAGGGACAGCTCGAAACCAGGAATACCAGAGCCCTGTGGGCGGCCTCGGAAACGGTCAGTATGCCGCCGAGCCATGTGACGAGGAAAAGAACGGCCGCAAGGCCAATGACGACGGGAGTATATATTCCGCAGAAGCGGGTGATGAACTTTTCGGTGGCGCCCTTTTTCTCCGAGGCGTTTTCCACCATGTCGATGATTCTTGCGGCGGCGGAATCGCCGTAGCCGCTGACGGTCTCGCCAAGGGCAGGGCTCGCAAGCACGACGCACCCGGCCTTGAGTATTTCGCCCTCGGGAATGTTGACGGGCATGCTCTCGCCTGTCAGGGCGGAGGCGTCGGCCATGACGCTTTCAGAGAGCACTCTGCAGTCCAGCGGAACCCTCTCTCCGACTTTGACAAGGATTTTTGTGCCGAGCTCCACTTCCTCCGCTGGGCGGACCTCCGTGCCGCTTTCGGTAACTACGTTCGCGCTGTCGGGTCTGATGTCCGCAAGGGCCGCAATGTTCTTTTTGGAGCGTTCCACAGCAAGGTCCTCAAGCTCCTCGCCGAGGGAGAAAAGCAGGGCCACCATGGCGCCCTCCCGGAATTCGCCTATGATGAAAGCCGCAATGACGGCAATGGTCATGAGCGTAGCTTCGTCAAAGCGGAGCTTCAAAAGCCCCTCTATGCCCTCCTTTACAGTCTCCCTTGCGGCCACAAGGGCCGCCGCAAGGCATATCCAGAGAGCAAAGGGCTCGAGCACGGGGATAAAGCTGGCGGCAAAGACCGCCGCACAGATAAAGATTATGATAAAATCTCTTTTGATGTTTTCGCTTTCTTCGCCTTCTTCGCCGCAGCAGTGGCAATGCCCCTCGCAGCAGCAGTCGCGGCGCTCTTCCTGTTCGTGATTATGTGCCATGGAAATACCTCCTCATCCCTCGATGACATGGGAAATTCCGGTGCAGAGTATTGCGCCGACGTGTGCATCGTCAAGGGAGTAATATACTTGTTTGCCTTCCCGGCGGTTTTTAATGAGCCTTGCGGATTTGAGCACCGAAAGCTGGTGGGAAACGGCGGACTGGCTCATGCCGAGAAGGTCGCAGAGACAGCAGACGCACATCTCCCCTTCGGAGAGGGCGGTGAGGATCCTTATCCTCGTGGCGTCGCCGAAAACTTTGAAAACCTCAGCGGTTTTGGCAAGCACCTCGTCCGAAGGCATGCTGGCTTTGGTCTGTTCAATTATATGTCCGTGCTCGGGGTGAATGTCGGTCATAACTGCCTCCGATTTACTTCAAAATTTGAACATATGAACAACTATTCATGTGTTTACGAGACCAATATAGCACTATTGAAACGAAATGTCAATAGCTTAAAAAAATATGCAGAAAAGCTGCACGTTTTTTTGAAAATTTGCTTTGCCTGTAAACCGGAAAGGAACGCAAAGTGCGCGGCAAAACCCTACGGTTCGGCCTTTCAAGGCGCTTTTTTGCTGGTTGTCTCTTTTGGAAACATTCATTGAAATTTTATACGTGCTTTGATATAATATGTTTGATTTAAATTATAATGCCTAAGTAGGCCTTTGTGAAAGGAGATGGCCCCATTGGAAAAGAAAGAACACCTTTTCCGCCATTTGGGCGAAAATCTCAGACATTACCGCGGCTGGACCGCCGCCGCAGCGATTTTCGGCGGTCTTGAAGTGATCCTTGAAGTGTTCATTCCCATGCTGATGTCCATAATCGTGGACGGCGGCCTTTACAGGGAGGAGAACTTCATGCTCAGCCGGTTTTTCCCGGCAGAGCTTGTGGCGGACAGGAACCGCTTTGTCATAACCGTCGGCGCCATAATGGTGCTGGTGGCCTGCCTCTCGATGGCCTGCGGCCTTCTGAGCGCAAGGTTTTCTGCCGTGGCAAGCCAGGGCTTTGCAAAAAATCTGCGCTCGTCCCTGCTCGGAAAAATCCAGAGCTTTTCGTTTTCCAACGCTGACAAATTTTCGGTCCCGAGCCTCATTACGAGGGCCACGACCGACGTAAACACCGTCCGGAACACCATGCAGCAGTTTCTCCGGGTGCTCATCCGTTCCCCGATAATGCTCGTAATGGCGACGGTCATGGCTTTTGCCATAGCGCCGAACCTGGCGGTTATTTTCCTTGCGGCCATTCCGGTACTCTTTGCCATACTTGCAACGCTTCTCCATATCGGCCAGCCCCGCTTCAGAAAAATGCTCAGAAAGACGGATAAAATGAACTCCGCAATTCAGGAAAACCTCGTCAGCAGCCGTGTCGTCAAGGCTTACGTCCGAGGCAATTACGAATCGGAGCGCTTTGAAAACACCACCGAGGAGCTGCGCAGGGCCACTCTTTCTTCCTCGCGCCTGTTTACTCTTACGGGACCTGTGCAGATGCTCATCATGTGGTGCTGCAGCGTGATCATTCTGCTCATAGGCGGAAGGGAAATAATATATCAGACCACGGGCCTGCTCACGGGTGAGCTCGTGAGCATCGTGTCCTATACGACCCAGGCGGTCAGCGCCCTCACCACCCTTTCCTGGCTGATAATGGCTGTGGCCCGTGCTCAGGCCTCCCTCACCAGGATAAACGAGGTGCTCGACGAAAAAATAGATATTGCCGACGGCCCCTCCGACGCTGAGGTGGAGGACGGCAGAGTGGACTTTGACGACGTGTGCTTCAGCTATTCCGGCGACCCTGACAAGCTCGCCCTCAGCCACATAGATTTGCATATAAAAAGCGGTGAAACTATCGGCGTCATCGGCGGTACCGGCGAGGGAAAATCGACCCTTGTGAACCTGATACCCCGTTTTTATGACACCCTTTCCGGCACTATAAAGGTCGGCGGCAGGGACGTAAAAGAATACACCCTGAAAAATCTCCGTGACGGAGTGGCCATGGTGCTTCAGAACGGCACTCTTTTCTCCGGTACCATTGCGGATAACCTCCGCTGGGGCAACAAGGACGCCACCCTCGAGCAGATGAAAGAGGCCTGCTCCATAGCCTGCGCCGACGAATTTATAGACCGCTTCCCGGCGGGCTACGAAACGGTGCTTGAGCAGGACGCGGCCAACCTTTCCGGCGGTCAGAAGCAGCGCCTGCGCATTGCGAGGGCAATCATCAAACAGCCGAAAATACTCATTCTCGACGACTCCACCAGCGCCGTTGACATGACTACGGATGAGCATATCCGCCGGGCGCTGAAACACACCCTTCCCAATACCACCAAAATCATAATCGCCCAGCGCATAGCCTCCATCATGTCCTGCGACAGAGTCGCGGTTCTGGACGAGGGAAGACTCTCCGACGTAGGCACCCATGAGGAGCTTATGAAACGGAGCACCATATACAGGGACGTCTATGAGAGCCAGATGAGAGAGGAGGCGGAGGACATTGCCTAAGGTCGAGCTTCGCAACTACCACAAGGCCCAGTCGCCCTTTGCGACGCTGATGCGCCTTTTCCGCTATTTCAAGCACTGCCAGGCGATAATCATCGCGGCGGTGGTTACCATACTGATATATTCCGCCGCCACTATCGGCGCATCCTACTGCATGAAGCCCATAGTGAACCTCCTCAAGGAGACGGGCATAGCCCCGGACGAGGCCTTCGGCAAATATATCGCCCTGCTCATCGGCCTTGCGGCACTCTACGTCCTGAGCGCGGTCACAAACTATCTGCTCAACATACTGATGCTGGAGTCCAGTACGGTCATCATGAAGGAGCTCCGCACGGAGCTTTTCGCCAAAATGCAGAAGCTTCCGGTCAGCTATTTTGACAGCAACACCAACGGCAGCCTCATGAGCTACTTCACCAACGACGTCGAGGCCGCCAACGAGCTTTTGCAGCACAGCATCACCCAGCTTCTGATTTCCGTAACTTCCCTTATAGGCACCGTCGCCATGATGATGGTACTTTCCATGAAGCTATTTGCCATAATGGTCATTCTCGCGGCCATAGTGGTCGTGGTGGTGAAAAAGACCACGCAGATAAGCGGTAAGAGCTACCGCGCCCAGCAGGCGCACGCCGCGGAGGTGAACGGCTACATTGAGGAGATGATAACCGGGCAGCGGGACATCAAGGTTTTCACCCATGAGCAGAAGGTGATGGAGAACTTTGAGGTCATAAACGACGAGCTTTGCAAAGCCTCCACCACCGCTACCACGGTGACTTCGATCATCGGGCCGATACTCAATAACCTTTCCCATATTTTCTATGCCGCGACCTGCGCCATAGGTGTGCTGTGGCTCACCGGCGAGGGCGTCGGCGGAATACTTATAACCTTCCTCGGCTATATCCGCAACTTCGCAAACCGCGTAGGCCAGATCTCCGAGCAGTTCAACGCCATAATGCTTGCCCTTGCGGGTGCGGAGAGGATTTTTGCCGTTCTCGACATGCAGCCGGAAACCGACGAGGGCAAGGTAACTCTTTCCAAAGAGGACAGAGACTATTTCTGGGTGCTCCCCTCCGGTGAAAAAGTGCCCGTCCGGGGCGACGTGCGCTTCTATGACGTGGATTTTGCCTACGTTGAGGGTAAATCTGTCCTCAAGGGGCTCTCGCTCTACGCGAAGCCCGGGCAGAAAATTGCCTTTGTGGGCTCCACCGGAGCGGGCAAGACCACCATTACGAACCTCATAAACCGATTCTACGATATACAGAGCGGAAAGATAACCTATGACGGCATAGACGTGCGGGATATTAAAAAGGACGACCTGCGCCGCTCTCTGGCGATAGTGCTTCAGGATACGCACCTTTTTACCGGCACCGTCATGGAAAATATCCGCTACGGGCGGCTTGACGCCACGGACGAGGACTGCATACGCGCGGCCAAGATAGCCAATGCCCACTATTTTATCTCCCACCTTCCCCAGGGCTACGACACGGTGCTCTATTCGGACGGCGCAAACCTCAGCCAGGGCCAGCGCCAGCTTGTTGCCATAGCGAGGGCCGCGGTGGCGGAGGCACCGGTGCTCATTCTTGACGAGGCAACCTCCTCCGTCGATACCCGTACCGAGAAGCTCATCGAAAAGGGCCTTGACGGTCTTATGAAGAACAAGACCGTTTTCATCATTGCCCACCGTCTCTCCACCGTCCGCAACTCCGACGCGATACTCGTGCTCGAGGAGGGCCAGGTCATCGAGCGCGGCGACCACGACGACCTTATGGCCCAGAAGGGCAAATACTACCAGCTCTATACCAACATGATAGAGCTTTCATAAAATTCGGGGCGGGCCTTTGCCCGCCCTTTTTTGAAAATACGGAATGCGCCCCGCGGGGGCCGCAAAGAAAGGAGCAGAATTATGGAGGAAAGCCTCAGCATACACCCCATTGCCTATATTCATACGGATTTTGAGGACAAATTCGGAATACCGCGCCAGAGCGGGCGCGCCCCGTCCCTGACGGGGAAAATCGTATTTCTCCCGGAATTTAGGAATCCCGAGGCGCTGAGAGGCATAGAGGGTTTCTCCCACCTTTGGCTCCTTTTCGATTTTTCAAAGGCCCACCGGGAGGAATGGTCCCCGACGGTCCGTCCGCCGCGCCTTGGCGGCAACAAGAGGATAGGCGTTTTCGCCAGCCGCTCACCATTTCGCCCTAATCCCATAGGGCTCTCCTCCGTGAAGCTCGAGCGGGTTGAGCACGACGAGCACGAAGGAAACGTGCTCATTGTTTCCGGTGTGGACCTTCTCGACGGAACGCCGATTTTTGACATCAAGCCCTATCTTCCTTTCAGCGACAGCCACCCGGAGGCTTTGGGCGGCTATGCCGGCGAGTTTGAAGATTACCGGCTCGCGGTGGATTTTCCGCCGGAGCTTCTTGAAAAGCTCCCGGAGGAAAAGCGCGAAGCGGCAGTCGAGTGCCTTGCCGACGACCCCCGCCCCTCCTACCAAAACGACCCGGAGCGGGTTTACAGTATGAAATTCGCCGGGGTTGACATAAGCTTCAAGGTCGACGGCGGGCGTCTTACGGTGGTGGCGGTGGATTAACAGCCGCCCGCCGCTTTACAGGACGCGGCAAAAGGGTTATAATTAACCGCAGAAAATAAATTTTTGGAGGCAAAAATGCCGGAACTTTCAGATATAAATACAGTTAAAGCGATTTTAAACCGCCACGGCTTCCATTTTTCAAAGAGCCTTGGGCAGAACTTTATTGTGAACCCGGAGCTTTGCCCGCGAATCGCGGAGGAAAGCGGCGTTAAAAAAGGCATCTGTGCCCTCGAGGTGGGGCCGGGAATCGGCGTGCTCACGAAGGAACTCGCCCTTCGGGCGGAGAAAGTGCTTTCTATTGAAATCGATGAGTCGCTTCTCCCGGTGCTCAAAGAGACCCTCGGCGAGTTTGAAAACGTGGAAATCTTAAACGAGGACGTGATGAAGCTCGACCTCAAAAAGGTCGTAAAGGAGCGCTTCGGGGATATGCCCTTCGTTGTCTGTGCCAACCTTCCGTACTACATCACCTCACCCGTGCTCGTGAAATTGCTCGAGGAAAATATCGGTGCTCAAAGCATCACAGTAATGGTGCAGAAGGAGGCAGCCCAGCGGATAACCGCCCTGCCGGGAACGAGGGACTGCGGCGCTATAACGGCGGCAATACACTATTACAGCGTGCCGAAAAAGCTCTTTGACGTCGGAAAGGGGAACTTCGTTCCCGCGCCGAAGGTGGATTCCTCGGTCATTAAGCTCGATGTACGCAAAGAGCCCCCGGTAAAAGTTGAAAACGAAGAACAGTTTTTTAAAGTCGTCAAAGCCGCTTTCAGCCAGAGAAGAAAAACTCTCGCAAACTCTCTCTCCTCCGGCCTCAGCCTTAAAAAAGAGGACATTTACGCTGTTCTTGATGAGTGCGGCCTCGGCCCAAATGCCAGGGCGGAGGAGCTTTCTCTGGAGGATTTTGCCGCGCTTGCGGAGGCTTTCAGCAAAAGACAGCAAATTTAGAATTATAAAGGCTTGATTTCTTTTATTCCAGAATGTATACTAACCGTAGGCAAAATTTAATTTTGCTTTAAAATTAGGGAGGATATTAAAAATGAAAAAAGTAGTTTCCATACTTCTTGTTATCGTAATGGTGCTCAGCTTTGCCGCATGTTCCAAAGCTCCCACCGCTCAGTTCAAGATTCTTGACACTGAGGGCAATGTGCTCTATGAGTTTGACGCAGAGATCACTGACGGCGCCACCGCAGGTTCTCTTCTTGAGGACTACCTCAAAGCAAACAGCATAGACTATACCGTTGACGGCACCATGCTCAACAGCATAGGCGACCTTGCAAACGACACCGAGACCTGGTCCGTTTACTGGGCAGTGTATCTCAACGGCGAATACGGCCAGCTCGGCCTCTGGGAACAGACCCTTGAGGACGGCGACCTTGTGGAGCTCAGATTCGAGGAAAGCAACTTCTGATTTAAGCCCGCACGTGAAAAAGCACCCTTTCGGGTGCTTTTTTATTTTATTATAGCTTTAGCGTGCAAAAACCACCGACTGAGTCGGTGGAATAAAAGATCTTCAAGATAAAAGTACCTCCTT
>JBJEQR010000034.1:0-8562 GCA_051881855.1 Oscillospiraceae bacterium
AAAAAGCATGAATGTTAATTGTCATTGGATCCGGGCCCCCATTTCATTAAAATAATAATTGTGTCGTGCCTGCCATTCTGAAAACTGAAAAACGGTTATTTTCTGATTTATCCAGGCCGTGAAAACCTGGCCCGCGTTTAGGCTGTCATGTTCCCGCGTGTATGTAACACGCGGGTTATTTGGATCAAGCGTTTTTATGATCATTGCTTTTTTCTCCATTCGATTTTAAATATTGGCTTGCCTGCTGCGTCCCGGCCGATATAGCGGCCTGTTAGATATATCATTTTTCGGCCCCCTCAATGAACATGATCACATGTTCTTTGATCTGACATTCATAGCACTTGAAAATCGTTTCATAAACCGCCGGGGCGTCCGGATCCAGGATATGGACCCGGAAACGGCTATTTCCGTTTATGTCGCGCTTTTCCTTTGTATAGAAATAACTAACGGCAATATGGTTAATAACGGCGGTGTGCAGCTCGTGATTTTTCAGCATTGAAAAAGTTCCTCCATAAAGTTGTCTATTTCGTTACGGGCTTCATAACTGAATGGATATTCGGCGTATTCCGTCCACCAATAAAGCTGAACAAGCGCGTTTTTTGTGTCAATGTAGATATTCGGCCCGCCGCAGGCTACCATAATACGCGCGCTTCTGTATTCCTTATTGGATCCTACGCGGTATTCGATATCGTAAACGTCTTCTAAGTAGTCATATATGCTAAGCGCTTCAAGCTCATTTTCTTCTACATACGCGCCGCAATTCGGACAATGATAAAAGGCCCCGTCTTCATTTACAAAATAGTTTTCGTTAATCCATTCAAATTCGGCCCCGCATTTCGGGCAGCGGTAAACCGATCCGCCCGCGTATGCCTCAAGTGTTTTCGCAATGCTCTTGCAATGTTCGCGGTTTTCGTTGTTCTGATTATTCATTTTAAAAATCCCCCTTGTTTGTATGTAGATTTTAGATTATTACGGATATATCCGTTTACATTTCCTATTATACGGATATTTCCGTAAATGTCAATATGTTTTCATCGGTTTTTTCGGAAATATCCGTATTATTTTATATGTTTATTTTCTCTTGAGTTTATGAACACAAAAACGGATCATCGCGCCATTACGCGGCCGGGCCTGCCTTGCCAAACGGGCCCCCGGGGGGGAAATAGGCCCCCGGGCCGCCGCCCGGGTGAGGTGTCTCAGTAGAGAAAAACTAAAAAAGGCAAAAAAATTTTGAAAGATGTTATTGACATTACGGATATATCCGTGTATTATACAGACAAAGGAGTTGTTACCATGAAAACAAATGAAGCAGTAAGAGAAATAATGAAACAGCAGGATGTAGGTGTGTCCGCAATCGCATCCAGGATCAACAAAACACCACGGTTGGTATCCGACCGTCTGTCCCAGAGCAACATCAGCATAGATAAACTCAATGAGCTGCTTCGGGTATTGGACTATAAAGTTGTAGTTGTCCCCCGTACTCGTTCAACAAAAACCGGCGAATACGAGGTGGAGTAAATGACTAAATACGGATATGGTCGTGTCAGCAGCCCGGGTCAGCAGTTAAACGGCAACAGCCTGCCGGAGCAGGAGAAAGCCTTGAAAGAGGCCGGGGCAGAGGAGATCATCCTGGAGTGCTTTACCGGAACAAAAATAGAGCGTCCCTTGTTCACGCCTCTCTTGGAGAAGCTGAAAGAAGGGGACACTCTGTATGTGACAAAGCTGGACAGGTTTGCCCGTGCATCTGATGCCGGGAAGCTGATAGAGGAGCTTGTCAATCGCGGCGTTACCGTGAATATCCTGAACTTTGGTGTGGCGAACAATACTCCGACTGGTAAGCTGATGCTTAATATCATTTTTTCTTTTGCCCAGTACGAGCGCGATATGATATGGGAGCGCACGCAGGAAGGGAAGATGGCCAAGAGAGCAAAAGACCCTAATTATAAGGAAGGCCGGAAGGCGATTGAAAAGCCGGATAACTATGATGAGTATGTTTCTGCTGTAGAGGCAGGGGACATGCAAGTGATAGAAGCCTGCAAGGAAATGGGTATTAGCCGCAGCCTATGGTATAAATGGAAAAATGCGGCGTAAGGCTGCCAGTATATAATAGAAGAAAAGCGAGGAGAGACCCATGGATCACGTAATCAGCAGCCTGCAACGCTGGCTGGACGTATATAAAGAATCTGAGCCGGAGAATAAGAAGGCCCAGGAGTGTATCGAGAATGCGATTAAAGAGCTCCAGAAGTACTGGGGGCAGAGCTAATAATGGAAGTTCATGTAATCATGCGCGGCAGAGGGGCCACGCAACGGGTGATTACCGCTACAGCGGATAAAGAAGCAGCGGATAGAATCGCGGCGGAGAATTACCCATCGAGCATAATCACGTTTACCGAAGATGTTTTGAACAGGATACCCACTGTTCCACAAAATGAAGCCGAAGAACGGCGTGAATTAAAGAACTTGTAACAAGAGAAAGGGGAAAACATGGGGGACATAGGGGATTTGTTGTCCACGGCTGGATTCTTTGGAATCCCGATTTGCCTTGTGCTGCTGATAATAAACGTCGTAACAAAGACGCCAAAAAAGAAAGCTTTGACTGGTTTAGCTGTTTGTTTTGCCGCTTTTGTCTTGGGGTTTATTATGATGATAGAAGGTAGCCTTACAGAGAACACGACAGAGCCAGTCAATAGCCCGGAGCTAATCGCCAGCCCGGAGCCAACCCAGGTTACGGATACCGCTGAACCTACTCCTGTTTCGGCCACTGAGATAATGGCTCAAATAGAGGCCGCAGCGAAAGGTCAAGTAGATTATTTCTCGATAGAGGGGGACGAAACCGGGATTACGGTCTCCCTTGCCATGAACGGCATAGCAGAAGAGCTTTTATATGCCTCAAGCCTTGGATACGACGAAACCTATGAGCCGTGGGCGTCAAACAGAGAAGCGCTACTTAACTTATATTTTCTTTTTGAAGAACTGATCGCGGATAATGGCAGGGAAGATATTGTGTTAATGGTAAATCTGGTAAACGACACTAACTACGACAATTGCCTGCTGTCTGCCTATCGTGGTGAGATCGTATACGATGAGCTTGCCATAAGAAGCGGCCATGCGGATATCCTGCTTAAAGAACAGACCGAAGAGCCGGTTGTGCCGGATGAAGGTGCAGATAAGCCCGAGAAGGGGTTTAATGACGGAAAAATCGTCTTAATTTCCGTAGCTGTTGCACTGGGTATTGTGTTCGTGCTCATGGTAATAAAGAATTTACCCCCACGAAAAAAGGGAAGCGACGATAGCTCCTTTGGGTCAGCGGTATACAAGGTACGAGACGCTATTGGCGGCGATAGCCGGAAAATAGTCAGCGTAAAGTATTTAGGCGAAGTGGGCGCAAGGTCAAAGCGCGGCGGGCTGGGTGGCGCTCTCCTGGGCGGGTTTCTCTTCGGACCGCTGGGTGCGCCCATCGGCGCGTTTTCGCAAAAAGGCGCAATACCACTAAGCCGCTTCGCAGTAAAGTACGAGAACGGAGATGTAGAGTTCCAGGATTGCTGTAAGGGCAGTAGGATGTATGACACCCTTATGAGCTATGTATCATGGGAGGATTTATAAAAGCACAAGTAAATAGCCATTGAGCGCCACGAGCGCCACGCTGATGGAGAACATCGGTGTGGCGCTTATTTTTATATATGGAGGTATTCAGATGAAGATTGATATAGTTGAAAGAATCATGCGTCTTCCGGCTCAGACTGAGGAGACCCTGGAGGACGTCTTAGGCGCGTTGGTTTCTGTTGAAGACCGACGCTCCGTAGACCACTATGTAAAGTGGGTGAGAGCACAAGCGGCAAAAATGCGGAGCGAAAGAGCCTTCAAAATTCTGAAACAGACCTACTTTTATTCTGCACGGTATAACTTTGATGACTTTATGATCGCCATGGAGTGGAATAGAGAACCGCAGGCACGGTTTTGGCTGCCACGCCGGAAGGTCTTGGAGGGCAAACACGGTATAGCAACGAAGATACAGGAGTTCATGGATGATCCAGACGCCTTGTATCTCGGCTTCTCGCTTCCTCCAGGCTGTGGCAAGACAACGATAATAAAATTCTTGCTGGCATACATCATGGGCAATTATCCGACGTCTGCGAATATGTACATATCCTATTCTGACGGTATGACAAAGATGCTGCTGGACAGCGAACGGTCGATGCTGACCGACACCGCGGAGTACACGTTCCATGAGATATTCCCGGAGCTTGGCATTCCTGAAATAAGTGCAGAGTACAAAACCATCAGCTATCGACGCGCAGGTGACTTTCCTACTCTCGGTCTGGTTTCCATGAGCGGTTCTGTCACTGGTCGTACTCGTGCGAACAAGTTCCTCGTGACAGACGATCTTGTCAAGAACAAGGAGGAGGCCCGTTCCCCGGAACGTTTGGAGAAGCTCTACAGCGATTATACGGCAACACTCACCACCCGTATGATCGGTGACTCTACCCACCAAATCATGCTGGGCACCCGTTGGAGCTCCTATGACCCGATTGGCCGCATGGAAGCTGACCACGGGGATGATCCGCGCTATCGTTTCATTGCCATTCCGGTCTGGGATGAAAATGAGGTGTCCAATTTTGAGTATGAGCACCCGGACAGATATACGACCGAAAAAATCCGGGACATCAAGGCCACCATCGACAGCGCGGATTTTGAGTGCCTGTTCATGCAACATGGCATAGAAAAAGAGGGGCTTGCATTCCCCTCTGATAGCTTGAATTATTATAATGGTGTGCTGCCGGGCGGTGAGCCGGATAACATCTGCTTCGTGAATGACGTGGCCTGGGGCGGCGGCGACAGCCTGAGTATGCCTATCGCGTATGTGTATGGGCATGATGTGTACATCCACGACTGGATTTTCGACCGCCGCGACAAGAGCTGCACCAAGCCCCGGGTGGTGGCGAAGATTCTCCAGCACAAGATAAAGATGGGGCGCACTGAGGCCAACAACGGCGGCGATGAATATTCAGACGATGTGTACCGTATCCTTCGGTCGGAGCATAATTACAGCATAAACATGAGCCATAAGAAGGCGCCGACCAACATGGCCAAGCTGACCCGCATCGAGCAGCACGCGCCGACGATTCGGGCATTTTACTTCCGTAGCGATAACTGCCGGGACGATGATTACCGCAAGGCAATGAACGAGCTGACCAGCTTCTCTTTCACTGTGAAAAACGTCCACGATGACGCCGCGGACTCCATGGCCATGCTGGCGGATTATCTGTCGAACGGAATTAAGACCGTTAGTGTGGGGAAAAGGCCGTTTTAACCGAAAAGCATACAGTTTTGTAACCGATTAGCACACATAAATCGCCAATTCAAAGTGCTCGGAATATTGAAAATACTCCAATTGAAACATATAATATAGTAAAAAAGTACTATGATTTTTAGGCGGTGAGAGCATATGGATACAAGGCAGATGTTCGGCAGACGAGAGATATTTACCGATGAGGCAGTCATTACGGACAACAACGTGGTAGACGTGCTGAATAATGCTCTGCATACCCACGCTCTCAATTCAGAGGAAATTGACTATCTCTGGAACTACTACAGAGGCGAAACGCCTATTCTGAATAAGACCAAGGAAGTCCGCGAGAGCATAAACCACAAAATCGCAGTAAACCGGGCCAATGAAATCGTGACCTTTAAGAAGGGTTATGGTTTCGGGGAGCCCATCCAGTATATCCGCCGTGGGCAGGACGAAAACCTGACCGATGATATCAACCGGCTGAACGAGTACATGTCCCTGGCCGGGAAACAGGCTGCGGACTCAAGGCTTGCGGAGTGGCTTTACGTATGTGGTCTGGGTCTGCGCATGACGCTGCCCGGCCCCGATGAGGAGGAGCCGTTCAAGATATTCACGCTGGATCCCAGATATGGTTTCGTTGTGAAATACAACGGCCTGGGCAATCAGGTGGTCATGGGCGTTAAGTATGTAAAGCGCATTACCAGCAATAACCCGGTTTACAGCGTATACACCTCAGATATGTACTACGAGATAGAGGACGGCTTGATAAAGAAGAAAGAGCCTCATGTGCTCGGGATGGTGCCTATCTTCGAGTACCCGGCGAACATGGCAAGGCTGGGGTCTTTTGAGATCGTCCTTCCTCTGCTGGACGCCATCAACGAGATCGAGAGCAACCGGCTGGACGACGTAGTACAGTTTGTGAACAGCTTTCTGGCTCTGCTGGGCGGCACCATAGACGAGGAAACCGCTAAGAAGCTGGACGAGTTCAAGATGCTCTGTCTGCCGGAGGGCGTGGACGCGAAGTACCTCTCCGTGGCCATGCAGCAGACGGACACCCAGGTGCTGGTGGATAATCTCTACGACGCGATCCTCACCATCTGCGGTATGCCTAACCGAAACGGCGGCAGCTCTACCTCTGATACCGGCAGCGCAGTGATTATGCGTGATGGCTGGGAGAGCGCTGAGGCTCAGATGAAGAGCGTTGAGCAGGAGTTCAAAGAGGCGGAGAAGTCCTTCTTGAAGTTGGTCCTGCGTATTCTGAAAGATACACCCGGCGTGGAGATGGACCTTAAGCTCAAAAACATAGAGGCCAAGTTTACCCGCCGTAACTACGAGAACATCCAGACCAAGAGCCAGGTGCTCACCACGATGCTGGGTAATCCGAAGATTCACCCGGAGCTGGCGTTCACTCATTGTGGTCTGTTCCTTGACCCGGAGGGCGCATATCTCCAGAGCAAGGAGTGGTGGGAAGCCAATGAGCGCAAGGCTCAGGAAGCGGCGCAGACGGGTCAGGTGAATACTCCCGATGGCGGCGCAGCCGCAGAAGTAGAATAGTAAGAAATATGACACGGTAGGTGGAAACAATGGGCAAAGTAATAAACGTCAAAATTGAATCCAAGATCGCTACAGCCGAAAAGGACGCAGTGTACGTCTGCGATAACAGCGATTATGAGATCCATTTTGCTTTTGACGACGAATGGGCCGAGTTTTCCACTAAAACAGCAATGTTCGTTTACAACGGCAATCCTATACCCGTTGTTTTTGAGGGCAATATTTGCCCTGTTCCTATTATAAAAAACTCCCTTGCGATACAGGTTGGTGTATTCGCTGGTAATCTCCATACGACCACACCGGCTTATGTACCTGCAAGGAGATCAATCTTGTCTGAGGGCGGAACACCCGCAGACCCTCCCGATGATGTTTACAATCAGATTATGGAGCGGCTGAATGAGATAGGAACAACTGACCCGGAAGCAATAGCGGAGGCTGTAGCCGAATACATAGCGGCAAATCCGATTGAAGAAAAAGACCCCACTGTTCCGGCGTGGGCAAAGACTGAGAAAAAGCCTGAATACTCAGCAGAGGAAGTAGGGGCTATCGCTGAAACCGAATTGCAGAACGCTATCAATACAGCATTGGCACAGGCTAAAGCATCGGGAGAATTTGACGGCGCAGATGGTAATGATGGCACAGACGGCAAAGATGGAACAGACGGAAAAGACGGCGTTTCCTGTACCCACTCATGGGATGGAACTGTTTTGACTGTTACTTCTGCTTCTGGCACGTCCTCCGCTGATCTTAAAGGCGATAAGGGAGATACCGGTGACACCGGCCCAGCAGGTCCTCAGGGTGAAACAGGAGCAACAGGCCCCAAAGGCGACACAGGTGCTACCGGTGCGCAGGGGCCACAGGGCGAAACGGGGGCAAACGGCCCGGCAGGCGCGGACGGCAAATCCGCCTATGAATATGCCGTTGAGGGAGGATATACCGGCACAGAGGCGGAGTTTGCCCAAAAGCTGGCGCAGGAGAAGTACGCAAGCCCCAACGCCCTGACCTTCACCGGGGCCGTGGAGGGCAGCTATGACGGCTCCGAGGCGGTGACGGTGGAGATCCCCTCCGGCAGTGGGGGAGGCAAAATAGATTTATCCGCATTAGGCTGGAAAACCTATCAAACGATTGCTGTATCGGGCGAAGATACTACCGTTGTTGAATTTACAGACTTCACGGAAGAGTTCAAAGAATGCGGTATCTTGCAGAAGTCTGTTGCCGGGACTTCTATTGGCTTAACTTATAAAATCAACAACAAAACACTCGCTGATAACTTTTACTATTCCTTTCAAACTGCCGCAAGATTCAGCAATATTTTCTTTACCGCCTCGGGTATAGACGGCGCTTATTGCGTAGAATTTACAAGCGAACGCACCACGCTCATCAGCGGGGGGACCGTATCCAAAGCACTCCAGAACACCACCATGCCAGTTCAAGTTATCACCAATGTTCAAATTAAAGCGAGAAGTGCTGGTAACTATTTAGAAGAAGGCTGCGAATTTACTTTGGTGTATAGATGAGGTGAGTAAACATGAGAAAAATAGTTAACGGCGAATATGTTGACATGACAGAAGAAGAAATCGCCGAACTGGAAGCAGAACAGGCAGTCTATGAAGCCGAAGAGCGCACACGCCCGCTGACGATGGAGGAGGTCTCCCGGCTGCTCATTACCCAGCAGATCAACAGCCTTGCCGTGGACGATAACACGGCATTGCGCATGGCTG
>JBJEQR010000035.1:0-119803 GCA_051881855.1 Oscillospiraceae bacterium
CCCACGTGCCCACTGTGGCCCAGTTCAGGGAGCTCAATTCCCGCACCTGGTAAAATTTTCGTAACATCAGGCGGCGAGGGCTTTGTCCTCGCCGCTTTTATTTTTTGCAGAGGCTTTCCGTTCTTCTTGGAATGTGCTTTGCAGTGATAAAGAAAAATTGGAAATAACATATTAAATACCCATAATTCACATGAAACATTAAAGATTCTGATATGCCTAAATACAAGGGCAGTATGTGTCCATTCTGATTTTTTATACTAGACAAACCCTCCACTATAACACCATACTTTTATATCGTGATATGCTATAATAAAATGAGGTGAGAAAAAATGCCTGTGTATAAAACTTCGGAAGTTGCCGAAATAATCGGAATACACCCAAACACTGTACGCCTATACGAAAAATTGGAGTTAATTCCGAAGCCTGAAAGGTTGCCGAATGGTTATCGTGTTTTTACGGATTTTCACATCGAGCAATGTCGTTTAGTACGGATTGCCTTTCACGTAGAAGTGTTACAAAATGGTCTCCGAAAGAAAATTACTAAGATGATTAAAGCTTCTGCCAAAAGTGATTTTGAAGCTGCTATTTCGTTAATCAACGAATATATTGAACAGGTTATACAAGAACGCAATAACGCTGAGGAAGCCATAGAAATAGTAAAACAGCTTTTATCCGGTTGTGAGCAAACATACGCTCAGAGTTTTAAACGGAGTGAGGTGCTAAAAGAACTTGGTATTTCTATGGATACGCTCCGTAATTGGGAAATGAACGGATTGCTTACCGTTAAAAGAAAAGAAAATGGATACCGCGTCTATACCGAAGGCGATATTAAAAAGTTAAAAATTATACGTTCTTTGCGTTGCGCCAACTATTCATTGGAAGCTATATTGCGGTTACTAAATCAACTATCTAGAGACCCGGATATAGATGTACGAGTTGCGTTGAACACGCCAAAACAATCTGAAAATATTATTTCTGTTTGTGATAAACTGATCGTATCTTTATCCGAAGCCGAGGAAAACGCATATAAAATCAGAACAAGGCTTCAAAATTTGAGAGCAAAATATTCTTAACCCTACACTTTACCACCAATGAATTCATTGGTGGTATTCTTTTTGAGCAGTAAGAAATTTATCGCAGACAAAACGAAGGAGGCGTTGTTATGCAAACAGCAATCGAAGTAAAGCAGTTGTCAAAATTCTATGGCAATCTGCCTGCAATAGACAATATCAGTCTATCTGTAAAAAGCGGTACTGTTTTTGGCTTACTCGGTGCAAATGGGGCAGGAAAAAGCACTACCATCGAATGTATTTTGGGAACAAAAACCGCAAACAACGGTGAGGTAACTATTTTAGGTTTCGACCCCCGAAAAGGTAGGAAAAATCTATTCCAAAAAATAGGAGTACAGTTTCAAGAGTGTGACTATCAGCCGGAAATAAAGGTTTCTGAATTATGCGAAGAAACCGCCTGCCTTTATAAAAATCCAGCAGACTGGAAAGAGCTGTGTGTTCAATTTGGAATAGGTAATAAAACTGACGACTCAGTAAAAAGTCTTTCCGGCGGCGAAAGGCAAAGACTGTTTATCGTCCTTGCACTTATTCCAAATCCTAAGCTTGTATTTCTTGACGAACTGACAACAGGGCTTGATGTAAAATCCCGCCGCGAGGTGTGGAAAATTCTGTCCGACTTGAAAACTGTGGGTTTGACCATTTTTTTGACATCACATTTTATGGACGAAGTGGAAGCACTTTGCGATGAGATATGTATTCTCAAACGAGGAAAAATCGTATTCTACGGGACAATTGAACAGGCAAAAGAAAAAAGTGGGTGTGAAAAATTTGAAGACGCATATCTTACAATTTCCGGAGAGGAGGCATACGAGGAATGAAATCATTTACTACACTTTTCAAAAATGAATTGAAATTAAATATCAGAAATATGAATATGGTTATCTTTGCCGTCATTATACCATTAGTAGTTTTAGTTGTTCTTGGCCTTATTTATGGGGCAAAACCCGCAACAGACGGCGTTACATACACATTTTTGGAACAATCCTTTGGCGCACTTTGTTCAATCAGTATGTGTGCAGGGGGCTTAATGGGATTACCTCTCGTTGTTTCAGAATACAGAGAGCGAAAAATACTCAAACGCTTTCAAGTTACACCTGTTAGTCCATTAAAACTGCTGATGGTTGAATTCTCGATTTATGTTGTTTACTGCATAATCTCTGTAATTACGCTCCTTCCAACAGCAATGCTCTTTTGGAGAGTAAAAATCAGCGGCTCTTGGCTGGCATTTTTCGGAAGTTGGTTGCTGACCATGGTATCAACCTTGAGTATCGGAATGATGGTCGGTGGCATAGCGAAAAATTCCAAGACTGCAAGCGTAATAGCCTGTGTTCTGTATTTCCCGATGCTGATTTTTTCAGGCGCAACACTGCCGTTTGAGGTAATGCCTGTAACTATGCAAAAAATTGTAAGTATTTTTCCAATGACTCAGGGTATCGGACTTATGAAGTCAACCTTTCTTGGTTTACCCTCTGCAAATGTATGGCTTCCTATCGTGGTTATGGCATCTGTTACTGTTATTTGCACAGGAATAGCAGTAAAATATTTTAAATGGGAATAGTAACATACAATTCATAATGACAAATAAAGACCGCTTATATTGTGTATGCGGTCTTTTTTCGTGTTCAGCTATATTTGGTCTTTAGTTTTCGTTTCTTGGCGGAAAATATCTTACACAGAACATCATCTCCAACATCGGTATATTCACCTTATGCAATAAGAGAAGTCTTCAATCGGCAAGGCTATTTATAGTATGATGGTACTCTAAATCTGAAAGATAGATGTGGATTTTTCAGAGTATGCGAAAAAATAAACTCCGCCGGAAACCCTTGATTTTACAGTGTTTACGGCGGAGTTTTTGGCGTCCCTAGCGCGATTCGAACGCGCGGCCTTTCGCTTAGGAGGCGAACGCTCTATCCTGCTGAGCTATAGAGACATCAAGCTATTATATTTTACTTTCTTCTTTGGCTTTTGTCAATATCAAAACAGGGCTTTTCCGTCGAGCACCGCCTCCTCAAGGTGCTCTCCACGGTAGCGGAGCTTCAGTGAGAAGAAAGGGCCGCCCTCGTCAAGGAGGCGGAGGAAAATCTTATCCCCCTCCCATTTGGGTATGGCGTCGAGCTTTTCCTTATCTATCCACTCGAGCACGCCCTCATCGCAGTCGGTGAGCTCCCCGGAAAAACCGTCGGCAGTGAAAAGATGCATATACTCCGTCTCCCATTTGTCAGAAACAAAGGTGACTATGCCGCGGTATTTGTAGGAGGTGAGGGTGAGCCCGGTCTCCTCTTTTGTCTCCCTCAGGACGCAGTCCTCCGGGCTTTCGCCGTCTTCAAATTTTCCTCCTATGCCCACCCACTTGTCCTTGTTGACATCATTCTCTTTTTTCACACGGTGGAGCATCAGGTATTTTCCGTCGTTTTCGATATAGCAAAGAGTTGAATTTATCATTTTTTCCTCGATTATTTTTACTCAAAGTATATTTTTGTCGTATTGTACCCTCAGTAATTCTATTATCTTCCTGTCAGCGGGGCAGAATTCATCCGGGTCCATTTCATAAGGGGTAAGCCATTTTGCGTCCTCGTGCACCTTGAGGAGCAGTTCCTCTCCTTCATAGTCCGCCAGGACAAAATAGAAATATATGTCCCTGTCCGGGTACGAAAAGGGGTATTCGTCCAAAACAACGCGTGGCACTATGTTTATGCTGAGCTCCTCCCAACATTCCCTCGCGGCGGCCTCAAAGGCATCCTCGCCCTCTTCAAGCTTGCCGCCGGGGAATTCCCAGAGGTGGGCGCAGTTTCCACCCGGGCCGCGTTTGCATACTAAAATTTTTCCTCTGTCCTTGATGATAGTCGCTGTCACCTTTACCATGCGGCGTACCCCCTTTTTAAAAATCCCTGCATATAATTCTATATTTATATATCCTTTAAGTCAAATACTAATTTTTTAATTTCATTAAAATAATAGTGGAATGTGAGCGCAAAAAGGTTTAAAATAGAAAGCGTAAAATTTCCCCAAAAATCTTAAATTCCTTTTACATGGAGGTTTAAAATATGAATTACTATGAAAAAGCGCTGGAACTGCACGAAAAATACAGGGGCAAGCTCGACATAAAATGCGACATGCCCCTTGAGAACAGGGACGACCTTGCGGTCGCCTATACGCCGGGCGTTGCGGAGCCCTGCCGCGCCATTGCCGAAAATCCCGAAAACGCATACAGATACACCTCCAAAAGCCACCTCGTGGCCGTCGTGACGGACGGCTCCGCCGTGCTCGGCCTCGGCAACATCGGCGGCCTTGCGGGAATGCCTGTTATGGAGGGCAAATCCGCCCTGTTTAAAGCCTTCGGCGGCGTTGACGCCTTCCCCGTCTGCCTTTCCACACAGGACCCCGACGAGATAGTGGCCGCGGTCAGGGCCATTGCACCCACCTTCGGCGGCATCAACCTCGAGGATATCTGCGCACCGAAATGCTTTGACATTGAAAAGCGCCTCCAGGAGGCGCTGGACATACCGGTATTCCACGACGACCAGCACGGCACCGCCATAGTCGTCACCGCGGCGCTTATCAACGCGCTCAAAATTGTGGGCAAGAAAATGGAGGAAATAAAATTCGTGCTCAGCGGCCCCGGAGCCGCCGGCACCGCTATCATAAAAATGCTCGCGGACTGCGGAGTAAAAAATATCATAGCCTGCGATTCCAAAGGCATTATTTATAAGGGCCGCCCGGGCCTTTCGGGCCACAAGGCCGAGCTTGCGGAAATAACCAACCCCGGCGGCATGCAGGGCACCCTTGCTGACGCGCTCAAGGGCGCAGACGTCTTTGCCGGAGTTTCCGCCGCCGGGCTCGTGACAAAGGAAATGGTGCGTTCCATGAATGAAAAACCCATTGTTTTTGCCATGGCAAACCCCGTTCCTGAAATTGAATACAAGGACGCTGTGGAGGCCGGCGCCGCCGTTGTGGGAACGGGACGTTCCGACTTCCCGAATCAGATAAACAACGTCCTCGCTTTTCCCGGAGTTTTCCGCGGCGCTCTTGACTGCGGCGCCAGCTGCATCAACAGCGAAATGAAATTCGCCGCGGCCAAGGCCATTGCCGGCCTTGTCTCCGATGAGGAGCTGAGCCCAGACTTCATCATGCCCGACCCATTCGACAAGAGGGTCGCGGCGGCGGTTGCAAAAGCGGTAGCAGATGCGGCTGCGGCCTCCGGCGCGCTTCGGAAAAAGACTGATTTAAAAAAAGAGAGCGGAAATGAGGCTTAGAGTTTCCAGACTGTAACCCGACATTTTTACAGTTCAGGAGTGAAATCAATGGAAATCACAGTAAAGGAATACCGTTTTGACCGGGAGGAAACTCTCAGGCTTTACGAAAGCGTCGGCTGGACGGCGTACACTGCCGAGCCGGAAAAGCTCCAAAGAGCCTTTGAAAACTCCCTTTCGGTGCTCGGCGCCTTTGACGGCGAAAAGCTTCTCGGAATTATCCGCGCCGTCGGCGACGGAGTCTCAATAGTCTTTGTACAGGATATTCTGGTGTTCCCGGAATATCAGCGGAATGGCGTCGGCAGGGCGCTGATGAACGCCCTGCTTGAAAAATACAGTGGCGTCCGCCAAATTGAGCTTGCGACGGACAACGTCCCAGAGACCGTTGGATTTTATAAGGCTCTCGGCTTTCGGGAGATGTCCGAAGTGGACTGCGTCGGCTTTATGAAAATGAGCACATAAAAACGAGCACGGAGTTTTCCGTGCTCATTTCTTTTCGTTTTACATTCCGCGGCGGGCGATATATTCCATGGCTTTGCTTATGAGCTTTTTGTCATTTCTAAAGGTGACCGCATCGTAAGCGGCGTGGATCTCCATCCACTGAAGCTCGCTCACTTCCTCCTCCTGGGGGTGGAGGGTGGATTCATTCAAGGTAAAGCCGATGAAATAAATGACTTGCTTTTTGACGTTGGGCTTGGGCGAATACTCTACGGATTCGCGGAAACCGTCCCTTAAAAATACTCGGAGTCCTGTCTCCTCCCGTATCTCGCGCAGGGCAGTTTCCATTTCCGTCTCTCCGGATTCCATGTGGCCTTTCGGAAAAGACCAATGCCCGCCGCAGCGATGCTTGAGCAGAAGGAGCTGAGTCTCCCCGTCATGCTCGCGGTAGATAAGGCCGCCGCAGGATTTTTCGTGTTTCATTTTTCAATATACTCCTATTGGGCAAAACTTTCACTGAATACATAATATCACCTTTAGGTGCTCTGTTCAAGAGCAAATGAATTAAAAATGCCTTCACTTTATCAAAAAATGCTTTAAAACAGGCTGTTTTTTCCTTTTTTTCGGCCCTTTTTGCACGACAAGAAAATGTTTTTGTCGGTTTACAAAATCGGATAAGCATGTTATATTATTAGCGGCGCGAAATAAATTTAATGCGCGCCGCTAAAATAAAATTCAAACTGTAAGGAGAAAAAATATGAAAAAGATAATCGCACTTCTTCTTGCTCTCATTATGGTCCTCAGCTTTGCGGCCTGCTCCAAGGACGAGCCCGTATCCGACAATTCCGCAAACGAAAACAGCCAAAGCGAGGTATCCTCCTCCGAGGAGCAGAGCGAGGAAGAACCTGAAGAAAAGCTCGACCACATCAGAGGCAGCGTCGACGGTCTCGTTTACACCAATTCCGCGGCGGAAATCACCTTTACCGCTCCCGAAGGCTGGACCTATTACACCGACGAGCAGATCGCCGCTCTCTATAATCTCTCCTCCGAGGAACTTCTACCCGAAGAGACCGCTGAAATCCTTGAAAATACTGACATTGTCTACGACATGTACTGCCAGAATCTCACCACCGGCGCTTCCGTAAACATCAACTTTGAGAACCTCGGTATTCTCTACGGAACCATTCTCGACGAGAAAAGCTATCTCGAGCTTTCCAAAACCAGCCTCGGAAGCACTCTTTCCGGTAGCGGCATGGAGCTCACCTCCTGCGAAGTCGTAACCGCCACCGTAAACGGCAAAGAGGTTTCCTGCCTTGATATCGTTATCAACATGACCGATTACGACATAGACCTTTATGAAAAGATTTTCGTCAAGAAAGTCGGCAGCTTCATGAGCTGCATCACTATCGGCGCTCTCACCACCGAGGAGATTGACGAAATCGCAGCAGGTCTCTCCTTCTGATTTTCAAATCAAGCCGAAAGCGGGCGCCCTGAGGGCGCCCGCTCTTTTTCTTTTTATACATAAAAACAGGGAGCTTTTCTCTTAAAAGCTCCCTGTCTGTTTTTATTTTTAAAAATCAGAAATCATCGTCAAGGCCCGTAATGCCGGAGGAGCTTCTGCCGGAGGAGGAACGTCCCGCGGTGCTCCTTCTGGGAGTGGAATTTTTCTTCTGGTTTGCGCGGTTATAGAGGAACAGCGCAACGAAAATCACTATCAGAAGCACAAGAACGCCTATAACTATCCACGCCCAAACCGGAACGCCTATGCCGGAGGATGCTTCGCCTATCTCAAGATGCACGAGCATGATGGGGGAGAAGGAGGACACGTCCATGGAAACGGAGGATGCGTTGACGTCGGGCATGAGGGATACCTCAACGATTATGCCGTCCTTTGCGAGGTACGCAAATTCAGAAAGGCCGTTCACGTCGGAGATGACCGGGCGGTAAACGCCGTTATTTTCCGCAAAGCTTATATTGCCCACCTCGGATTTGTTTCCGGTGAGAGTATCGTAAATATACGCCTTTTTACCGTCGGTCATGTAATAGGACTGACCGCTGTAATTCTCCGCACTGATAACGTGCACGAGGGCGGTAACATATTCCTCATAGTTGGAGGAAGCGGTGGCCTGGGTGCCGTTGAGGGTGTAGGTCACAACACCTTCCGCAGTGCCGTGGTAGGTGCTGCCGTCGCAGAGGAGGGAGAGGTCAAATGCCGCCAGAGCATCTCCGGAGGAGATAAACTCCGCTGTGACGTCGTCCACCACGCTGTATCCGTCGATTGCGGAGATCCAGAGCTGTGCGCTGCCACCTATGTCCTCATTCAGGAGGAACTCCACCCCGGTCACGGGCACGTCGCCGGTGATGTTATAGGCAAGGGTTACGGGAGTGAATTCCTCAACCTGAGGCTCGGAGACGGAGGAACTGCTCTCAGATGAACTGCTGGAGCTCTGCGAACTGGAGCTGCTGGAGCTTGGAACGCTTGAAGAACTGGAGGATTTGCTGGAAGAGGCGCTGGAGGATTTGCTGGAGGAAGCAGCGCTGCTGGAGCTGGAACTGCTGGAGGAAGAACTGGAGGAGCTGCTGGAGCTGTCCCCTCCGCCGATGACAATGCCGCCCTTTTTCCAAGTGGCGGTGGCGGTGAAGTTATCATTTACGCCTATCTGGCTACCCGCAGAAAAAGTTCCGCTTTCTCCCTCTATTTTCCAACCGTCAAACGTATATCCTTCTCTTTTGAAGGGGCAGTCCGGGAATGTTACTATATAATATCCATCATAGCCCTCAAGTGCAGTGCTGTAGCTTTCAGTAAAAGCGGAGCCGGTGCCCTCGCCGGGCTTATAGGTGCCGGTGATCTTACCGGAAGTGCTGCCTCCTGTGGAACCGCTTTTTGACCACTGAGCAGTGGCAGTTATGGAATACTGTCCGTCAAGTTTAGCGTCGCTTGCCCTGAAGGTATAGCTTGAAGAATATGTAGAAGAGCCTATTTTCCAGCCGTCGAACACGTAACCGTCCCCCGGAGCTTTGAAGCCAAGAGAGCTGGCGCTGGGAAGGGATATTGTTGTGCTTCCGGTGGAATTTATGTCGTAAGTGGCAGGATAGCTGGTACCGGTTCCGCTACCGGCTGTAAATGTAATCGTACATTTTGAGCCCACGGGCTCCATGACAATGGCCGCCGCGTCATACTCAAAAAACGCCGGTACGAGCGTCAGCACCATGACCAGAGCCATAAGCACGGCTGAGATTCTTCTCATTGCTTTCATAAAATCAAATCCTCCTTTAATGTTTAAAAAAGAGATATTTCTACATTTAAACAGTATAGCATAAGGGGAAAGATTTGTCATGTAATATTTATGAATTCTGGCAGGAATATAGCAAAATCGAATAAAATGCTTGTAAAACTGTCCCCGCTTTGTTATAATATTGTAGCAAAAACTCAAAAATGCCGCCGTGGTGGAATCGGCAGACACAAGGGACTTAAAATCCCTCGCCCCTAAAGCGTACCGGTTCAAGTCCGGTCGGCGGCACCAGGAAAAAGACCGTTTTAAAAACGGTCTTTTTCCTTTTTTAGCGCCGCTGTTTCAGCATAAAATCCGCCCAGCCGCCGCAGCTTTCGGAGCGCTCTTTCCAGTAAAAAATTTTATCAACATATTCGGCTTTCTTCCTTTCCACAGCGTCCCGGCAGTTTTCCGATCCGAGCTCGTAAATGATCGAAGTGAGTTCGTAAATCGGAAGGCCCATGGCATGCTTTTCGGTGTGGACCGTGCTCGCCGCCTGGCCCACCGCGTGGCAGAGGGCGGCATCCCCCGGGGCGGAAAGCTCTTTCGCCAGAGCGTGACAGTCGAGGATCGCCCGGCGAGCCTCTGGCATTTTTATTTTCCCGAAGGCCCAGAGCCGCGCCGCCTCTATCGCTTCCTCCGGTCGTTTTTCTTCGGGGTATTTTGCCTTCAGCTTTTCCGCCGCATCTGACCCGAGGTCCAAAGCCCAGAGCACCACCGTGCGGTGATTTTGCTCCCCAATCAGCAGCGCCAAATCCGACAGGTATTCGCTGTCCTTTGAAAAAAGTATTTTATTTTTCCTTTTGATTCTCGCTTTTACGTCGTCAAGCCAGTCCAAATTCATTCCTCCCAGAAATTTAAAAAAGGAGACCGCCTCAAAATCCAAAGCGTCTCCTTTTAATTTTACCTTATTTTGAACTCCTTCTCAAAAATCTCGGCCTGAACCAGACGATATACGCCCGCATTATCTGTGTGAGGGCAAAATCGTACGTGACAAAGAGCAGATTGCCGAGGGCCAAAAGAATATATACCGAATATTTTCCGAATTCTCCGAACTCGGAAAGCACCTCCTGCATCTGGAAAAGATAAATTATTATGAAATATGCCGCCACTATGCAGGCGTTGAAGCAAAGGAGCTTCAGCAGTGCCGAAAGGAGCTTCGGCTTTATCTTTTCAAGCTGGAATTTGGTTATGGGGTAGTGGCCGAAAAACATAATGAACATGAGCATGGCCTCTTTGTCCGGGGTCATCAGGAAGGACAGTATCGAAACCGCGGCATAGAGGGTAAAGGCCCAGCTCGGCCCGGTTTCCACCGCTACCGTGACCATCAAAAGCCCCGCGAGGGCCGGCAGGGCATAGGTGGAAAAGGGGAACATGCCAGTCATAAACAGCAATACGGTGCAAAGCGCCGCCACAACTCCGCAGAGGGCCACCTGCTGGCTTTTTTTCACTGCGCTTTCACACCTTTCCGTCAAAAATCAAGCAATTAAATCAGCAGCCTCTGCAGAGGCAGTCCATGCACATGAGCCCCGTGCATATATCGCAGGGGTCGCAGGCACAGAAGGAGCCGCTGCCCGGATTGCTGCCCGCAGTCCCGTACTGCTGTCGGTACGCGCACTGGCGGTACGCCGAAGCAAACTCCTGGTTGTTCGGATCCATCTGATAGGCGCGCTGGAAGCATTTCACGGCTTCGCTCAGCCAGCCGCGTTTATAATATATACAGCCCTTGAGATAGTGCCACTCAGCGTCCCGCTTATATTCCGGAACGCCGTCGAGGATCTCCTCAGCCTCCGCAATGCGGTTTTGGGAAATCATGCGGCGCACGTCGGCAAAATTTCCGCTGTAACCCGCGCCGTAGCTGCCGTAGGCGCCCTGGCCGGAGCCGTAATATCCGCCGTAGGCACCCTGGTTCCCAGAGCCGTAATAACCCTGCCCGCCGTAGTAGGACCCCTGGTTATAGCTTTGGCCGTAGGAGGTGCGCTGTTTTCCCTCCTTGCGCTCCTTTGTAATCCGGTCATAGGCGGCGTTTATCTCTTTCATCTTTTCGGAGGCAACGTCGGCAAGGGGGTTGTCCACATACTTGTCCGGGTGGTACTTCCGCACGAGGTCGCGGTATGCCTTTTTTATTTCCTCATCGGTGGCGTCTTCCGAAACTCCCAAAACTTTGTATGGGTTAGGCTCCATGCCCTGTTCCTCCTTTCTTTTGCGATATTCTTTCAACCTCCGCCCTCAGGCCGAGGCACACAATATTCTCAATAGTTCCCTTATATTTATGGAGCTCCAGAAGGGAAAGGTCGCTTTCAAGCTCCGCAGTGGTCAGAAACAGGGCGGATCTTGCGCTTTCCGCCGCTTCCTCTCCGGCATATATGAAGGGATTGTAGTTGCCCTTTTTAATATCGTCGTCCAAATCGTCCAGAGCGTCGCAGAGATAAATGTATCTTCCGAGAAGGTAGCCAAACCTTCGCAGTATACGCTCCTTTTCGCTGTCCTTTGCGGTCACCGCAAGGACAGCTTCGAGAAATTCCGCCGTGGGCTGCGCCGCCTCGTCCGAAACAGAGCATTTTTTGGCTTCAAGGGCGCGCTGCTTTTCCGTCATGCTCTTTGCGGCTTCGTCCAGAGCCAAGGCTCCTTCCCCCTGGGCAAGTGCCTTCTTTCGCGCCTTTTTTGCAAAGGGCATCATAAACAAAGCGGCAATTTTTTTGAAAAATCCCCGGTCCGAAATATCGTCCAGCAGCTTATAGTATGTCAGAATAACGGCAGCCCTTGCGGAAAGTCTTATGGCCTCGTTCCCCGTGCAGCGGCACTGTTTCCGGAAGGGGTGGGCAATGCAGCGGCATTTCTCCACAGAAGGGCAGATATCCTCGTCAAGGGAGGTGAGCATCATCGCAAGAAATGCAAAGTCGTAGCTGAGTGTGAACCTTGCGGTGAGCCCATAGGTTCGGCCCAGTTCCCTGCAAAGGCCGCAGTATACTGCTTTGTACTCCTCAAGCTCCCTGAGCCTGAGCTCCGGACGGTAGGGCTTAACGTATCCGAACAATGCAAAGCTGCCCCCTTTTAAAGGTATCGCAAGTATTTTACACCATTTTCGCCTAAAAGTAGTTAAGAAAGTGTAAAAACTGCGTGACTTTTGTTTGTATCCAAGCTCCCGGCTGGGCATTATTTCCTGTATACCTTTAAAAAATGAAAATATTCGGGCCCGCTTTGGTAATTCGGAACATACCCATTCAAAACCGCCCCTTGCTATAATATGCTTGAGATATTGCGGCATTTTTCCGCGTATTTTAATCCTTTTAAATTTAACAGGAGAGTGACCATTATGCTTATCAATTTTGAAAATATCGAGACGCTCGTGCGGGAAAACTTTTTCGGAGGAAACAAGAGCTTTGACGCCAAAATTTTTAACGACGGGCAGAACCGCGCACTCATCGGAAAGCTCGTCCCCGGCGCTTCCATAGGCTTTCACACCCATGACTGCGGCAGCGAAATAGTCTATATTCTCAGCGGAAGCGGCAAAGCCGCCTATGATAACGAGGTGGAAATTCTCTCCCCCGGCCTGTGCCACTACTGCCCGAAGGGCCACGGCCACGACATGGTGAACGACGGGGACGAGGACCTTGTCTTTTTCGCCGTAGTCACCACGGAATAACCCGCGGAAAACCGCCTCTGCGGCGGGGCAGCCGCGTGAAATGTATAACATATTTGTGCAATAGGGACCAAAACCGAACGCAAAATTTGTGTAAAAAACATAAAATAAAAACGAAAAATATCAAATTGAGAAAATAGACGGCTTTATTTTTGTTACTTATTAAATTTAATAAAAATATGACTTGTGCTATGATATATTTAGGCTGACAGAGGTGCGGAAAAATAAATTATAAATATGGATATTCCGCATTATTAAGCCATTTTTGCCAGTATAGCCCAGTTTAAAATCTCAATTTACAGACTTTGGAGTATTCCATTGTAAAGGTTTTCAGTTTACTATAGTATTAGGGAAAACAGAAACGCATTTTGGGAAGCTCCTTCCCTTGATGCGCGCCCTTTATCCATATCCGTTTTATACATATTTTGCAGAAAGAGGAGGAGATTTTGATGAGGAAATTCAAAGTGGCTTTGGCGGTTTTATTGGTTCTCTGTGTTTTGGCGGGCTGCGGCGGCAGCTCGGAGGACGCTCTGCGCGTGGCGCTTCAGACCACCGCCCAGGGTGTTCCCGCATATATCGCCCAGGAGGAGGGCTACAACTCTGCCGAAGGGCTGGTCACCGAATCCAGGGTCTACGCCACCGGCGTTGCCCAGCTTGAGGCTCTCGGCGCAGACGGATGGGACGTCGCGTGCATAGGCGCTCCGCCCGCAATGACTGCAAATATAGCCTATGACGCAAAGATAATCGCCATCGTGCTCAACGAATCCTCCACTGAGCTTTTCGTGCGGAGCGACAGCGATATCCTCACTTCTGAAAGCGGCGTTGAGGGCATAATCGGCAGTGCCGACGCATGGAGGGGCAAAAATATAATCCTCCCGCTCAACACTACTTCCCATTACATCATACTTTCATCACTTGCCAAACTCGGCCTTGGCGCCGGGGACGTAAATCTCATCAACATGGACGTGGGACAGGCCTATACCGCTTTCAAATCCGGCCAGGGAGACGTTGTAACCCTCTGGGATCCGAACAGCTTTACCGCTGAAAGCGAGGGCTGGGTCTCCGTAATGTACGGGCCGGATACCGGCGCTGTCTGCCCCTGCATGCTCATAGCCTCGGAGAAAGCCATTCAGGAAAAGCCTGAGGAGATAAAGGCCTGGCTGAAAGCTTATTTCAACGTAGTGGAAAGCGATGAATTTACCACTGAAAAAATGGCGTCCGCCACATACACCTTCTTTAACGCGAACAACCTCGACATCACCGAGGAGGAATCCGTCCTTTTCTCCCAGCGCAAAGAATTTTTCGGTATTGACGAAGCTTACGATATGTTCTTCGGCGATATGGGCGGAAAGAGCCCTGCCGAATACTATATGGACAGCATCGCGGAATTTTTCTATGAGCAGGGAAGCTACACCGCGGAGGACTATGAAAAGGTCACAAACGGCGGCCTTTTCTATACTGACTTTATCAAAGAGATTTACGAAGAGAGCAGAGGCTGAGCTCTAAAAATACTATGAAAGGCGGCGGGACAATGAAACTCAAAGGGAAGAAAAGAACGCTTGTGAGAGCGGTAATAGGCCTTTCCGCCTTCTTTCTCACCTGGGAGCTTGTGGTGCGCCTCGGAATCGTTCCAAAAAGCCGTATGAGCCCCTTTACCCAGGTGGTGGCGACGTTTATAAGAAAAATTACCGACCCAAACCCGGACGGAGCTACGATACTTGAGCATTTTGCCGCGAGCTTTTCCGTGGCATTTCTGGGCTTCGTGCTCGCGGCGCTCATAGGCGTGCCTTTGGGGCTCATGATGGGCTACAACATCTACGCCAAGGCCTACGCCAACACGATTTTTGAAATTCTCCGCCCTATCCCGCCCATAGCGTGGATACCCATAATCATGCTCATGCTCGGAATCGGCACCAAAGCGAAGGTTTTCATAATCTTCATCGCCGCAATAGTTCCGGCGGTAATAAACTCCTATACCGGCATAAAGCGAGTGCCGGAGGTCTATATAAACGTGGGGCAGAGCCTCGGTATGTCCCATTTCAGGATATTCACTAAAATCTGCATACCGTATGCGCTTCCGGCAGTATTTACGGGGCTCAGGCTCTCCCTCAACACCGCCTGGGTGGCGCTTGTGGCGGCGGAGCTTCTGGCCTCCACAAAGGGCCTCGGCTACATGATCCAGATAGGCCGGGTGCTCGCAAAGCCGGAGATAATCATTACAGGCATGTTCGTCATCGGATGCTCAGGCGCAGCCATGTCCGCGGTGCTGAGCATCCTCGAAAAAAACTTTGCCAAATGGAGCAGAAAATAGAGGAAAGGACGGTTAGCAGTGAAAACTGTAAATGAAAAGCGCAGAAAAATAATTTGCAGTGCCATTTCGGTGCTGTCCGTTTTAACCGTCGTGCTCATCTGGTATATGATTTCCTGGACAAATCCCGAGCTCATGCCCACTCCGCTGGAGACGGTGAAGCAGCTCATAGGTATGCTCGTAAGCCCAAAGGGCGGCGTATCCCTCTTTGAGCACGTCTGGGCGAGCTTTGCAAGAGTCATCACGGCGTACTTTGCCGCCACCGTAGCGGGAATCCTCATGGGCGTGGGCTTTGGCTGGAGCCGGGCTTTCAGAGAGTACGTCTGCCCGATCTTTGAGCTTCTCCGGCCCATTCCTCCCATAGCCTGGATACCTCTCATAGTTATATGGTTCGGCATAGGCGAAGCCTCAAAAATAGCCATTGTTTTTATCGGCGCCTTCGTGCCCATTGTCGTAAACACCTATTCCGGAATGATGCAGATGGACCCCATCTATGAAAAAGCGGGCAAGGTGCTCGGCGCAAACCGCAGGGAAACCCTGTTTGAAATAGTCATTCCCGCCAGCTTCCCCCACATTCTCGCCGGCATGAAAACCGCCCTCTCCCAAAGCTGGGCCTGCGTCATAGCCGCGGAGATGATAGTCGCCCAGAAGGGCCTAGGCTACCTCATTGTGCGCAGCATGGAATCCGGAAACATGGGCAATATCCTCATTTCGCTGATATTCATAAGCGGCATCAGCTTCCTGCTCTCCTATCTCTTTACGAAACTGGAGGCGATCATATGTCCGTGGTAGGCGACATTTACGTCAAAAACATTTCAAAGAGCTTTCAAAACGGCGAAAAGAAAACTGACGTTCTCGAAAACGTCAATTTTACCATACACAAAAACGAATTTCTTGTGCTCTTCGGCCCCGGGCAGTGCGGCAAAAGCGTGCTCATGGAGATCATAGCAAACCTCACCGATCCGGATTCCGGAGAAATAGTCTGTGAGGACGGGAGCCGCCTCCGGGAGGAGGACATCTGCATGGTGTTTCAGCGCTACGCCCTTTTCCCATGGAAAACCTGCCTCCAGAACGTCGAACTTCCAATGAAGTTCAAGGGCGTTCCAAAGGAGGAGCGCCTCCGCAAGGCAAAGGAATATCTTAAGCTCGTGGGCCTCGACGGCTTTGAAAACAGCTACCCGCGGCAGATTTCCGGTGGAATGAAGCAGCGCGTTGCCATAGCAAGGGCCTATGCCAAGGAGTGCGACCTTTTGCTTTTCGACGAACCTTTCGGAGCGCTCGACGCCCAGACAAGATACTATATGGAAAACGAGCTGGTCAAAATCTGGCAGAGGGAACGGAAAACCGTAGTTTTCATCACAAACAACATTGAGGAAGCGGTCTATCTCGCCGACAGGATCATAACTCTCGGCGGAGCTCCCTCCCGCATTATTGATGAGTTCGGCATCGGGCTCAGCCGGCCGCGAAGCCGCTCCGACCCTGATTTCCTTGCCATAAGAAAGAAGATAGAAACCCACGCCGTCCACAGCGACATTCTGGGCGGCTGACAAAATGAAGGGAGACCGTGACATGGGCGAAAGCATTGAAAAAGCAAAGGTGAGCGCTGTCGGCCTTACCAAAAAATTCGGCGACCTTCTCGTCCTTGACAACATCTCTTTTGACATAAAAAAAGGTGAGTTCGTCTGCATAGTCGGCCCCACGGGCTGCGGCAAGACGACCTTTCTCAATATACTCAGCAATATCTGGCCCGCAACGGAGGGAGAACTCCTCATAGACGGCGAAAAGGCGGACCCCAAAAAGCACAATATAGCCTTTGCCTTTCAGGAATCCTCTGCATTTCCGTGGCTCACAGTTGAGCAGAATATCCGCTTCGGAATGGAGGAAAAGCGCTTCCCGAAGGACATCATCAACGCCAGAACCGAGCAGATGCTGGAGCTTTTGGAGCTGAAGGACGTGCGAAGCTGCTATCCGCGGCAGATCTCCGCCTCCATGGAATCCCGGGTGGTTATCGGGCGCAGCTTTGCGCTTCACCCGGATCTGCTGCTCATGGACGAGCCGTACTCACAGCTTGACATAGAGTTCCGCTACCACCTGGAGGACGCGGTGCTCAAGCTGAGCAAAATGACCGGCAGCACGGTAATTTTCGTCACACACAACATTGAGGAGGCAGTATATCTCGCGGAGCGCTGCATAGTCCTCACCAACAAACCGACCACAGTTAAAACCATAGAGACAATAGATCTTCCCTATCCCCGGGATATCTGCTCTAAGGAGTTTACTGATATAAGGGACAGGATCACCGATTATATCAAATGGTGGTAAAAGTTTAAAACAGGAGGTAAAAACATGAAAGCAAGTATGTATGAGGGCAACCAGAAAATTGCTCTTCACGAAGTCGAACCCATCGAGCCCGGCCCCCACGAGGTCCAGCTCAGAATAGCATATTGCGGCATCTGCGGCACCGACCTTCATCTTTTTAAAGGAGGGCTCGATTACAGAATCAAGCAGCTCCCCCAGGCCATAGGCCACGAGTGCTCCGCCACCATTGAAAAAGTGGGCTCCGAGGTCAAGGACTGGAAGCCCGGTGACAGAGTTGTCGTCCGCCCGCTGGACTACTGCGGCGAGTGCGTCGCCTGCAAGGCCGGGCACAGCCACGTCTGCGCCAACCTCAAATTTATGGGAATCGAAAGCCCCGGCGCATTCCAGAATTTCTGGACCGTCCATGAGCGTACCCTCCACAGGATCCCCGACGATCTGAGCCTTGTCCACGGCGCTCTTGTAGAGCCTCTGGCAGTCTGCTGCCACGCCGCCTCCAGAGCGGAGGTAAAGGCCGGCGAATACGCAGTAGTCATCGGCGGCGGCACCATCGGCCTTATGACCGCTCTCGTGCTCAAATACCGCGGGCTTAAGGTTGTGGTCTCCGAAATCAACCCCAACCGCCTTGCAAAGGTCCAGAGCATGGGCATTGATACCATAAGCCCGAAGGAAAAGGACGTCATTGAATACGTCAGAGAGCAGACGAACGGCGACATGGCCGACGTTGTTTTCGAGTGCTCAGGCTCCCAGCCCGCTCTCGACACCGTGCCGTGGCTCTGCCACCCCAGAGGACGCGTCGTGCTCGAAGCTTCCTATCCTCACCCGATGCAGTACTTCTTCCGTGAGCATTTCATGAGAGAGGTAAACATCATCTTCACCCGCGTCTATGAGGCCGTCGACTTTGAGGAGGCCCTCGATATGATGAGCAAGAACCCCTTTAACTGCGACGAACTCATTTCCGAAATCATTCCTCTTGGAAAGGTGCAGGACGGCATTGAGACCTGCCTCGACCCTGCGGGCAAGGTGGTAAAAATCCTTGTGGACTGCCAGTCCCAGGAATGAAATATATAAGGGTAACAAGCTATGACCGCTGAAAAAGAGCCGAAAGGCATTGTTTTCAATATACAGAGGTACACCATCCACGACGGCCCGGGAATCCGCACAGAAGTTTTCCTCAAAGGCTGCACCATGCACTGCAAATGGTGCAGCAACCCGGAGGGGATCAGTGAGCACCGGGAGGTGGGCGTATATAAAACCAAGTGCATCGGTAAAGAGCACTGCGGCTACTGCGACAGGGTTTGCCCCGCCGGGGCCATTATCCGGGAGGAGCATGGCTTCACGGTGGGCATCGACCGCAAAAAGTGCCTGCGCTGCTTCAAGTGCGCAAACGCCTGCCCCGCAAACGCCCTGAAGGTCTGGGGCAGGGAGATGACCGTGGACGAAGTCATGGAAGAAATCCTCGCGGACAGGGACACCATGTCCCATTCCGGCGGCGGAGCGACCTTTTCCGGCGGCGAAGCTCTCCTTCAGATAGATTTTCTGGTTGAGCTGCTCAAGAAATGCCGGGAAAAGAACGTGCACACCTGCGTTGAAAGTGCCCTGAACGTTCCAAAGGAGCACCTTGAAAAGGCAATTCCGTATACGGACATGTTCATTTTCGACATAAAGGAGATGGACAGCGAAAAGCACAGGCAGTTCACCGGCCACGGCAACGAGAGGGTGCTCGAAAACGCAAAACGCATCTCCGAAACCGGAATCCCCTACGTTGTGAGGATACCTTTCGTTCCTGAGCACAACGGCACAAGGGAAAACATTGAGGCCATGACAAAATTCATGGTAAACGAGTTCAAAGCAAAGCCCGTCCAGATCCAGTTCCTGCGTTTCAGGGAGCTCGGGGAGGAAAAATACGAATCCCTCGGCTATGATTACCCCATGAAGAACAACGGATTTGAGAAATTTGAGCTTGAAAAGAACATACACGAGATGGTGGATATTATGAAAGCCGCGGGCCTTCCGGCTGTGGCAGGAACCACCACCCCGATTAAAATTTAAGGAGGTAAAAAATCAATGGCAATTAAAGCGTGCGGTGTCGAACCGTATGACAAGAATTACGGCGTCGGCGTTTCCGCCCTCGGAGAAAACTTTTCTCCCTATGAGCGCATCAACCGTCTTCTTAAAAATTTCCATGACACGCCCTACACCGTCGACTCCCAGAGAGCGGTGCTTGTGACTGAGGCATATAAGAAATATGCCGCGGACGTACAGGTGATAAAGGTCGCTAAAGCGCTCAAATACGTGCTCGAAAACGTCGACATCCAGATAAACGAAGGCGAGATACTCGTGGGCGGAAACGGCGCACCCATGAGGTCCAACCCAGTTTTCCCGGAGTTCTCCTACTCCTGGGTAGCGGACGAAATCAAGAATTTCCCGCTCCACGAGCGCGAATACTGCCCCTATGCGCCCCAGACCGAAAAACAGAAAGCCGACCTTTTGTCCATAGAGGACTTCTGGAAGGACAGCACCGTTGACGATTATTCCTGCGCAAGGCTCACCAAAGAGGAAATCATGGCCTCCCAGATGGGCTACGGCCTTTTCGTCAACACCATAATTCTCCGCGCAGGCGTCGGGCACACCAGCCCCAACTACCGCAAGCTCCTTTCCAAGGGCTACATCGGCCTTCGCAGGGACATTGAGGCGGAGCTTGCAAAGCTCGACCGCAAAAACCCCGGAGACCTCTCCAAGATATACTACTACCAGGCCTCCCTCATCACTCTCGACGCGGCTGAAATCTACTGCAAGAGATACGCCGCCCTCGCAAGGGAGCAGGCTGAAACTGCCGATCCTGAAAGAGCCAAGGAGCTTCTCACCATTGCCGACACCTGCGAATGGATCTCCGTAAATCCTCCCCGTACTTTCCGGGAGGCCATTCAGCTCTTCCTCCTCGGCACCTGCATAATCGTCACCGAAGCAAACGGCCAGTCCATCTCCTACGGAAGATTTGACCAGTTCATGTATCCCTTCTATGAGCACGACCTCGAGGGCGGCATTGCCACCAAGGCGGAGATGCAGGAGCTCATTGAGGCCTGCTTCATAAAGCTCAGCGGCATGCAGAAATTCAGGGACAGAAACGCCGTAAGACAGGCTTCCGGCCGCGGCCTCGGCGGAGACTGCTTGACTGTTGGCGGCGTGGACAGAAGCGGCAAGGACGCCACCAACGACCTGACTTTCCTCGTTCTTGAAGCCAGAAACCACACAAGGCTCATAAGCCCCTGGATGGCTGTAAGGCTTCATAAGAACACCCCCTATGAGCTCAAGCTCGTCACCGCAAACTCCATAAGAATGGGCACCGGCGAGCCGAAAATATTCAACGACGAAGTGGCCATTCCCGCAGGTCTCGGCAAGGGTTACAGCCTCGAGGACGCCAGAGATTACACCGTAGTCGGCTGCGTGGAAATTGACGCTGCGGGCTATGAGTACGGCTGCCACGATGCCTCCTATTTTAACGTATCCCGTGTGCTCGAGCTTGCCATAAACGACGGCAAATGGCTTGAGGACGGCGTTCAGATGGGTATTCACACCGGCTACCTCAAGGATATGAAATCCTTTGACGAGGTGCTTGAGGCATTTGACAAACAGATGGAGTACCTCACCGGCCTCATGATCTCCTCCATCAACACCATTGAGCAGGTTCACAAGGAATTCAAACCCCTGCCCTACCTCTCCCTCCTCATTGACGACTGCATTGCAAACGGCAGGGACGTCACCGCCGGCGGCGCAAAATATAACCATTCCGGCCCTCAGGCTCTTGCTCTCGGCACCGCCGCAGACAGTCTTTCCACCATCAAACAGCTCATATTTGATGAGAAGAAGATCACTGCGGAGGAGCTTATCGACGCTCTCAAAAAGAACTGGGAGGGCTATGAACCCCTTTACCGCCTCGTCAACAGCGACAAGGTACATCATTACGGCAACGACGACGACTATGCGGACGAGCTTGCGAAATTCGTATTTGACACCTACTGCAAATACGTTGAGCACCGTCCCAACGTCCGCGGAGGCGATTTTGCTCCCGGCGTATATTCCGTCGCCGGCAATGTGCCTCACGGCATGGTGCAGTGGGCTTCCGCCGACGGCCGCCAGGCCCATGAGCCTGTGTCCGACTGCATAGGCGCCGTGCACACCCACGTGGCCTCCCACGACATCAAAGGCCCCACCGCCATGCTCAACTCCGTGGCGAAGCTGGACCACGAAAGGGCTGGCAACGGCACACTGCTCAACTGGAAGTTCAATCCCAGCAGCGTGCAGGGCGAAGCAGGGCTCAACAATTTCATTGCGCTTCTTGACATGATTATTGACAAAAAGCTCATGCACAGCCAGTTCAACGTCATTACCAGAGAGCAGCTTCTCGCCGCTCAGGAGGACCCGGAGAAATATAAACACCTTCTCATAAGGGTCGCGGGCTACAGCGCATATTTCGTAGATCTCGGAAAAGCGCTCCAGCGCGACATTATCGAACGTACAGAACTCTCCTTTGACTGATAGTAAACTCCGCAAGGGTGCGGCGGCTGTTGCCGCCGCACTTTTGCATTTAAAGAAAGGCCCAGATGGAAAGCATAAAAATATCCTTCGACATACTTATCCCCATTTTCCTTATGATTTTTGCCGGCGCTCTGCTCCGCCGGACAGGCGTCATAGACGAGCACACGGTCAGGCAGATGAACGCCGCGGCCTTCAAATTCTTCCTGCCGGTGATGATGTTCTATAACATATATCAAAGCTCCCTGTCCATTCTGAAGCCGGGGCTAACGGTTTTCATAGCCGTCAGCGTGAGCCTCGCTTTTGCATTGGCTTTCCTTACAGTGCCCCTCATTGAAAAGGACAACAGTCGCCGTGGCGTCATAATACAGGGCGCTGTGCGGAGCAACTTCGCAGTATACGGCTACGCCGTGGCCGCCGCCTTCTGCAGCAGTGAGGAGAGCGGCCTTGCCGCCCTCATGGCGGCAATAGTGCTCCCTCTGTACGGGATATATTCCACCGTGGCTCTGGCGGTCTACGGAGAGGGGGAAAAGAGCATCAATCCCCGAAAAATCCTCATGAGCATCGCAAAAAATCCGCTTGTGCTCGCCTGCGTGCTCGGGCTTCTGGCGCTTATCTTTGGGGTGCGTTTCCCGGCGGTCATAGAGAGCGCCATGGACTCCGCCGCAAAGGCGGCGACGCCGGTTTCGCTCATAGCTCTGGGGGGATTTCTGACCTTCGGAATTTTTAAAGGCAAGGAGAAAGCCATCGCCGCAGGCGTCCTCGGAAAGCTCGTCATAGTCCCGGCAATATTCATAACTGCCGCGGTGCTTCTGGGCTTCAGGGGGGCTGACCTTGCGGTCTGCGCGGCGGTTTTCGCTTCGCCCACCGCCACAGCCTCCTTTGCCATGACGCAGCAGATGTCCGGCGACGACGGGCTGGCCGCGGCCCTTGTGGTGACAAGTTGCGCAGGGTCATTTTTGACAATGTTTATAGCAATTTCACTGCTTCACGGCGGCGGATTTTTCTGAATATCCTCCAAAATTGCCGTTTTAGCTAAAAAATTAACATTTTTAATGTGCAAAGCGACAAAAGCGGAAAAAAATTATGTCAAAATTGCGAAATTGTGAATATTGTTTTAACGGTTTGAATGATGCCTTTTTAAAACGGATTTTCTATAATTAAGTCGATGAAAGGAGATAGGCAAAAGCCGAAACCGTCATCACGTTCTGCTATGTGAGGGGATTTCTAAAAAATAAGCGGCTGGAAATTTACTTAATGCGGCAGAAGCAAGTTCAGGCAAAGAGAAATTCAAAAGAAAGGAACTGAAAAAAATGACATTCGATTTTAGTTATGTTATTGTCGGTTTAATGGAGATTATCTCCCACTTTGTACAGGGGTGCACCGGCTTCGGAGCCACTGTTATTGCTGCTCCTGTCGTAACCGGACTCCTCGGAACTGATGTCGGCGTTCCCTACGGCACCCTCATCACCATGCCCATGCTCTACTTCCTCGGCATCAAATGCTTCAAGCAGGTTGCCTGGAAGGATCTTCTCAAGATCTGCATACTCATGGCTCCCGGCATGATCATCGGCAACATGATCTTCGGATCCATCTCTGCTGTTCATGCAAAAGTAGCTATCGGCGGCATTGTTACTGCTATCGCACTTAAAAACATCTACAACGCATTTATCCGTGACCCCAAGAGAATCAAAGAGGGCTATGACCCTGAATCCGAAGAAGAACAGGCCAAGGCCAACACTCCTCTTATGAAAGCCTTCCGCTATGGCTGCCTCCTCCTCGGCGGCTGCGTACACGGCGCTTTCAACATCGGCGGTCCGCTGATCACCGTTTACACCCTCTATTCCGTTAAAGACAAGAGCTGCTTCCGTGCAACCATGACCTGGGTCTGGATCATCATGAACACCTGCTTCAACATGGTTTCCCAGTACAGCCAGGGCCGCTATGACACCCCCGTTCTCTGGAGCGCACTTGCAATCGGTGTTCCGCTCGCAGCCCTCGGTTTCTATCTCGGACATCTCTTCCACAAGAAGATCAACCGCGAGCAGTTCCTCAAATGCGTATATGTCTGCCTCCTCATCGTCGGCGGCGATATGTTCATCCGTGCACTTATGGCACTTTGATCCTAAACGAACCTCTTTTCTGAAAAGCGCAGATTTAAAGCACCCATTCCGGCCTTCGCCGGAATGGATGCTTTAATGTATAAATATATTTAAATGTAAAGGAAGTAACCGTTATGAAAGAAAAAGTCGGTCTTATCGGCGCAGGAATTATGGGCAGGCTCATGGTCGAGCATATGGTCGACGCGGGCTACGAGGTATATGTATCCGACCCGGACCCCAGAACCCAGGAGCACTGCAGAGAAAAGGGCGCAATCATCGTTTCAAACAACGTGGAGCTTGTAAAAACCGTTAAAAAAGTCCTTGTAAGCCTTTCAAACCCGAAAATCTCCCTTATGGTAGCGGGCGAGATCGCTCCCCACGTCGGGGAGGGCCATATCATTTTTGAGACCAGCACCACCACTCCGGAGTATTCCTATCAGATAGCCGATATTTTCAAGGACACCGGCGCTGTCTTTGTGGAGTCCTCCATTCTCGGCAAGCCCATTGCCGTGGGTGAATGGGTCATTCCCGCAGGCGGCGACGCCGAGGCCATCAAGGAGATGACTCCCGTCCTTCTGACCTTTGCAAAGAAGGTTGAGCGCGTCGGCGACATCGGCGCAAGCAACAAGCTCAAACTGCTCAACAACACCATGTACGCCGTCATCAACGCCTGCATCTGCGAGGTTATGACCGTCGCTGACAGGGTCGGCGTGGACAAAATGAAATTTTATGACATAGTGGCGAACTCCGCCGCCGCCACCAACTGCGGGCTTTTCCGGGAGACCGGCTACCGCATCGCCATTGACAAATACGACGACCCCACCGCCACAAACGAGCTTATCCGCAAGGACAACGCCTGCGGCGTCGCCCTTGCGCAGGGCGTCGGCATCACCCCCATTATTGCGAATACCGTTCTCACCCAGTACAATAACGCTGTGAGCTGCGGCTACGCAAAGGAGGACGACTCCGTCCTTTATAAGTATTTCCAGCAGATGTACGCCCCGAGGAACGACCAGTAACCGTACCTGACGCAGAAACTAAAAAAGCCCTCCGGAATTTCCGTAGGGCTTTTTTATTCTGCAAATCTGCGCATGAGTGCAGCGCAGCTCATGTTTAAGAGATGCCCGTGTCTCCGCCGCTGCTGTCGGTACCGCTGTCGCTGAAATAATACTCGATTATCTCCCTTGCCACCGGGGCCGCGGTGTAGCCCTGCCAGCCCTTTTCAATGACGACGGCAATGGCTATCTCCGGGTCATCCGCAGGGGCAAAGCAGATAAAGGTACTGTTCACCGTGGCGGTGCTCGTCTGGGGCGTGCCGGTTTTGGAGGCGACCTTCATGTCAAAGTCGCGCCACACCATGCCGGAGGAATCCTGTGAGGACTGGAGCATTCCCGCGAGAACGGTTTCATAGGTGTAATCCGTCATTTCCATGTCCGAAAGCACCTCTATGGGCGTCTCATAGAGCACCTCGCTGAAATCGTAGGAATTTACGCTGCTGACGAAGTGGGCGTTCACCCTGACGCCTTTGTTGGCTATGGTAGCGACGTAGTTCGCCATCTGTATGGGGCTGAAAAGGCTGTAGCTCTGGCCGATAGCCGTCTGGAGCACGTCGCCCTTCTGCCAGGTTATGCCCCTGTCAGCGGCGTAGTCCGGGTTTGAAACCTGGCCAACCCTCTCTTTCAGCTCAATGCCCGTGGGCTCTCCGAGCCCGTAATAATAGGCGTACTGGCGGATATTGTCAATGCCCAGCTGGCGGCCTATTTCATAGAAAAACACGTTGCAGGAATATCCGAGGGCGTGTATCACGTTGAGGGAGCCATGAGTGCCAAGGCAGGTGGGCTGGTAGTCCGAATAGTAGGTATATACCTTGTTGCAGGTGACGGTAGTTCTTTGGTTTATATATCCAAGCTGGAGGGCGGCGGTGGCCACCACGGGCTTGAACGTGGAGCCTATGGCGTAAAGCCCCTCCGTGCAGCGGTTGAACATCGGATTGTAGTCCGTCTCAAGGAGCGAAGCATAGTCCTGATAGTAGGTGGAGAGGTCATAGGACGGATAGTTTGCTGCCGCAAGTATCTCGCCCGTACCGACCTTTATGACGACGGCTGCTCCGCCCTCGGACTCCTTGCCTTTTCCGGCCTCCGCGTTGTTGCGAAGGTAGAGTATCTGTTTTTCAAGGGCCTCCTGCGCCACCCTTTGAAGGTCTATATTTATGGTGGAAACCACGGTGCCTCCTGGTACCGGCGGGTCAATAACCTCCTCGCTGACAATTTCACCGTTGTCGTCATAGGTGACCTTAACGGTGCCGTCGTGTCCCTTGAGCACTGATTCAAAGGCCAGCTCAATGCCGCTCTTGCCGATTATGTCGTTCATGCCGTAGACGCTGTGGTCGAGGTTTTCATACTCCTCCTCATATATGATGCCGGTTATGCCGACTATATGCGGGGCTATGTCGCCGTTTGGATATTCGCGCTCATAGCTCTCCACTATTTCCACGCCCTGAAAATAATACCTGCGCTCGCTGATTATATTTATGGTCGCTTCGGAAACGTCCTCCGCAAAGGTATAGGGCGTGACGTAGTTGAAGCCCACGCGCTCCATTTCATAGCGGACGCCGGCGACCTTGCGGAAGTCCTCATCGCTCATGTCCTCGAGCCCGTAGCGCTCTTTGAGCCGGTACACCACGTCCTCCGCCGAGGCAAAATCCGCAAGGCCGAGGATCTTCCTGAGCCTCGCCCTGGCCGTATCCGTTCCGGCATATTCAAATGGGGCTTCCTTCGTCAGAGGCAGGTTGTCTATCCAATCCTCGCCGTTTTCCTCGAGGATAGCTATGAGCTCCATTATAATGGAATTTTCGCTGCCCGCCACTATGTTGTTTTTGTCAATGCTTATGTCGTAGCACACGCGGTTTACCGCAAGGGAACGCCCGTAACAGTCCACAATATCGCCCCTGGCGGCCTCAATGGTCTTTGTGACGGAATAGCCCTCAGTCAGGTAGGACTGATATGCTTCGCCGTTTACTATCTGCATGGTCATGAGCCGTACCATGACCCCGAAAACAGAGATAAGCACCAGGCCGATAACGACAAGCTGTCTCCATCTCTGCACATTTCCGTTCCTCTCGTCCAAAGCGCCGTCTCCTTTCCGCATTTAAAATGTTTTCTCTATTATATTTCCCTTTTGTGTTCAAAAAAAGTCGGAATATTATTCTCTTGCTTCCTCCGGCTCAAATTTGCTGTGCAGCCAGCGGAAAAGCAGGCAGTAAGGCAGAGAGAAAAGCGACGTATAAACCGCCTGGGGGGCAATTTCGAGGTAGAAAAACCCGGAAAGCTCCTCATATCCATACAAAACGAACACAAAGAAGAATTCCAAAAGCGCCCGCATAAAAACCGCCATAAGGCAGACGAGCATCACGTTCATGGTGCTTCTTCTGAAAAGATAAATGGCAAAAAGCCCCGCAAAGGTGCAGAAAACCAGATACATGAGGGCGTTGAAGCCAAAAACGGTCTCCGCGGCGCTGTCACAGAAAAGCCCCGCGAAAAATCCGAAAAGCCCGCCGGCAAATTCGCCCTCATAGATCGCAAGGCATATGCAGGCGGGCAGCACGAGTATCGGGCTTATGCCCTGAAATTCCAGAATCCCCGGAGTGGACTGGATTATGTACGAAAAAAACACTATGACAGCATACACAAAAAATTTGAGCAGCTTGCGGCGGAAGTATTTTGTCACTCTGCTTCGCCGCCTTCCGCACCCGCCGTCTGCTCCGCTGAGGCAGTGGACTGGCCCTTGAAGTATTTTATGACGAGGACGTCCGTAACGTTTGCTATGTCCGCTGTGGGCTCAATTTGCGCCGTCAGGGAGAGCCCGTTGCTGTCAAGGCTTATGGATTTTACCGTTCCCACCACTATATCCTTGGGGAACACGCCTCCGATGCCGGAGGTCACAATGAGCTCGCCGGAAGCTATGCCGCTGTTTTTCGGAAGATAGCTCAGGCGGCAGAGCCCCTCCGAGGCAAGGGAAATATCGCCGGAAAGTATGCCGCTGTCCCTGGTGGATACGCCGTATACGCCCACCTCCACGGCTATGTCGAGCACGGTGCGGACGTGGGAATAGGTGAGCCCCACCTCCCAGACAATGCCCACAAGGCCGTCCGAGGTGATGACAGGGTCCGCCTCCTCTATTCCGTCAAGGCTGCCCTTGTCTATAGTAAAGGAGGAGAAGCGGCTGTTTGCGTCACGGCCGATGACCGTGGCGGTGGCAAAATCGTAGTCCGGGTTGTTCTCCTTGAGCTCGAGAAACTCCCGGAACTGCTCATTTTCGCGCTTCACGTTCTCGTAATCCTTCAGCTTTTCATTAAGCTCCCGGATCTGCTCCTTGAGCTCCTGATTCTCAAGATATATATCCTCCGACCGAGCAAAACGGTCCAGAAAATCGTTGACGGAATTTGTCACTGAGGCGCTGAACTTGAGGAAGGGCTGGGACACGACGGAAACCGCCTGCGACAGGAATACGTCCGCGCTTCCGGACGCCGCAGCGCGGATCATAAGGGCCACAGCGAGGATCGCGAGGCCGCAAAGGACTTTAAAATACCAGCTTTTGAAAAATTTCTGCAATCTGCCCTTACCTCCTTCCTATAAATCTGCCGGCAGAATTTGTGGGCGCATATAAACAAAATTCATGGAGAAACCTTTTACTGTCTCTCCATGAACCGTGCTCAAAATTTCAAAATCATCCGAGCCTGCGCTCACTGTCGGAAACGACCTCTTTGAGAAGGTCGATGTTGTCGAGCACCTGGCCTGCGCCGGTGGCCACGCAGTCGAGAGCATTCTCGGCAATATAAACAGGCATGCCGGTCTCTTTGGAGATGAGCTTGTCGATATTGTGAAGCAGGCTTCCGCCTCCGGTGAGGGTGATGCCGTGGTCGATAATATCCGCGGAGAGCTCCGGAGGAGTGCGCTCAAGGGTGGATTTGATGGCGTCCATAATGGAGGAAAGCGGGTCGGAAAGGGCGTCCCTTATTTCCTCGCTGGTGATGAACATATTTTTCGGCAGGCCGTCCACAAGGTTGCGGCCCTTTATTTCCATTTCAAGCTCCTCCTCAAAGGGGAATGCGGAGCCTACGGTCATTTTTATGGCCTCTGCGGAGCGCTCGCCTATGAGAAGGTTATATTTTCTCTTTATGTAAGAGATAATTGCGGCATCAAATTCGTCGCCGCCCACGCGGACGGATTTGGAGGCGACAATGCCGCCGAGGGAGATTACGGCCACCTCGCTGGTGCCGCCGCCGATGTCCACGACCATGCTGCCGCAGGCGTCGGCAACGGGAAGCCCCGCACCGATGGCCGCAGCCATGGGCTCCTCTATGATGGATACGTGACGGGCGCCGGCCTTCATGGCGGCCTCTTTCACAGCTCTGCGCTCAACCTCGGTTACGCCGGAGGGAATGCAGATGACAACTCTCGGTCTTGCGAATATGGAGTTGTTGAAAACTTTTTTAATAAAAATCTGGAGCATGCTCGCGGTGATGTCAAAGTCCGCGATAACGCCGTCCTTAAGCGGCCTTACAGCCACAATGGAGCCGGGGGTACGGCCGATGACGTCCTTTGCCTCCTGTCCGACGTAGCGGACGGTGTCCGTTCTGGTGTCCACCGCGACTACGGAGGGCTCGCGCATGATTATGCCCTTGCCCTTTGCAAAAATAAGAGTGTTAGCAGTACCGAGGTCGATACCGATATCCTGATTGAAAAACATTATTAAAAGCTCCCCTTTCGAGCATCAAAGATTTCCTGTTATTAAAAAATAAACTATAGGTATAATTATAACCGCACAGCGGCCCAAACACAATAAGATAAATGTGAAGTTTGTGTTAAATTAAACGGATCATTCCGTATCTGTCCCGGCATCCGCAAGCATATCGGCAATGGTCGTGGAGTCCACAACGCTGTCCACGGCGTCCATAATGCGCTTATAAAGTCCGTAGGTTATGCAGCCGTCGGAGTGCTCGCAGCCTATCTCGCAGCATTCCACCGGGGCTATGCTGCCCTCCGCCGCCCGGAGCACCTCTCCGGCTGTGATTTCGTTTGCGGGCTTTGTGAGCACATATCCGCCCTGGGCGCCCCGCACGCTTTTCACAAGACCGGCCTTTGAAAACTGGCTTATGATCTGCTCGAGATATTTGTCGCTTATTTCCTGCCGTTTGGCAATTTCCTTTACCGGAACAGGCCTTCCGTGGCTTTCCTTAGCGAGGTCCAGCATCAGCCTGAGGCCGTAGCGGCCTTTTGTTGATATCATCATAACTGTTTGATTTTCCCTTTAAATAAATATTCTAAACTAAATAAGTATAACATGAGAATCAATTCATAGCAATAAGCTATACAATAAATTTTTCAAAAAAATTCCGATACAGCCTCAGAAAAGCACCCCGCCGATGAAATTCTGCTGCTGGAGGATCACCACCGCGTGGGCGCCTATGCCCGCTCCCCCGAGACCGAGGCCCTCCTCCGTGGTGGCCTTGACGTTGACGTTCGCGGTGCTCGTGCTCAAACCCGCGGCGAGATTCTCCCTCATGTGCTCAATATACCGTTTGAGCATCGGCTTTTCTGCGATTATGGTGCAGTCGATGTTTGAAACAGCATATCCAAGGCGGGATATTTCGCCCATGACGTCCGCGAGCAGCGCCATGCTGCTCACTCCTTCGTACTGCGGGTCCTTGTCCGGGAAGCGGCGGCCTATGTCCGGCAGAGCCGCCGCGCCGAGAATGGCGTCCATCACCGCGTGGGTCAGGACGTCCGCGTCAGAGTGGCCCAAAAGGCCCATTTCATACGGAATTTCCACTCCGCCGAGGATGAGCTTTCTCCCCGGCACCAATTTATGCACATCGTATCCGTGACCTATTCTGAACATAGCTTTCTCCTTCCGTTTTGCTTGATTTTCGGAAACGCGCCGCCTCAGCGCTGTTCTCTCAGCCTGAGCAGCGCCTCCGCCACAGCTATATCCTCCGGGGAGGTGATTTTTATGTTGTCCCGGCTTCCGGGGGTGAGGAACACCTTTCGGGCGTCGTTTTCAAAAATCCGGCTGTCGTCCGTCCAGTCCGAAAGCTCCCTGAAAGCTCTCTCCATGGCCGAGCGGTAGATTTCCACGTCAAAAATCTGGGGCGTCTGCACGGCAAAGAGCTTTTCCCTCGCGGGGGTATACTCCACAAAGCCGTTTTTCTTGCCGTATTTTATGGTGTCCGTCACCGGTACGGCGAGCACCGCGCCGCCGCAGCGGAAGGCGTCATGGGCACAGCGGGTTATGTCCTCCGGGCGGACAAGGGGCCTGGCGCCGTCCTGAATGGCCACGAAATCACAGCTTTCGGAAACGGCGGCCACGCCGTTTCTGACGGATTCCGCCCGGGTGGCGCCGCCCTCGGCCACCGCGGCGAGCTTCGTTATGCTCTGCTCCCTGCAAAGCTCCCTGACTTTTTCAATGGAGTCAGGCTTTGTGACGACGATTATCTCCGAAACGGCGTCACAGTGCTCAAAAGCGAGCAGGGTGCGCCCCAGCACCGGCACGCCGGCAATGGGAAGGAACTGCTTATCCTCCCCGCCCATGCGGGCGGAGCTTCCGGCGGCCACTATCACCGCGCTCAAAAACGGCTGTTCAAAAAGGCTGGCTTCAATGTAATCGTCCATGGTCTGACCCCCTTTAAAAATTCCCGCGCCTTCGGCGCTTATCAGCGTTATATATTAATATAATAACACATTTCACCGCAGTTGAAAAGCAAAAAAGCGGTTTGACAAGCTATTTCCTGCGATATATAATTAAACTTGGAAATAAATTTTCGGAGGTCTCGATTTTGGAAAATAAACGCGGACTTTTCATCGTAATAGAGGGTGTGGACGGCTCCGGCAAAAGCACCCAGGCAAACCTTCTGGCAAAATACCTGCGCAGCCTTGGCCGCAGGGTGCACCACACGGCCGAGCCCACCGAGAGCGGCCTCGGCGGAATGGTGAGGGACGGCCTCGGCGGGGAGCACCCCCGCACCACGGAGGAGCTTGCGGCCATGTTCCTGGCGGACAGGGTGGCCCACAACGTGAGCCCGAAAAGCGGCATAAAGCAGTACCTTGAAAGCGGCACGGACGTCGTGTGCGACCGCTACTACTATTCCTCCCTGGCCTATCAGGGGGTGGACGGGGACCTGCAGTGGGTGGCGGATATGAACCTCAACAGCCCCGTCATCGAAAAGCCGGACATCTGCGTTTTCATCGACCTCGACCCGGAAAAATGCCTTGAGCACATCCGCGCCGGGCGCAGCCATTTTGAAATATACGAAGAAAACAGCGCAATAATCGCCGAGACCCGCCGACGTTATGGCATAGTTTTCGACATGCTCAAGGGTCGGGACAACATAGTGATTGTGGACGGCTCAAGGACGCCGGAGGAGGTTTCCGCCGACGTCATTGCCGCCGTAAGCGGCCTCATAAAATAATCTGCAAAAAGCGATCCGCCTGCCGGTAGGAGTAAAACGGCAGGCGGATCTTTCTATATGTTCAGAAGGAATGCAAAATTATTCATGGACGCCCCGGTATATCTGCTTTGCCTTAAAGCCCAGAACGTCAAGCCGGGCGTAGTGCGCACCGTAGGGGTCCGAGGAAATGTCCGGCCCGCGCCCGAAGTTGCCCTCTATGGTGTAGGAATAGCCCACTCCGTTGAAGGTGCCGCCGTTTTCATCGGCATCGGCGGAAATACAGAAAAGAGGCTCCCTGTAAAGCCCTATGACCATTATGTAATCCGTCACCGCGGCGCCGAACCAGAGCATAGCGACGCAGAGCGCCGCCCCTATGACCCTGCTAAAGAGCCTGCTTTTGCTTTCAATCATTTTTAAGCCTCCTCAAACTGCCCTGCCGCCTTTGAAAGCGGCGCTCTGCGCGGCAGCGGGCCGCTGCCGAAGCCCGGGCGGCACAGCCGCACCATCATGTGTCGGAAGCCTCGGGGGAAGGCGGACGCCGGCGGCGGCCCGCCGCCGCGCAGAAAAATTCAGGCGCTTTCTCTTGTGCAGTACTCCGCGAGGTTTACGTTGACGCTGTGGGCAATGGGCTTCCACTCGACCTTTGCGAAAATCGCGGAGAAGGAAATGGGAATATATGTGAACATGAAAAGCGGGAAGGTGAAGACATAGAGTATTTTCTTTGCCGCGGAGGTGTGTATCGCTTTCCACTCGGTGGCGGTGGTGATGCTGCCTATGAACAGAAGGGTCAGATATATGTTAAGGGCGCTCTGGCCGAGGGAAATGAGTATCGGCACGATGCTGCCGCCGTTCATAAGCGTTATGGCGGCCATTGCTGAGTTTATGACAAGGCTCACCGCGGTGAGCACCGCCGCTGGCATTATGGCCATGGCCATGTCAAAGCATGAGAAGTTCCCTTTCACAGCTCCTTTTGCGAGGTCCTTTCCGTAGCGGCGGTACACCTGGATATATCCCTTTGCCCAGCGCATGCGCTGGAGCCAGGACTGGCGGAAGGAGGTGGGCTGCTCATCATAGAGCACGGCATTTGGGCAGAATGCGACCTTCTCCCCGTTCACGATATTATGTACGGTGAACTCAATGTCCTCGGTCAGAAGGTGAAATTTCCAGCCGCCGTTTTTCTCCAGTATTCTGCGGCTGAAAAAAAATCCCGTGCCGGAAACGGCGCAGCTGGTGCCGAGGAGCATTCTCGCGTGGTTGAGGTAGCGGGACTCCCGCAAAAACCAGAGGGCGTACCCGGCGGAAATCCAGTTCCCACCGTAGTTTTTGGAGTTGCGGTAGCTGGTTATGATGTCGTTCCCGTCGGAAAAGGTTTTGTTCATCTCGGCAATGTAATTTCTGTCGAGGATATTATCCGCATCAAATACGAAAAAACCGTCGAAATAGTTTCTCGGGTAATCCCTGCCGATGTTTTCTAGCAGCGCCTCGAGGGCGTAGCCCTTCCCCACAAGCTGGGCGTTTGTGCGCTTATATACCACGGCGCCGGCGTTTCGGGCGACATTTGCGGTGCGGTCCGTGCAGTTGTCCGCCATTACGAAAATGCGCACAAGGTTCCGGTCATAGGTCTGCTGATGTATGCTCCTGATGAGCCCTGCTATGACGTTCTCCTCGTTCCTTGCGCAGATGAGCACCGCAAAGCGGTGCTTCTTTTCCGGGGAGTGGGGCCTGTCCTTCTTTATGAGCACGGCCGGGATATAAAAGAACTGATAGGCGTAGCAGATGAAGAAAACCGCCGCGATTATGAAATTTAAGGTTTTAAGAATTTCCATAACGTCTGTCCCTCAAAATCAGTTTTTGTTTTTGTCCATGACAAAATCATAGTAAAAATAATTTTAAGAAACAATTACCAAAACCTTTAAGATTTCCTTAAGAAAAATACTTCCTGACCCTCGCCTTAGTTCCCTCGGAAAGATATATGAGCCCGCTCTCCGGGTCCCGTTCCACGTCGTTCGTAACGTGGCTTGAAACGCAGTTTCCCCCCGACGCGAGCACTTTTATAAGCTCCTGATACTTTCCGACGTCCAGGGCTGTGACGTCCGTTTCGGTATATTTATAGATGGTGGTATATATGTTTCCGCTCTCCGGGAGGAAACGCCGCAGCCTGCGCTCAAAAAAAGCGGCAAAGATCCGCGACACCGTGTCGCAGCGTTCCGCCTCGGAAAAGTCCGGATAGGTCACTATGTCAAAAACCTTCTTGCCGGTCATGCTCTGCACCCCGGCGGCAAGGTTAACGTAGCGGGTGCCGTCGGAATAATAAAGGCTCCCCGGCAGAATGTAGTCAAAGCTGCCGGTTTTTAATATTATTTCCTCCGCGCTGCTTTTGTTCCATATAAAATAGCCCGAAAGCTCCACCCCGAGCTGGGATTCCACAGTTCCCGCAAAGATCTCCCGGGAAACCTCCGCAAAGAGCTTGCCCGCAGGGAGCGTCACGCCGGAATAGGTCATGGCGGTCATGGAGGAAAAGGTGAAAACCGGTATACGCCCGTTTTTCGCGTCGAAGGATATAAGGGTGAAAGGGCCGTATTCCCCGCCGTTTTCAAAGGCGAGGAGGAAAACGGCGGAGCTGTCCTCCAGAAAGGGCGTCTCCTCCTCCGTTATTTCCGGCTCTTCCGAAGCCTCGCCTGAAAAGCGGTAGACGTATATCGCAGCTATTGAGAAGAAAAAAACAAAGCCCGCCGCAAAGGCGAGCGAAAAAATTTTAAGCCTCATAAAAAACAGCGCCTCCGCTTTTATTTTTGTCGCGGAGGCGGAAAATAATTCATTAAACGTAAAAAGTACCGCTTCCCCAGCTGGGAAGCGGTACTTTTTCATTGGCTGATGTTTTGACTGCGCTTACTTTTCAGTGATCTGTCCTTCCTCCATATCCTGGATTTGGGAAAATCAAGTGCCGCGCCTTCTAAAATATGGAGGAACGTAACCGCACTTTCTTTTGCGGCTCAAAGCACATTCGCTTTATACATTTTTTCTATAAATATTATATTCTGTTTAAAATAAATAGTCAATATGTTTGAAAAAGTTTTTTTGAAATTATTCCAGGTACACCCTTTCAAGACCCTTTTCGCTGAGCTCGTAAACTTTTTCGCAGACCTCAGATATATATTTCCTGTCGTGGGAAACACTTATAATGGTACCCGGAAAATCCGAGAGCACCTGCCTTACGGCAGGGCCGGAGAGAGGCGAAAGGTTCCGGGTGGGCTCGTCGAGAATGAGCACGTTATAGTCCCCGAGGGCCATTTTCGCAAAAAAGAGCTTGGCTTTCTGCCCTCCGGAGAGGTCCGAAACAGGGTGGGCCATCTCCTCCGGGGTATATTTTATACTGCCAAGGTAGGTGCGGATCCTCGTCGTCTCCTCCTTGTCACCCTTTTTTGCGAGAAAATCCACTGGGTTTTCGGAAAGGTCCAGCCCTTCCTCATAGTTTTGCGGCATGTAGGCCGCCCTTACGTCGCTGCGCCCAAGGAGCTCCTCTGCGATTCTGCGCAGGAGGGTGGTTTTCCCCGCGCCGTTTCTCCCGATGATGCAGACCTTGTCGCCGCCGCGGATGCTGAGATTAATATTTTTTGCCAGAAGCTTTTCCCCGGCAAAAAGCTCAGTAAACTCCGTTTCCACCACGGTTTTCCCGGCGGGCAGGGCGGCGTTTTCCCCAAAGCGCAGGAAAATGGCGTCCTCGCTCTCCGGGCGCTGGGTCATGTTTTCGGACTCCCGCTCAAACCGCCGCCCCATGGACTGCACCGTGTGCATCTTCTTTTTGAGCAGGCGCCCGCCGTGGGGGTCGCACCGGGAGATATTCTCCTGCTCATGCTCAACTTTTTCCCGTATGCGGTTAAAGCGCTCCATTTTCTTTTTGAAATCCCGTTCCTCGCTCCTGGCCATCTGCTCCTGGTGCTCAAAGCCCGAAAGGCGCTCTTTCACGTACTGACGGTAGGGGAGGCGAGCCACAGTCGTCCGGGAAACCGTCTTGCGTCTGAGCTGCTCGATGTGGATAATGACGTTTGCGGTGTTCTCGAGAAGTGTCTCATCATGGGAAATGAAAAGTATGGACTTGCCGCAGGTATTTATGAAGCCCTCCAGCCACTCAAGGGTCTCTATATCAATGTCGTTTGAGGGCTCGTCGAGAAGAAGCACGTCCGGTTTAGCCGCGAGCATGGCCGCCATGCGCACCTTTACTTTTTCTCCGCCGGAGAGGGTCTCCATTTTTCTGTCGGACCAGCAGAGGGAAATGTCCATTCCCATGTCGGAGCAAAGCTCCGACAGCTCCGCCAGCGAAAGCTCCCCAAAGCCCGGTGCGGAGAAGCAGAAATCCATGACGGACTGCTCCTTTTCCTCCGGGGTGAGCTCCTGGGCAAAATATCCGAGTACGGAGTTTCCACGAACTATTTCTCCGGAATACTCTATATAGTCCTCCACGATGGCGGGGTCATATATGAGTTTCAAAAGGGTCGATTTGCCGTTGCCCTCCTCCCCGATGACGGCGGCTTTATCCCCGTCGTTGAGGGCAAATGAAAAATTCTCAAACAGCAGGTGGGAGTCCCTGCTGTGAAGGGCCGTCAAATTTTTTATCTGAAGCATACACTGCGCCTCCTTTAACAAAAAAGCCCGCTTTCCGGCAGCACGGAAAACAGACTTTGGGCGCAGGCAAAAGAGACCTCTTTATATAAAAATAAAGGGCGGCATGCGTCAATAATCCTCGTTTTTTCCGTAAGCACCAAAGCCCTCGCCAAAAGGCGGAGCAAAGCCGAAAAGCAATGTTTCGTTTACTTACTTAAAAAACGGATTATCTGCGCATTCTTTCACCCTTTTCATGTTTTCTGACTATATAGTAGCACAGTTTTCCGGAATATTCAAGGCTGTTTATTAACCTTTAATTTACATTTTGTTCGCTAAAGAAACAAAATTTCGGTGTAATATTGCTTTTCGGAGAAAAACTATAAATGTAAAACAAAAAAGGAGAAAATAAAATGTGCACCGCAGCGACCTATAAAACCAAGGACCACTATTTCGGGCGGAATCTGGACCTTGAATATTCCTACAACGAAAGCGTCACCGTGACGCCGAGGAATTTTGTCCTGAACTTCCGCAAAATGCCCGCCCTCGAAAAACATTACGCCATGATAGGCATGGCGACGGTCATGAACAGCTACCCGCTCTACTACGACGCCACCAACGAAAAGGGCCTTTCCATGGCGGGGCTCAATTTCCCGGGCAACGCGGACTATAAGCCCGAGGCGGAAGGCCGGGACAACGTGACCCCCTTTGAGTTCATTCCCTGGATTCTGGGCCAGTGCGCCGACGTCTCCGAGGCGAGAGCCCTCCTTGACAGGATAAACCTTGTAAACATAAATTTCAGCCCCGAGCTGCCCCTCGCCACCCTGCACTGGATAATTTCCGACAGGAACGAGTCCATCACCGTGGAATCCGTCAGGGACGGGCTCAAGGTCTATGACAACCCTGTGGGCATCCTCACGAACAACCCCACTTTTGATTACCACATGACCAACCTTTGCAACTACATGAGTCTTTCCACCGAAGCGCCGGTCAACAATTTTTCTGACAAGGTATCCCTTGAAACTTACAGCCGCGGCATGGGCGCCATGGGCCTTCCCGGGGACCTTTCCTCCGCTTCCCGTTTCGTAAAGGCCGCCTTCACAAAGCTCAATTCCCTTTCCGGAGACTCGGAATCCGAGAGCATAAGCCAGTTCTTCCACATTCTCGGCTCCGTCGCCCAGCAGCGCGGCTGCGTCCATATGGGCGGAGGAAAATACGAAATCACCATATATTCCTCCTGCTGCAATACGGATAAGGGTATATATTACTACACCACCTATGAAAACAGCCAGATAACCGGCATTGATATGCGCCGCGAGAATCTTGACTCCGCGCTGCTCATAAGCTACCCGCTTATCACCGGCCAGCAGATAAGAATGATGAACTGATTATAAAAAAATAAAGGGGCGGGAAATCCCGCCCCTTTATTTTTATAGGTTAAAATTCTTCTCATAGGCCGCTATGACAGCATTCATGACCGAGGCGCGGAAAGCCCCCTCCTCGAGGGCACGAACGCCCTGAATGGTGGTGCCGCCGGGGGAGCACACAGCGTCCTTGAGCTCACCCGGGTGTTTCCCGCTTTCAAGTATCAGCTTTGCGGAGCCGTATATCATCTGGGCCGCAAGCTCCTGCGCAAGCGCTCTGGGGATGCCGCAGGCGACGCCCCCGTCCGTCAGGGCCTCCGCAAAGAGGTCCACAAATGCGGGGCCGCAGCCCGCAACGGAAGCACCGGCGTCAATGAGCCTTTCGGGAATTTCCGCAAAGCGCCCGGCCTCGCTGAAAGCGCTGAGAAACGCGCCCAGCTCCCCGTCGGTGACGCCGTAACCGGAGGTATAGAGCACCATTCCCTCGCCCACGGAAACGGGCGTATTCGGCATTATGCGTATAATGGGGTAACTCCCGCCCGCCAGCTCGTTTATTTTCTCCATGGAGGTGCCGGCGGCCATGGTCACGAGCACGAAACGGTCCGTCCTCTCTTTGAGCGCGTCCTTTATTTCTCCGACGGTCTCGGCGAGCATCTGGGGCTTTACGCCAAGGAAAATATAATCCGCCCTCTCGGCGATCTCCGCATTGGAAACGGCGCTGCCGCCGGTCTTTTCCGCCAGAGCCTCTGCCTTTCCGGGGATCTTATCCGAAAGCAAAATGCTGTTTCCTTCCTTTTTTGCGGCGGCCAGCGCCAGCGCGCCGCCCATATTTCCGGCGCCGATAAAACCGAGCCTTAGCATAATATTCCCTCCCGAAAACTTTTTCTGAAAACATTATAGCGCTTGTTTCCCGCCCTTGCAAGAGCGAAAGCCGCCAGGAATTTTTGAGCTCCTAACGAAAAGCTACCCTCGGCCAAAAGGGGCAACGTCATAACCGCTATGCAGCGGAACTTCTTACTAAAAAATAAAAACGCCTTCCTGTCAAGCAGGGAGGCGTTTTTATCAAATTGGCAGGTATTACACTGCGGTGTATCCGCCGTCCACAGGAATGGTGACACCGGTGATGAAAGAAGCTCTGTCGCTGGCGAGGAATACGGCAGTGTTCGCAATTTCTCTGGGCTCGCCGAAGCGTTTCATCGGGTGAAGGCCCACTGCGATGTCAAGGTCGGCTTTGTTGGGTATGTTGTCCAGAATGGGGGTATGTATATATCCGGGAGCAATGGCGTTGACCCTGATTCCCTGTTCAGCAACCTTTACAGCTTCGCTTCTGGTAAGGTTTACGACGGCGCCTTTTGCCGCGCAGTAGGTGACGTCGTGGGGGAAGCCTATTAGTCCGCCTATGGAGGAGATGTTGATAACAGAACCTTTTATGCCTTTTTCAAGCATCTGGTTGATGACATATTTTCCGGTGAGGAATACGCCGTCAAGGTCGACACTGAGTATTCTGTGCCAGTCGTCAAGGCTCTGGTCGAGGATGGTGCCGCTTCCGGGAACTCCGGCGCAGGCGACAGCAGCGTCAACCTTGCCGAAGGCATCTACTGCAAAATCCACCATGGCTTTTACGTCTTCCTCTTTGGACACGTTGGTCCTGATGAAACGGACTCTGTCTTCTCCGTAGCCGAGCTTGCTGACAATTTCCTCGCCGCTCGCGTTGTAATCCGCCACAACGACGTTAGCGCCCTCTTCCAGGAAGAGCTGCGCAATAGCATAGCCGATGCCGCTGCATCCTCCGGTAACGATTCCTACTTTTCCTTCAAGTTCCATGTTTCTTCTCCTTTGCAATATTATATAGTTGTAGTACAATGTACTATAATCATATAGTACACCGTACTGAAAAATAAATCAATAGTTTTTGTTAATAAATATACAGCCTTTTTGTGGCGTATAAATTCAGTTCCCCCGGCCGGAGCTGGCATACGTGATGTTTTTTACGGAAATCGGCGTTTTTTAACGCAAATCGGGTCAAAAAAGGCTCTTTCCCGTCGATTTATATACTTTATTTTTATATAATCTTTAGTATTATATCAAATACTGATTGACATAGCGCCGGGTTTATGTAAAATATAACTATACACTGCTCAACAACTGCAAAATGGTGAATTTATGAAAAACGCAAAGCAACTTATATGTGACAACGCTGTTTTACTCTTTAATCAGAAGGGTTACGCAAACGTATCCCTGCGGGAAATCGCAAAGTCCTCCGGCATGGCCGTCGGCAACCTGACCTATTATTTCAAAAAGAAGGACGACCTTGTGGCCGCCATAATTTCCGGCCTTCTCGACGATTACTCCCGGGATTTTACTCCCGGGCTTACAGGCGAAAGCAACCTGCAAAACCTCCTTCTCACATTCCGTAAAACGGAGGAGAGCCACGAAAAATACAGCTTTTTCTTTAAAAATATGGGCGCCATTACCGCAAGTTCCGAGTATTTTTCCAAAATGAAAAAAGAATTTCAGAAAATGCTCTATGCCTACTTTTTTTCGAGCCTCAGCGGCCTGCAGAAGGACGGGATAATAAAGCCTTGCTTTTCCTCCCGGGACATTGAGGATCTGGCTTTTGCCTTTACTCATCTGCTCTCGAACTGGTGCGAAATGGGCGGGCCCGGAAGCCTCCCTGAATTCAGCAGCTTTTCCCTTTCGGAAATCTTTTGCAGCCTGCTGCTGCCGTTTCTCAGTGAGGAATGCGTTCCGAAACTGAAGGTTTTGCTTGAACACAGCGGCGGCACAACCTTATGAAATTGCGGGGAGTTTTGAGATGAATAAAATTCTTTTCGTGTGCCACGGCAACATCTGCCGCAGCCCAATGGCTGAGTTTGTGATGAAAGATATGGTCAAAAAAGCGGGGCTTGAAGCTGAATTTGAGATTGCCTCCGCCGCCACCAGCACCGAGGAAATCGGGAACTCGGTCTATCCGCCAGTGCGCAAAATGCTCAGCGAGCACGGCATATCCTGTGCGGGCAAAACCGCCCGCCAGGTGACTAAAGCGGACTTTGAATATTATGATCTCATCATCGGCATGGATAACGCCAACTTCCGCAACATAAGCCGCATTGCGGGCGGCGGCTCCTGCGGGAAAATTCACCTTCTGATGGATTTTACGGACCGCCCGGGGGAGGTTGCCGACCCATGGTATAGCGACCGCTTCGACATAACCTGGCGGGACGTAAACGAAGGGTGCGAAGGGCTTCTTAAATATCTGCGTGCTCAAAACAATTTTTGAGCACGCAAAAAACATGCCGCGGGCAAAATTGCCCGCGGCTTTTTTGTTACATAAAATTCCTTTCCTCCGAATATGCTATATACTCAAACATTTTTGGAGGTTTGTGTCATGAAAGGTTTACCGGAAGAAAGAGCCGTCGCTGCGGCGGAATATATAATCGAAAACGGGGCCACCGTCCGGGCCGCCGCGAAAAAATTCGGAGTCAGCAAAAGCACTGTACATAAAGACGTTTCAGAAAGGCTTTCAAAAATAAATCCGGCGCTCTACCACGAGGTCAAAAGCGTCCTCGAGCGGAATAAGCTTGAGCGCCATCTCCGCGGAGGCGAAGCCACAAAGCAGAAATACGAGCAGCTCAGGGCTGCCGGGCAAAACGAAAGGAGCGGTTTTTAACCGCTCCTTTCGTTTTTTTAGGACAAATCTTAAACCATAGCAGAGGTCACAACTATGGACATGTATTTGGATTCAGCGGTGGCGCCCCTTGAAGTGAGGGCAATGGGCACCTTTGCGCCGAGCACTATCCCCACCTGTTTATCCTTTGCGAAGAAGCGCAGGGCTTTGTTGAGTATGTTGCCGCAGTCGATATTCGGTACCACAAAGACGTCCGCGTCGCCCACCACTTCGCTGGTGAAGCCTTTTATTCTGGCGGCCTCGGCGTCCATGGCAAGGTCCATGGAAATGGGGCCTTCAACGGTGCAGTCCGGAATCTCTCCGCGCTCGTTCATGGCCTTGAGCTCCGCCGCGTCAACTGTGGTTTTCATTTTCGGGTTCACCTTTTCGAGGGCCGCGAGCACCGCCACATTGACTTTGTCGTAGCCCATGCTCCGCAGGGCGGAAACAGCGTTATTTATAATATCCCGCTTGTTTTCAAGGCTGGGCTCTATATTGATTCCGGCGTCGGTGACGATGAAGAGCTTCTTATAGTTGGGGGATTCATTTATGGAGATGTGGGAGAGGGTGGAGCCGGTCCTGAGGCCGCATTCCTTGTTGAGCACCGCCCTGAGCATGTTGGCGGTGTTGAGCAGGCCCTTCATAAGGAAATCCGCTTTGCCCTCCACCACGAGCCTTACCGCCGTTGCGGCTGCTTCGTCCACGTCCGGAGCGTCGATTATGCGGTCATCCGCCACCTCTCCGCCGAGCTCTTTGAGCATGGCGCAGATCTTTTCCTTATCGCCTATGAGATAGGGTTCGATTATGTTTTCGCTTCGAGCACGGAGTACGGCTTCGAGCACGTGCTCGTCCGCCGCCGCGGCCACAGCGAGGCGTTTTGTCTTTTTCTCTGAGCGCACCTTTTCAAGGAGCTCATCCATATTTTTATAGACCATTCTGCGTCACCTCAGTCCGCCCAGATCTCTTCGTTGCTGGGAATTTTGACGTCCTCAATTTTGTAGGCTATTTTGGTCACGTTCATGAGGTGCTTATAGCTCAGGTTTTCGGAAATGCTGTTGTTTCCCCAGGAGCCGCAGCCGAGGGACATGGTGGGCGCGAGGCCGTTTTCAAGGGTGTTGCCGCCGGCGGTGGAGCCGCAGGCGTTGACTATCAGGCGGGAGACGGGAAGTTCAATACCCGCCCGCTCGATATGTTCGTCGTTGTGGGAGTATATAACCGCGGAATGTCCCGCGCCCTCCATGTTAAGGTTTTCGGTGATAAAGGACATGCCCTCGTCAAAATCCTTGTAGGGATAGTAGGCTTCCACCGGGCAGAGCTTCTCTTTGCAGAGGAGGTCAGCTCTGCCGACGCCCTTTGCCGCCACCAGCAGGCTTTTCGTATTCTCGGGGATCTCAAGGCCGATATTTTCAGCGATTTTATGTATGTTCTGGCCAACATTGTTGATGTTAAAGGCCCAGGCCCCTTTAGGAGTGAGAGTAAAGAGGCCGTTTCTGACCTTTTCCGCCGTCTCTTCATCACGAATGACGTAAGCGCCGGCCTTTTCAAAAGCACTGAGAACCTTTTCAGTATCCTTTTCCGGGAAGGTTATGAACTGTTCTCCGGTGCAGGGAAGCCCGTTGTCGCGGCAGCGGCTGTTCACCGTTGCCGCGGCAATGGCTTCATATTCCTCCATACAGTCTTCGTCGATTATAACCTGGACGTTGCCCTGGCCCACGCCGTAGGAGGGTCTTCCGCTGGAATACGCGGCTTTTACCATTGCGGGGCCGCCGGTGGCAACGACTACGTCCGCCTCCTGCATAAGCAGGTTGGTGGTTTCCATGGAGGGCTGCTCAATTACGAGGAAGAGGTCCTCCGGCTCGCCCGCCGCTCTGAGCGCCTCGCGCACGAGATTTACGGCGTGGACGGAAACCTTTTTAGTTCTGGGATGGACGGAGAAAACAATGGAGTCACGGCATTTGAGGGCATACATTCCGTTTCCGCCCACGGTGGAGGTGGGGTTGGTGCTCGGAATGAGACAGCCGATGACGCCTATGGGCTTCGCCACATTCGCAACGCTGCCGTTCTCCTCATAGCCGATGATTCCGACGGTCTTTTTATCTTTAAGGAACTGATAGGCTACGCTGGTGCTGTTTCTCATTTTGCCGATTTTGTCCTCGACACTGCCGAGGCCGCCCTCTTCCACCGCCTCTTTTGCAAGCATTTCCGCGTTGTCGTAGATGACTCTTCCGCAGATTTTAACAAGGCGGTCCACCTGCTCCTGGGAATAGTCCTTTATTTTGTTCTGTGCCGCTTTTGAGCGCGCAATCAGTTCATCGACAACTTTTTTTGCCTCTTCCATTTCCATTTTCAGTATCCTCCTTTTAGTTTTCAAAAATTATGGGGTCTTCTTCGCCCCTGAGCACACGCAGAGCGCCCATAGCCAGAGCCTCGCACTCCAGCTCTCCGGGCATCAGCTTTATCTCGGCAAATTTTCCGACATATTCGCCAATCATATCAGTCATGCGCTTTGAATAGGCTATGCCTCCGGTGATGATTATCTGGTCAACGTCACCGCAGAGGCTTGCGCAGCAGGCGCCTATCTCCTTGGAAATCTGGAGCGCCATGGCCCTGAAAACTAGGGCCGCTTTTTCGTCCCCTGCTTCTATTCTGCGCTCCACTTCGCGCATGTCGCTGGTACCGAGGTATCCCATGACTCCGCCCTTGCCGCGGAGTATTCTGAACACCTCGTCATAGGTGTATTTTCCGCTGAAGCAAAGATCCATCAGCTGGCCCACAGGTACTCCGCCCGCTCTTTCCGGAGTGAACGGCCCGTCGCCGAGGCCCACGTCGTTTACGTCAATGACCCTGCCTCTGCGGTGCGCGCCGACAGAGATCCCGGCGCCGAGATGGGCCACCACGAAGTTGCACTCCTCGTATTTTTTGCCGAGCTCCTTTGCGGCGAGCCGGGCCACCGCCTTCTGATTGAGGGGGTGGAAGCGCCCGAGGCGCTCAAAATACGGGCTGCCGGAAAGGCAGGCCTCCGGGAGCTTTTCGTCCACGGAGGTGGGGTCCGTAACGTAGATAGGTACCTCGCGGCCCCCAAGAAGGTTATATGCCACCGGAAGTATCAGCGGTATACCGTGTACCATGCGTTTATCCGGGTGATAGAGCGCGAGCATTTTGTCCCTGAGCACCGGGTTCACAAGGTAGGTACCGCTCTGCTTGGCCTCCTTGATATAAGCGCCCCGGACGGCGAAGGCGTCAAAATCCTCAACCGCGAGACCGCTTTCCGAAAGCCAGTCCCTTATCATGCCCGCCCTGTATTCCACCTGAAGGGCGCTGGTATTGTACTTTTCCATCTCCTCGGCGGAATGGCGCAGAGTTTTTTCCGCCATAAGATTCTCGTCGTTATAGGCGGCGACCTTTGTTGACGTTCCGCCCAAATTCAGCACCAAAATTTTGCTCATTTTCTCGCTCCTCGTTGCTTGAAGTCATGGCTTCTATACGCTATAATTTTTATTAGGGATTTCTTTTCTGTTTGGTAAAATAATTATAGCATCGGGCAAGATTTTAATCATTGTTGCTATTTCCAATTAAAAACATCAATTTTTTTCGTATGTGAAAATAATGTGCATGTGTTACAAAAAGGGAGTGATTAAATGAACACTAATGCCGAATACCTATGCAAACAGCTCAAAGACTTTCACCCGGTGGCCTTCGGCCCTGAAGAGACATTTGCCTATGACGGAATCCGTCTGTTTTCCAGCTCAAGCGAAAGCGACGAAGAAAAACTTATATATGTGGCGCTTTGTTCCGAAGCCATAGAGCGCAGGGTGCTGCCCAGCGCCGCCTGTTATGTGTGTATAGACGACTGCTCAGCCAGAAAAGACTCTCTTTCTTCTTTCAGCATCCCTGTGGTGCTTCTCCAGACAAACGCCAGCCCGGAGGAGATCTTCGACCTTCTGCTCCGGAATTTTTTCCGCAGTTCCCAGCGTGAATTCAAGTTCAAGGAGCATCTTCTGGACCTCATGGCAAACGGCGCCAGCATGAGCACGCTCCTCCAGGAGGCCACGAAGGAGTACGATAACCCGTTTGTTGTCTTTGACAGCAACTTTTCCCTGGTGGCACATTCCGTGCCGCCCACCCTCGACCTGCCCCAGGCTCAGAGCGTTGTAAACAACAAGTACGCCAACGTGGACGTGCTCCAGAAGCTCGCTGACGAGGGTACCATGGACACTCTCCAGCACTCCTCCCGGCCCACCCTCGTAAAGCTGCCCAACGGCTACGAGAAGCTCGTTGTAAACCTGTTTGACAACATGGAGTGCGTCGGCCTCATAGGTTTTTACAACTATATCCGCAATTTTGAGGAAAGCGACTACGACATGGTCTACTATGTGGCGAAGCTCGTGAAAACCTATTTTCACAGAAACAGCTGCGCCTCCTCCGTATGGACGCCCTATGATTACATTTTTAACTATCTGCTCACAAATGAGGGCACTCTGAACCCAAAAATCATAAACGACCTGGACGTGAGCTTTCCGCCGAGCATGCGCATAATGACCATCAGCTTTATGAACTCCGTCCAGATACAGGACGTTCCGCTAAAATTTATCGAAAGCTCCATTCAGAAAATGCTTCCGAAAAGCCACAGCTACATACATTTCCAGAACGTGATTTTCCTCTGCCGCTCCGCTTCGCTGGAGCCGGATCAAAATGAGAAATTCTTTGAATGGCTGGGCGATTTTTTGTCAAAATACCACCTTTTCGCCGGCATCAGCAACAGCTTTTCCGAGCTTTCCGAGTTCAAGGGCGCATATGACGAGGCCCTTTCCGCCGCGTCCATCGGCTCGAGCCTCGATTACAAAAGGCCCTATTTCTTCTATGTGGATTACACCGTTTTCCACATGCTCAGGCTTTTCAGCAAGGAAAATGACATCAAGAAATTCTGTCACCCGGCTTTCAAGACCCTCAGGGAATACGACCAGAAATACAACACGAAATACGCGGAGTGCCTGCTCGTCTATCTCAAATATAACGGCAACCTGACCGAGTGCGCCAACTATTTCTCGATACACTATAACTCCATAAAATACCGCATGAAGGTCATCCAGGACGTCTGCGGCATCGACCTTCACGACATAAACACATTTATTCACCTGTATATTTCCTACATGATACACGAGCTCTTCGACAACAGCCTGAAGCTCGACATCAAGCTCTCCTTCGAGGACGAGGGACAGAAACCGCAATAAAAAAAACGGACGCAGTTTCCTGCGTCCGTTTTTTTATTGAATCAACGTATTACTCGAAATCCCAGAGGTCCTCATAAATTGCCACAATGTCCTCCTTGGTCGGGACACGGGGGTTGGTCTGGGTGGTGGCGTCCACGAGGGCTGCATCGGCCATCTGGTCAATGGCGGCGAAATACTCCTCCTTGGAAACGCTGCCGAGCTCCTGTATGCAGCTGGGCATGTTCATTTCCTTTGCGATTATCTTAAGATAATTCATAAGGGAGCGGACGGTGGATACCTCGTTGAAGTTTATGATGCCGAGGCTTGCGGCAATCTCGCAATACTTCTTCACGCAGGGCGGATACTGCTCCTGGGGAATGGACATATCGCGGATATTGCTGTTATAGCTGATGATATAGGGAAGAAGCATGGCGTTGGCTCTTCCGTGGGGGATATGGAACATGGCGCCGAGCTGGTGGGCCATGCCGTGGTTGAGGCCGAGACCCGCGGAATTAAACGCAATGCCCGCCATGCAGGAGGCAACATGTATCTCCTGCCTTGCCTCAAAGTCCTCATTGTTGGAATAGGAGCGGCAGAGGTAGCGGCAGCAGAGCTTTATGGCGCGCTCCGCCAGAGCGTCGGAAAAGTCGTTGTGGTTGATGCTGACAAACGCCTCGATAGCGTGGGTCATTATGTCCATACCGGTGTCGGCGGTGATATTCTTCGGGACGGTCTTTACGAGCACGGCGTCGAGAATGGCTTCGTCGGCAATGAGCTCCTTGGAGCAGAGGGGATATTTGGTCTTTTTCACCGTGTCGGTGACGACGGAAACCTCAGTCACCTCGCTGCCGGTGCCGCTGGTGGTGGGGATCGCCACAAACTTCGGGTTGAAGCTTTCGTCCGCCCTGTGGGCAAACATTTTGACCGCTTTGGTGAAGTCGATGGCGGAGCCGCCGCCCACGGCCATGAGGCAGTCGGGCTGCTGCTCAAGAGCAGCTTTTACGCCCACAGTGACCTTCTCAATGGGCGGATCCGGAACGACGTCGTCAAAGATTTTATAGGGGATTTTATCTCTGTCAAGGCGGTCGGTAATATGCTTGATAAGGCCGCTTTTAACCGTAAAGGGGTCCGCGATTATCATCGCGTTTTTGCTTTTTTTCTGGAGAAGGTGGTCAAGGGCGTTCTCTCCGAAAAATACTTTTGTCTTAAGATCAAAATCTTTCATTTTGAACCTCCTGATACACACAGAGCTGCGCATATTTTAACATAATATATTTTAGCGCATAAAAAGAAAAAAATAAAGACATATTTTAGTGTTTTCCGGGGTTTTCTTTAAAAAATTTTTTCAGCTTTGGGGCACACTGGGCAAAACAAAAATACGCAGAGAAAAAACTCTGCGTATTTTTACTTTTTGTATAGAAAGTGTAAGGGGTGTTATCTGTTTTGCACGGAGCTGAGTACAGCTCTGTCGTCGACATAGTCCTCGCCGGAGGCCTCGCTGAACCTCTTGAGCAGATCGTCGACGGTGAGATTCTTTTTCTCCTCGCCGGAGACATCATAGATTATCTTGCCGTGGTTCATCATAATGAGCCTGTTTCCGTGGCGGATAGCGTCGGTCATATTGTGGGTCACCATGAGAGCGGTGAGCCCGCTTTCCGATACTATTTTGTCCGTCAGCTCAAGGACCTTTGCGGCGGTTTTCGGGTCGAGGGCCGCCGTGTGCTCGTCGAGAAGCAGCAGCTTCGGCTTGACGTAGGTTGCCATCAGCAGGGTCAGCGCCTGGCGCTGACCGCCGGAGAGAAGCCCGACCTTCGCTGAAAGCCTGTCTTCAAGCCCGAGGTCCAGAGCCACAAGCTCATTGCGGAACTTTTCGCGCTCCTCCTTTGTCACTTCCCAGCCGAGGCCGCGTTTTTTGCCGCGCCTTGCCGCCAGGGCGAGGTTTTCCTCAATCTGCATATTGGCGGCGGTGCCCGTCATAGGGTCCTGAAATACCCTGCCGAGAAACGCCGCGCGTTTGTACTCCGGGAAAGCCGTGACGTCGACGCCGTCTATGCTTATAACTCCCTTGTCCACGGGCCAGACTCCGGCCACCGCGTTGAGCAGGGTGGATTTTCCGGCGCCGTTGCCGCCTATGATAGTCACGAAGTCGCCCTCGTCAAGGTGGAGGTCAATACCTTTCAGAGCGCGTTTTTCATTGATGGAGCCGGGGTTGAAAGTTTTATAAATTCCTTTTAAATCAAGCATATACTCTCCTCCTCAGGCTTCTTTTTTGCCCGCAAGGGCTTCTTCCTTCGCCGCGGCCTTGTTTCTCCTCTTCAGCGCGGAAAAAGAAGTGTAGTATTTGTTTTTGAGGTACGGAGCCGCAAGGAAAGCCGCCACTATGATTGCCGTAAAGAGCTTCATGTCGTTGGTCGGGAGCTTGAGCCAGAGTATCACGCCCATGACCACATAATAGACTATGCCGCCAAACACAGCGGAGGAAAGGCAGATCAGGAAGCTCATATGCTTGCTGAAGATCGCTTCCGCAAGCACCTCGCCGATGATTATAGCCGCAAGGCCGATGACTATGGCGCCGCGTCCCATCTGTGCGTCCGCAAAGCCCTGATACTGTGCCAGAAGTCCGCCGGAGAGGGCCACTACGCCGTTTGAAAGGGCAAGGGCAAAAACCTTTACCGTATTGATGTTTATGCCCTGGGCCTTAGCCATTGCAGGGTTGCAGCCCGTGGCGCGGACAGCTGAGCCCGCCTCGGTCCCGAAGAACCAGTAGAAGAGCATGATGAGCGCCACCGCAAAGGCGAGAGCTATGAAAATCGCCGAGTTTACGGTACGAAGTGAAATGATAAGGTCGTACTTATCGACGCTGACGGCCTGATTCGGCTTGTTGCCGAGGATATGCAGATTTACGGAATAGAGCGCTATCTGGGTAAGTATTCCGGCCAGAATCGGCGCTATGCCGAGAGCGGTGTGCAGTATGCCGGTGATGAGGCCGGCAAGCATACCCGCAAACACGGCCGCTATCATTGCTGCCCATGCGGGCCAGCCCGCAAGAATCAGCATTACTGTGACGGCACCGCCGGTGGCAAAGGAGCCGTCCACAGTAAGGTCGGAAAAATCAAGCAGTCTGTAAGAAATATATAATCCAAGAGCCATTATACCCCAAATGGCGCCCTGGGCTATATAGCCCGGTGCGCCATTAAGAAGCGTAGTAATATCAAGCCCTCCGAAAATCGCAAGCAAATTCATTGGAAATTGACCTCCGCTTGTTGTTTAATTGTGAATCAAAGCGATATGTAATCAGCCGAGAGCTTCATAACCTTCGGGAGGAGTGATGCTGAGAGCCGCGCAGATGTCTGCGTTATACATTTTTACAACTTCGGGAGCGAAGCCGATTTCGATATCGCCGGGGTTGGTGCCTTTGGTAAGGATCTCTACGGCAATCTCGCCTGCTGCGTAGCCGATGTCATAGTAGCTGATGGAGAGGGTTGCGACGCCGCAGCCGTTGCAGATGCCCGCTTCGCCGGCGACTATCGGAACGCCTGCAGGAAGAGCTACGTTGTTGATGGTCTCGGTGCAGGAGGCGGCGGTGTTATCGGTGGGGATGTAGAGAACGTCGCTGGAAGCGCATGCGGAAGTGGTGACTGCCGCTACGTCGTTGGAGTCAACGAAAGTGAATCTTTCGCAGGTGTAGCCGAGCTCTGCAAGGGCAGCTTCAACAACGTCTGCCTGATATACGGAGTTGGGCTCGCCGGAGCAATAGAGGATGCCGACTGTCTTTGCATCGGGGAAGAGCTCTTTGATCATGTCTGCCTGCTCAGCAAGAGGAGCAAGGTCGGAGGTACCGGTGATGTTGGTGCCGGTTTTTCCGGTCCAGCCGTCAATGTCAAGAGCGGTGGCATAGTCGGTGATAGAGGTGCCGACTACCGGGATCTCGTTGGTGGCGGCGGCAGCAGCCTGGAGAGCTGCGGTGGCGTTAGCCATGATGAGGTCCACGCCCTCGGATACGAACTGGTTGCAGATGGTGATGCAGGTGTTGGAATCGCCGGAAGCGTTCTGCTCAACAAAGGTGACCTTGTCGCCGAGTTTCTCGGTGAGAGCGTCTTTAAAGCCCTGGGTGGCTGCGTCAAGAGCTTCGTGCTGTACGAGCTGGCAGATACCTACGGTGTAGGTTTCGTCCGAAGAGCCGCTGGAACATGCGGCAAAGGAAAGGACGACAACAAGTGCAAGAATAATGCTGATTATCTTTTTCATTTTTGACCCTCCATAGAGTTCAACATCAAAATAAGCGGTCCCCTCGCTTTTTGCGGAACCGCTTTTTGACATCGTCTTATAACAAAATCTCAAAAACAGGGCTTACGCAGGAAGCGCGATTAAATTGTTGCTTCTAAAGCGGAAATAATACGCATGGCAAAAATAGCCCGCGAAATAGCAAGCCATGTATCTGAAATAACCTGCAAAGCACTGAGCTTTTTTCATCATGCGGAAGACTCCTTTCTTAAGCGCTATTTTTGACGTTTAAAATCATAGCACTTTAAATCGCAAAAGTCAATAGTTTTTTTGTGTTTTTTTAAAATATTTTCACTTTTTTCGTAAAGCGCCCGCTTCCATGAGATTTTCCAAACAAAAAGGAAGGCCGGGGCCTTCCTTTTTAATTATTTTTGAGCTTGCTTTTTCTTACTGCCCATTCCGAAAACGGCCATTCCGGCAAGGGATGCCGCCGCCGCGGCAAAAACAGCCATGCTGAGCGGCGCGCCCGTATCGGGTATCTCCTCGAGGCGGCCCGCTCCGGAGGCGTTTCCAGCGCTGCTTTCGTCCACCCACCAGCAAAGCTCCGCTTCAAGGCGCCTGTTCTCATAGGCGCTGCCCGCCCAGCTCGGAAGCCAGGCGTAAATGTCATAATTAAGGCTCTCCACCGTTTTTTCCGGGGAGGTGATGGTGTACGTAATTTCCTTTGGCATTTTGGAAAGGGTTCCTTCATAAAGGGTCCCGCCCTCGATATTGACCCTCACCATCAGCGCATCGGCGAGCTTTGTGCCGGGGTCACCGCCGGAGGTTCCCTCCATATTCTCATCACTTACGACGTTCACGCCGAAGCGCACAGTCAGCGTGCCGCTGTACGTTACCTTCAGTTCATAGGCTCTGTACGCCTTGTCGCCGGGCTCCATGCCAGGAATTTCCAACGTATCCTTATCACTGCTCTGCCCGCGGAAAAGCGCGGCCTTTTTTCTCTCCGTTCCCTCCGCGGCCACCGCGAAATTTCCTTCGTCGCCGCCCGGAGTTACCGGCGGCGCCTCGCTTTCGGAGGAGGAGCTCTGGTTTCCCTCCGTCTCAGCGAAAACCGGCTTTGCGGCGCTTATATACTGGCCCAGAAGCATTCCGCCGGCGGCAACTATGCTTATACCGAAAAGAACACAGAGGAAGACTATGACTTTTTTGATTTTTCCGTTGTCCTCCATGAAAGCGCCCCCTTTCCGGCAGGGCCCGCCCTGCGGGTCCTTCATTCGCGGTGTATATAATTATCTATATTATATATTACACTTTTGCAGGCAAAAATCAAGGGTTTGCGCCCTTCCAGGGCGGTTTTTAAAAAATATGGCGGAAACAGAATATTTTTGGCAAAAACGCTGCTTACCGCAAGCAAAAATCCGGTTCACAAGGAACCGGATTTTTGCTTGTCAGTGTCTTTTTATTCCTGCAATAATTGCGGAACAGCTAATAAAAGCGATTGCTGCGGCGGCCGACAGCGGCGGCTCTGCACCTGTATTCGGGTTTTCCTCGCTCTCCTGCGCTTTATCTCCGGAGATGGTTATTGTCACAGTTTCAGTGCTTGCTTTGTCGTCTGTAACGTTGCCGGGCACATCTTCCTTTTCCTCCGGACTCCATTCGAGAACGAACGGGCTGAAAGAGCTTACGACGAAACGTATTCCTTCCTCCCGGAGCTCACCGTCAATAGGTTTGCCTTCAATTAACTCAGTGTGGTCCTCGTTGTAATGGTGGATTTTGACCTGAAGGCCCATTTCGACGGCCTGTTCATAGGTGAGATTCTCATCAATGAAGCTGTAGGGAAGATAGATAACTTTTTCTTCATCGGGGGTGTTCTCGTCGCCCTCAAGTTGGAAATAATAAGCGTTTACGTCATCATATTGCTTTTCCTGTGGGAAATGGTTGGTGGTCAGTCTCCATCCACTGCCTATCGGAGTGGGAGCTTCGACAGCTCCATTCAGTTCGTTTTCCGAAACCGCATCCGTAGTCTCCTCTACAATCAGGGGATCGCATTTTGCGTATATATATTCGCACAAATCCGGTTCTTTACTGCCTTCCCTATACCAGTAAATGATTATCGCATGACCTTTGTCCCCGGTATTCACAGTAAACCAAACGGTCAGCCCGTTTACCTGGATGTAGTCAAATTCGGCGATATTTACCGCCGCAGAACCGCTGTCAAGGTCATCAGGGTCCATATTTACGATAAAGTCATTCATATCATAAGCCATCTGCGGATCATAGTCGCTTATTCCCGTTGATCCGACTTTGATTGCTACATATTCACTATTATCATACGCTCTTGCTATCCAGTCCTCAAGGCTCTCGCCCGCTTCTCTCTTTGGAGCGTCCGGCGGGAGAATATGCGCTTCAGCGTTCGCAACAGTCTCGATGTCGATGTCAGTTCCATGCTCAAAACTTGAATGAATGTATCCGGGCTCAATGTCAACGGTTATTCCGGCGAGACTTAAGCTTTCCAGTGTCTCATCTCTATATTCTATATCCGGATCATTTATTGAATAATAGATTATTCTTTCCGGCTCAGTTATAGGCTCAGCGATAATATCAAGCCAGTTCTTACCAGGGTCAAATACTATGGTGATGGCCTGTTTAAGTACATCGCCGTCATCATTGTACCATATTACATCAAAAGGAACACTTTTCCCGACAAGGGGATAGTTTCGGTTGTAAATACTGACTCCGAGAGTTACTTGGGTTTGTCCGTTTTCATCGTAATAATTCTCCGGAGCTTCAATAACGGTCTCAATGTCACATTTTTCGTCTTCTCCGGCAATTGCTTCGGCTATCTCTGCATCTGTTTTCGATTTATCGCCATTATAGGTGTATTCAAGAATGCCGCTTGTCTCGTCATATTTTGCGGAAAGAATCGGGTTTTCTCCTCTTGCTCTGTCATCAGTTATGATGTTGCCCTCGGGCACGTTTTTCTTTTCGTTCTCAAAGGCGACCTTGTCGGCGTCCTCTGCCACTTCAAAAACATAAGGAAGTATTTGAGGGATTACCTTACCGCTATTGTCTTTCCAAAGCATTACGGTAAAAAAGACGCCGCCGCTTCCCATGGGCATTACGGTAACTTCATCTCCGTCTACGGAAACCTGTCCAATAGTGTTTCCACCCCAAACATAATCCCTTTGCGGGTCAAATTCATCATAGTCTATTTCTTCAGGGTTAGTTACAAGTCTGTTTTTAAGGTTTCGATATGTGGGACCGTTGCCGTTATTTACCGCAACGCCGACAATATTACTTGCGGGCGCTTCGATTTTTATATCTGCAAAAATCTGAAGCGCACCTGCCCGAAGATCATAATAGGCGGCTTTCCAATCCTCTTCGGGAACATTGTTCACAGTAACTATAAGTACTCCGTCAACAAATTTATAAGTGAGATCGTCAATAAGTGCGTCGTGAGCCTCAAGCTCTATCTGTCCTTGGGTGACAAACTCGTTTATATCCCAATAATCATAAAACTCTTCGGGAAGATAATCGCTTCTGCCGTCTTCCTCGTTTTCTCCTGCTTCATTCCAGCTGAGAACAAAAGCACCGAGTTTATCGGTTTGGAAGGTCATTCCGAACTCCTCGCATACTATGTCGGAGGTATTTGCTTCGGCACCGTAACTGTGATTTGTTATGTTAATATTAAGCTTTTCAGCTTCCGCTTTATTCATTTCGGAAGAAATAAAGCTGTAAGGAATGAATATTTTTGCTCCCTCGGGAAGGGTATCGTCCGTGGAAAGCTCAAAATAGAATTTGCCCTTTGTTTCGCTGTTGGCAGGAACGATGCTCTGTTTTTTCTTCGTCCAGGTTATGGAAACGTTTTCGGACGCGGGAGAAGTTACTTCTTCAGAAATTGATCCCGCGGGGGTAGTAACCTTTTCCTCTTGAGTAGTAAGGTCGATATAAAAATATTCAGACCAGTTGCCGGGTATAGGTTCACCGTTCCCGTCTAACCATTTGACTATAACGGTCTGTTTCCTGTCACTGTTTCCTGCGGATTCATAGACTTTGATGCCGTCAACAGTCGTATAATCTCCGCCTTCGTCGCTTCCAAGATTTACTGGCACAGAAATATAAAGATTGTCTTCGAGCGAATTCATGTCGGCTATGTCGCTTTGATAATCATATTTCTCGGCTTTGTCTATTTCAAAATCAACGCTGTCGGTTACAACGAGAAGTTTATACCGTGTTGCTCCCTCGGGAACAGCGATACGAATATCAAAACTTTCTTCGTTTGTGTTTTCTGCTTTATTGTAAGAAGCGTTCACTTTTCCCGCTTCAATAGAAGAAACTGAAAAACCCAAGTAAGAAGTACCGGATGTAATTTCTTGCTTCTCTTCGGTGCTGAAAACGGATATTCTGTCCGACGTAATCGCAGAGTTGTAATAATCCATCCAGGTATCATCTTCAAGAATGGGGAAAATTATAGAAAATTTTACGGTTTCTTTTTCTCCGTTTGTCCAAACAATGGTGTAGGTTTCGCTTGCGTTACAAAGCTTTCCGTTATTATCAACATATTTTAAAAAACTAAGTTCACCAGAAAAGCTGTTTTCTTCACCTAGAAAGTCTTGTGTTCTGTCTTCTCCCCTCCAAAAAATCTGAGACACTTCTATGGACTCGTCCGGAGATTCTATATTCGCCAAAAACGCATCAGACCACGCTTGGTCGTTTTCATTCTTAAGAGAGTTTATAATACCCTCTTTGGTGTCGTATGGACCTTGATAAACATACTTTATATGTGTTCCTTCAATTTCATTTTCTTTAAAACCGCTTATGTCGATTTTAAAATCTTCGTCATGACCTCTTAGATCAAGATACGCCCTACTTCCAATATCATTTTCCGCCATGGTGCTCACCGGAAACACGCCGATGACCATTACGAGCACGAGCAAAATAGCCGCAAACCGTTTCAACATTTTTATTCCTCCATTTTTCAAAAAGGGAAGTTTTCCCTTTTCTGGTTTTATACAATGTATTTTAAAACTAAAATATCTATAAAACAATTAACTGCGAGCATAGTTAAAGCAAAAAAGCAGAGGCTTTTAATAAAAGCCCCTGCTTTTTTATTCATATCAGTAAAATATTTTCTGTTCGCAGCTTCCGTAAAAATACTCGCGCACCGCAGGCTTTGCGGTGGGGTCCTTTGTCGGGTCGGCGGTGTACCAGTCAATAAGGAGGACGCCGGGTATGCTTTCGGGAGTCGTGAACCAGATTTTTTCCGTCCCGCTCACCGTGTACCGGGCAGGGACGAGGTTCATGGAGTGCGTGCTTATCTTGCTCATGGGATAAAACTCGTTCGCCGAAATTATCGCGTCCTGCTCTCTCGCCAGCGCTTCGTCGTACTCCCCGACGTTGGTGGAAGTCCCTTTAAAGCCGACGTATTTCGTCTCGGAGATGACCGCGTTCAGCCACTCCGAAACGCTTTCTCCTTCCTTTCGCGCCCTTGCGTCCGGCGGAACGACGAACACTTCCAGATTGGCTAAAGTCTCCATATCGACGCTCTCGCCGAAACTCGCACTTATGCCGCCGGGTTTCTCAAAAACCTCGAGCAAAAGCCCCTTTTCCTCAAGCTCAGAGACTGAAAAGCCCTTGCCGTTATTTTCCCTTACAAAGACGGCTCTTTCGGGATCGGTGACCGGCTCCCAGAAACAGTCCATCCAGTATTCGTCATTTTCCTCTGGAACAGGCGTTTCCATACCGCTCCATTGAATAGTGAAACGATAAGGAAGTATCTGGCTTATATTGTTGCCTTCCGAATCCTGCCAGACCATCACGGCATAGAAAATGCCGTCAGTATCCGCCGGGAGCACGATTTTTTCGCCGTTCTGTTCAAATATCTGCGCAATAGGGCGGTTCGTCACTATCTTTTCCGTTTCCGGGTCAAAGGGCTCATAGTCTATCTCCGTCCCGGCGGCAAGCTGGTTTTTGAGATTTTTAAAGGTGGGACCGTTGCCCTGATGAAAGGCCACCCCTACGACATTTTCCGACGGAGCCTTCATTGAAATATAAACAAATATTTGCGTCGTGCCCGGCTCCATTTCGGAAGCTGCTTCTTTCCAAACGGAGTCGGGAATTTCGCCTATCGTTATGTTGAGAACGTCGTTTGAAAATTCGCAGGAAAGATAATTTTCGATGTTCCCGGGAGCGGAAATCCGTATTTTATCCGTGCTTACAAGTTCGTCCTTATCCCAGTAATCGTAAAAATCCTTGGGAAGGAGAGGACTTTTTCCTGTTGTGACTTCCCAGTTTTCCACTTCTATGCCGTCGGCCGGCTCCCAGCCGTCAGAGGCGGCCTGTTCTTCCTCTTCGCCGTCCCCGCCAGCAAAAATAACGCGGTACGGAAGCACCCGGCTTATCTCCTCACCGGAGGCAGTTTCCCAAAAGGCCATTAAATAGTAAACGCCGTAGTCCAAACCGGCAATTTTTTCTTCGCCGGTTTCCTCTGTTTTTTGGGCAATTTCGGGCAGTTCGAAATCATATATTTCATTCGGGTCATAATCCATATATGCGAGGCCGTCCCCGCTATTGTACTGGTTTTTTACGTCGCGGTACGTTCTTCCGTTGCCGCAGCGATAAGCCAGGGCGGTCACATCCTCCTGCGGGACGATTATTATTGAGGGATGTATTTTATCGCTCCCCTCCGGAAGCTCGGCAAAGGCTTTTTCCCACTCCTCAGCCGGAACGTTGCCCACCGTAAAGGTCAGAACATCTTCGGCAAATTCATAAGTCACGTAATTTTCGAGCTCACCCGGCATTGAGAAAAAAATATTTTCCGTAACTATTTCACTTTTATCCCAATAGTCGTAGAAATCCTCCGGCAGAAGGGAGCTTTCACCCCGGGCGTTTGAAAGCCCTGAAATTTCAACGCAGTCCATTGCCCGGGCAGTTTCCTCCTGCGTGCTCAGGTTTTCCTGCTGAAGTCCGGAGCCCTTCCATCGAAAGGCGGCAATGCCTATAACGGCGCAAAGGACCGCCGCAGCCGCCGCAAAGAGCTTTGCGGGCTTTGCTTTTTTCCTGTTCAGGGCTTTTGCCACTTCCTCAACGCTGGCGTAGCGTTTTTCCGGAGTTATCATGGTGCATTTCTGCACGACGTTTCCGAGCACGCCCTGTGCAAGTCTCACCGAGGGGTGCTCGCCCGTGAGCATCACGTTGAGCACGACCCCGAGGGAGTATATATCCGACCGGGCGTCCGTCTGTGAAAAGCCGTACTGCTCCGGAGGTGCGTAGCCCGTTGTGCCGAGTATCCTTGTGTCGGTGCTCTTCTCCGGGTCGACTATGCGGGAGGCGTCAAAATCTATGAGCACCGCCTTGTCCCCGCGCAGGATTATGTTTTCCGGCTTTACGTCACGATGCACAATGCCCAGACTGTGCAGGGCGCTGAGAGCGCCGCACAGCTGTACCGTCACGTTTATTGCTTCCTCCGGTGAAAGGAGCGCGCCCTTTAAGATATAAAATAGAGTGTCTCCCCGGACGTATTCTTCAAGTACGGAGGTCATCCCTCCGTCCTCCTCCACTGCAATAATTTTCGGAAGATTGGGGCAGGAAATGTTCAGAAGTTTTTTGTATGCTTCGCCCGTTCCTTCAAAACGGCGGAAGATAAAACGCTCGCCGTCAGCTTTCCGGCGCACGACGAAAACGCTGCTTCTTTCACTCTGTTTAAGCAGCTTTACTTTGTCATATTCCGCTTCCATCGTCCCGGAAATATCATTAAATCCGTCCATTATGTCCCACCCTATGCTGACAGCATATTGTTTTTTTAAGTCAAAAAATGTAATATATTTATTATAATCGTGAGTTAAAGTTTTGTAAAGGCGGCGATTTCTTGAATCAGAAAAACACGGACGACTTGCGTCAGGAATTGATGCATTCGCCGAATCTGGACGAATTTCTGTGTGACAACAGCGAAAATTTCATCAGTGAAAGCGCGGTGGAAATACTCAATAAGCTCCTGCACAGCAAAAATATTTCAAAGTCCGCTCTTGCCAAGCAATCCGGAATCAGCGAGGTTTATCTCCACCAGATCTTTGCCGGGAAGCGCAACCCCTCCCGCAACCGCCTTCTCTGCCTGTGCTACGGCCTCGGCGCCTCCGTGGATGAAGCCCAGGAGCTTTTAAAGATTTGCGGCGTTGCCCAGCTCTATTCCGCAAACCGCCGGGACGCAATAATAATCTACGGCCTTGCCCACAACATGAGCCTTTTTGAAATAAACGACAAGCTCTTCATTGAGGATGAAGAAACCCTGTTTTAAACGGAAATACATATAAAAGTCAATCCCCGCTCCTTTTTGGGAGCGGGGATTGACCTGTTTAGAGAGCTTTTTCGGTTTTTTATCTGCCGGTGAAATTTCAGCCCCAGTCGGGGGATTTTTTCGGCGGCTCCTCAAAGCGGAAATCAAGGCTGTCGTTCGGGTCGTCAAAAATGACCTCAACGGTGACGTCCGGCTTATTTTCATAGACGATAGTCACTCCGCTTTGACTTGCAAGGCTGTCAACGGCAAGGCAGTTTTCGGCGGTATATTTGAACATAAGACCCGGCGGGTCGCCGAAAGTGTTCTGAACATAGGAAACAAACTTTTCAACGGACTTTGTGCGGTGGATATTCCCGAGAATAAAGTCGCTTCTGTAATATTCGTCGAGGTTTCCGCTTTCCGGCGCCGTCGCCACCCAATCGGTGCGGTAATGGGTGAGGTCGATGAAATAGTACCATTCGCCGTCCTTTATGTAATTGAATATATGACCGCTTCCGTCCCGCTGGGAAGTGGCTATGAAGCCCACTTCGTCATAGTCATCTTTGAGAATATAGTTGAGCCAGTTGGAGTCGGTTGCACAGCAGCCGCAGTTGGTCAAAACGGCGTAATAGCCCGGTTTGTGATGCTCCCAGTTTATTCCGTTTTCAGAAATGCGGATGTTGTCGTCCGCTGCGCAAAATCCGCTTATCTGATAAAGCTGAAGCGCTTCATAGAGGGTTGAAATTTTCTGCTGTTTGACTTCGGGAGCATCCGAAACCATATTTGAAATTTCTCCGTTGGTATAGCGGCTCTCGCCGAGAGTTCTTGCCGGCACCCAGAAAACTCCGTCAAAGACCTCCGCGGAAAAAGAAGCGTCATAGAAAATCGTAGCGAGGTCTTTTCCGCTGTCGGAGGAATAATCCACGCCGGCCACGGCGCTGCCGCCGACCTCCATAATAAGGTTGTAGTCATAGGTGAAGGTGTATTCATTGCCTTCAGAGTCGGTGAAAACAAAGAGATATGTTCTTGTACTAAGATATTCACCGGGGTGGCCGTCATTCCAATATACAACATCGCCGGGAGCAACGGGCGTTGTTCTGAATTCGGGGCCCATAATATTTTCAAGAACATTGGTATGGTTATTTTCGTCACATATAAAATCTTCGCCGCCGTTGTCAATAATATTTAAGTACTTTATAAAAAGCGGCCTTTCGGTGGTGTTTTCCATGGCGAAATTAAAGATCCAGTCATTTGTTTCATTGAGGTATTTATCTTCGGAAATATGAACAAGCTCGGTCACGTTTCCGGTGCTGTTTTGCTTCACCGGAATTTCATCGGAAGCGTTTCCGGAATCCGGAACGCCGTTTTCGAGCACCTGTTTCATAAGGCGGTTGTTTTCCACTGCAAAATAGATAAGCGCCAGATTTGAAACAAGAATCAAAGCGAGGAGCGCCGCAATAAGTTTTTTCATTTGTTTTCTCCTTTATTTTATAACGTCAAACGGACAAATTCCGCAAAAATGGGCACATCCGAAAAGGAGGTGCCCATATATTTTTTGAGCATGCTCAAAAAATCGGTTTACTTGCAGGCTTCGTAAACCGCAACAGCGACGGCGACGGTGGCGCCGACCATGGGGTTGTTAGTCAAAAAATTCTTTCTCATCGCTTGAGGTTTCCGAAAAATTGCCATCATAAACGGGAGTTAAAGTATATTCCCAAGTATATTGGGTAAAATCAAGCATTTCATTATCTTTTGAATATACAGTATTGTCACCAAACATAAGTCCTTTTCCGTAACCATACCAATCCGTTCCACTTGCAAAATAAACATAGAGATACTCTGCCGGAGCACCTACTGTCACAGTGTCTCCTGCTCTAACATAAAAAGTCACTTTTTCTTCACCGAAAACATTTTTTAAAGATATCACGTACGACGAGGATGTGCTAGCTGTAACTGTGATTTGTGAATCTTCATATTCTTCTCCAGACAGAATAGTTCCGCTTTCTGGTTCATCTACCGGTTTAAGCGAGTCGTATCCGTCATCATAGCCATCTTTGTAACCAACACCATAGCCTGCTTTATATCCCTCTTCACGAGCGGCATTTATATCACTTTCTGAGTAGCCACAAGAAGAAAATATTATTAACAATAGTAAACAAAAAAATATTTCAACTTTTTTCATTTTTTGTGCTCCTATATTATATATTTAACCATTTTGACTATATTCTAGTTTAAAAAATCTATTTTGTCAATTATGTATTATTTTATATTAAAAACTTTAATTATGCTCAAGCTTTCGGCTTATTTGCAGGCTTTGTACACCGCCACGGCGACGGTGACGGTTGCGCCGAAATCTCACAACATGTTATAATATAGTCAACTCATGAAATGGAGATGATTTTTTTGGAGAACGAGTTTAATGAAAACGCAGTTAATCTTCCTTATCAGATTTCCGCTAACGGTGTATATCGGTGTGTAAAATATTTATGTAATTTCACTTTTTATGATGACGAAAATGGCTGGATTTGTGAGCCGGAGGGAACAAAACAAAAGTATTCTTATAAAAATATACTTTCCACAATAAGAGGTTGTTTTTTACCTATGTTCAACTCAAAATTTGATAGATGCCTTAAATATGACGGATCTCAAATTTGGAATGATTATTTTCTCAAAGATCCATATTTGGCTGAGAAAATTTTAAAAATGAAAGTAAATTCCATTGATGAATTACACTATCGAGCCAACAATGCAGCAAATTGGCGATAAATATATAAAAGCTCCCCGCCGTTTTGGAAGGGAGCTTTTGTTTTTATAAATCGGTGAGTACGGAAAGAAGGATTCCTCCGGCATTTTCGGTAAAATAACGAAAATGCCACCTTCCTTTAGACAAGGGTGGCTTTTTATTTGCAGGCTTCGTACACAGCCACAGCTACGGCGACGGTGGCGCCGACCATGGGGTTGTTGCCCATGCCGATGAGGCCCATCATCTCAACGTGGGCGGGAACGGAGCTGGAGCCGGCGAACTGGGCGTCGGAGTGCATCCTGCCCATGGAGTCCGTAAGACCGTAGGAGGCGGGGCCGGCGGCCACGTTGTCCGGGTGGAGGGTGCGGCCGGTGCCTCCGCCGGAGGCGACGGAGAAGTATTTCTTGCCGTTCTCGGTGCACCATTTTTTATAGGTGCCCGCCACAAGGTGCTGGAAACGGGTGGGGTTGGTGGAGTTGCCGGTGATCGAGATGTCAACGCCCTCGTGCTGCATTATGGCGACGCCCTCACGGGTGTCGTTTGCGCCGTAGCAGCGGATATTTCCGCGCTCGCCGTCGGAAAATTTCACTTCCCGGACGAGCTTCAGCTCGTCGTGCTCAAAGTCAAAATCAGTCTCCACATAGGTGAAGCCGTTGACGCGGGAAATAATATAGGCGGCGTCCTTGCCGAGGCCGTTGAGGATAACTCTCAGGGGTTCCTTTCTCGCTTTGTTGGCGTTGCGGGCGATGCCGATGGCGCCCTCCGCCGCGGCGAAGGATTCGTGGCCCGCAAGGAACGCGAAGCATTTAGTCTCCTCGGAGAGGAGCATTGCGCCGAGGTTGCCGTGGCCGAGGCCGACCTTTCTCTGCTCGGCGACGGAGCCGGGAATACAGAATGCCTGGAGACCCTCGCCGAGGCATTTTGCCGCCTCCGCTGCGGAGGAAACCTTTCTTTTTACGCCTATGGCTGCGCCGAGGGTATAGGCCCACACGGCGTTCTCAAAGGCTATGGGCTGCACGCCTTTTACTATGGCTTCAACGTCAATGCCTGCGGCTTTGCAGACTTCTGCGGCTTCCTCAAGGGAGGCCATTCCGTTTTCGTTAAGACAGGCTTCGATTTTCGGAAGCCTTCTCTCTTTTCCTTCAAATTCTGCCATTGCTGTGTTCCTCCTTTCCTTTATTCTTCACGGGGGTCGATATATTTGGGAGCGTCGGCGTAGCGGCCATAGGTGCCCGTGTTTTTCTCAAGGGCCTCCTGGGCGGGAACGCCGTGGCGGATGTCCTCCATCATTTTGCCGAGGCGGACGAATTTATAGCCTATGGTCTCGTCGTTCTCATCAAGGGCAATGGAGCTTATGTATCCCTCGGTGAGGTCGAGGTAGCGGACGCCCTTTGCTCCGGTGGAATATATGGTGCCGACGGAGCTCCTAAGACCCTTGCCCAGGTCCTCAAGCCCCGCGCCTATGGGCAGGCCGTCCTCGGAAAAAGCGGTCTGGCTTCTGCCGTAGACGAGCTGGAGGAAAATTTCCCGCATGGCGACGTTGATAGCGTCGCACACAAGGTCGGTGTTGAGCGCCTCGAGGAGGGTTTTTCCGGGGAGTATCTCGCCCGCCATGGCCGCGGAGTGGGTCATGCCGGTGCAGCCGATAGTTTCCACAAGGGCCTCCTCAATAATTCCGTTTTTCACGTTAAGGGTGAGCTTGCAGGCTCCCTGCTGGGGAGCGCAGGTCCCCACGCCGTGGGAAAGGCCGGAAATATCCTTGATGTCATAAGCCTTTACCCAGCGGCCCTCCTCAGGGATGGGAGCGGGCCCGTGGCAAGGGCCTTTTGTCACTTTGCACATCCTTTCGACGTCCTTAGAACAGTTCATTTTTTTGCCCCTCTCATATATAAATTTGTTTTTGCGTTCGGTGAAAACAGGCGTTTTAAGGTCAATGCCTGTTCATAATAATTATATATAATCCGCCCCTGCAAATCAAGGCTTTAAAAAGCATATGCAAAAAAATTGGGGCAAATACGGGTCATTTTCCCAAAAAGTTCACAGAGCGTTAATTGACAACGGCAGATTATAGGAATAAAATGATAATTTAGATAATTGTTGCATTGACAAAGAAACCGCTCAAAAGGGCGGGTTTACAAATACGCCCCGCCTTTGCGGGGCAGAACGACAAAAAGGAGCCTTTAAATGAGTTTACTTGAAAAAATCTTCGGAAACTATTCGCAGAAAGAGCTTAAACGCATAGACCCTATCGTCAAGAAAGTCCTTTCTCTTGAGGAAAAATACCGCTCCATGAGCGAGGATGAGCTCAAGGGGCAGACCGAGCTGTTCCGCCAGCGTCTCGCCAAGGGCGAGACCCTTGACGACATTCTGCCAGAGGCTTTTGCGGCCTGCCGGGAGGCCTGCGACAGGGTGCTTGACATGCGTCCCTACCCGGTGCAGATCATAGGCGGCATAATCCTTCACCAGGGGCGCATCGCCGAGATGAAAACCGGCGAGGGCAAAACCCTTGTGGAGACTCTTCCGGCCTACCTCAACGGCCTCGCCGGGGAGGGAGTGCACATTGTCACCGTCAACGACTACCTTGCAAAACGTGACTCCGAGTGGATGGGCAAGGTGTTCACCTATATGGGCCTCACCGTGGGACTTGTTATCCACGGGGTGGAAAACGACCAGCGCAGGGCGGCCTACGCCTGCGACATAACCTACGGCACCAACAACGAATTCGGCTTTGACTACCTGCGCGACAACATGGTCACCTATAAGGAAAACCGCGTGCAGCGGGGCTTCTCTTTCGCCATAGTGGACGAGGTGGACTCCATTCTCATAGATGAGGCCAGAACTCCTCTTATCATTTCCGGCAGGGGCGACAAATCCACCGACCTTTACCAGAAAGCCGACCGCTTTGCCCGCACCCTCACCGCTATCCGCGTCAAGGAGCAGGACGAGAAGGAGGAAGTGGACGACGTCACCGCCGATTACATTGTGGACGAAAAGGCCCACACCGCCACCATCACTCCCCGGGGCGTCGAAAAGGCGGAGAAATATTTCAACGTCCAGAACCTTAACGACCCGGAGAACATGACCCTCCTCCACCACGTCAACCAGGCCATAAAGGCCCACGGCGTAATGAAGCGCGACGTGGACTACGTTGTCAAGGACGGACAGGTCATAATCGTCGACGAGTTCACCGGACGCCTTATGATAGGCCGCCGCTACAACGAAGGACTTCATCAGGCCATTGAGGCAAAGGAGGGCGTCACCGTCGCAAGGGAGAGCAAGACCCTCGCCACCATCACATTCCAGAACTACTTCCGTATGTACAACAAGCTCTCCGGCATGACCGGTACGGCCATGACCGAGGCCGACGAGTTCCGTGAGATCTACGGCCTCGACGTAGTTGAGATACCCACCAACAAGCCCGTCATCCGTGACGACGAGCCGGACATTGTTTACAAAACCGAAAAGGCCAAATTCAACGCCGTAATTGAGGATATTGTGGAGGCCCACGCCAAAAACCAGCCCGTCCTCGTGGGCACCATTTCCATTGAAAAATCCGAGCTTCTGAGCACCATGCTCAAAAAACGCGGCATAGCCCACAACGTGCTCAACGCGAAGCACCACGACAAGGAGGCTGAAATCGTCGCCCAGGCCGGCACCCCCGGCGCCGTCACCATAGCCACCAACATGGCCGGTCGAGGCACCGATATCATGCTCGGCGGCAACGCCGAATTTCTTGCCAAGGCGGAGATGAGAAAGCTCGGCTACGACGAGGAAATGATAAGCGCCGCCACCTCATATTTTGAGACCGGGGCTGAGGACATTCTCGCCGCAAGGCAGCTTTTCCATGACCTCAACAAAAAATTCAAGGACGAAATCGCCCCCAAGGCGGAGGAAGTGCGCGCCGCGGGCGGCCTTTACATCATAGGCACCGAGCGCCATGAGTCCCGCCGTATCGACAACCAGCTCCGCGGACGTGCCGGACGCCAGGGCGACCCCGGCAAGACCCGCTTCTTCGTGTCCCTGGAGGACGACCTCATGCGCCTCTTCGGCGGGCAGAAGATCCAAAGCCTCATGGACACCTTCAAAATTGAGGACGACATGCCCATCGACGCCAAAATGATAAGCAGCTCCATTGAAAGCGCCCAGAAGCGCGTCGAAGGCCGCAACTTCGAGATAAGAAAGAACGTGCTCAAGTTCGATGACGTCATGAACAAGCAGCGTGAGATCATCTACGGGCAGCGCGGCAAGGTGCTCGACGGCGAGGACATCAGCGGCTACATCGCCCAGATGCGACGGGAGAGCGTCGAAAAGACCGTGGACATCTATCTCGCCAGCGACGAGACCAAGGACGACTGGAACCTTGACGGACTTCGGGATTACTACATGGGCTGGCTGCTTACCGACGGCGACCTGCGCATAAAGCGCGACCAGCTGGCGAACACCAGCAAGGCCGACATTACAGAGATGCTCATGGAGCGCATGGAGGAGCGCTACGCCGCCAGGGAGGAGCAGTTCACCCCTGAAATCATGCGCGAGCTTGAGCGCGTGGTGCTGCTCAAAAACGTGGATATGAAGTGGATGGACCACATTGACGCCATGGCGGACCTCAAACAGGGCATTTACCTCAGAAGCTACGCCCAGCATGACCCTGTGGTGGAGTACCGCATAGAGGGCTTCGATATGTTTGACCAGATGATAGAAGCTATCCGCGAGGACACTGTCAAAATGCTTCTGACCGTCCGGGTCCAGGCAAGACCCCAGCGTGAGCAGGTGGCCGTGCCCACGGAGGACGCCGGCGACGGCACCGTTTCCCAGACCGTCACCAAAAAGAAAAAGGTCGGCCGCAACGACCCCTGCCCCTGCGGCTCCGGCAAGAAATACAAACACTGCTGCGGAAAATAATATGGCGGTTTTAAACATCGTTCTCGTAGAGCCCCAGATCCCTCAGAACACCGGCAACATATCCCGCACCTGCGCCGTCACCGGCGCGAGGCTCCACCTGGTGGGGCCCATGGGCTTTGTAATAGACGACAAAAAGCTCAAAAGGGCGGGGCTCGACTACTGGGACAAGCTTGACATAAGCTATTACGATGGGCTGGACGACTTTTTCGCCAGAAACAGCGGAGATTTCTACTATTTCACCACCAAGGGCCTCCACCGCCACAGCGACGTCTCCTATCCGGACGGGGCATACCTCGTATTCGGACGGGAGGACGCGGGGCTCCCGGAGGAGCTTCTCTTTAAAAATCCCGGCACGGCGGTGCGCATACCCATGCGCCCGACACTCCGCAGCCTCAACCTTTCAAACAGCGTGGCCATCGCCGCATACGAGGTGCTGCGCCAGTGGGACTACCCGGATTTGCAGGACACCGGTGAGCTTCGCAGCTACGACTGGGAGGACGCGGGAGCTTTTCAGCTTTGATTTTTAAAGCGGTACCTTCGTGCCGCTGAAATTTTAAAACGCCCCGCTGTTACTTAGCGGGGCGCGATTCTGCCGCAAAGGGGCTGATACATATTTCCGGCGAATGCACTTTGCAAAAACTTATGGGCGCAATGCGCAAGGCTATTGAGGATTACGATATGATTCAAAACGGCGACAGAATAGCCGTGGGCGTCTCCGGCGGGAAGGATTCAGTTTCCCTGCTGGCGGGCCTTGCGGGGCTGCGCCGCTTTATCGGCATCGACTATGAGGTGGTCGCCATATGCCTTGACCCCCAGTTCGGCGGCAAGCCAAACGACTACTCCGAGCTTGAATCCTTCTGTGAAAAGCGCGGAATAGAATTTGTCCTTCGGCGCACAAACATAGGGAATATCGTCTTTGAGGACCGAAAGGAAAAGAACCCCTGCTCCCTCTGTGCGCGGATGCGCCGGGGGCTCCTTCACGACGTGGCGAAGGAAAAGGGCTGCAACAAAATGGCCCTCGGCCACAATTTTGAGGACGCTGTTGAAACGTTTATGATGAACCTCTTTGACGAGGGGAGAATCGGCTGTTTCTCACCGGTGACCTGGCTCTCCCGCAAGGAGATAACCGTCATCCGCCCGCTTATCTACTGCCACGAGGACGAGATCCTCCGGATCGCAAACCGTGAGCACCTGCCCATTGTCAAAAGCCGCTGCCCGGCGGACAAGCATACGGAGCGTGAGCACGTCAAAATGCTCATGGAGCGCCTTGAGCACGAGGAGGGCTACGACTGCCTCGGCAGCAAGCTCCTCGGCGCTATGCAGCGCGGACGCGTCTGCGGCTGGGGGCTCGAAGGGGATGACAGCCTTGAAAGATACTCAAAAATCTGAAAGCAGGAAATTTTCAGCCGTTTGGATTAAGTAAAAGCGTAAAGCACGTATAGCTCTCTTCGGCGGCGCTGATTCTCTGCATTGCGATTTATGTAATGCGGGAACCATAATTCAGCACAGCGTGGAGCGGCCTGCCGTTTTTGCCTTTCTTGCCGTCTCCGTGCGTTTTCCGGCATTTGCCGCATGATCGGCCTGATTAAAAAGCGCTGATACGCAAAATTTTGAAAAAAGGAGGCGCCGCAGGTGCCAAAACCGAAATTAGTCATGATGTGCGGGACCTCCGGCTCCGGCAAGACCTATTTTTCAAAGCTGCTGGAAAGCCGGGGCTTCGCCCGGCTTTCCATTGATGAGGAGCTCTGGCCGGATTTTTACGTTCTTTCGGACATGCTGACCCCGGAACACAAGGCGTTTCTTAAGGAGCAGGGCATGGAGAGGCTCAGAAGCCGGGCGGCAAATTTCGTTGCCGACGGCAAAAACGTCGTAATAGATATGTGCTTCTGCCACAAAGCCCAGCGGGACGAATTCCGGACCTTCGGCGAAAGCCTCGGCGCAGAGCCCGTGCTCATATATATAAAGGCGAGCCTCCCGGTACTCAGGGCAAGGCTTGCGGACAGAGCCGGAAAAAACGGCCCGAACAGCCTCCCTGTTTCCGAGGAGGAGCTTCTCCGCTTCTGGAGCGGCTTTCAGCCGCCGGAGGGCGAGGGAGAAATCGTTATTGATTCCGAAAAGCCCATTGACATTGACGAAATACTGAAAAATATATAAAAAGCGGACGGCTTCTGCCGTCCGCTTTTTTTATTTTTTTGTGTTCCCGAAAACGACCTCCGCGCAGGAGCCAATGAGCATCCCAAACCCGGCGCCCAGCCCCACGTTATCAAGGGCGGTGCCCACAGCGATGCCCACAGCCGTCCCTATGGCTATTCCAAGGCCGGTAAAGTTGTTTTTCTCCCCGGTTTCTTTCTGCTTTTTCGCAAAATTTGCGAAAAAGACCGCCAGCGCGAGGCCCATGAGCACCCAGGGCAGGGCGGCAAAAATAAAATCCTTCATTCTGCGCTCACTCCCTTATGGTCTGCTCTTTTTTGAGCACGTTGATTTTCTTTTGCAGTTTATAAATCCCCGCTCCCAGAAGCGCCGCCACCGCGAAATTGAGCACAGGGAGCCACACCATGGACGGTGCGTTATGCATAAGGTTCACCAGATTCGTAAGCCCTATTCCCATGTTCATAACGCAGAGGGGCAGAAGAAGCGCGTTTATCATTCTGAGGTGTTTCATTCGGGACCCTATGTCCGAAAAAAGCTCAAAAGGAGTTCCATCGTTTTTCTTCCGGAAACAGACCCAGCGCATATAGGAGGCTACCTCCTCTATCCCGGCGTCCTCCATAAAGCGGATATACTGCTCGCTCTCCGGGTGGCTGGGAAGGTTTCCAAGAAGCTGCATTTTATAGACGTACTCCCCGGGCTCGCACTCCTCAAAGACGTAGCGGCAGAAAGTATAGTCAACAAGGGCAAGCCCCTTTGCCGACATCTCGTTTAGCCACTGCTCCTCCTTTTCAAAGTTCCAGGCCCAAAACCATTTTCTTATGACCTTTCTCATTTGTTCCAGCCCCCCATGATTCTTTCTCCGTTGGCAACGAGCTCTTTGAGGCGGACTGTCTCCGCCGCCACGGCCTCCTTGCCGGCGGGCGTGATTATATATTCCTTTTTGCGGCTGTCCGCCTCCGAAGGCAGGGCGGTTATCCACCCCTTTTCAAGGAGGGTATTTATGGCGCCGTAAAGGGTCCCCGCCGCGAGGCGCACCCGCCCGCCGCTGAGCTTTTCCGTATTCTGCATTATTCCGTAGCCGTGCATCGGCTCTCCGAGGGAGAGCAGAATGTAATATACTGCTTCCGTCAGCGCTATGGATTCCATTTTTATCGCTCCTTTCCGAAACTTCTGATATATCTTCCTCCGTTATATCGGTTTCCGATATAAATATATCGCAGGCCGATATATTTGTCAATAGGTTTAGGGAAATTTTTGAAAGTAATTTTTTAAACTTCTAATTTGCAAAATGAGCCGGGCTGCTTTTTATTTGAGCTTATTAAAGCAGTCACGATAATGCGCAGCCATTCTCGCTGTAAAATTTGCATTGACAAGACTTTTCATCAGCTTGCTCATTTCCTCCACCGAGCGTTCACGGTTGAATTTCAACCAATCAATCAATATGTTATATGACCCGCCCACGCAAAACTTGGCAAGACTAAGCTGTTCTTTTGGAAAAGCTTTTTCTGCGTTTTCGTTCATAATATCAAGCAAAATTTTCTCTTTTCCCGAATTTATCAATGCATCTACATAATCTATGTTTTCAGACACAAATGAAAACATGACCAGCCAATAGTCTTCCGAAATTATATCCTTTTTATCTCGCATTTTCTTCGCAAAAAGTTCGCTGAGATAACGGCAATATGAAATAAGAATATTGTCTTTTGACACATAGTTACGGTAGTACGTCATTCGTGAAACTCCAGCCCGCTCTGCAATCTCTGTAACAGTAATTGAATCATAGCTTTGGGTTTTCATAAGTTCGATAAGTGCTTTTGCCATCCATTCCTGCACAACCATTCGTTCTTTATAATCTTTTTTCATAAACAATTCGCCCCATTTTGTAACTCTAAATCTTAAAATCATTGAAAGGTTAAAAAATAAACACTATATTTTATATGTTACATTGTGTAACATAATAAGTCAAGAAGAGGTTGATAAAATGAACAGATTTGAAAACAGAGTGGCAATTGTCACCGGCTCAGGAATGGGACTTGGAAAAGCTTATGTCCGTGCCCTCGGAAAAGAAGGCGGAAAAGTAGTTATCGCTGAATATAACGAAGAACTGGGAAAAGCCTGTGAGAAGGAAATGCTTGAAAACGGATACGATGTTATGTTCGTAAAATGCGATGTTTCAAAAGATGAAGACATCAGAAACATGGTCGAAAAAACCGTTGAAAAGTACGGAAAAATTGATATTCTCATAAATAACGCTCAGGCTACCGACAAAAGCGCTCTTCCCAAAATGACCGAAGACACTCCTATTGAACTTTTCAAGCTCTGCTGGAACACCGGCGCCTACGCCACTTTCCTCTGCACCAAATACGTTATTCCTTATATGAAAAAACAAGGCTATGGACGTATTGTAAATACCGCCAGCGCCACCGGAGTCAAAGGCATGGCAACATTCTCCGCATATGGTTCCCAAAAAGAAGCTATCCGCGGACTTACCCGTGTTTGTGCTACTGAACTTGGTCGTTTCGGCATTACCTGCAATGTAATTTGCCCCGGCGCTCTTACCGAAGCCAGCAAGCTTTGGAAGGAAGCTTGCCCCGAAGACTACGAAGCCGCTGTTGCCCCTCAACCCATTCCGAGACTCGGCGACCCGGATACTGATATTGCTCCGGCGGTTATGTTCCTCGTAAGCGAAGATTCCCGCTTTGTTACCGGACAGACCATCGGTCTTGACGGCGGAAGCACTATGGCACAATAAAACATAATTAAAAAAGCGCCGCAAAAGCGGCGCTTTTTTAATTTAAACAATCTTCGATTTTTACTTCCGGGATATGGGCGAAGCTGTTCGCGGAAAGCGCGGGGATCAGTTCTCCGACGGCGGACGGATCCTCAAGAAGCCGGAGCTTCTTCTCCCTCGGGAGTTTTTTGAAGCGGTACTCCAGCTTCATCGCGGCGGCCTTGCCCTCCGCTTCCCAAACACATTCCACGCCGGTGACCCGGTGGCTTTTCGTATATTTTGCGGCGCCGGGCAGGCGCAGAAAATGCTCCCTGATGCGTCTTTTATAATCCGGGGTGCTCCCGCAGTAGAGGGAACCGTCCCCGCACCGCAGGACATAGACATAGTACATCAGATGTCCATCACGGCGAGGACGTTGCCGTTTTCATCCTCTTCCCCGGCGGCCATGCCGGCCCCTGCAAATAGGGCCTCCGCGCCGTCGTTGTCTGAGGTGTATGCGGCGCAGAATTTATCCGCGGAACCGAGAGGGCGCTCCTTCACAAGCTCAAGAGCTTTCTCCATGGCTTCCCTGCCGTAGCCCATGCCCTGGCAGTTTGCATCGATCATTATTCTCCATACGCAGTAGAAGGGCTCGGGCAGGTCCTCGTCACCTTCCTCGCTGTATCCGAGCATCAGAAAGCCCACCATGACGTCCTCGTCCGCATCGTAAATGCCATAGGGCATAGGCACGGTGTCGCCGCTGGTCATGGCAACGTAGGCCTCCGCGAGGCTGCACATGTTTTCGGCTATGAAGTCCTGCTGTTCCTCTTTGACGTCGAGGTTTATGCAGTCCTCAAAATTTTCCTCAGTAATAGGTCTCAGCTCTATCATTTTATTACCCCCATTCAAGTATATAGACGTCCACCCGGCGAAGGCCGTTCAGGACACATTCATAATATGTATCGTAATAAAGGTCCACAAAGTTTTTGCCGGAGAGCATGGCCCCTCCGGTATCCGCCGCAAGGGCATAGCCATAGACAAAGCCGGTATCCCCGTGGCCGACTATCCACATTTTTGTGCCATAAGGGATGACCTTTGGGTCCACGGCGACGTAGCCCACCTGGGCGAGCCGCCCCGTTGCGGTGCCCGCGCCCGCAGGAGCGTAATATCCGGTGGCCCGGACGTCGCTGAACACCTGAAGATAGCTGTCCGGCACCCCGTCGGTAATGCTGTATCCGTAATCAAGGGGAGAAATGGCGCTGCCGTCTCCCACAATATAAAGGTCGTTGGTGGCTTTTTTGATAATGTCCTCCGAAACGAGGACCTTGTCCTCCATCACTCCGTCGACGATTTTCTGCTCATAGGTTTTGAGCATGGTGCCGTTTTTGCCGTAGGACACAAGCACCGTGCGCCCGTTGGCGATAAGGGAGGTGCCGCGGTAGGTCTCGCCCCGCTGAATGGTCTCCTCCTCCGTCGTGATTATGTAGTCGACCCGGGTGATTTTTATTTGTTCACCCTCCTCGACGGTCTTTCCGGCGGCGGTGCTCAGGTAGTCGGTGCTCCGCACCTCAAGGCCGGAGGCGTAAAGGGCGTCGGCCACCGTGTCGCCCTGGGCGACAATGACGTGGTATTTCAGCTTGTCCGCTTCAATTTCAACCTCCACGGCACTTTTAATGCGTATCTCCGCAAATATTTCGCCGTAGTCGCCGAAAAAGCCCGCATTCTCAAAACCTGAGGTGGTGATTTTGTCGCTGGGGTCAAGCTCTATTCCGAGGCTGTTGATTATTTCCGCAGGGTCGCAGACGGCGGTGTGGACCACTTCCACCTCTCCGTCATAGTCGATCTTGACCGTTTTAACTCTTGAGGGTATCCAGCAGGCGAGGAACGCCACCGCTGCGGCAAAGACAGCCAGAGCGAACCTCCTGCTTTTGAGGCCGGACAGAATATAAATCATTCCGGACTTAAATTTCCGCATATAGCCCCTCCTTTACAAGTAATGTATATTATATGCAAAATGGGGGCCATTGTCAAATTTCGACCCAAAAAACACCATTTTCCGGCGGATTTTTCCGCTTTTCCGATGGTTTTCAGAGCTTTTCCGCTTTTTACGGGCGGCGCAGGGGCGCAAAAAAAGGCGGCCCGTTGGGCCGCCGAATGTGCGGATATTTTTTCGCGGCTCAGCCGCCGTCCTCCACGCAGAAAAACAGCGTGAAAATGTGCTTTTTATTTTTGCCGAAGGCCTCCATGGGAATAATATCCGGGGACTTTCCGTGATTATAAAAACGATAGAGTCCGTTTTCACACCGGGAAAAGGCCGCGAAATGTCCCGTAAGGTCCTTCCGCCAATAGAAGGCAATGCCCCGCTCCGGGGCCTTTCTGACGAGTTTTTTTACCGAAATGGTGGAAAAGACTTTCTTGCCCGCCCTTTTGAGATATTTCCGCAGGAAAAACGGGCTTGTCCCAAGTACGCCTCTGAGCACGGCCCCGTGCTCAAACTCGGAAATCAGCTTCGGGATGCTGAGCACCGTCCCCTCGCTTTTAAAAAGATTCCAGACGGCTATCCACCCGCAGCCGCAATAGGCGCTGTCCCTCGCTGCGCAGGGCAGGGCACCAAGCTTTTGCTGGCGCTCGATAAAGCCGTCCTCCGAAAAGGCCGGGGATGAGAAAAATCCCGGCTTCGAGGTCTCCGCCTCGTTTACGGCAAAGTTTTCCGCCCCGGAATATCCGAGGCTTCGCAGGGATATTTTCCGCAAAAGGCAGGCTCCTTTCCGTCAGCCGCAGTGGCCGCAGCCGCCGCAGGAGGAACAGCCCTTGTTCCCCATAAGGCTGCTGCCGTCCTTGAGGTAGAGTTCGCACTCCCCGCCGGCGAGCACCGCCGCGGGCTTTCCCTCAAAGCGCAGGCAGGAGAGAGTGTCCCCGCGTTTTTTATATGCGCAGTCCCGGCAGGCAAGCTCCCGGTTTGAAACCTCGTTTCCGTCGAGGGTCACGGTTATGCGGCCCGGCACGTAGTTATGCCCCCGGCCCTCTTTTTTGCAGTTGCAGCCTCTCTTTTCCAAAGCTCCCGCCGCCTTTCATTTCACAAATTCTCTAAAGTGAGTATAGCATTAAATCTTTCGGGTGGCAAGAGGGGGGTTGAGGCATTTGCGCGTCTGGGCTTTAGGCCAAAGCATGGGCTTTACAGAGCTTTTGACACCAGATGCAGCCTGCAGTAGCTCGTATCCTCAAAGATCATTCCCCCGTCCTTGTAGCCGTTTCTGATAAAAAATGCGAGGTCCCCGTTTGGAAAAACCCCTTTTTCATCGGAAACGGCTATGACCTTTTTGTATCTGTCTTTCAGGTATTTTTCCAAAGCCCGCAGGGGTGCGCTTTTAAAGTCAAATCGGGTATCCGACATATAGACGCAGGTTATGAACGCTGTGTCCCTCCCGTGGGGAACATCATACGGAACCATTTCGGATGGGAGGTACTCCGCCCCGCCGAGCAATCTTCCGTCCGGGGCTCTATGCATGAAACCGTAGACCTCAAACCCGGTGCCCGCCAGAAAATTTTTCTTCCTGCAGCAGCTGCCCTCGGATTTATTGCCGCAGCAGCCGCAGGCAATATCCGCGTTTTCCCCGTTTATGGGCACGATTATATTTTCCGCCCCGGTTTCTGAAATTTCCGGAAGATAGGGGCGCTCCATCGGGTATTCCCCCGAGGCGGCCAGCTCCAGAAAAGCCCTGCCGAAGGGGCTGTAATACCGCTTTCTGCCGTCAAGGGCCGTCAGCGTCGGAAAGAAAATATCCATTTCCTTTGCCGTCTGAAAATCCCCTGAAATGTCGTGGGTGTTTATTTCGATCCTGTCTCTGTATTCCTCCAAAAGCCCCAGCATATTATCATTCAGCGGGCACTGGTAGGAAAAATAATAAAAATCAAGCTTCATGTCACCCCTCCTTTTAAAACTCCGCAAAGACAGACCGCCCGGACAAAGCTCAGCTTTGCCCGGGCGGTGATTGATTTTTTATCCTTCAAAAATCAGTCGTAGCTTCTCAGTACGGAGATGACCTTTCCGAGAATTTCCACGGAGTCGACAATAATGGGCTCATAGTCGTCGTTTTCCGGCTGGAGACGGAAATGCCCGTCCTCCTTATAGAAGCGCTTCACGGTGGCGCTGTCTCCCACCAGGGCGACAACTATTTCGCCGTTCCTCGCCTCCGGCGTTCTTCTGACGACGACTATGTCGTCGTTGAGGATTCCGCATTTTATCATGGATTCGCCCCGGACCCGGAGGGCAAAGAGCCCAGCGGTGTTCCCGGCATAGGGCACGTATTCCTCCACTTCCTCCTCCGCGAGGATCGGGGAGCCTGCGGCGACGCGGCCGAGCACCGGAATAGTGCCGGCGGGGGCGGTGTCCTTGAGGGTTATGGCGCGGTTTTGATTTTCGCCCATGGAAATTCTCCCCTCGGACTCAAGCTCCTTGAGATAGCGGTGGACGGTGGAGGTGGAGCGGATGCCGAGCTCCGCGCAGATTTCGCGCACCGTGGGCGGGTAGCCCATTTCATTTATATGCTCAGTGATGTATCTGTATATTTCCTCGGCTCTGTTTCCCATTGCGGCAAAACACTCCTTTCGCTTTGGCCATAGTTTTACAAAAGTATTTTAGCACATATGTTCGGTTTTGTAAACATATGTTCGGAAAAAATTTTTCTCCGGGAATATTCCGTTTCGTGCTCAAATATTTTTTAGTTCAAAAATATTTGCATATTTTTTTAAACCTTGTTCACCGCTTCTTAACAAATTAAATTTTTTGGGTGTTATAATATAGGTGTACTCAAAAAGAGCCGCAAACTTTTTGAGTAACCCCTCCTCAAAAACTCAAACTAATTGACTTAGAAGAAAAACACCGGATTTGACCCCCGGTGTTTTTTCTTTTTCGGCAAAAAAAGCTCCCGGCTGCGCTATTGATTATCCGAAAGCAAAGTACTATAATGGGAAATACTTGCGATTTTTTAAGCTCCGGAGGTGACAGCTATGAAGGGCGGCAGCCAGAACCTTGATATGACAAGGGGCTCTATATGGAAATGCATGGTCAGCTTTGCCGTGCCCGTCTTTCTCGGGCAGCTTTTTCAGCAGCTTTATAACACTGCCGACAGCGTGATTGTCGGCCAGTTCGTGGGAAAGGATGCCCTTGCGGCCGTTGCCAGCAGCGGCAACCTCATTTTTATGATGACGGGCTTTTTTATGGGCCTTTCGGTGGGCGCGGGCGTCGTCATAAGCCGCTATTTCGGGGCGAAGGATTTTGAGCGCATGGAGGCCGCAGTGCACACCAACGTCGCCTTCGGCTGCGCATGCGGAGTTCTGTTGACTGTGGTGGGCATGCTTTTGACGCCGAAAATACTGGTGCTCATGAATACTCCGGCGGAGGTGCTGCCGGTCTCGATCACCTATTTCCGCATATATTTCCTCGGCAGCTTCTCCACTCTCATGTATAACACCTTCATGGGAATACTCCGGGCTGTGGGCGACAGCAAAAACCCTCTCAATTACCTAATAATCTCCTCGGTTATAAACGTCGTGCTCGACCTCGTTTTCGTTGGCCTTTTCAGCTTCGGCGTAGCGGGAGCTGCCGTCGCCACCGTGATCAGCCAGACTGTCAGTGCGCTTCTCTGCTTTGTAAAACTGATGAAGTGCGACGGCCCGGAAAAGCTCGTTTTCCGCCGCATACGCTTTGACATGCCCCTGCTTCGGGAAATCATGAATCAGGGCATTCCCTCCGGCATACAGAACTCCATCATCTCCATTGCAAACGTGGTGGTGCAGAGCAACATCAACGCCTTCGGGCCGGACGCCATGGCTGGCTGCGGCTCCTATTCCAAGGTGGAGGGCTTTGTTTTCCTGCCCATAACCTCCTTTGCCATGGCGCTCACCACCTTCATAGGGCAGAACCTCGGGGCGGGCGAGCACGAAAGGGCAAAGAAGGGCGCCCGCTTCGGCATTTTCTGCGCCATGGCCCTGGCGGAGCTCATAGGCGCGGTGCTCTACGTCACCTGCCCGGCTGTCATGAAAATATTCAACGACGACCCGGCGGTGGTGGACATCGGCGTTTCCCAGATGAGGACGGAGGCGTTTTTCTATTTTGCCCTGGCCTTTGCCCACGGCGTTTCTGCCGTCATGCGCGGGGCGGGCCGCGCAAAAATGCCCATGTATACCATGCTTGTCTGCTGGTGCATAATCCGCGTCAGCTATATAACGGTGGCTGTGCGTTTTTTCCCGGTAATAAACACGGTTTTCTGGGCCTATCCCATAACCTGGTCCCTGAGCTGCGTCGTGTTCCTTATCTATTACCTCAAGGCGGACTGGGTTCACGCTTACGACAGAATATAAAAAGACCTGCGGGCGGCATACGGGCCGCCCGCTTTTATATTGAATTTCCCTGCCTTTTGGGGTATAATTACCGGTGTAAACAAGCCTTGAAATCAGCTTAAATATAAATACGGAGGTAATCAGTATGAGAAAAAATTTCGGCCCTAAGCCAAATATTTACCCGATGCCCGTTTTCATCATTGCCGCCTGCGGCGAGGACGGCGTTCCCGACGCCATGAACGCCGCCTGGGGCGGGATAAGCGAATCCACCGAGATCTCCATGTGCTTAAGCCCCGGGCACAAGACCGTCAAAAACATTCTTGCCAAGGGCGCTTTCACCGTCAGCATGGGCACGGCGGAGACCGCCGTCGCCTGCGACTATCTGGGCGTTGTATCCGCAAACAAGGTACCCGACAAGCTCGCAAGGGCGGGCTTCCACACCACAAAGAGCGAATTTGTGGACGCACCGCTCATTGACGAGCTGCCCATGGCGCTGGAGTGCAAGCTCATAAGCTACGACCCGGATTCCTGCCGCCTCGTTGGGGAGATAGTCAACGTCAGCGCGGACGTGAAAGTTCTCAATGACGACGGAAAGGTCGACCCGGCAAAGCTTTGCCCCATCACCTTTGACCCCATGAACAACGCCTATCTCGTCCTCGGCGAAAAGGTCGGAAACGCTTTCAAAGACGGAAACAAGCTTAAATAATCCCAAAAAGCGCCCCGGCGGGGCGCTTTTTTATTTTCCGTTCTCAATCTGCGCCTTGTACTTTTTATTTTAAAACAACTTATTGAGCAAATGTTTTAAAAAATTCAGCAAGGGTATTGACAAGTAAACTTGGCGATAGTATACTATCGGTTGACAATAAAACTTGGCAATCACAGATTGGAGGTTCTCATAATGGACAGAGAAGAAATTTTGGAAAGAAGCAGAAGGGAAAACAAAAACCAGGACATCGCCGAAGCGGAATATTTAAAACAGGCAAGTAGAGTAGCCTACACGGTTGGATGCCTGGTCTGTGTTCTGATTTGCGCTCTGCAGTGGTTGTTCACGAATACCGTAAACTGGGGGTGCTGGGTAGTGGACTTCAGTATTCTGGGTACGATTTTCCTTGTAAAGTCGATTAAAATGAAAAAACGCCACGAAATATTAATGACAGTATTATACTTTGGGTTATGTATCTTTTTCGCTGTCGGATTTGCAATGAGCTTGCGAGGGTAAGGCAGATGGAAAATTCACTTGTTCTTCATAACCGAATCAAAGAAGCGAGAACAGAAAAAGGGCTGTCACAGTCGGCTCTTGCCGAAATGGTCGGCGTCTCAAGAAACACCATCAGTTCAATTGAAACCGGGCAGTTTAGTCCCACGGCAAAACTGGCGCTTGTTTTGTGCATTGCGCTTGATAAAAAATTTGAGGAAATATTTTATTTTGATTTATAAGCGAAATTTCGGCTTATTAGGCAGCTTCAAAGAACAGGGTTGCTGTCGCGAGCGCCTATCTCGTCCTCGGTGAAAAGGTCGGCAACGCCTTTAAAGACGGAAACAAAATCAAGTAAAAAAAGCGCCCTTCGGGGCGCTTTTTTTGTTTTGGATCTGAAATTCTCACTCTGCGTCGTGTACTTTTTGCTTTGAAAAGGCTATAATTTTTCCCCGAAAGGAGGCAAAAACCATGGACCAAAAGAAAATCGGAGGCTTTTTAAGGGAACTCCGAAATGAAAAGGGCCTCACCCAGGAGCAGCTTGCGGAAATGCTCGGGGTGACGAACCGCAGCATCTCCCGGTGGGAAACGGGGGCGACCATGCCCGATTTTGACCTGCTGATACAGGTTGCGGAATATTTCGGCGTCAGCGCCGATGAGATACTTGACGGGGAGCGGAAACCCGAAAGCGCAAACTCGGACGGAAAGGATACTCTTCTCAAGGTGGCGGATTACAGCGCCAGCGAAAACATAGCCTTTTCAAAAAAGCTCCGCGTCATCTCCTGTGCGGGGCTCCTCTCCCTATCTGGCTATTCCCTCATTCAGCACATTGGTGGCACCGGGATCTTCAGCTATGCCGCCGACTTTTTGCTGGGCTTCGCTTTCGGCGCGCTCATCTGCGGCGCACTCTATACCAGCAAATACATGTCAAAAATCCGGGCTTTCAAATTGAGGCTGCTCGGAAAAATTAAATAGGCGCAAGGCAAACTTTTTCTTGACCTTACGGAGTTTTTGAATATACTTGATTTATAGTATATTTGGAAAGAGAGGCAAAGAAAATGAACATCAACCTTAACGAAATAGACTCTTTCATCGCGGAAAACCGTGAAAATATCCTCCGGGACATTTCCCGCCTTGTGAAAATCCCCAGCATCGAAGGGGAGCCCGCCCCGGACGCACCCTTCGGCGCTGAGCCGAAGCGCGCCCTTGAGCTCGGGCTCGAAATTGCCGGCGAGCTGGGCCTTGAGCACAGAAACTGCGAAAACTATATCGGCTACGCGGAGCTTCCCGGCGAGAGCGAAAAATACGTCTCCACTATAACCCATCTGGACGTTGTGCCCGTGGGCGACGGCTGGGTCGAGGACCCTTTCACCATGCGTGAAAAGGAGGGCTACATCATCGGCCGCGGCGTCATGGACGACAAGGGGCCCAGCGTTGTCTGCCTCTACGCTCTCAAATACCTCAAGGAGAAGAAAATCCCCCTCCGCTACACCGTCAGGGCGCTGCTCGGCTCCAATGAGGAGACCGGCATGCTCGATGTGGACTATTACCTCAAAAACTACCCCGCCCCCGCCTTCTGCTTCAGCCCGGATTCCGACTTCCCGGTCTGCAACGGGGAAAAAGGCATTTTCCACGGGGAGATAGTTTCAAACGTTCCCCTTGAAAAAATCACTGCCATACACGGCGGCTTTGCGCCGAACGCCATTCCGGACAGAGCCGAGGCCACGGTGAAATTCGAGGGCGCTCTTCCTGCGGAGACTGAAAACGTCAAGGTCTCCGCCGGGGACGGAGTCCTCCACATTTCCGCTTTCGGCAAGGGCGGCCACGCCTCCATGCCTGCGGGAACGCTCAACGCCATCGGCGTGCTCGTAAACTATATCCTTGAAAACGGCCTGTGCTCAAAAGCCGAAGCGGAGTTCCTCTCCGTGCTCAAAAAGCTCCACGATGCCACCGATGGCAGCGCCATCGGAGTTGCGGCGGATGACGGCAAATTCTCTCCGCTCACCATTGTGGGCGGCATGATCGGAATCAAGGACGGAAGGATCCACCAGTCCCTCGACAGCCGCTACCCCACCAATACCTGCGGCGAAAAGATAGTTTCCATTATCAGAGAGGCAGCCGGGGACACCGCCGAAGTGACCCTCAGATCCGACAACCCGCCCTTCTACATCAGCCCCGACAGCCCGGAAATCAGGACCTGCATCGACACTTATAATGACGTCACCGGCGAGCACGCGGAGCTTTACACCATGGGCGGCGGCACCTACGCAAGGGATTTCCCCAACGCCGTTTCCTTCGGGCCCGAGCACCCGGAGCGTCCGGCTCCCGCTTTCGCGGGCCCTGTCCACGGAGTGGACGAGGCGGCAAGCATTGCCGACCTTCTTGAAGCGCTCAAAATTTACATTGTGACGCTTATCAGACTTCAGGAAGTGGATTTTTAAACCCACGGAAAGGTTTTAAATGAACGAAATATCGAGGGAAATTCTCGAAAAATACCAGATACGCAAAACCAAAGCCCAAAAGACGGAATTTATCGAATTTATGAAAAGCAGGTACCCGGAGCTTCGGGTCGAGGAGGGCGGTTTTTTCAAAAACCGCAACCTTGTCATCGGCGACGTCGATAGCGCAAAGGCGGTGCTGACCGCCCACTATGACACCTGCGCGGTGCTCCCGTTCCCCAATTTCATAATGCCGAAAAACGTCCTCGTATCCATTCTCTATGGCGTGCTCATAGCGGTGCCGATACTGCTCGTTGCGGTTCTCGCTGGCTGGGGCGTCCTTGCCCTGACCGATGAGCCCCTTTTTTCTGAGCTTGCCTATTTCGCAGTATTTATAGCCCTTTTCGCCGCCATGTTCTGCGGAAAGCCAAACAAGCACACCGTCAATGACAACACCTCCGGCGTTGTCACCCTCTGCGAGCTTATGAGCATGCTCGCTCCGGAGGAGAGGGCGGAAACTGCCTTCGTGTTTTTTGACAATGAGGAGAACGGCCTCCTCGGCTCCTCCTGGTTCAGCAAAATACATAAGGGGACCATGAAGGACAAGCTGCTCATCAACTACGACTGCGTCTCCGACGGGGACCACATAATGCTTCTCCCGAACAAAACCGCGAAGAAGGAATATATCCCCGCTCTGGAGGAGGCTTTCGGCGGCGCCGAGGGCAAAAACATTATTGTGGAAAAAGGCTCCGTCTATTACCCCTCCGACCAGGCAAATTTCAAGAAGAACATAGGCGTTGCGGCTTTTAACCGCTGCGCTCTGGGCCTCTATCTCAACCGGATACATACCCCTAAGGACACGGTCATGGACGAGCGTAACATTGAAATAATCTGCAAGGGCACAAAAAATTTTCTTGGGAAAATCTGAAAAAGCGAAAAGCAGCCGAAGGGCTGCTTTTTTGTTTCGGCCGTTATGAAAAGCCCATGAAACTTCAAATTGAAAAGCCCCTTCGGAGCCTATATAATAAAAACAATGACGGCGCTGTCTTAATCTTAGCGAAAGGGTATGATTTTTCCTGAAAACCTACACCATCAACGAAGTTGCCCAGATGAGCGGCCTTTCGGCCCGCACCATAAGAGGATATATAAAAACCGGCTTCCTGAGCGGAGAGAAAATTGACAGCGTCTGGCTGTTCAGCCAGAAGGAAGTGGGCGAGCTTTTTGCAAACAAGGCCGTTTCCCAGAGTATCCGGGCCAAACGGAACGCCGTCATATATGATTTTCTGCTGGACGACCGCAAGAAGAACGATGAGATGTGCTCCGTTTTGGACCTCTTTGCCGAGGATGAGGCCGCCGCGGAAATTTCAGATTTTTTCTGCTCAAAAATAAGCTCCGGGGAATACTCCGAAATGAATTTTTCCTTTGAGCATCACGGCAGAAATGTCCGGGTCATTCTGAAAGGGCCCGCGGAATCGGTGCTCAAAATCCTGAACGAATATTACGAATGACAAAAAAGCACCCATAAGGGTGCTTTTTTGTTTCGGTCAGCTCATCCGGTGACGGTGTCGTTTCTGTTCAGCCTGTCGCGCCAGCCGCCCACAAATTTTTCCACAAGGCCGGTGCGGTCCTCAGTGCTCCAGCTTTCCATGCCCCAGTAATCGGTGAGGCCTGCGCCGAACACGTCCTCAAGCCATCCGCCGGGAAGGGCTCTGGTCATTGCGGGGATCCAGTTCCCTGCGGCGTAGTATCTCGCCACGGCGGCGGTGAGGGAATCGGTGATATTATAGTTGGGAGTCCCCGCGGCGGTTCCTGCCGCACCGGGGTTCTCACCGTTTGCTCCGGGAGCATTGTTTTCAGCATTGCCGCTAATGTCCCCCGCGGCGGGATTTTCGCCCGCGCTCTCGCCGGAGGCAGGATTATTGGCATTGCCGTTTGCAGTGCCGCTTTCACCGGCGGTATTGCCGTTGGCGCCGCTTACAGTGCCGTTTCCTCCGGCAGTGTTTCCGCTTGCGCCGTTTGCAGTGCTGTTTTCACCTGCGGCGTTTCCGTTGGCGCCGTTTACAGTACCGTTTTCACCCGCGGCGTTTCCGTTGGCGCCGTTTACAGTGCCGTTTTCACCCACGGCATTTTCTTCCGTTACGCCGTAGGAATAGTTAAAGGGCAGTCCGCCAATGGCGGAGCTGTAAGCGCCCATACCCTCGGTATCGGAATATATCCAGTTCACGAAATCCCTTGCTGCGGCGGCCATGGCCTCGTCGGCATTGGGATTAAAGACGATATAATAGCGGCTGCCTATGACAATGGAGCTCTGGAGCTTCTCCGCGGTCATTCCGGCGGCGGTGATATCCTCGTCGGAAAGGGGCAGCTTCATGGGGATAATATCAAGGTTTGAGCCAAAGCCCGCGGAGGAAGTCTCAAAGTCCGCCGCGTCCCCGGTGCTGCCGGGATAGAACAGGGCGTAGCCGCCGGTAAAGGCGTCCACGGACGCGGAGTAGTCATAGTCCCCGCCGATGAACTCGTCGCCCCGGGCGATGGTGCCCTCAGTGCCGGCAATATGGGTGGTGTGGAGGTCGAGCACGTCGATATATGCGGAGAAAACGTCGTTAAGTCCGCCCACTTCCTCCTCGCCGGCGTTCATGATCTCATAGTGGCTTCCGAATTTTGCGCCGAGCATATAGTTAAGGAGATACTCGGAGGCTCTTGCGCTGTCATAGTTGATGGAGAAAACCCCGGTGAGGCTCTGGGCCCTTCCGGTTTTTTCCGCCGCAAAGGTGTACTCGCTGCCGTTAATGGTGACAGTAGCGGCGCTGGGTGCCGCGATATAGGTGTTTACAGCGTCCACAAAGCCCTCAAACTCGGTATAGGAGCAGGCGGCAAGGTCGCGCACAATTGCCTCAGCGGAGGCGCCGCCGAAAAGGTCGGAGAGCATGGTTCTGTCCACGATATAGCCGTAGCCCTCAAGCATGAGGGGTATGCCGTAGCTGCCAAGGCCGGTGTTGTTGAGGTGGAGCCCGGAGGGAATATCCGCGGCGGCGTCAATTCCGGCGCTCAGATCCCCGAAAAGGCCCTTGCCGAACCACTCGGATAGGTCCTCACGGCTGTCAACGACATAGATCGCTGCATTTTCATTATAGACCTCGTTCATAAAATCGTTGGCGGAGAGCTTCACGGTGACAGGATTTCCCGTCGCCTGTGAATAGGCGTTGGCCAGAGAGGTCAGATAGGGCGTCAGTTCGTCGGCATTGTGATAAATAACAAGCTCGTTTTCATTCATAACGTCAGGTTGGCTGCTGTTCAGGTCGTTGTCTTTATTGCGGCAGCCTGAGAATGCAAAAAGCATTGACAGAGCAATGCAGATTGCCAGAAAGCGCTTTATTCTCATTTGCGTTTTTTCAGTCCTTTCATGATTTTGTGTTTATTTTTTGCAGAAATTTTCGAAATATCAGCGCTTTCCAAAAAGTGCTTGACAGCAAATTATAATAATGTTAAAATGCATAATGCACCGACGATTTTGCAAAGCTTCGCAAAACCTTCCGTGCCGCTACGCGGATGTGGCGGAATTGGCAGACGCGCTAGATTCAGGTTCTAGTGTCAGCAATGACCTGTGGGTTCAAGTCCCATCATCCGCACCAGAACGGACACCGATTTTGATACTGTGTATCTTTTTTGGTGTCCTTTTTTATAATTAAATTTCGGAGGGATTTTTATGTCAAAGAAAGTTTTGATCTGCGACGACGCGGCATTTATGAGAATGATGCTCAAGGATATTCTGACCCGAAACGAGTTTGAAGTCTGCGGCGAAGCCGCAAACGGCATCCAGGCGGTGGAGCGCTATAAGGAGCTCAGACCCGACCTTGTTTTCATGGACATCACAATGCCCGAGATGGACGGCTTGGAGGCGCTCAAAAAAATCCGGGCCTTTGACCCTGCCGCCTCCGTAATAATGCTCTCCGCCATGGGACAGCAGGCAATGGTGATCGAATGCATAAAGTCCGGCGCGAAGGACTTTGTTGTAAAGCCTTTCCAGGCTGAAAAAGTGCTTGAAACTGTTAAAAAGGTGATTGGCTGACTGCCAATCACCTTTTTTCACGGAAATTTAATATTCCGTCTTTATTTGCGCTGAGGTTTTGTTATATAATGGTTCCAACGTGATTTTGGCGGTGATTGCTTTGAACAAAAAGAGAAAATTTGACGACATTTTCGCAAAGCTGATAATGATACTTACCGGCGGCTTCTGCGGCCTTTTCATAATATCTTCCGTCGACCTGGATTCGGTTTTCGGGAAGACTCCCGGGGCGTTTTTGCTGGCCATTGCCGGCGCCATGCTCCTTGTGGCCCTGGCGATATTCGTCCAGTCCGTCATACACGAGGCCGGGCACCTGGTTTTCGGGCTTCTGACCGGGTACAGGTTCATTTCCTTCCGCATAAGCAGCTTTATGCTCATCAAAGAGAGCGGAAAACTGCGCATCAAGCTCTATAACGTCGTGGGCACCGGCGGTCAGTGCCTCATGATGCCGCCGCCCTGGAAGGACGGCATACCCTACCGGCTCTATAATTTCGGCGGCTGCATATTTAATCTTGTTTTCAGCCTCTGCGCTCTGCCGCTCTGGCTGACTGCCGAGCACGGGAGCCTGCTTTCCGTCGCCTCCGTGATATTCTTTGTCATAGGCATTTCAAACGTCCTGCTCAACGGCATTCCGCTTCAGGTGGGCGGAGTTTCAAACGACGGGCGCAACGCGCTCCTCCTCGGCAAAAGCGGGACGGCCCTCCGGGCTTTCTGGCTCCAGCTCTACGTCAACGGGCTCATATCAAAGGGCGAGCGCATGCGAAATATGCCCGGGGACTGGTTTTTCATGCCCGAAGGGGAGGGCTGCAGCGATCCCATAATCTGCACCATAGGCGTGTTCCGATATAACTATTTCTTCGACACTCACGACTTTTCCGCGGCAGAGGAGACCGCCGTGCAGATGCTCCGCATGCCCGGGCTTCTGGGCATTCACCGGAACGAGCTTCTCTGTGAGCTGATTTTCCTGCGGGTGCTCCGGGGAGCCGACAGCAGCGAAATCGACCCCCTGCTGACGCCCCAGCTGGACAAATATATGCGCGCCACCGCGAACTACGTCTCGCGAAGGCGCCTTGCATATGCATATCAGCTTCTCTACCGCAAAAATTATTCTCTGGCCGAGAAATGCCTCGCCGAATTTGAGCGGACAGTGAAAAGCTACCCCTATTCCAGCGAAATTGAGAATGAAAAGGAAATAATCGAGATAGTGAAGGAGAGAGCCTCCGTTTAAAGGGGCTCCCTCCTTTTTTAGCTCCTTCCTCCGGGAAGATTCGGAACAAAGGCTCTTTTTATATTTTCATGTCTCAGTTTCACGAAATTCTCTCCCCCAGCCGCAGGGCGAGCTGCAAAGCGGGGGGAAGCAGCACCGCCGCGGGCTTCAGAAAATCCGCCGCATAGAGCAGGGGGCGGAAATCCGTTTTGAACCTTTCGCCGAGAAATTCGGTTTTGAGCACGCCCTGCTCAAGCTCCACCGAAAGGAACTCGCCGGAGGAAAAACCGCTGGCCTCGCTCACCGTGGAAATAAGGCTCAGCGCGGACATTCCGATGATGAGCAGCAGCACTATGGAAAGGGTCGCGCCGAAGGCGCGCTTAAAATCCTTCATTTTCAAATCGCCTCCCAAAGGAGTTTTGCCCGCAGGGGATATTTTATTCCGCCAGAAGCTCAGTAAGCGCTATTCCGAGGAGCTTCGCGGAGTACTGCGCCTCCTCAAGGGTGTTGCCCGTGGCGCCTATCTCAATGAGCAGGAGCCCCGGGGAAAGGTCCATGTTATATTTGCGGTAGTCAAAAAGCACCGGCCGGCAGATCCCGGGATAGAGCGTCTCCAGCTTATCCGCCAGAGCGGCGGCAAATTTGAGATTCTCAAAAAAGTCCGGCATATTCATTGTACCGTCATCGCAGCCAGCGATTATCATTATCTGGGCCGCCTTTTTGCCGTTTATGACGGCGGTGGGCTTCACTATTTCGGTTTCGGAGGGCTCTATGGCGTCCCTGTGTATGTCGAGGCAGACCGCTATCTCCGGGTTTTCCTCCAGATGTTTTTCTATGGTGACGGCGCTGCGCTGATAGGAGCCGTTGTAGCTTGGGTCGTCGTGCATGGTGCCGTCGTGTATGACGCCTATGCCCCTTTCAGTGAGCACGGCGCAGAGGGCGTCGCCCACGGCTATCATATTTTCCGACGGGTCCGTGCTGCGCCAGGTGCCCTCTATGTCAAAATACCCCCTGTCCGCAGGCTCGTAGCCCTCGGTGGCATGGGTGTGATATATGAGCACCTGGGGCGTATCGCCGAGGCTGGTGCTCAAAGAGAGGTCACAGCCCTCCCTGAGCACCGAGAGGATCTTTTCAGTGCTGTAAGAGGTGCAGTTCTTTATTAGGGCGTTTCCGTAGGGTACATAAATGCCGCCTGCGGTGGCGCTGTACTGCGTCTCCGTCACTTTACCCCGGCGCTCCTCCGGCACCTCGGGAACGGTTTTCTCCGGTTTGACAGCCTCCTCCACAGGTTCTCCGGAAACGTCGCTTTCGGAGGCTTCCGCCTCCGGCTTCGGAGAGACATCAGGTTCCTGCGTTTCCGGCCGGCTGCTTTCCTCCGCCATACTGCCGAAATATTCCAAGGTACTCCCGGGAGTGGAGAGGGCCACGGCATAATAAAAAATCGGCGAGCCGCTTTTGGCAAGGAAAAAAAGGCCGCCCACAAAAAGGCAGCAGCCCAGAAGGCCCAGCAGCGCCTTTGCCGCCGCCGCAAGCCGTCGTATTATTTCTTTTTTAACTTTCCGAAGCTCAATGCTCTGCCATTTTCCCTTGTCCATAAATCCGTCCCCGATAAAGATTTTGTCTTAAATATTTATGCGGGCCAGAAAAGAAAAATTACAGAAAAGCACGGGCCGGGCTTCACCCGGCTTTCAGAAAACCAGCTCCTTTATGGTGTCGAGCCCCAGCTCCGGGAAAACCGCCAGGTTCACCGCCAGAGCTATGAGACGGGCGGCGCGCTTCACCGTGATGTCAATGTCGTTCGGGGAGACAAAGACCTCCCGGCCCTTTTCTCCTGTGAAGGGAAAGCGTATGACCGTCGGCACCCCTATGGCCACCACCGGCGCGCCGAGAGTTTTTTCGGAGAGCTCCCGCTTACCGGTGCCTATGCCGGAGCCCGGGCGTATACCCGTGTCCGTTATCTGGACAGTGCGCCCGATGTGGGATATATCCTCCGCCGCAAGGGCGTCAATAAGAATTACGGCGGCGGGCTTTGTCATGGCCGCGGCGGAGGCTATCATGTCGAATGCCTCAAAGCCCGTCCTGCCGCACACCCCGGTGGAAAGGCAGCAGAGCCGCCTTTCAAAAAACGTGCCCGCAAGGACCATGCCCGCGGCCTTTGCGCCGAGGGAATCCGCCGTCAGCTCCACGTTGCCTATGCCCGCCACGAGGACCGTGCCCTTCTGAGGCAGGAGGGAGGCTATTTCCTCCGCAAGGGCGGAGATCTCCCCGTCGCTGCCGAGGGAGGGGTCGGTGATGCTTTCCGCCTCCATGGTGATATAGCGTCCCTTCGGCTTTTCGAGCAGGGCGGAAAGCTCGTCGGAATTTATATCGATCTGGGCTATGTCTATGTTTCCCCGGCGGTGAAAGGTCTCCGTTTCCGGAAATTTTTTCTCCAAACCGTTAAATATTTCTTTTGCGAGGTCACTTTTCATTGACAATCAGGCCACTCCTTTGTTATAATAGTTGTGTACCGGCACTTTGCAGACCGTGTTAATGCAAATTCCGGCATATTTGGCGTATATTTATATAAATTTAATAAATATAGCGTCCAAAAAGCTCTTGACAGAACGGAACATTTCGTGTAATATGAATATTTGTGAATGTATCCGATAAGCGAAGGAGGTGTAGTTAAATGCCGAATATTAAATCTGCAAAGAAAAGAGTTAGAGTTATCGCAACCAAAACCGCCCGCAACAAAGCGATAAAGACCAACCTCAAAACCAACATCAAAAAAGCCGAGCTTGCATGCTCCACCGGTGCTGAAAACAAAGAGGCCGCAATCAACCTCGCCATGAAACGCATCGACCAGGCCGCAGCAAAAGGTGTCCTTCATAAAAACACTGCCGCAAGACGCAAATCCGCCCTTGCTAAGAAGCTCAACGCTGCAAACGCTCAGTAATTTGATATTTTCTGAAAAATTTCGCCTCCGTTTTTTTTGACGGAGGCGTTTTTTTGTTCCTGCGGCTTTTTAAATGCCGCTTTATTTGTCCTTGGGCTTAAAAAATATCGCCGCCAGGAGCCCGAAGAAAATGGATGCGGTTATGCCGCCTGCGGCGGCGGTCAGCCCACCGGTGAGGGCTCCGAGGAGGCCGTTATCCGCAACTGCACCGCGCACGCCCTTGGCGAGAAGGTGCCCGAAGCCCGAAAGGGGCACCGTCGCGCCCGCTCCGGCAAAATCCGCCAGCGGCTCATAGAGTCCCAGAGCGGACAGGATAACGCCGGAGACTACGAAGCCCACCAGAATCCTCGCCGGGGTGAGCTTTGTCCTGTCGATGAAAATCTGGCCTATGACGCAGATGAGCCCGCCCACCACAAAAGCCTTGATATACTCCATAAGCATCAGAAAATACCCCCTTTTTCAGAGGAATAGCAGATGAGATGCGCCACTCCCGGGATAGTTTCGCCCTGCTGTATGCTCGTGGGGCTCATAAGCGCCCCCGTTGAAACGAGAAGCACGTTTTTGAGCTCGCCGTTTTTGATGCGCGGAAGAATGTGGCCCGAGGCGACGGCGGCGGAGCAGCCGCAGCCGGAGGCGCCGGACTCCACCTGCTGACCCATGCGGTCATAGATCATCAGTCCGCAGTCGTTATAGTTTTCCCCGAGCGTGACACCCTCCCGGGCCATAAGGTCCTTCAGCAGCTTTGAGCCGACGTAGCCAAGGTCCCCGGTGAGCACCAGGTCATAGTCAGAGGGGTCGGTGTAGGTGTCCCTGAAAAACTGCGAAAGGGTGGCCGCGGCGGCGGGAGCCATGGCGGCGCCCATGTTGTTCTGGTCGTTTATGCCCAGATCCTCCACCGTTCCGAAGCACACCGCCTTGATAAAGGGCGCGTTGCCCTCCTTTGCTATGACCTCTGCTCCCGCCGCTGTGGCGGTCCACTGGGCGGAGGGCGGGCGCTGTCCGCCGTATTCAAGGGGGAAGCGGTACTGGCGCTCCGCGGAGCAGAAGTGGGAGGAGGCCACCGCGAGGCAGTATTTTGCGGCGGAGTCCGCAAACACTGCCGAGAGGCCCGTGGCCTCCGCATAGGTGGAGCAGGCTCCGTAAAGGCCGATGAACGGCACCTTTGCGCCTCTGGCGCCGTAGCCGGAGGCTATGCACTGGTTGAGCAGGTCCCCGGCAAAAATGAAGTCCATATCCGTCATGGTGAGGCCGCATTTATCAAGGGCCGCCTTACCGGCTATCTCCTGCATTTTGCTTTCGGCCTTTTCCCAGGTCTTTTCACCGAAGTGGGAATCCTCGTTTATGATGTCAAAATCCTTGCCGAGGGGGCCTTCCCCTTCCTTTTTTGAGCCCACGGCGGCACAGGCCAGAACTCCCACGCACCCGTCGATAATAATTGTCTGTTTTCCTATTTTATGAGCCAATATATCACCCCAATATCTTGCAAATGCTGAGGTTATTATCTGCAAAAAAGCGGGCGATATTCTGTTTTTTGGCTTTCCGCCCGCAAAAGCGCCGGAAAATATCACAAAATTTGAGATAAAAAATGCCGGGGCTTTGCCCCGGCGTTTTTTTAATTATGTATTCACCAGATTTTTCTTTGCTGTGGAAAGCATCAGTTTTATGCGGTTGAGCTGGTTTACCTCGGAGGCGCCGGGGTCGTAGTCCACGGCCACAATGTTGGAATAGGGGTACGCTTTGCGCAGAGCCTTTATGACTCCCTTGCCCACCACGTGATTCGGCAGGCACGCAAAGGGCTGTATACAGACTATGTTCGGCGTCCCGCCGGTTATAAGCTCCACCATTTCGCCGGTGAGGAACCAGCCCTCGCCGTACTGGTTGCCGATGGAGAGGAAGGGCTTCGCAAGGTCAGCCACCTTCTCAATGGGCATGGGCGGCTCAAAGCGGCGGCTCTTTTCGAGGGCGTCAAGGGCGGGCTTCCGTATGGCGCGTATGGCGTCCACGCCTAACCTTGCGGTGGCGGCGCTCTTCCAGCCCTTGCCGAGGTATTTATGCTTATATTCACCGTTATAGACGGAGTAGTTCATGAAGTCCATAAGGTCCGGAACCACGGCCTCCGCCCCCTCCTGCTCGAGCAGGTCCACAAGGTGGTTGTTTGCAAGGGGCATGTATTTGACGAGTATCTCGCCCACGACGCCCACCCTCGGCTTGCGGAGGTTTTCATCAATGGGGAAATTGTCAAAGGCGTCCACTATTCCCCGGCAGACGTCCTTATAGGACCACTTCGTCCTGTCGTTTATGAGGCTGTCAATGGCAATGTCCTGCCATTTTTTGTGGAGGGCGTTGGCGGAGCCCTTTTCAAGCTCATAGGGGCGCACTCTGTAGAGGCAGCGCATGAAAAGGTCGCCGTAAACGACGCTCTTTATGGCGGCGAAAATTAAGGCGGGGGGCACCTTGAAGCCCTCATTGGTTTCCATGCCGTTGGCATTGAGGGAAATTACGGGTATGTGCCCGAGGTTCACTTTATCAAGGGCCCGGCGGATAAATCCCACGTAGTTGCTGGCGCGGCAGCAGCCGCCGGTCTGGGTCATAATGACCGCCAGATGGTCCGTGTCGTACTTGCCGGAAAGGACCGCGTCCATAATCTGGCCCACGACCGTTATGGAGGGGAAGCAGGCGTCGTTGTTGACGAATTTGAGGCCCATGTCGATGGCGCCCCGGTTGTCGTTGTCGAGGACGACGATGTTGAAGCCGTATTTTGAGAAAACCGGCTCCAGAACGTCAAAATGAATTGGGCTCATCTGGGGGGCGAGAATGGTGTAGCCCTCGTTAAACATTTCCTTTGTGAACTCAGTGCGGTGATAGGCTGCGGGCTTCGGCTGGGGAACAATGCCCAGCTCCCTGCGCTGGTTCATGGCGGCAAGCAGGCTGCGTATCCTTATTCTCGCGGCGCCGAGGTTGTTTACCTCGTCGATTTTGAGCACAGTATAGAGCTTGTTGCTGCCCTCAAGTATGTCGCAGACCTGGTCGGTGGTCACAGCGTCAAGGCCGCAGCCGAAGGAGTTGAGCTGAATGAGCTCCAGATCCTCACGCTTGCGGACAAATTCGGCGGCGGAATATAACCTTGAATGGTACACCCACTGGTCGTTGGCCCTCAGCGGGCGCTCCGGTTCAAAATCTATTGGCAGGCTGTCCTCCGTGAGCACCGCAAGGCCGTAGGAGGCTATCATCTCGGGGATCCCGTGGTTTATCTCCGGGTCCACGTGGTAGGGCCTGCCCGCCAGGACAATGCCCCTTTCTCCGTTTGCCTCCATCCAGTCGAGGGCCTCCCGGCCCTTCCTGCGCACGTCCTCCTTGGCGCGGAGCTGTTCGGCCCAGGCGGCCTTTACAGCTATTGCAACGTCGCCGGCCGGGATATTCCATTCCTTTTTGCAGAGGGCCGCAAGGCGCCTCTCAGCGGTCTTTTCGTCCGTGAGGGCGATGAACGGGCGGATATAGCGTACCTCGCCGTTTGCAACGGCCTCCACGTTGTTTTTGAGGTTCTCCGGATAGGATATGACTATGGGGCAGTTGTAGTGATTCTGGGCAGTGGGAGTCTCCTGGTGCTCATAGAACACGCAGGGGTGGAAAATGGTTTTTACTCCGTTGTCCACAAGCCACTGGACGTGGCCGTGGGCCAGTTTTGCGGGGTAACATTCGGACTCGGAGGGTATGGACTCCATGCCAAGCTCGTAAATCCTGCGGGAGGATTTGGGGGAGAGCACCACCTCGAAGCCCAGGGAGCGGAAGAAGGTCGCCCAGAAGGGATAGTTCTCATACATGTTGAGCACCCTCGGTATGCCGATTTTGCCCCGGGGCGCATCTGCAAGAGGCTCATAGTCGAACATGCGCTCCAGCTTATAGGCGGGGAGGTTCGGCGCCTTTTTTGCCTCGGCGTTCCCGCCGAGGCCCTTTTCACAGCGGTTGCCCGTTATGTGGCGGCGGCCGCCGGGAAAGCTGTTCACAGTCAGCATGCAGCGGTTTGAGCACCCGCCGCAGCGGGCGGTGGAGGTCTTATATGTAAGGCCGATTATGTCGTCGAGGGGAAGCATGGAGGTCTGTTTCCCCTTATAGCGTTCCTTGGCTATGAGGGCCGCGCCGAAGGCGCCCATGATGCCGGAAATATCCGGGCAGGTGGCCTCCATACCGGAGATTTTCTCAAAGGCGCGCAGGACGGCTTTGTTATAGAAGGTGCCGCCCTGCACCACAATATGCCTGCCCAGGTCCGCCGGGTCGGCGAGCTTTATGACCTTATAAAGGGCGTTTTTTATAACCGAATAGGCAAGGCCCGCGGAAATATCCTCGAGAGTGGCTCCCTCCTTCTGGGCCTGCTTCACGTTGGAATTCATGAAAACGGTGCAGCGGGTGCCGAGGTCTATGGGATTCTGCGCATAGAGGGCCTTTTCCGCAAAGCTCTCGGCGGTGTGGCCCATGGAGTTTGCGAAGTTCTCTATGAACGAGCCGCAGCCGGAGGAGCAGGCCTCGTTGAGCAGAATGGTGTCAACGGAGCCGTTTTTCAGCTTTATGCACTTCATGTCCTGGCCGCCTATGTCGAGCACGCAGTCCACCTCAGGGTCGAAAAACTCCGCGGCGGTGCAGTGGGCTATGGTCTCCACCTCTCCCTCGTCGAGGCAGAAGGCGGATTTGAGCAGCGCCTCACCGTAGCCGGTGGAGCAGGAATAGACGATTTTCGCCTTTTCGGGCAGCTCATCCCGGAGCTTTTCCACCGCGTGAATAGCGGTCTTTATGGGCGAGCCCTGGTTGTTGGCATAATAGGAGAAAAGCAGCTCGCCCTTCGTGCCGATGAGGGCTATTTTCGTGGTTGTGGAGCCGGCGTCAATGCCGAGGAAGCAGTCCCCCTCGTAGCTTTTCAAATCGCCCTTCTGTACGGTGGCCGCTTCGTGGCGGCGGCAGAATTCGCCGTATTCATCGGTGTCCCTGAAAAGAGGGTCAAGGCGTTTCAGCTCATAGGCCATTTCAACGCCGTTTTCGAGCTTTTCAATGAGGCTTCCAATCTCGACCTCCGGGGCGTCGGCGGACTCGAGAGCCGCGCCCATGGCCGCAAAGAGGTGTGAGTTCTCCGGGTCCACAGTGGTCTCCGGTGTCAGTTTGAGAGTGCGTATAAAGGCTTTTTTAAGCTCCGGCAGAAAGTGAAGCGGGCCGCCGAGAAAGGCGACGCAGCCCCTTATGGGCTTGCCGCAGGCGAGGCCTGAAATGGTCTGGTTCACCACCGCCTGGAAAATGGAGGCGGCAAGGTCCGCCCGGGTGGCTCCCTCGTTGATGAGGGGCTGAATGTCCGTTTTGGCGAAAACGCCGCAGCGGGCCGCTATGGGGTAAATCTCCTTGTAGTTTGCGGCTTCGTCGTTTAAGCCCGAAGCGTCCGTCTGGAGGAGGGAGGCCATCTGGTCTATGAACGAGCCGGTGCCTCCGGCACAGACTCCGTTCATGCGCTCCTCAAGCCCGCCGGTGAAGTAGATTATTTTTGCGTCCTCGCCCCCAAGCTCAATGGCGACGTCCGTCTGGGGCGCCACGGCCTGGAGCGCGGAGGCAACGGCCACCACCTCCTGCACAAAGCCGATGTCCATGGCTTTTCCGAGGTTTATGGAGCCGGAGCCGGTTATTTTTACCTTGAGCACGCAGTCCCCCACCTGTGCCCTTGCCTCCGACAGGAGCTCTTTCAGCGTCTCCTGGGTGTGGGCGCAGTGGCGGCGGTACTCCCCGTATACGATTTTTCCTTCTTCGTCAAGCAAGACGAGTTTTACTGTTGTGGAACCTATGTCGATTCCCGCGCGATAAGTTTTCATGTATCAACCTGCTGTTACTATAAAATTCTTCTATTTTACTTTATTACAAAAAGTAGGATTATCCGTCAAAATTCGATGAATAAAGTGTTAATTTTCAGGCGGATTTATGACGGCTCACTGCTTTGAGCACGGTGCTCATTTGGCGGTGCTCAAGCGGTCATAAAATAAAACGCGCCCTGCGGTCAAGCTTCGCTCAGCCGAAAGGCGTGGCATTCATTTTTAAGGGAGCAAAGGGCGCAGTTTCATTTGCAGCCCGTCATGATTTTGATGATCTCTTTATCCGTCTCCCTCATTCCGAGGCGGCCCAGACGGCCTATATTGTCAATGGTCGCCTCAACGCCCTTTGTGACAATGCCCTCTCCGCCCCGGAACTGGCGTCCGGATTTATACATGTTCCAGCCGAGGATCCCCGCGTCCACCGCAGCGGCGATTTTCGCCGCGCAGGAGGGCTTCGCCCCGTCGCATATCATGCCGGAAATTATGGCAAGCGAATTAACAAGGGTGTGGGCCACCTCCTTGAACCCTCCGCCGTTTAGATAGGCTATGGCGGCGCCCGCTCCGCAGCCGGCGCTGACAGCGCCGCAATAGGCGGAGAGGCGGCCTATTCCGGTTTTGAGATGTATGGTCAGAAGGTCGGACAGAAGCACCGCCCTGACGGTCTCCTCCCGGCTCTTGCCAAGCTCCCTTGCGTACTCTATGACCGGGACCGAGGCGGTTATTCCCTGGTTCCCGCTGCCGGAAACTATAATTACAGGCATTTCGCAGCCGCTCATGCGGGCGTCGGAGCCCGCGGCGGCCATGTACCTGGCCCGCATTTTGATGTCCGTGCCGTAGTTGTCCCGCAGTACGCCGCCGATATTTGCGCCCCAGGCATTTTTAATGCCCTCCTCGGCAATGGCGTAGTTGTAATCCATCTGGCGCTCCACCGGCTCCCGCACGTCCTCAAGCTCACATGTGGATGCAAAATCCACTATTCCCTCCACGGAAAGGCAGCTCCTGTCCGTAAGGCTTCCGGCTTTGGTGCTCGTGCTCACCTCCCCGTGGGAGAGGAGCACCTCGCCGTTGTGCTCAATCCGGACAATGTTCGTGTGGTAGTCCGCTATGCGGAGCAGTACGCTGTCCTCCCCGGCCCTGAGGGTGATGATTATGTCGAAAACCGCGTCCCCCGGCGCCGGGAGCACCCTGATTTCATGCGTGTCAAGATAATCTTTTATGGCGGCCTTCTGCTCGTCGGACACTTCGCTTATGACCTCCAGTATCTTTTCGGCTCTCCCGGCCACAATGCCCGCTGCGGCCGCGGCCTCTATGCTTTTGAGGCCGCCGGTATTCGGAACGACGACGCTTTTCACGTTTTTTATAATGTTTCCGCTGGCCTCCACGGTGACGGAGTCCGGCAGCTTACCCAGCACCTCCCGGGCCTTTGCGGCGCCGTAGGCTATGGCAATGGGCTCCGTGCAGCCCATTGCGGGCACAAGCTCCTCCCGGAGTATCTGCACGTAGTGGCGGTAGCGCGGGTCTGTTTTCAGCATGAACGTCCCTCTTTCGGCTTTTTTTGACATAATAATAGTTTATTGCTTTATACCGGGAAAGTCAAGAGAATGAGCAAAACGGTTTTTGCAGGTCGGAAAATATGAGTCAAAACTGCGCAAATGTAAGTTAAAACACATAATTGTCATAAAAGTCCTCAAGAGTTCATAAAAAGTTTGAAATCTGTTTAACTGAGCAGTGCTTTTTTGTTTTAAAATATATTCCAGCCACAGAAATGGCTCTCTGTTTTTATCTCTTTAATTGGGCTTCGCGTCCCGGCGGCCAAAAAAAGCGGACCGCCGGGACGGGCCCGGCCCCAAAATGAATTATGAAATTTTAAATATATATTCAGAAAGGAACCCTTGCGAATGTTAGAACTGAAGAACATCAAAAAGGAGTACCCGGCCGGCGACGGAGCGGTGCAGGCCCTCAAGGGCATAAGCCTCCAGTTCCGGGAGAGCGAATTTGTATCCATCCTCGGCCCCTCCGGCTGCGGAAAAACCACGATGCTCAACATTATCGGCGGGCTTGACCAGTACACCAGCGGAGACCTGCTCATCAACGGCAGGTCCACAAAGGATTTCAGGGACCGGGACTGGGATACCTACCGCAACCACTCCGTGGGCTTTGTTTTCCAAAGCTACAACCTCATCCCGCACCAGACCGTTCTGCAGAACGTGGAGCTGGCGCTCTCCCTTTCGGGAGTTTCAAAGAGCGAGCGCAGAAAGCGCGCCAAAGAGGCGCTGGAAAAAGTGGGCCTCGGAAATCAGCTGGGCAAAAAGCCCAGCGAAATGTCCGGCGGGCAGATGCAGCGCGTGGCCATCGCCCGGGCCATTGTCAATGACCCGGATATAATCCTTGCGGATGAACCCACTGGTGCCCTCGACACCGAGACCAGCGTCCAGGTCATGGATATACTCAAGGAGATCTCCAAGGACCGTCTCATCATTATGGTCACCCACAACCCGGAGCTTGCGGAGAAATACTCCACCAGAATAATCCGCGTTCTGGACGGCGTCATAACCGGGGACTCCGCGCCCCTTTCCGAAGACGAGCTCAAGACGGAAACAGCCAAGGCAGAGGCAAAGCGCGAAAAGGACGAAAAGGCCAAAAAGCCCTCCATGTCCTTCTTCACCTCCTTCGGCCTCTCGCTCAAGAACCTCATCAGCAAAAAGGGCAGGACCGCCCTGACCTCCTTCGCGGGCTCCATTGGTATCATCGGCATAGCCCTCATCTACGCCGTCTCCCAGGGCACCACCGCGTATATCGACGCCGTGCAGGAGGACACTCTCTCCTCCTATCCGCTGACGCTGGAGTCCCAGAGCCTCGACCTCGGCTCCCTCATGTCAAATTTCATAGGCGCAGCCCAATCAAAGGAGGAGCATGAAAACGACGCCGTTTACCAGAAAGCCATGATCCACGACATGGTAAACGCCCTCAACAGCTCCGAAACCAACGAAAACGACCTTAAAGCCTTCAAAGCGTATCTCGAGGAGAAGCTCGAAAGCTCCGAGGGAAACGAGGAGCTGAAGGAGGCTGTCAGCGGCGTGCAGTACGCCTATGACCTTGACATGCTCATATATACAAAGAACGTGGACGGCGAAATAATCCTCTCCGACTCCCAGAAGCTCATGCAGGAGCTCCTGGCCGAGCATTTCGGCATGAACATGGTTTCCTTCGCTGACTCTGCGGGAGAGGGCTCCGGCGTTATGAGCAGCCTCAGCTCCCTGGCGTCCATGTCGCCCACGGGTTCCTCCTTCGTCCTCTGGCAGGAGATGCTTCCCGGGGACAACGGAAAGCTTGTCAGTCCTATGCTTGAAAACCAGTACGACCTTGTTTACGGCACCTGGCCCACAGAATATGACGAAATCGTCCTTGTGCTTGATGAAAACAACGAAATCGACGATATGACCCTTTACGCCCTGGGCCTCAAGTCCAAGGAGGACGTGGACGCCATTATGGAAGCCGCCGTGAACGGCACCAGGCTCGAATATGAGGACGAAAGCTGGAGCTACGAGGAAATCTGCAACATGGAGTTCAAAGCTGTCCTCAATTCCAGCTGTTACAGCTATGACGAAAGCAGCGGACTTTATACCGACCTCAGGGACACCAGCGCAGGGCTCAAATACCTCTATGACAACGGCGTTTCCCTCAAGGTCTCCGGCATAGTGAAGCCGAATGAGGACGCCGTTTCCACCATGCTCACCGGCTCCATTGGCTACACCCATGAGCTCACTGAATATGTAATCGAGGAATCCAAAAAGTCCGCCGCCATTGAGGCCCAGCTCCAGGACCCAAACACGGATATTTTCACCGGACTTCCTTTCAAAGACAACAGCAGCCTCTCCGACGCGGAAAAGGAAGACGAATTCAGAGCCTACGCACAGGAGCTTTCCGAAGCGGAAAAGGCAAACGCCTATGTCAAAATTATGAGCATACCCTCCGACGAGCAGGTTTCCGCCGCCGTGGAGCAGATCATTGGCCCCATGACGAGGGAGGATATTGAAAACATGATGGCGGAGGCCATCACCCAGCAGACCGGCATGAGCGCCGATGAAATAACGGAATACACCGCGGACATGTCCGACGAGGACCTTTTCGGAATGTTTGAGGAGTTGATGGCGGAGCAGTTCAAGGCGCAGTACGCAGCGGAGGTTTCCGCTCAGCTTTCCGCCATGAACAGCGCCCAGCTCGCCGCCGCCCTCGACATGGCTCTGCCCGGCTATACCACCGAACAGTGCGCGGAATACTATGACGCGGTGCTCGAATTTTCCGAGACCAGCTATGAGAGCAACCTCAGGGAGCTTGGATACGTGGATCTGGACGACCCGTCGAGCATCAGCCTCTATGCCTCCTCCTTCGAGAACAAAGACGTCATTGAGGACGCCATAGCGGAATATAACGAAAATGTCGACGAGCTCTACCAGATAAGATACACCGACTACGTCGGGCTTATGATGTCCTCCGTGACCTCCGTTATAAACGCCATAACCTATGTGCTCATTGCCTTCGTTGCGGTCTCCCTCGTGGTATCCTCCATTATGATAGGCGTCATCACCCTCATTTCCGTGCAGGAGAGGACCAAGGAGATCGGTATTCTCCGGGCTTTGGGCGCTTCAAAAGCCAACGTCTCCGGAATGTTCAACGCGGAAACGACCATTATCGGCTTTACTTCCGGACTTGTGGGCGTTCTCATCACCTATCTGCTTTGCATACCTATAAACGCCATACTCACAAGCCTTACCGGAATAAACAACCTGCGGGCGCAGCTTCCCGTTGAGGTGGCCGTGATACTTGTGCTCATCAGCGTGCTCCTCACCCTCATCTCCGGCATAATTCCCTCCCGAAGCGCGGCCAAGAAAGACCCTGTGGTGGCGCTCAGAACGGAATAATAAAATATTTTATGACAGCAAGCAGCCGCCCGCTTTGCGGGCGGCTGCTGTTTTTCTGCCGGCTGTATATGGATTTTGCTGAGGCAGGCTTTCCCGTTTTCAAGCCTTCATTTTTATTTTATTCCCCTGTTTGCGGCGGCCTCCAGGGCCGCCCCAAAGATAAGCGCGCCGGAAACGGCGTAGCTTGCGGTATTCATATATTCCCTGCCGAAGAAAATGAGGGGCAGAAGCGAAAAGGCAAAGGCAAAAACCGTCAGGGCAAAGGCGGCGTTTTGCGCCTTGGGCGCGCCGCCCTTTCTGCAAAGTGCCGCCAGCAAAACGGCCGCGGCACCAACGGTCAGGAGCCCCGTCAGAAATGGCCAGAAATTTGCGTAGCCGAAGGGAGCAAGGCTGAAATAGGAAAAGTTCTTCACTATTCTGCTCGCCGGCCCGTCCGCAAAAATGAGCACCGCCCCTTTCCCGAAAATTTCAAGTGCCAGCGCCGCGCAGAGAGCAAGAAGCGCCCCGGCGCAAAGCGCAGGGCTACTCATCTTCCCGCCGCCGTTCAGCCACAGATATACCGCCCCGGACAGGACCAGCGAAGCCCCTATGGGCCATATCCCGCCGCCCGAAGCCAGAAACAGCGGGGACACAAGAATCATAAGCCCAAAAACGATTGCCGCCCGGATTCCCATTGCCGCCATCTGCTTTTTTGAGTAACGGAAGGCCTCCACTATGACGCCGTCCGTCACGGCTTTTGTCTCCTCCGCTTCGAGCCGCCGGCCCGCCAGAAGCTCCCCGACGGAGACCCCCAGTTCGTCGCTCAGAGGCTGCAGAAGCGACGGGTCCGGCAGGCCCTTGCCCGTTTCCCATCGGGAAACGGCCTTGTCCGACACGTGGAGCCTTTCCGCAAGCTCCCTCTGGGTGAGCCCCAGCTCCCGCCTTTGCGCTGCGATAAAAGCGCCCGTTTCTTTCTTTTCCATAAAAGAGCCCCCTTTCATGCTTTCAGCATAGCAGAAATCCGCCGGGAAATCACCCTATGAATCATAGAATTTTGTTTAAAAGCCCTTTTCGGAATACCCGGTTTGACAAGCTCCCACCATTGTTATAAAATGTAATATATAATATTTTACGGAGGTGCAAAATGCCCGAAATTTCTCTGACACTTGCGATAATTCTCGCCGCGGCGGCCCTTTTGGTGGGGTTCCTTGCCGCTTTTATGATACAAAACGGAAAAATTTCTTCCCTCAAAAGCGAGGCGGAAATGTTCAAAGCCGAAAATCAGCGTCTTTCCTCGGAGGGCGCCGAAAGGCAGAAGCGGCTTGACTCCCTGTCCGAGGCCCTGTCCGAAAACCGTCAGGAGCTGGCGGCGAGGGAAGCGGAGCTTCGGGGCGCAAAAATCCGCATCTCCGAGTTTGAGGAGAAAAACGCGGACCTCTCCGCAAGAATGGGGGAGCTCTCCGAGAAGCTCCATACCGCCTCGGCAAATGCCGCCGCCATGGAGCAGAGCTACAAGGACCTGCGCGAATGGATAAACAAGGCGGACGGAAGCCTCAAGGACTCCTTCGCCAGCCTTTCCAAGGACATCACTGACAACAACACCAAGGTTTTTCTCGAGACCGCCAACGACAAGCTCTCCGACTTTGCCCAGAAGCTGGGTGAAAACCTCAAGGGCAACAACGAAGCCGTCAGCGGCATAATCACCCCCGTGGGCAACGAGCTCAAGGAGCTTCGCGCCAAGGTGGAGGAAATTGAAAAGGCCCGGGCCTCGGCTTACAGCGGGCTCACCGCCCAGGTGGATGTGCTCAAAAAGCAGAACAGCGAGCTCCAGGACGCCACCAACCTCCTCAACAGCACACTTAAAAACAACGCCCAGCGCGGAAAATGGGGCGAGGAACAGCTCCGCAAGATAGCTGAGCTTGCCGGAATGGTCGAGCACATAGACTTTGAGGAACAGCAGGTCAACGTCGACGGCAGCCGCCCGGATATGGTCATCAACCTCACCGGGAACCGCACTATCCCGGTGGACAGCAAGGTGCCCATGAACTCCTATATGCTCTATCTCGACGATACGGACGAGCAGAGCCGCTCCCGCCACCTCTCCGAGCACGTCAAAGCTCTCCGCAGCCACATTGACACCCTCAACAAAAAAGCATACTGGAAAAGCGAGGAGCGCAGCGCCGAAATGGTGGCCATGGTGGTGCCCTATGAGTCCGGCCTCTCCGCCGCCTTTGCCTGCGACAGGGATATTTTCTCCTACGCCATGGAGAAAAACGTGCTTCTGCTGTCGCCCATGACCTTCTACGCTTTTCTCAAATCCGTCTCCATCGGCTGGCAGGAGAGCGCCATGAGCAAAAACGCCAAAGAAATAGCCGCCCTCAGCAAGGAGCTCATTGACCGCTTCAACGTGTTCTTCGGCTATTTCGGCGGCATAGACAAGGCGCTGACAAACGCCCGGGACCAGTACGACAAGGCCGTGCGCTCCTATAACAGCCGCCTGACCCCCACATTCAACCGCTTCAAGGCCCTCAGCTCCGGCATGGACGAGGAAAAAGCGGCGCTTGTCTACGATGACGACGCGCCGAAGCTGTCGGAATAAAAGAAATACATAAAAAAACGGACGGCAAAAGCCGTCCGTTTTTTATTGGACCCCATCCCGCTGTTTCAGATACTCCATGCCGTTTATTACGACGGAGACAATTTTCTCCGGTTCAACGGGCTGTTCAAAAATTATTCGGTCATAATCATAATTTATAATGGACGCTTCACTTCCGTCGGAAAGAGTAACGCTTATATACTCCATTTCCGGAAGATCGCCTGTAATGGCCATGGATATGGGCGAACATTTAATTGAAACACCTTCCACCGCCGATTGAAGCTCCACGCTTTTCAGTGTAGCCTCTGCTTTAAATGGTATTTCCCAGTCACCTTTTATATAGGTTGACGAAACCGTATCACCCTCTATGTGGAAATACAGGTTTCCTATTTCCTCATAGTCAACTTCATATATATAATAGAGAAAATTGTAACCGTTTTTATCCACAAAAGTTTGGCTGAAAATCCTTTCCGCTTCTTCCCCAGTTCGGGAGTTTATCATAATTTTATTCCTTATTGCGAATTCCTCGTCGTCACTCCACATTTTGTGTCGTATGACCAAAAGAAGCTTTCCGTCCCGATATTCGGCATAATCTATCCAATAGAAACGCTCCTCTCCATATGCCGGAATATCAAGGAACTGGTAAACAGGAAAATGCTCGTCCGGCCATTCGGATCTTAGATTTTCTTCCCCTTCAGCATATTTGCTCTGTTCCATTGCAAAGACAATATCCGGGTAGTAATCCTCTCCATCCGCTTCCTCCGGAACGGTTATCTTTCCGATTCGGAAAAGTCCTTCCGCCTCCTGCATCTTTGGGCTCCACTCCGCAACGAGATAGCCTGCGATGACGTTCCCGGCGCAAAGTTCCTCTATCTGTCCTCCATAATAACCAAGGGCGGTATCAACCGATGCCTCTCCGAAGCTCAACCCCGGCTCGGCACTTGCACCCTTTGGAAATGCTGTGCCATCGCTCTCCACCTGCCAAAGCAGATACATAATGCGCTCGTCCGCCAGGCAACTCACTACGGAAACGCTAATCGGCTCCTCCGCTTCGTCTGTGTCGGCGGTTTTTTCTATGAGCTGTTCCTCCTCTCTGAGCACCTCCGGCGGTTTTTCAAAAACGTCATTAAGGGAAATATACCACCTTACCGTGGCAATGGTGCTCACCGAAAGAAGCATAAGCACCGCCGCCGCAAGGACGATTCCGAAGCGCCTGCGCCCGGTCTTTTTTGGCGGTATCTCCGCCTCCTCAACAAATTTCGGGTCAATGTTCCCAATGGACTGCCAAAGTTTTTCCGCGTTCATACTAAAACGCCCCCTTTAGCAAGCTCTTTTTTGAGCCTTCCCCTAAGGCGAAAAAGCATGGATTTTACCTTGCTTTCGCTAAAACCAGCGTCAAAAGCTATCTGCGAAATGCTGTCGCAATACCAATAGCGCCGTAGGAACACATACCTCTCAACTTTCGAGATGGAACGTAAAAAACTGTTTAACAAAGCCTCCAGCTCCTTTTCATCAAAATCGTCAGTGCTTTCCCCGGAAGGGATGCACTCCTCAAGTTCGTCGAAGAAAAGGGGACGCTGTTTTCGTTTTTTAAGCATATTTATTGAATAATTTCGTGTGATAGCCCCAAGGTAGGACGAAAGCCGGAGTGGGCGCTTCGGCGGAATGCTGTTCCAAGCCCTTAGCCAGGTGTCACTGAGGCACTCCTCCTCATCTTCCCTGTCCGCAAGGATGTTGCGCGCTATAACGCCGCAGTATGCGCAATATTTATTTTCCGTCTCTGCAATAGCGTGCTCGTCCCTCGCCCAGTAAAGGTCGAGAATTTTTTCGTCCTCCATTTTTTAGCACCTCCCTAACTTTTAAATAGTAAAATTTTGAATTTCAACGTAAATTTATAAAAATGTGAACAATAAAATTCCTTGACTAACCCTGTATTGATATGATTGAGCGGCAATTGTAGCCTCTTCATCAATAGTTCCGTTTGCATTAAAAACAGCTCCTTATTTCCAAAGGTTATCAAGGTCCGGATTTTCTACAAGGTTCCCGTCAAAATCACGGGCTCCTCTTCATTTTCCACTGCAAACAGCAAAATTAAAAATACAATCTTTTTCATTGTTTTACCTATCGCCTATATTTATCAATTTTCCCTGCACATCGGAAACATCTCCTTTCATCTATAATAACAGTTTTTTCGCGTTTTCGTTGCATATCGGGAAAATTTCTTTTCCGAATATTCCCCCGGACTTTCGCATAAATAACTCTGAAACGGAATTCTTCCCGAAAGGAGCATTCACAGATGCAGAAGGGTCTCACAAGCGTCGAGGCGGCGCGGCTTTTGGAAAAGCACGGCGAAAATATCCTGGAGGGCGAAAACCGCCAGAGCGCGGCGGCGCTTTTTGCCTCCCAGTTCAAGGACCTTATGACGCTGATACTCCTTTGCGGCGCTGTCATTTCCATGCTGCTGGGGGAGTACGTGGACGCCGTCACCATTATGGCCATTGTCTTTCTTAACGCCGTGCTCGGCTTTGCCCAGGAGTACCGCACGGAGCGCACCCTTGAGCACCTCAAGGCCATGTCCGCGCCGAAGGCCGCCGTCATACGGGACGGCGCAAAGACGGAGGTGCCCGCCTCCGCCATCGTTCCCGGGGACCTCGTTCTCCTTTCCTCCGGCTGCCGGGTCCCGGCGGACGGCTCCGTTGTGGCTGAGACAGAGCTTTGCGCCGACGAAGCCCTGCTGACCGGGGAATCCCTGCCGGTCAGCAAAACCGTCTTTCGCGGCGGCGGGGATACCGCCGCCCTCAGGAATGATTTTGTATATATGGGGACGGTCATCACTTCCGGCCACGGCGAATTTCTCGTGCGGGAGACCGGCATGAACACCCAGATGGGCAAAATCGCCGGCCTTTTAAAGGAGACAAAGGCTGAGCCCACCCCGCTCCAGAAAAAGCTCGGCGTGCTCAGCAAATATATAGCCGCGGGCTGCCTTCTCATCTGCTTCATAGTCACCGTCACCGGAATCCTGCGGGGCGAGCCCGCCTTTGATATGTTCCTGACGGGCATCTCCCTCTCCGTCGCCGCCATTCCCGAGGGGCTTACCGCGGTGATCACCATCTCCCTCGGCCTCGCCGTCTCCCGGATGCTCAAACGAAACGCCCTCGTAAGGCGGCTCCACTCCGTTGAGACTCTCGGCTGCGCAGACGTCATCTGCTCCGACAAGACCGGCACCCTCACCGAAAACCGCATGACAGTGACGGAAATCTACCTCCCGGAGGGGCGGGTGATACCCGCCGCAAAATTCAGTTCTGAGCACGTGGTGCTCAAAAAGCTGTTTACCGCCGCAGTTATTTGCAACAACGCGGAAATGGGTGCTCACGGCGTTTCCGGCGAGCCCACTGAAGCGGCACTTCTCAAAATGGTCGCGGACTGCGGCGCCCTTTCGGAAATTAACGCCCTCTCCCTCCGCCGCACCGGGGAGGTGCCCTTTGATTCCGCGCGGAAGCTCATGTCCGTCTCTGCCGCCGCACCGGGCGGCAAGCAGTACACCTTCACAAAAGGCGCGCCGGACGTGCTGCTGCCCCTCTGTAAAAGCTGCCTTACTGGCGGGGAAGCCCGCCCCATGACGGGAACCGACCTTGCCGCCTATAAACGTCAGCTTTCGGAAATGGCGGGCTCAGCCCTCCGGGTGCTGGCCCTCGCCTATAAAGAGAGCGGCGGCGGGAAAATCACGGAGGAGGGCCTCACCTTTCTCGGCTTCTGCGGCATGATCGACCCGCCCCGCCGGGGCGCCCGGGAATCCGTGCTCAAATGCAAGCGGGCAGGCATACGCACAGTCATGATAACCGGCGACCACCCGGAAACTGCCCTTGCCATTGCAAAGCAACTCGGCATTGCCTCCGCAAAAAGCGAGCTGCGCACGGGAGCTGAGCTCGACAGGCTTTCGGAAAACGAGCTTCTGGGCGCGGTGGAACACACCTCGGTTTTTGCCCGGGTCACCCCGGCGCACAAGCTCAAAATCGTCCGCGCCCTCAAGAAAAACGGCCATATTGTGGCCATGACCGGCGACGGGGTAAACGACGCCCCGGCAGTCAAGGAGGCGGACATAGGCGTCTCCATGGGTAAAAACGGCACGGACGTCACTCGGGAGGCCAGCGGTATAGTGCTTTTGGACGATGATTTTTCCACCCTCGTCTCCGCCGTGGAGGAGGGGAGAATAATCTATCAGAATATCCGCAAATTTATCCGCTACCTGCTCTCCTGCAACATAGGGGAGGTGGTGACCATGTTTTTCGGTATGCTCATGGGCATGCCCGTGGTGCTCCTGCCCATTCAGATACTCATGGTGAACCTTGTTACGGACGGGATCCCCGCCATTGCTCTGGGTTTTGACCCGCCCCAGGACGACGTTATGGCGCTGCGTCCGCGAAAGCGGGACGAATCCGTCTTTTCCGGCGGCCTTGCCGCAACCATAATCACCCGGGGCCTGCTTCTGGGGCTCTCGGTGCTCATGGCCTTCACGGCGGTGCTCGGCTCCACCCAGAGCATTGAGCACGCCCGCACCGCCGCCTTTGCCACCCTTGTTTTCACTCAGCTTGTGCACGTCTTTGAATGCAAGAGCGAGGACCGCTCCCTCTTTACCATAAACATTTTCAACAATGTAAAGCTGATTCTGGCGGGGCTTTCCTCCGTTCTGATAGTGCTTTTGACCATATATGTCCCCGCTCTGCGCCCCGTTTTCAGCACGGTACCTTTAAGCGGAGGGGAGCTTCTCACTGTACTCATGGCTACTGTCGCGGTGCCGTTCGTCTCCTCCGTCATAATGTTCATACGCCACGGCAGATAGTTTCTCCCCTGTGGCTTTGCCGGGCGGTTTTATGCGTAAAATCAGACTTTTTCCCTTGACATTCCCGTTTTTTGGTTATATACTGAAGTCAGAATAAAGCAAGGGAGATGGTTCCGATGTACGATGAAATAAAGCAGCTTGCCGAGGCGTTAGGTTTCCAAAAGTGCGGCGAAACCAAAGGGAGGCTTGTCCCTTGCGATGTCAGTCTGCGCCGTTTCTGTGAAAAAAACGTCTGCGGCAAGTACGGAAAATCCTATATGTGCCCTCCTGCCGAGGGCCCTGCTGAAGCCCTCGTGGCTAAGCTGCACAATTATAAAGACGTGCTTGTCTTTACCAGGGAATACCCCTGTGATGATATAAAAAATTATATCCCTCTCCAGATTGCACACGAAAAGGTCTGCCAGACGCTTTGGAAAGCCATGCAGGAGCATTTCGGCTACACGAAGGAAAATGCCCGCGTGCTCACCACCGGCGGCTGCCATATCTGCAAGGAGTGCGGGATCATCACCGGGGAGCCCTGCCGCCACCCGAACCTTGCCTGTCATTCCGTCAGCGGCTACTGCATCAAAGTAGCGGAGCTCTGCGATAATATCGGCCTTTCCATGGAAGGTGAAAACGGCGGGGTCGTGCTGTTTTGCTTTGTACTTCTCAAATAATACATAAAACTGAATAGTTCAAAGGGAGACGCCAGAGCGTCTCCCTTTTTATATTTGCCTCAGCCAGGCTCCGCCGGGCAAAAATTTCTCTCTACTTTCCGCAGGTTGCGCTTTCCTTCTTGCGGTGATATGCTTAAATCGCAAAAAGGAGGAATTTTCATGTCCTATATTTCCGCTTCCGTTATCAAATCACTGCGCGAAGCCAAAAAAATGACCCAGCGGGAGCTGGGCCTCATCCTTTCGGTCAGCGACAAAACCGTTTCCAAATGGGAAACGGGCAAGGGCCTGCCGGATATATCTCTTCTTGAGCCTCTGGCCTCGGCCCTCGGCGTTTCCGTGGCGGAGCTTTTTTCCGGCAACCCCGTCCAGAACCGCAACCGCTGCGCCAATATGAAAAAAAGCGTCTTTTACGTCTGCCCTATCTGTGGCAACGTCATATGCTCCGTGGGCGAGATATCCGTCTCCTGCTGCGGAACGGAGCTTCCGCCCCTTCCCCCGGAGGAGCCCGACCTTGAGCACCAAATATGCGCAAGCGAGAGCGACGGGGAAATTTACGTGACCCTCGGGCACGAAATGAGCCGAGAGCACCACATTTCCTTCATAGCCTATGTGGCCGATGCCCGGGCGGAGCTTGTAAAGCTCTATCCCGAGCAAAGCGCCGAAGCGCGCTTTGCCCGCCGGGGCGGCGGGCGGCTTTTCGCCTTCTGCAACAGGCACGGGCTCTTTGAGGTGAAAATATAATATAATTTTAAAAATCCCCGCATTGTGAGAAACACAATGCGGGGACTTTTGTCCTTATTCCGCCGGCTTGAGATTATGAACCGGCTTTATGAGCTCTGTAATTTAGGCGGCGGGCGCTGTCTGCGCTGCAGCAGTTTTTAAGCTATCCTCATCTTCCCATCCGCCAGAAAATCCAAAACGTAGAAATAAAGCGTAATACTACAAGGAGTAAAGCTCTTTGCCCTGAACGCTTTATAGAGGGGATTTTCGCCTATGGAGCGGCTGTCCACGGTGATAAAGACGTTTTGCCCTCCGGCGTCTTGTGAAAGCCCATATATTCCCCGAGCCAGCTTTCGATCTTTCTGCGCTCGTTGTCATAGCTGCGGGAGCTTTTCATGTCGTAGCCGCTGCGGCTCCGTAGACATAGAACTGGCGCATATAGTCCCGTATGCTTTCAAAATTCTTTATAAGCTCCGCATAGGCCAAGGCTTTCCGCTTCCTCTCCTTTTTTCTATATATTACTCCCTCCCGAAAAATTTGTAAACTGAAAGAAAAGCGCCCGGGGCATTTGCCCCGGGCGCTTCTATATTTAAAATTCTAATCCGATCCGCCGCTTCTTTAAATTCCCAAGGCGTCCTCTGTTGCCTCCCGCAGGTGAATCGGGCTGAGCTGAAACTCATTAAATTTTTCAACGAGCTTTTCGGCAAATTCCCTGTCGGCGGACACGTCGGAAACTGAAAGCAGATCCTCCTCGCCGCTCTCTGAAACGCGGCAGGCGCGGATGCCGAAGCTCCTGTATTCCCCCATTTCTTCTGAACAAATAGTCTGTTCAAACAGCTTATACAGGAACAAAAGTCCCCACCCCTTTTCTTTACTTTTCAATGTCGTGTCTCTGCCCTGTGAAAATTCACAATAAACAATGAATTTTTTGTGCTTTATACCCTAAACTTCTCAAAAAACGCCGGATTTCCGGCTGTAAGCATAAAAATGCTACATTTAAAAAACCTGTTTTTTAAGAAAAAATTACAAGTTTTCACTAAAAAATGAAAATATGCTTTGCATACTCCGAAAAACGGTGTTAAACTAAACCTTATAATTTACAAAATGAGCACCGGGGTGAAAATGTGTCAGCTTTTGTTGAAAAAATGGCGGACAGCGACCGTGAGCTTTTGGAAGAGGTTTATAGATATACGTACAAAATCCTGCTCGCCTACGCCAAAGATATGCTCAAGGACCAGGGCCTTGCCGAGGATACAGTGCAGGAGGCTTTCATACGTCTCTCAGGCAACCTTGACAAAATTGACAGTCCGGACAGCAAACGTACTCTCAATTATATGATAGTAATAGTTAAAAATATTATATATACAAATTTTATTAAGGAGAACCGGGTCGAAAAGTTCTCCTATGAGGACTACGACACCGAAAACGACCCGCCCTCCACTGTGGAGGACCTGCTGGTGGAGAAGGAACAGTACGGCATGCTCAAGGAAGCTCTGCGCAGCCTGTCGGACGGGCTGCGCCAGCCGCTCGTTCTTCACTATTTCAGCAGGCTGAAGCTCGAGCAGATAGCCGACGTAATGAAGATAACGCCGACTAATGTCGGCGTCCGGATATACAGGGCAAAGAAAGAGTTAAAAGACTACATAACCAAAAAGGAGGCGGCGGGAAATGCAGGAAGAAAATAAAAACAGGAGCATTGATGAGGAAGTATCCGAAGTCCTGCTCAGCCGCGCCATAGAGGAATATGTGGAGGAGGACTGCGCGGAAATCATTGAAAAATATAAGGACGCGGACTTTGTGCCCTCAAAGCGCCATGAACGTGAAATGAAGAAAATTTTCAGGTCCGCCGGCAAAAAGGACGGCGCCCTCGGGAAAAGGCTCAAAAAAGCGGCCATTCTGGCTGTGGCGCTGGCGCTCTGCGGCGCGGCGGCGCTGCAGGTGGACGCTGTGCGCAAGTCCGTGGTCAACTTTTACTATGAAGTCACGGGGCAGAGCATGGATATAAACATGTCCTCCGGCGAGATACAGGTTCCGGAGGGCTGGGATTATATCTATGTGCTGGGATATGTGCCGGAGGGGTATGAATTTTATAGTACAGAATTTGTTGGTAAAAATGACTATTGTATTAGGTACTATAATGGTGATGAGTTCATCGTATTAAGGCAATCACGTGAAAATAAATTATCTTTTGATGTAGAAGAAGCTAATATACAGAAAATTAGTGTTGGAGGAAATCAAGCATTTTTAGTATGTAAAGAAAAAAGGATTTCCCTTTGGTGGAATAATGCTGGATACAGCTTTTATATGATGGATGAAATAAATATAGAAGAAACTGTAAAAATTGCAGAAAAACTTGTAAAAAAATATAAATAATTTAGTTTTCTTTCTAAAATATATTTTAGGAGGATATATATGAAAACAACTAGAAAACTTATTTCTATTTTACTCGCAATAATTTGCTGCTTTTCTATTGCCGTACCCTCTATTGCTACAAACGCAGAAGAACCAATTATAATGCCTAGATATCAATATCTTAGTATTATTACTTGGGGATTTGAAGTCGAAAGTTTTTGCGTTGGCAGTGTGAGCGGAAGTTTAACAACGTATGAACTTTATAATTGCCAAATAAAAGCAAATGTTCAAATTAAAGAAAATGGTGTTTGGAAAAGTTATGACTCGTTTTCTAGAAATGATACAGATGGAACTGTAGGTTTAGATGAACATTGCGCTTTACGTTCCGGCTACGTCTACCGCTGCCGCTTCACCTTTGTGGTCTATGACGACAACGGCACCATAATTGAGAATGTCACAAAATACAGCGACGAAGTATATTGTGACTGATACTGCAAAAACAGAAAAAGGGCGGTTCCGGTAGGCCGCCCTTTTCCTGTGCAGATTTTTATTTCAGTTCTGATTTTTTACAGGATCATTCGTCCAGCTCCTCCAAGGCCATGCGGACCGCCGCAATGACGAAGGCTGAAAAGGTGCACTCCTTTCCCTGAATAGCTTTTTCTACTTCCTCAACCACGTCGTTGGGAAAGCGTATCGTTTTGTTCGTTGTCGGCGGAGTGGTCGGAATTTTAAATTTGCCCATAAACTTGTCCTCGCAATGCATTTGTATTGCTATAAGTTTACGCCGTATTTTATCTAAAATATGCATTGCATTTGCAATGCATATTTGCTATACTTTATTCCGGTGATGCAAATGGCGGAATTTTGTCTCGAATGTTGGAACAGGCTTAACGGAACGAATGACCCGGAGGAAAAATATATTTTTTCCGATGAGCCGGATTTCTGCGAGGGCTGCGGAGAATGGAAGCCCGTAATTGTCGGGCTGCGAAAGCCAAAGCCGCAGCACCAGATCTTGCGCCGCAGAAAAAAGCAATAAAAAAAGCGGAAATCTTCTTGCGAAGATTTCCGCTTTTTGGTGCGGCAAATGGGACTTGAACCCATACGTCAAAGACACACGCCCCTCAAACGTGCCTGTCTGCCTATTCCAGCACTGCCGCATTTCGAATGCAAGAGTTATTATACCAAGGCGGGGGAACAAAGTCAAGAACTTTTTTCAAAAAAATAGTTTATTTTTCTCACAGGCAGGGAAAACTCCTTACAAAAACAGCTGTGAGAAAGGAGGGTGCTGCGCCATTTCTTCGAGAATTATAAGTTTTTTCTGCCTTTTCGTCTGTGCGCTGGGCCTGCTCGGCCTCAAAATGATGTATATCGGAAAGGGCGACACCGTAAAGGATGCCGCCACGGTGCAGAGCAGCCGCACCGTCACCATTTCCGAGGGGCGCGCCTGCATTTATGACCGGAATCTTGTGCCCCTTGTCAACCGGGAAACCGAGAGGAAGGCCCTGATTTTCCCGGACCTTGCGGACCTCGGGGTGCTGAAGGAGTTCGTCAGCGACGAGGGCTTTCTGGAGGCGGCGAAAAGCTCGGTGCCCTGTGTCGTGGACACCGGCGGCAAGATCATAGAGGGCGAGGGCATTTACAATTTTGAAACGCCGGTGCGCTACTCCGAAAACCAGCCGGCGGTGCATATAATCGGCTATCTGAACGACGGCACCGGCGTTTCCGGCATTGAGCAGGCCTATGACGAGTTCCTGAAGGCCGGTGCCCAAAAGGTTTCCGCCACCTATTACGCCGACGGCACCGGCCGCCTGCTGACCGGGGAGGACATATCCGTATCCGTCCCGGAAAGCGACAAAATCTGCGGGGTGGTGCTCACCCTCGACAGCGAAATACAGGCCCTCACCGAATCAGCCCTCGCCGCCGGGACGGAAAAGGGCGCCGCCGTTGTGATGGACGTGCAAAGCGGCGAAATCCTCGCGGCGGCATCAGTGCCCGTCTTTGACCCGCTGGACCTTGCCGCCTCCTTCGGAAATCCGAACGCGCCTTTTATTAACAGGGCCTTTTCCGCATACACCGTCGGCTCCACCTTCAAGCTGGTGACGGCGGCTGCGGCCCTTGAATCCGGCGTGAGCACGGGCAGGACCTATACCTGCACCAGCAGCATTGAGATAGAGGGGCGGGAGTTCAAATGCCACTGGGAGTACGGCCACGGCGAGATAGACATGCCCACCGCCCTGAGAGTCTCCTGCAACCCGTATTTCATAGACCTTGCCATGGAGGTGGGCGGCGCAAAAATACTGGAAATGGCCAAAAATCTGGGCTTCGGCTCCGCGGCGGAGTTCGGACCGGACTATTCGCCCTCGGCGGGCAGCCTCCCTTCGGAAACGGAGGTATCCTATAAAACCTCCCTCGCCAGCTTTGCCTTCGGCCAGGGTAAGCTGATGGCTACGCCTGTTCAGATGGCGGCCCTTGCCGCCGCCATAGCGAACGGGGGCCTCTCCGTGACGCCGAGACTCGTCCTCGGCACCTATGACAGCGACGGGAATTTTGCCGAAACGGTAAAATACGAGGCCAACAGGACCATGACCGAGCGCACCGCTGCGCTGCTCCGGGAGATGATGACAGGCGTTGTGGAAAACGGCAGCGGCGAAGCCGCAAAGCCCGAAACCGGCGGCGCCGGGGGAAAGACCGCCTCCGCCCAGACGGGGCAGTACGACGAGGAGGGCAATGAGATAGTCCACGCCTGGTTTGTGGGATTTTACCCGGCGGAAAACCCGGAATACGCCATAGCTGTCCTCGCGGAGGGCATGGATTCCGGCGGCGACTACGCCGCGCCGATTTTCAAGGAAATATGCGACGGAATAGCGAAAGCGGGGAAATAGGGTTTCTATCCGATTCGGGCGCCCTTAAAATTTGTAATTAAATTGTTAAATCGCTTCTCCGGCTCTTGCCGAAATTCAAATTATGTGTTATGATATATCGTACTAAAATATCGGAAAGGGACGGCGGAAATTGAAAATAGCTTCTACTGTTGAGACCATGCGAAAAATAGTCCGTGCCTATGACGATTTTGAAGCCGGAAAAGAAAAGCTGACCAGCAGAACAAAGGAAATTAAAAATAAGACACAGAACATTTTGAAAGGCGGTAATACTATGAAATTCGGAACCATTCTCGGAATTGTTGTGGGTACCCTCACCCTTATCGGCGCCGGCGCCGCTGCAATGTATTTCTATCTCAAAGGCGGCTGTGACTGCTGCTGCGATGACGACCTCTTCGATGAATTCCCCGAGGAAGAGCCCCTGGACGAAGTTCCCGCGGAGGAGCCCGTTTCTGAGGAGAGCGAAAGCTCCGAGCTTTAATTCGAGATTATGACGGCGCGGATATGCGCTTTGCCATGCGGTATACGGGTCCTGTGCGACAAAAAGCTGTGAACCATGTCAGGCGGGGAACCGAGCAGCATTAAGCGGTATTTTTGGGTGCCGCAGACAAATCTGTGTGCCGTATGACAAAGTGCATATCCGCATTTTTATGTCCGGATATTAAATTTTGAAAGGAGAGTATTATGTACCAGGCGCTTTACAGAAAATACAGACCGCGCTTTTTCAGGGACGTGGCGGGCCAGGAACACATAACCTCCGTCCTTTCAAAGGAAGTGGCCGAGGGGACCTTCGGCCACGCGTACATTTTTACCGGAAGCCGCGGAATAGGAAAGACCACCTGCGCCAAAATCCTTGCGAAGGCTGTGAACTGCCCCAACGAAAAGGACGGCGAGCCCTGCGGGCAGTGCTCCATATGCACGGGCATTGACGACGGCTCCCTCCTGGACGTCACGGAAATGGACGCCGCCAGCAACAGGAATATTGACGACATCCGGGACCTTCGGTCCGAGGCGAATTTCACCCCGGCTGTGGCGAAATACCGGGTCTATATCATCGACGAAGCCCACATGCTCACAAAAGAGGCGGCAAACGCCCTGCTCAAAATCATGGAGGAGCCCCCTGAGCACGTAATTTTCATTCTCGCCACCACCGAGGTACATAAGCTCCCGGCCACCATTCTTTCAAGGTGCATGCGCTTCGATTTCCGGCGCATGCCTCCGGAGGTCATAGCGGAACGTGTCAAATACGTCTGCCGAAGGGAGCAGATAGAGATAGAGGACGAGGCCGCCCTGCTTATCGGAAAGCTGGCGGACGGCGGCATGCGCGACGCCCTTTCGCTCCTCGACATCTGCCGCTCCTCCGACGGGCCTGTGACCCCGGACACCGTGAGCCGCTGCGCGGGCCTCGCGGGGAGGGAATACCTCTTTGAGCTCACTGACAAAATCGCCGAGAGGGACCTTCCCGGGGTGCTGTCCTGCGTGGATAATCTCTATGCGGGCTCCGCGGACGTCTCCCGCATCTGCGACGAGCTCATAAACCATTTCCGGAATCTGATGATAATTTCCTGCATGAAGGATGCCTCCTCCATTGTAAAGGCCCTTCCCGGGGAGATGCTCCGCCTCGAAAAGCAGGCGAAGGCCATTTCCCAGCCGGAGATTTTCTACGATATATCGGTTTTGCAGGACACCCTGGTCAAAATGTCAAAGAGCGCCTCAAAGCGCCTGGAATTTGAGCTGGCTCTGGTCAAAATATGCACTCCGGCCCTTTCCCAGTCGCCGGAGGCCCTCATAGCTCGGATAGAGCGCCTTGAGCAGGAGGTAAAGCTCCTTAAGGCGAGGGGCGTCGCCCCCGCCGCCGCTGAGCATGCTCAAACTGTGCCGGCCGCTCCGGAAGAGCCGGAGCAGAGCGCGGCTCCCGCCGCGCCGGCCCCACCGAAGGCGGAGGCCCCGGCGGAAACGAGCACCGGCGAAAAGCTCTTTGACGAATGGGCGAGCGTCCTCGACGTGCTCCAGCGCAAAAAGCCCATGCTTTTCGCGCTTCTCACCGGCTCCCGGGCATTCCTTTCCGGCGGGCGCGTTCTCATAGACGCTCCCAACGAGACCTTCATCACGTTCATGCAGAAGAACAGCGATATGCGTGAGGACATCAAAAACGCCATTGCCGAGGTATGCGGCCAGCGCTTCGGTATAGGACCCTATAAAAAAGCTGAGACAAAGCCCGAGGCCGACCCCCTCGCCGAGCTTGAAAAGCGGGCGAAAGAGGCCGGAATAGAGCTTCTTTGAACAAAATAAAAGTAAACCGTAACGGAGGACGATTCACATGAAAGCAAGACTTCCACAGGGGTACGGCGGCGGCCCTTCCAACATGCAGGGCATGCTCAAACAGGCCCAGAAAATGCAGGAGAGAATGACCGAGCTTCAGGAGGAGCTTGACGCCAGGGAGTACGACTTCACAGTCGGCGGCGGCATGCTCACCATTCACATGAACGGCAAAAAGGAGATGCTCGGCATTGAGATAAAGCCCGAGGTCGTGGATCCGGACGACATTGAGATGCTTCAGGACCTCATAGTTGCCGGTGTCAACGAGGCCGTCTCCTCCATCGAGAAAACCAACGCCGACGCTATGGCGCAGGTCACCGGAAACATCAGCATTCCCGGAATGTTTTAACTGACTGCTTTGAGGTAGAACATGAATTACAGCGTGCTTCCCCTTACCAAACTCACGGAGCATTTCGCCCGCCTGCCCGGAATAGGCAAAAAGAGCGCCCAGCGCCTCGCTTTCCACGTTCTCCGCATGCCGGAGGAGGAGGCGAAGGACTTTGCCGCCGCCATTCTTGAGGCGCGGGAAAAAATCGGCTACTGCGAGATATGCAAAAATATCACCGACACTCCCCGCTGCGCCATCTGCTGCGACGAGTCCAGGGACAGGACGACCATCTGCGTCGTCGAGGACCCCCGGGACGTCATAGCCATTGAGCGCACAAAGGAATATAACGGCCTTTACCACGTGCTCGGAGGGCTCATTTCGCCCATGGACGGCGTCGGCCCGGAGTCCCTTTTCATAAAGGAGCTTCTGGCGCGTCTTGAGGACGGGACGGTGCGCGAGGTGATTATGGCCACCAACCCCACCGTTGAGGGCGAAGCCACCGCCATGTATATTTCAAGGCTGCTCAAGCCCCTGGGCGTCATGGTGACGCGCCTTGCCTACGGCATACCCGTGGGCGGGAACCTCGAATATGCCGATGAAGTTACCCTTTACAGGGCGCTTGAGGGCAGAAGCGCCATGTGAGCATGCTCAAATTAAGCAGGAAAGGAGGCGGAAAGGATTTGGAAAAGAAAAGCGTAAAATCCATCGCAAAGAACAAAAAGGCCGGCCATGATTATTTTATTGACGATACCTATGAGGCCGGAATAGAGCTTTTCGGAACTGAGGTCAAGAGCCTCCGAGCCGGGCAGGTAAATCTCAAGGACAGCTGGTGCGAAATAAAAAACGGCGAGATTTACGTCAACGGCATGCACATAAGCCCCTATGAAAAGGGGAATATATTTAACCGTGACCCAATCCGCAGCCGCCGCCTGCTGATGCACAAAAGAGAGATACTGAAGCTCTTCGGCCTCGTCCAGCAGCAGGGCGTCGCCCTCATTCCGCTGGAGCTCTATTTCAGCGGCTCGAGGGTCAAGGTGGCCGTAGGCGTGTGCCGGGGCAAAAAGCTCTATGACAAGCGCGACGACATGGCCCGGCGCGACGCAAAAAGGGATATTGAAAGGAGCCTGAAGGAACAGAGAAGATGATTTTCTCCCTCCAAGGAGCCGCTTCGTATAAACTGCGGTGAAAACCGCTTTATATATGGGGGCGTAAAGGTTTCGACGGGGGTTCGGAAGTATGAACAGCGGGTAGAGGCGCCCAGCCCTCTATAAAATGGGCAAAAAAAATAAACGCTAACAATAATAGAGTAGCTTACGCGGCCTAATTAGGCTGCCGTCCGGCCGATGAGTACCGCGGCTTCGGATTCGGGCGTGGATTAGCGGTGAACGGCGCCGGGAGCTTTTTCCGTACCGGCGTTGTATAAGGAAAATACTGAGCCCCGCAGCCTGACTTTCGGCGGCGGGGCGAGGGAAGCTTAAAAGAAAGTCTGCACCCGGAGAGGTTTGTATGGATGGGCTTTCGGACAGGGGTTCGACTCCCCTCGCCTCCACCAAATAAGCACGATAGTTTTGATACGAGAGTATCTGAAACTATCGTGCTTTTTCTTTTTGCCAAAGCGCCTGTGACACAAGGCTTTTCGGCGCAGTTACTCTTTGGGTTAGTTTCATTGTGAGCTTTTATGGATACATTTTCTCCGTGTTGGATAGTTGCTTCACTCTCTGCCGCAAAACACAATGAAACTTTTTATAGAGGAATGGTTTCAGAGTGGCTGGCATAGTTTCATCGTGTTTAAGATGTTATAAATCATCCAACCACCATCGTAGTCAAAATTTACGAATCACTGCCGTTACCTCTCCCCACAATCTATCCGATGAAGACCTGTCGGAATTCCGATTCACTCACCTGCATCGACAAAGTTACTGCAATCTATATTGATGAGGATGTCAGAGCATCAAATTCT
>JBJEQR010000036.1:0-8153 GCA_051881855.1 Oscillospiraceae bacterium
TGGTCAAGAGGTTAAGACACGGCCCTTTCACGGCTGTAACGCGAGTTCGATTCTCGCTCGGGTCACCAGTAAAAAGCTCACTGCAAAACGCAGTGAGCTTTTTTTATTGCCCGGCCCCAATAAAATTTTCCGCAAAAAAAGGCGGCCCCGGAGGGGCCGTCATTTTTTATGCTTTCAGACCTGTTCCGGGAAGAAGCCGGGCAGCTCGGAAAAATTGGAGAAGCCGATGCCGTGGGCCTTTTCGCGCATCACCTGGTAAAGCTCCGCTTTGGTGGCCTCCAGGTAGGGGTCCACAAAGAGCGTGCCCACGCAGCAGCAGAGAACGCCCAGCAGGTACCAGCCGATGAACGAAAGCTCAAGGCAGAAAATATGCCATTTTTCTCCGCTCGTCATCTGGCGGGAAAGCTCAAAGGCGCGCTCGGTGGAGATCTGGGGATTTTCAGCCAGAATATAGGGTATCATCGAGTACTCATAGGCTTTGACAATGCCGGGTATCACGAAGAGCAGGCTCCAGAGGAAAATCTTGAGGTTCATTATGAACATGGTTTTGACAATGTTCATATAGCGCCCCCTGCGGAACGCCCAGAAAAGGCGCTCAAACTTGGAGTCGAAGCCCCGGTGCTCCATGAAATAGCGGTTTTTGCCCACAATGACCGGGCCCGCCACGAAAGCGCTCCAGCCGAAAGCAATGGCAAGGCTGATGAGAATCCCCACCGTTACGGCAATAATGGCGGTGGTGGCCACCACGGGGTTGCTGAAAAATTCCCGGAAAGCCCTGCCGATACCGGCAAAGAAAGCGCCGAGCTCGCCGGAATCGGAGAATTTATGAATGTTTTCTTCGGTTACGCTTATGCTCGAGCTGAAGCCGGAAACGCCGCTGCTGCCGCCGGCGATGAGGCCGGCAATGAAAGTGACGAAAAACGGCATCCAGTAGCCGAACTGTTTGAGGGTGCGTTTTGCCTCCTCTTTAAGTCTTGATGTTGTCCACATAACAAACACCTCCCTGACGGCTATATTATACAGCAATTTTGGTACGGCGGTGTTAAACAATTTGTAAACATTATTTTCTGAAGGGAAAAATAGCCGTCATTTCCTCTTTGAGGTTTATAACGGTTTTTCCCGCCCGGAACGCGGCCTCCGTCAGCTTCATGGAATTGCCGTATGGCGAAGGGCAGCTTATGACGTATGCGGAGCGGCTGAGCATCCAGCGGTTTCGGCGGCTTACGGCAAAACGGTGCGGCGTCTTTTCAAGGCTCTCCGGAAACAGGGTTTCAAGTAGGGGCGGCGTCCAGAACTCCTTCTTTTCGCCGGGCATACAGGCAAGGACGGTATAGCACTTTATGGGGTATTTCTGCATGAGCTCATGGAGCGCCCTTTGGGCCAGGAGGTCAAAATTGCCCTTGTCCCCACGTAAAAGGTGGTGACGTGCTCGGTGGCAATGAGCTCCTCAATGACTGCCGCAAGGCAGGGATAGACGCTGCCCGGACATTCCGAACTGCCGAAAAAAGTGCAGGCGGACATTAAAAAAACTCCTTATTTTTTATTGCGTCAATATTGCGTCAATAATTAGTCATTTCTTCATATAATTATAATATGGCGTTATAATTAAGTCAATAATTAGTCACAGGTGATTTTTTATGAAAGACAATACGCCACGCTACACTTTAAGAATCGCGCAGGTCTGGCTGGATAAAATCGGATATATCGCGGAATATGAGGGAAGAAGCAAAAACAAGGAAATCGAACAGCTCATTAAAAAACGCGTGACAGAATTCGAGAAAGAACACGGAACAATAGAAAATATAGAAAAAAAATGAGCACGATTTCCCGTGCTCATTTTCAATTTCTCTTTTATTCCACCTGTACGGAATAGTTGGGTGCCTCTTTGGTGATGTAGATGTCGTGGGGGTGGCTCTCCTTGAGGCCCGCTCCGGTGATGCGCACAAACTGGGCTTTTTCCTGAAGCTCAGCGATGGTGGCGCAGCCGCAGTAGCCCATGCCTGCCCGAAGTCCGCCGAGGATCTGGTAAACGGCCTCGCCGACGGTGCCTTTATAGGGCACGCGGCCTTCAACGCCCTCGGGAACGAGCTTTTTGTTGTCCTCCTGGAAGTATCTGTCCTTGCTGCCGTTGGCCATGGCCGCAAGGCTGCCCATGCCGCGGTAAACCTTGAAGCGTCTGCCCTGATAGATTTCGCAGTCGCCGGGCGCCTCCTCGCAGCCTGCGAGCATGGAGCCGAGCATGACGGTGTTGCCGCCTGCGGCCAGTGCTTTAACTACGTCGCCGGAATATTTCATGCCGCCGTCGGCCACTATCGGGATACCGTATTTGTTTGCGACCTTTGCGGCCTCATAAATGGCAGTTATCTGGGGAACGCCGATGCCGGCGACCACGCGGGTGGTGCAGATGGAGCCGGGGCCGATGCCCACTTTGACGGCGTCCGCACCCGCTTTTATGAGGTCCTCGGTGGCCTCCGCGGTGGCGACGTTGCCGGCGATGAGGGCAATGTCCGGGAAAGCGGCTTTAACTTTTCTGACGCAGTTCATAATGCCTGCGCTGTGACCGTGGGCGGAGTCGAGCACGAGCACGTCCACTCCTGCTTTCACCAGCGCCTCGGCTCTTTCGAGCACGTCGCCGGTCACGCCTATGGCGGCGGCGCAGAGGAGTCTGCCGCCCTTGTCTCTGGCGGCGTTGGGGTACTGAACGGCTTTTTCTATATCTTTAATGGTGATAAGTCCTTTGAGTCTGCCCTCCCCGTCAACTATGGGGAGCTTCTCGATTTTGTGGCGGCGGAGAATCTCCTGCGCCTCGGTGAGGGTGGTACCCACCGGAGCGGTGACAAGGTTGTCCTTGGTCATGACGTCCTCAATGCGCATGCTGTAATCGTCTATGAAGCGCATGTCCCTGTTGGTGATGATGCCCACGAGTCTGTGCTCGTCGTCGCAGATCGGAACGCCGCTGATTTTATATTTGCCCATAAGCTCGTTGGCGTCGCCAACGCTGTGTTCCTTGGAAAGATAGAATGGATTTACGATAACTCCGTTTTCCGAGCGTTTTACCTTGTCGACCTCGTCGGCCTGACGCTCGATGGACATATTCTTGTGAATGACGCCTATGCCGCCCTCCCTCGCTATGGCGATAGCCATTTTCGCTTCGGTGACGGTGTCCATGGCGGCGGTCATGATCGGTGCATTGAGCACCACGTCCCTTGCGAGCACGGTTTTGGTGCTCACCTGCTTCGGAAGCACTTCGGATTTTGCGGGGATCAGAAGCACATCGTCAAAGGTGAGCCCCTCGTAAGGAAATTTTTCGTTTCGGTTTGGATTTACCATTTTTCTCATCCTTCTTTCTTTTTTCAGTTTAATATAGCAAAATGTTTTTTATAAATTTTTACTATTCTACCACGCTTTCCGGGGCTTTTCAAGCCTTTTTTCGCTTTTTCTGAAAAACCTTTTCAGCTTTCGGCATTATCCCGCAAAAAGCGCACTTTTATTTGCTCCGCCGCCTCCCGGGCGGTCATTTTATCCGTATTTATCTTTTCCGTCCGGAGCTTTTCGTACCGGGGAAGTTTTTCCAGACTGCGGGGTATGACCCCCTCCTCCCGAAGGCCCTTTTTAACGTCCCCCATTAGCCGTTCCTTAATGGTCTCCTCCCTTGCTGTGAGGGTGAAAATTTTTGTCTCCGCGCCCTCGGTGCTCAGGGTGCTCAGAAGCCTGTCAAGGGTCTCCTGCTCGTCGAGCACCCAGCAGAAAATTACGTTTTCGTATTCGCCGCACCGGAGAAAGCTGTTCAGCAGAAAGGCTATGTTCCCCATTACCATAGCCTTGGTCTCCTCCGTGACGGTGAAGGGCCTCGCGCACCAGCACCAGTCCCCGTCCAGAAACACGTTTTTCGGCAGCAGCTTCTGCAGCTCCCGGCAGACGGAGGTTTTCCCGGCGCCCATGGCCCCGTTCACAATTATCAGCCTTTTCATTTCAGTTCAAACTCCGCCTTTTCGTAGTCCTTGACGTAGTAGCGCAGGTTGGTCCTGCCCTTTTGTATTACGGTGTGCCCCTCCGCCTCAAGCCTTGCTTTCTGGGCGGCCGCGCCGCCGGGGTATTTTTCGTTCAGCTCCCCGCCCGCCTTGAGCGTCCGCCAGTAGGGGGTCTCGTCCCCCTCCCGCTGGTAGCTGGCCCAGGCGGCAATGGAGACAAAAATCCCGGCGGTAATTGGGTCCGTGAAGTCCGCGCCGTTTTCTCTGGCGAAATAGTCCCGTATGGCGCCGACGGTCAGCACTTTGCCCTCCGGCACCAGACGCATCACCCGGTCGTACTCCATGGGCGGCGCAAAAAACATTCTCTCCCCGCCGTATTTTTTGATGCTCGCTTCGTCGGTTATAATCTGTATTTTCGGCATGTCCTTGCTGTTTCTGAGCATGGCGTTAAAATCCTTTTTGTCCTCGTTTGCCATGTTATCGCCTCCTTTGAGAGCATAATAGCGCATAAAAACTTTCCATGCAATGAGACAGTTTTATTTTAAAAAAATATTTTTGGGTGTGCTTATCTCCGAAAAATATTTACAGAGGGGTATTTGTAGGCAGGCTGCCCGCCGCGTAACTTATTTTCTTGCGGAGCGCCGTCAGGGACCCCCTGCTGCCGCAAGGCGCAATGTGGTACAGCGGCTGCCGATACCCTCTGCGCACCTTTATTTCATTTATACAAATATTCAAAAAAGCGCCCTTTCGGGCGCTTTTTGCCTTATTATTTGATTACGTCCACGCCCATGTATTTCCGCAGTGCTTCCGGAACGGTAACGGAGCCGTCGGCGTTCTGATAGTTTTCAAGAACTGCCGCAGTAGCTCTGCCGATGGCTACGCCGGAGCCGTTGAGCGTGTGGGCGAGGACGGTCTTGCCGTCCTTGCCGTCCTTGCAGCGGATCTGGGCGCGGCGGGCCTGGAAATCCTCAAAATTGGAACAACTGGAAATTTCTACGTATCTTCCGTAGCTGGGCATCCAGACCTCAATGTCATAGGTCTTTGCGCTGGAGAAGGTCAGGTCGCCGGTGCTGAGCACCACGACTCTGTAAGGCAGGCCGAGGCCCTGAAGCACCTTTTCGGCTTCGCCGGTGAGCTCTTCGAGCTCCTCATAGGATTTGTCCGGGTCGGCAAATTTTACAAGCTCAACCTTGTTGAATTGGTGCTGGCGGATAAGGCCACGGGTGTCGCGCCCTGCGGAACCGGCCTCGCCACGGAAGCAGGCGGAATATGCGCAGTATTTGATGGGCAGCGCCGCTCTGTCGAGAATTTCGGAGCGGTGGAAGTTGGTGACGGGCACCTCGGCGGTGGGAATGAGGTAGAGGTCCTCATTTTCGAGCTTATACATATCCTCGGCAAACTTCGGGAGCTGGCCGGTGCCGGTCATGGAAGCTCTGTTCGCCATGAAGGGCGGGAAAATCTCGGTGTAGCCGCTTGCGGTGTGGGTGTCGAGGAAGTAGTTCATAATGGCGCGCTCAAGCCTTGCGCCGGTGTCCTTGTAGAAATGGAATCTCGCGCCGGTGACCTTTGCGGCCCTCTCCGGGTCAAGTATCCCGAGGTCCGCGCCTATGTCCCAATGGGCCTTCGGCTCAAAGTCGAATTTTCTGGGCTCTCCCCAGCGGCGTATCTCCACGTTTTCGCTGTCGTCCTTGCCGAGAGGCACGTCCTTGTTCGGAATGTTAGGGATTTTGAGCATCAGCTCAAGCTGACGGTCCTCGAGCTTGGAGAGGCGGTCGCCGCACTCTTTGGATTCCTCGGCGATTTTTTTCATCTCCGCCATGATTTCGGAAACGTCCTCGCCGTTTTTCTTCATCATGGGGATTTTCTTGCTGGCTCTGTTCTGCTCGGCCTTGAGTTCATCGGTGTGGGCGTTTATTTTTCTGCGCTCCGCGTCAATGGAAATGACCTCGTCAATGACCTCGTCCATGGGTTTGAATCTTCTGCGGCAGGCGTCCTTGACTACCTCCGGATTTTCTCTTACAAATTTTATATCAAGCATGTTTTTATCTCCTTTGCTTTACTTCTTGATTTTTGCGAGCTGCTCACAGATGGCGGAAAGCTCCTCCCTGCTGTAAAAAGGCAGCTCTATGACTCCGCCCTTGGCACTTTCACTTATTTTGACCGGCCTTCCGAGCTCTCCGGTCATGGCGACCTGCATCTCCCGGTAGAAGCTGTCCTTCGGGAAGCTCTCCTTCCTGGCGGGCTTTTTCTCCTGTGGCTCCTTCTTTGAGGCGAGCTTTTCCGCCTCCCTCACCGAAAGGCCCTCCGCCGCGATTTTTTTCGCAAGCTCCAGGCGCTTCTCCTCCGGAGCGGAAAGGATTGCTTTGGCGTGGCCCGCGGAAAGGCTTCCGTTTGCCACCATGGGGAGAATGTCCTCCGGCAGGGTCAGGATCCTCAAAGTGTTGGCTATGGCCGGGCGGGATTTTCCCACCGCCTCCGAAAGCTGTTCCTGGGTCATGCCGTATTTCTCCATGAGCCTTTTGTAGCCCTGGGCGGTCTCCACCGCGTTCAGGTCCTCCCTCTGGAGGTTTTCAATGAGGGCAAGCTGGTCCGTTTCGGAGTCGCTCAGCTCCCGAATGAGCGCCGGCACCTCTGACAGTCCCGCCATTCTGGCGGCACGCCACCTTCTCTCTCCGGCCACGATCTGGTATCTGCCCCCGGCCATGGGCCGCACGAGCAGAGGCTGCAGAACGCCGTGGGCGGCAATGGAGTCCGCAAGCTCAGCCAGTGCCGTTTCGTCGAATTCCTTTCTGGGCTGAGACAAGTTGGGCTCAATTTCAGAAAGCCTCACCGTAGTTACTCCGCCTGCCGCTTCGTTTCCGGTATCCGCAAAAAGAGCGTCCAGCCCTTTTCCAAGTCCTCTGGATTTTGCCACATTACCCCTCCGTTCTGTTGTTTTTTATAATTTCATCCGCCAGCGCCAGATAGGACTGGGAGCCTTTGGACGCGAAATCGTAATATATGACCGGCTCGCCGAAGCTGGGCGCCTCGGAAAGGCGGACGTTCCTCGGGATCACGGTTTTGAAAACCTTCTGAGGGAAGTACTTTTTGACCTCCTCCACCACCTGCACCGTCAGGTTCAGCCTCGCGTCATACATGGTGAGGAGCACGCCCTCTATGTCTATGTAGCTGTTGTAGAGCCTTTTTACTGTGCGCACCGTGGCCATGAGCTGGGAAAGTCCTTCCAGAGCATAAAATTCGCACTGTATGGGCACGAGCAGGCTGGTGCAGGCCGCCAGGGCGTTTATGGTCAGAAGCCCCAGGGACGGCGGGCAGTCGATACAGATGTAATCATATTTATTCTGCACCTTCGCCAGTGCCTGCTTCATCAGCATGGCCCGGTTTTCCATATCCACCAGCTCAATCTCCGCCGCTGCAAGGTCGATGCTCGAGGGGAGAATATCGAGGTTTTTGTACTTCGTGCGGATAATGGCGTTTTCCGGCTCCTCCCCCTCTATTATAACATTATAAATAGAGCTTTTGATTTCCCTTTTGTTGATTCCGAGACCGGAGGTGGCGTTGCCCTGAGGGTCCGAGTCCACAAGGAGCACCCTGCCCCTCGTTCTGTATGCCAGAGCGGCGGAAAGGTTTACCGCCGTGGTGGTCTTTCCGACCCCGCCTTTTTGGTTTGCGAATGCTATTATTTTACCCATTATTTCCTCCGGTATCATTTGATTCCCTATAATTATAATCGCTTATGTTCCTTTTTTCAATGAAATTTATACAAAATCTCCGTTTTTGCATATAAAAATTTCCCCGCGGACATTTCCGCGGGGAAATTTCAAAATGTTTCACGTGGAACAAAGGGAATGGGCGCCGAGGCCATTATTTCATGCCGCTGTGCGGAACGCCGGGCGCGGCGCTCCGATTTGCTTTGTTTCGGACAAATTAAACCGCACCTGTAGGGGTGGGTATCACCCGCCCGTCTGCCCGCACTGTGCCTTATTTCGGTAGGGAACGCCGTCCACGGCGTTCCGAGGGGATTATGTACCATATCCATTCCTTGGGAAAGCAGGGGGTAGACGGCCCCACATTGGGCCTTGTTTCAGGGTTTGCGGCCCTCGGGGGCCGCAGGGCCTTTCTCAAATGAGGGGCGCTCGCCGCCCCCTCCTTTGTATTCTCTCCAGGCGTTAAGGGAGAGGC
>JBJEQR010000037.1:0-118846 GCA_051881855.1 Oscillospiraceae bacterium
CGGTTAACCTCTTTTGAACCACGCGACTATCGCGTGGTTTTCTTTTATACAAAAAAACGGTGTGACAAAAGTCACACCGCTTTTTTGTAAGTACATCACTCATTAAGAATATGCATGAATTCTTCCCCTGTGATGGTCTCTTTTTCATAGAGATAACGCGCAAGGCTGTCGAGCTTCTCACGGTTTTCCTTAAGAATATTTTTTGCTTTTTCATGCTGCTCTTTGACCATTTCAATAACCTGATAATCCACTTTGGCCTGAAGCTCTGCGGAACAAACGAGAGATGCATCCCCTCCGAGGTACTGATTTGATACAGTTTCCAGCGCAACCATATCAAACTCATCGCACATGCCGTACTGCGTGAGCATAGCTCTTGCTATCTTTGTTGCCTGCTCTATATCGTTTGAAGCGCCCGTGCTCACGGAATTGAATACAACTTCCTCAGCGGCTCTGCCGCCGGTCAGAGTGGCGATCTTGTTTTCAAGCTCCTCCTTTGTCATGAGGTAATGGTTTCCTTCCTCCACCTGCATGGTGTAGCCAAGGGCGCCGGAGGTGCGCGGAACAATGGTGATCTTCTGTACGGGAGCAGAATTTGTCTGCTTGGCCGCCACAAGAGCATGGCCGATCTCGTGGTAGGATACCACGAGCTTCTCATGGTCTGTAAGGATAGCGTTTTTCTTTTGATACCCGGCTATAACGGTCTCTATGCTCTCCTCCATGTCCGCCTCGGTGGCCGATTTTCTTCCGTTTCTGACCGCCCTGAGCGCAGCCTCATTGACTATATTGGCAAGCTCTGCGCCGGATGCGCCGGATGCCATGCGGGCAATCTTTGAAAAATCCACGTCTGCGGCAATCTTTATCTTTTTCGCATGGACCTTGAGTATCTCCTCGCGTCCTTTCAAATCCGGAAGTTCCACGGGAACACGGCGGTCAAAGCGCCCGGGACGGAGCAAAGCGGCATCAAGAGTTTCGGGCCTGTTGGTTGCCGCAAGGATTATAACACCGTTGTTGCCGTCGAAGCCGTCCATCTCAGTCAGAAGCTGGTTGAGCGTCTGCTCACGCTCGTCGTTTCCTCCCAAACCGCCGTTGCTGCGTTTCTGGCCGATAGCGTCTATCTCATCTATAAACACGATACAAGGGGCTTTTTCCTTTGCTTGCTTGAAAAGGTCACGCACCTTTGAAGCGCCCATACCGACAAACATTTCCACAAATTCGGAGCCGGACATTGAGAAGAAAGGCACGTTTGCTTCGCCTGCTACCGCTTTGGCGAGCATGGTTTTGCCCGTACCGGGAGGGCCCACAAGGAGAATACCCTTCGGCACAGAAGCGCCTATCTCACTGTACTTTTCCGGATTATGCAGATAGTCCACAATCTCCGCAAGGTTTTCTTTCGCTTCATCCTCTCCGGCAATATCTGAAAACTTAATTCCGCTCGAGGATTTCACATAAACCTTGGCATTGCTTTTTCCCATGTTGAACATCATGGAATTTGACCCGCCGGCTCTGTCCATCATTTTTTTTGTAAGGAATTGCTGAATAGCTATAAATAGAACTATAGGCAGAACCCACGTCAACAGAAAAGAAAGAATCGGAGAAGTTTCCTCAACTATTTCTCCGGAGAATGTTGCTCCTGAAGCGTAGAGGCGGTCCACCAGACCCGGATCCTCCATCAGACCGGTTTTATAGACAGTCTTTTCTTCCTTATCAGTAAACAGAATCTGGTTGTCCTCAACTTGGACACGGCCCACATTCTGTTCTTCTGTCATACTCATAAATGTGCCGTAATCCACCTCGTGTATCTGCCTTTCAAGTATCTCCGGCATTACAAGCAAGTTGAACAGCATTACAATCAGAAGCACTATCCCATAATAATATATTAAAGGCTTCTTATTTGGTTTTTTTACTTCATTCATTTTGTTTCTCCTCTCGTTAATGCTAAAAAGAATATGATACATAGATCGGTTTTTGTAAAATTTTATATGTAAATATTATATTAAATGAAAGGTAATATTTCAACAGACAGATTATCCCTAAATGATGTAAAATTTACGGTCTCTGCTTTTTTGTCTACTTAAATCAAAAAATGCCATGCAAGCGGATAAACCGAAGCATAGCATTTTTCACTTAAAGCTGTGGTGTCAGTAGTCCATTCTTCTGCGCTTAATATTTTTTCTCACCAGCACAAATGCCACTGCTGCGACAGCAATTACCGCAAAAATAATAATGTATATCCAAACTGAAGACGAGCTTGCCATTATTTCCGTCCAATAGCTGTCAATGAGGTTGTTTGTCTCCTCGGGCAGGGTATGGAAAGAATCAAGCCCCGCAAGCATCTCCGCATCGGGATAAGCAATTTCATTTTCCTGCAAATCCTCATCGAGAAGCTCATAAGCGGCATGTATAGGAGTTGAGTACCCTACATAGTAGCTGTTTGCGGCGGCAATGGTGGCTTCGCACATATAGTTGATGTAAAGTTCCGCCGCCTCTTTGTTTTCCGCTCCGGTAGGAATACACATGGAGTCGATGAAAATGCTGGTTTCGTCGGGCAGATAAAAGTCCAGATCGTCGTTTACCTCCATCATGAGCACCGCATCGCCGTTATAATACGGCGCAAGAGCAGCTTCTCCGCCCTCCATTTTGTCGTATATCTCATCCATAACATGAGCCTGCACAAGTGGCTTCTGCTCTTTTAAGTGCTCAGCGGCCTGCGCAATCTCGTCGGGGTCAGTAGTGTTATAAGAGTATCCCAAATCCATAAGCGCAATGGCGAAAGCGTCCCTGGAGTTGGAGAACATGAGCATATTTCCTGCGTATTTTTCATTCCAGAGTATTTCCCAGCCGGTGAGATCCGCCTCATCAACCATGGTTTTATTATAAACTATACCCACAACTCCCCAAAAGAGCGGTACTGAATATTCGTTATCAGGGTCAAAACTGGTGTTTTTATAGGTATCGTCTACGTTTTTATAGTTCGGGATATTGCTGAAATCAAGCTTTTCAAGCATGCCCTCTTTTATCATACGTCCAATCATGTAGTCGGAAGGAACAATGATGTCGTAGTTTGCGCCGCCCGCCCGGAGCTTTGCGTACAGCTCCTCGTTGGTTGAAAAGAGGGTATAGTTGACTTTTATTCCAGTCAGCTCTTCAAAATCATTATTTACATCCACAAAGTTTACGGAATCGTTGGCGAGAAATTCGCCCCAGTTACAGACGTTTATTTCAATGCCCTGACCGTAAAACTTTTTATAGTACTCCTCGTCCTCAACTTTTGTAGTATAACCGTCCGCTTCGCTGTATGCGAAAACCGAAACAGCAGCAGTCATAACCATCAGAATCGCCAAAACAGCAGAAAGTATCTTTTTCAATTCAGTTTTCTCCTTCTATTATTTTAAGTTCCTTTTTCTCTTTTCGTGTGCCCGCAATATTTACCAACAAAAGTATAAACAGAACCACAACAAACATAATCGTTGAGAGGGCATTTATTTCGGGGCTTACTTTCAGCCTTACCATTGAATAGATAACGACGGAAAGCGTCTGGGATTTCGGGCCGCTGGTAAAATAGCTGACCACAAAATCATCAAATGAATACGTTATGGAAAGCAGAAATCCCGCAGCAATCCCCGGCATTATCTCCGGAAGGACTACCTTTTTAAAAGCCTGCCCGGGGTTACAGCCAAGGTCCAAGGCAGCGTTATACACGTTTTTGTCCATTTGCCTCAGCTTTGGCAAAACGTTGAATATCACTATCGGCACGTTGAATGTAATATGCGCAAGTATCAGCGTGGTATAACCGAGCTTCATTTTAAGGAAAATAAAAAGAAGCATCAGCGAAACGCCGGTAATAATGTCAGGATTTATAATCGGAAAATACGAAATGTTCAGCAGGACCGACCTCAATCTGCTGTTCATGGCGTTTATGCCGATGGCAGCAAAGGTGCCTAATATAACCGCACATACCCCCGCTACCAACGCAACAAGCAGAGTATTGAAAAGCGCACTCAGTATAACGTCATTTGTAAACAGCTTTTCATACCATTTCATTGTAAATCCGGTAAAAACGGTGCGGCTCTTTGTATCGTTAAAGGAGAAAACGATGAGCACGGCAATGGGAATATAAAGGAAAAAGTAGATTATGCCAACATAAAATTTGGAGAGAAATTTCATATTACCACCGTCTCCTCCTTCCTGTCCTCATCCGAATCGAACTGATTCATGGCTCCCATGCAGATCAAAATAATGATCATGAGCACAAAGGAAATAGCAGCGCCGAGGTTTGGATTATACGCTGTTCCGGTAAACTGCATTTCGATAAGGTCGCCTATCATCAGTTCCGAACCGCCGCCGAGCATTTTGGAGATAATGAACGTGCTCACCGATGGAATAAAAACCATGGTTATGCCAGTGCTGATTCCCGGAAGACTGAGCGGAAGCACCACATGGGTAAAAACCTGAAAAGGATTTCCACCCAGGTCCTGAGCCGCCTGTATCAGCGAATTGTCCATCTTCATGAGCACGGTGTAAAGCGGAACTATCATAAACGGAAGATAGTCGTATACCATGCCGAGCACCACCGCGCCCTGAGTATTTATCATCTCAAACGGGCCTATTCCAAAAAGGCCCAAAAAACGGTTAATAAGCCCGTTGTTTTCAAGAATGGTCATCCATGAATAGGTCCTCAGAAGGAAGTTCATCCACATGGGGAGCATGATGAGCATGAGCATGGTCCTCCTGATGTTGCTCGTTTTCCTTGCCATTATAAATGCAAAGGGATACCCGAGCACAAGGCATATTACAGTGGCTAAAAAAGCAAGGAAAAGGCTTTTAATTATTACCGGGATATATCCTTTCACGCGGATAATATTGCTCAGCGTAAACTCCCCGCCGCTGGTGGTAAACGCAAAATACGCCACCATTAAAAGCGGAACCACTATAAAAATCGCCATAAAAAGTATATACGGAAACGCAGGATAACGGGATTTTATCATTTGTCTTCAGCCTCCGTCATCTTGTGCATTATGTGTATGTCATCCGGAATTACGGAAATTCCAACCTCCCTGCCCGGTTCTTCGTAAAGAGTAGAATGGATTTTCCATTTAAAGCCGTCTTTTCCGTTTACCACGATTTCATAATGTACGCCCTTGAAAATAACGCTTTCTACAACTCCGGTGAGCTGTCCGTTTTCGGGCTCGGAAACCTTTATGTCCTCCGGACGGATAACTACGTCGACATTTTCGTTTTCTTTAAAACCGAAATCCACACAGTCAAAATCCCTGCCGGCAAAATTCACAAGGTAGTCCTTTTTCATAATGCCGTCTATAATATTGGATTCCCCTATGAAGTCCGCCACAAAAGCGTTTATCGGCTCGTTATAAATATCTATCGGCGTACCTACCTGCTGAATCTCGCCCGCGCGCATAACGACCACCGTATCGCTCATGGTCAGGGCCTCTTCCTGGTCATGGGTAACGTAAATAAACGTGATTTTGGTTTCGCGCTGAATCTTTTTAAGCTCTATCTGCATCTCTTTTCGGAGTTTAAGGTCAAGGGCGCCCAGAGGCTCGTCCAGCAAAAGGACCTGCGGCTTATTGATAAGAGCCCGCGCTATGGCAACACGCTGCTGCTGCCCGCCGGAGAGAAGGTTCACGTCTCTCCGCTCATATCCCCTCATGCTCACAAGGTCAAGCATTTCAAAAACACGTTCTTTTATCTCTTTGTCCGGTACCTTTTTCAGCCTCAATCCGAAAGCAATGTTTTCAAACACGTTCAGATTCGGGAAAAGAGCGTACTTTTGAAAAACCGTGTTCACTTCCCTTTTATAGGGCGGAACATTGTTTATCCTTTTGCCGTCAAAAAAAACGTCACCGCTTTCCGGAGTTACAAAACCGCCTATTATGCGGAGAGTGGTTGTTTTTCCGCAGCCGGACGGCCCCAAAAGTGTGACGAATTCATGGTTGTGGATATCCAAATTGATATGGCGAAGCACAGTTTCTCCGTCAAAGCCAACAACGATATCCTTCAAACTTATAATGGTATTATTATCCATTCTGCATCCCCCTTTTGCGGATTTCAAGTCACGCAAGGCAAAAACAGGATCCGGAAAATCCTCACCCATTTTTCGTGCCGCTTATCTCTCGGCACGGACATACATCAATTGAAATCATTATTTTGATGTATGGTGTTAAAAACCTGTCGACCCACCGCCCCTGTTGGAACCGACCCCGCAAAAGGATATAATTTCTAATCGTTGCCGCGCATATAATACAATACCGCAGTGCCCGGTTTTAGAAGGCTCCGTTGGTGCAGTGTTTCATATGACGAAAGCGGACGGCCTTATTTGTTTTTCTATCGCATTCATACCAAGGGGCTGTTTTGCGACAGTTCCACCTCCTTCTGGCCATACGTTTTCATCAAACAACAGATGCAAAATTAACATTATATAATATATCATATTGTGAAAAAAAGTCAATAATATTAAGGATTTTTATCGAAGTTTCTGTCAATTTACCATCAGAATATCATTTTTCGACACAAAAAACGGAAGTATATCTCTCAAACCGCGTATTTTCATTCAGCAGCATACCGCTGCAAAATCTTCTGTCCTTTTTCGATTTATGCATATATTTTCTGTCAACAATATTTCCCGAAAGGAATGATGAAAATTATGGAACTTAAAGGCTCAAGAACAGAACAAAACCTTATGACTGCCTTTTCCGGCGAATCCCAGGCGAGAAATAAATACACTTTCTTTGCCGGAAAAGCCAGAAAGGAAGGTTTCGAGCAAATCGCAGACCTGTTTCTGGAAACAGCTGAAAATGAGCGGGAGCACGCCGAAATCTGGTTCAAATATCTTGAGGGTATCGGCAAAACGGAGGATAATCTCGCTTCCGCCGCCGCTGGCGAGCATTATGAATGGGCTGAAATGTACGACGCTTTTGCGAAAGACGCCCGGGACGAGGGCTTTGACGACATTGCCGTAAAATTTGAATATGTGGCAAAAATTGAAGCACAGCACGAGGAACGTTTCCTCAAACTCCTTTCCAACGTTCAAAACGGCGAGGTATTCAGGCGCGGCTCCACAGTAATCTGGCTGTGCTCTAACTGCGGACATGTTCACGTCGGGGAATCGGCGCCCGAAATCTGCCCGGTCTGTAGCCATCCAAAAGCATATTTTCAAATCAAAGCGGAAAACTACTGAAACGAAGCGCGGGAGATATTTCTCCCGCGCTTTTATCTCAGCAGCTTTTCTCTTTCTTTATAATCCGGAAGATATTTTTCTATCAGCGAATAGAATCCTAGACCATGATTTTTATGGACAATGTGAGCAAGTTCATGCACCACTACATAATCTATCGCCTCTTTGGGATACAGCATCAGCCTCCAGGAATAGCAAATCGAGTTATTTGCGCTGCAGCTTCCGAAACGTTTTTTTGCAGAGGTAATTTTAACGCCCGTCGGTTTTAGTCCCATAATTTCCGCAAAATATTTTGTCCTTTCGGTAAGATACGGCAAAGCATTTTGCTTTATTATTTCTTCTTCCCCTTCTGAAACGGCATACCTTTCTGTTCTTTCCTTTTTGAGTGCCATATGCTTTTCCGCCCACTGCCGGTGCTTTTCGACAAATGCATCTATTTCATTCTTGCTCATGCTCTTCGGAGCGCGTATTACAATTTCCAGCTCGTCATCTATGCTCATTTCTATTGTCCTTCTTTTAGGACTTCTAATCAGTTTATATTCCATGGCTTTCCTTTCATAATTGACTCAAAATCTTAAATATGCTATCATCATATCAGTTTATTTGAAGGTGGCGTGCGCTTTAATGACCGGAGAAGAAAATCTTATGAAGAAACGTTTCGAGGAGCTTGCAGAGCGCTCCTATTCAAACGGGATATATACTTTTACGGAATTTCTTTCTCCCGGGGAGCAGGCGCTGCTCAGATCCACAGTTACAGGAATGCCGTACAGCTTTTTCGGCGGTTTTGACGGCGCTGAAAAAGCCGTCGCAGTCTTTGGCTCCGAGGAGCTTTGCGGATACGTTTTTGAGCCTCCCATTACCTTTATAAAAATAGAACCGTCTTCGGCAAAATTCTCGGACGAGCTTTCCCACCGCGATTTTCTCGGTTCAATAATGTCCCTCGGTATAAAACGGAGCACGCTGGGCGACATTGTAGTGAAAGACAACTGCGGATACGCAGTATGTTTTGAAAATATAGCGGACTATATATGCAGCAATCTTTTGAGCATCAAGCATACCTCTGTGCGCTGCTCGATGCTCAGCAAATTTCCGAAAGAGATAATACCCGCTCCCGTCGAAAGCGAGTTTGTTGTCGCTTCTGAACGGCTCGATTCGGTTATATCGGCAATCTATAAGATTTCCAGGAGCGAAAGCCGAAATCTCATCGAGCATGAAAAGGTCGCGGTGGGAGGAATCCCCGTGACAAATGCAGATTACCGGCCAAAGGAAGATGATATTATCACAGTACGCGGGCACGGAAAATTAATATATGCCGGCCTCGAACGTGAAACTAAAAAAGGCCGCCTTCGCTGCAAAGCTAAAATTTACAGATAGCCTGGAGGGTTACTTATGAAAATCGCTCTTGCCTCCGCAAAATTTATAGATAAAAACGTCGGGTACAATCTCAGCCAAATTATAAAATTTACGGATATTGCAAAAGAAAACGGAGCAAACCTCGTCTGCTTCGGAGAGGCCTTTCTTCAGGGCTTTGACTCCCTCTGCTGGAATTACTGCGCCGACAAAGAAATGGCTCTCAGCACGGATTCCGATGTATTTAAACTTATATGCGAAAAGTCTAAAGCCTCCGGCGTCGACATATTGTTCGGTTTTATTGAAAAAGACGGAGATAAAATCCATTCCTCATGCGCTCTTATCGAAAACGGTGCTCTCTCCCACTTATACAGGAGGATTTCCAAAGGTTGGAAAGAGTACGGCAGGACCGATGAACATTATGAAGAAGGCTGCGAAGTATCCTGTTTTAATTACTGCGGAAAGAAATGCCTTGTTGCCCTTTGCGGTGACCTATGGGATTTTCCGAATAAATTCAGGCTCGGTGAGGATATTCTTTTCTGGCCTGTATATATCAGTTATTCGCGAGATGAATGGAAAAACGGAATAGAAATAGAATACGCCGAACAGGCGCTCCTTGCCTGTGAGCACACTTTGCTCATAAATTCCATCTGTGAAAGCGATGCTTTCGGCGGATGCTTTGAATTTGCCGACGGGCAAGCTGTTTCTTCCGTTCCTATGGGCAAAGAGGATATTTTAATAACCGAAATATGAAAATGCAGAAAACGACGGGAACAACCCGCCGTTTTTTATTTTTCCGCTTTCTTTTTATTTTTGCCCCTCATTCCTACTTCTTCACCCTTTAAAAGCCTTTTTATGTTGTCGGTATGTTTTATCCAAATAAGTACAGCTAAAGACGCAAAAATTATAACTGAAACCGAGCTGTATTCCGCAATCACCGCATAAATCGGCATAATTAAACTCACAACCAGAGTTCCAATGGCTATGTAGTCAGTTATAAGCGTTATGGCAGCAATAAGTACGGAGAAAATTAAAAATATTCTCCAGTCCACAAAAAGAACTGTTCCCATAAACGGAGCCAAACCTTTTCCCCCGGAGAATTTCATCCAAAAAGGAAATATGTGGCCAACTATTGCCATAGCACCAGCGAGCACTGCCGCATCAAAAACATTGGGAAAAATAAAAGCAACAAGCTGAGCCGCACAGAACGCTTTCAATACATCAAAAGCCCCTACGGCTACTCCGAACATTTTTCCCACTGAGATGAAAACGTTCGACGCTCCCGCATTTTTTGAGCCAATGGCCTTTATATTCACTCCCTGGCTTTTTGAAATTATGTATGCCATATTTATCGAGCCGAAAAGATAACCTGTTATCACCGCAACTAAATATTCCAAAGCCTTCCCTCACCTTAGAAATATCGATTTTCAATAATAAGTATATAGTATATTGCCGTCTTTTTCAATAAAAAAACTATTTCTTTTTTTGGCGTTTTGTAGTAAAATAAGTTGGTATTACGTTTAATTGAGGTATTTATGAAAAGCAAAACTCTATTTGGAAATCTTCTGTTGATGATAACCGCCCTTATCTGGGGCTGTGCGTTTGTGGCGCAGAGCGCGGGCATGGATTATGTAAAGCCCATCACTTTCAATGGAATACGCTGCATTATTGCCGGAATAGTTCTGATTCCTGCTGTGTTTATTTTCGACACCATAAAAAAGAAAAACGGAACATATAAGAAAATGACCCAAAGTGATAAAAAGACGCTTTTAATCGGCGGAATCTGCTGCGGGCTTGCCGTTTTTGCTGCGACAACAATACAGCAGTATGGCATTGCGCAGACGACCGTCGGCAAGGCAGGATTTATCTCTGTATTGTACGTGCTCATTGTCCCTTTTTTGGGGCTTATTTTCAAACGCAAGCCCCCGAAGCTGATCTGGTTTTGTTCTTTTCTCGCCATTGCGGGCCTCTATTTTCTCTGTATGAACGAAAGCCTTTCCATAAACCAGGGCGACTTTGTGGTTTTCATCGGAGCCATCGGCTACGCCATACATATCATGGTGGTCGACCATTTTGCACCTAAAACCGACGGCGTAAAGCTATCCTGTCTCCAGTTCATTGTGGCAGGAACAATATCTTTTTTTGCTATGCTCATTGTGGACAAACCCTCGCTTTCAAGCATTCTTGATGCATGGCTGCCTCTGCTTTATGCAGGAGCTCTTTCCGGCGGATTAGGTTACACCCTTCAGATAATCGGCCAGAAATGGACCGAACCGAGCGTTGCTTCAATTATCATGAGCCTTGAATCCGTTTTTGCGGTCATTGCCGGAGCAGTGCTGCTCAATCAGATTCCCACGGCGAGAGAAATTTTCGGCTGTGTCCTGATGTTCGCCGCTATTGTAATAATTCAGATTTCTGAAAATCCAAGAAAGAAAATCACTGAAGTGGAGGCATAACCTATGTCTTTTGAGACGGTAAAAGAATATTTTAAAAATCTCGGAATGGAGGAGCTTGTGCTTCACTTTGACGTTTCAAGCGCCACTGTGGAGCTCGCGGCGGAGGCTGTGGGCGTCGAACCTGCAAAAATCGCAAAAACCATGTCTTTCCTTGTGGGCGGCGAGCCCATACTCATTGTCACCGCCGGCGATACTAAAATAGACAATCCGAAGTATAAACAGCAGTTCCATGAAAAAGCGAAAATGATACCTTACGGTGAAGTTGAGGAATACGTTGGCCACGCTCCCGGCGGTGTCTGCCCTTTCGTAATCAAGGACGGAGTCAAAGTGTATCTTGATGAATCCCTCAAACGTTTTGACACAGTTTATCCCGCCGCCGGAAGCGACAACAGCGCCGTAAAGCTGACCATAAAACAGCTTGAGGATACCTCCGGATATTCCGAATGGATAGACGTCTGCAAAACAGCTGAGCCCCGGCAATAATTTAATAAGCAAACTGCTTTAATAAAAAATCGGCTGCTCTGATGAAGCAGCCGATTTTTTATTTTTCAAAATAGTTTTCAAACTGTGCTGGTCTCACATAAGCCGTTTTGTAATGCTCATATATGACCTTCCCGGGCGCGGCGCCGGAGGGCTTTTTCACGTTTTTGATTTCCGTATAGTCCACCGGAACAAGGGAGGAATCCCTCGCCTTTGAGTTATATGCTGCTACAAGCGCAGCCTGCTCAAGAGTCGTGGGCGGCACTTCCCTGCCCTCAGTAACAACAACAGTGTGGGAACCATGTATTTTCTGAGTGTGTAACCAGATATCGTTCTTCCTGCTGTCTTTAAAAGTCAGCTTGTCGTTCTGAATGTTGTTTCTGCCGCAGAGGATCCTGAATCCGTCTGTGGAGATATACTCCTTTGGCGCAAGCTTAACAGGCTTTTGATTTTTCTGCCTATGGTTTTTCAGGTACCCCTGAGAAACCAGTTCATCGCGGATAGAAACTATCTCATCATCCGTTCTTGCCCGTGAAAGCAGATCAAACACGGAATCAATATACGAAAGCTCCGCTTCGCCTTTTTCAATAAATTTTTTGAGCATGCGCTCTGCGGTATCCGCCTTGCGGTACTCGCTGAAATAATGCTGAGCATTCTGATTCGGAGAAAGCCTCGGGTCTAGCTTTACTTCTATGGGATTATTATTGTCATAATAGTTTTCAAGGATAACCGAGCTCATTCCCTTTTCAATAATCCTCATATTGGCGTGTATAAGCTCGCCTTTTACCCTGAGGTCGTCCCTCTCTGTTGAGCGCGCAAGCTCCTGGCGCTGAATGTCCAGCTTTCTTGAAAGTCTGTCCGCAAGGTTTACAACGAATCTGAATAGGTCGCCGGAGCGCTGTTTCATTCTGTCAGCGCTTGAACGGTCAGAGTAGAACTTGTCGAGCATTTCGCTGAAGGACTCGGCCTGCCTTACCGTCATGGAATTTCCGTACTGTTTTACTTCCATAAAAGTAAAATCAAGGGGATGCCCGTTCTCCTCAATGACCATATACGGCCTGCATTCGCCGTTTTTTACCTTTGTAACGGTGCTTTCAATCGTATCCACGAGCTTTTCGCATTCCTCGTTGCTCAGTTCACGGGCGGTCGTATCAAGGCCTCCGGTAGCCACATCGGAAAACTCCCGGCAGACTATCGGGGAGACGCCGTCAAGGGTCTCCATAAGCGCCTTTGAAAGCGGAACATCACGCCCGTTTCTGAGCCTCTCTATGAAAGACATGTAATCGAGGTCGAGAGTGTTCATCTTATTCTGTGCCGGAGGAAAAACATATGTCATTCCGGGCATTACCTGCCTGACGCTGGACATATCCGCCGTCACACGTTTTATTGCGTCGATTATTTTCCCATCATTTCCAATGAGAATTATATTGCTGTGCCTTCCCATTATTTCGACTGCGAGCTTCAGAATCACCGGGTCCCCAAGCTCATTATAGGTTGCAAACGAGAGATGCAGCAGCCTTTCAAGCCCAAACTGCTCGATCGAAATAAGTTTTGAGCCGCTCAGATGCTTGCGCATGAGCATGCAGAACATGGGAGGCGATTTCGGGTTATCCACCTGCGCCTCGGTAAAATGTATTCTCGGAGCAGAAGCTGACGCTGATAAAAGCAGCTTCCCGTTTCCTCCGTTCCAACGGAGAGCAATTACAAGCTCCTCTTTAGATGGCTGATGTATTTTATCGACACGCGCGCCGATGAGCTTTCCAGCCAGTTCATTTTTGAGCATGCTCAAAGTTATGCCGTCAAGTGCCAACTTTGCTCACCTCACTTCCAAAATCCAATTATTTTGCCCAATAAAGAGCAGGGTCCTTTGCCGTTGCGGAAACCGATATTTCAGTATCTTTAAAATTCCCGGCAAGTTTTTTTGCAAGCGGCGCAATGACGGTATTTTCGGTGCAAAAATGACCGGCGTCGAGCACGCAGAGGCCCGCCCTCCTGAATTCAATGAAATAATTATGCTTTATGTTGGCCGTAACAAAAGCATCCGCGCCGGATTCAATGGCGTATTCATAAAAATCCGCGCCGCTTCCGCCGCAGACAGCGACCTTCTTTATCATCTTATTTGTGGGAGTGTACTTGATTCCGCCCACGCCTATTTTATCAGCTACATAGGCCACAAAATCCCTGCAATACATGGCTTCATCGAGCTCTCCGACTCTCAAAAGCCCAAGCTCGTCTTTGCATTTGCAGACGTTTTTCAGCCCGAGCGCCTCGGCAAGGCAGTCGTTCACTCCGCCGTCGGCAATGTCAAGGCAGGTGTGTGCGCTTATGACCGCTATGCCCTTTTTCGCCGCAAGAAAAGCCGCATTTTTAGGGTGGAACTCCTTCAGTGAACCGAAAATCACCGGGTGGTGACTTACCACGAGGTCTGCGCCCTTTTCTTCCGCTTCATTGAGCACCGGCTCAGTAACGTCGAGAGCTACAAGCACTTTTTTTACTTCTTTATCCCCGTCCCCCACAAGAAAACCTGAATTGTCCCAGCTTTCCTGAGTATCAAAAGGAGCTATACTGTCGATATAGTTATAAAAATCTATTACTTTACTCATTTTCCGCCTCCATCTCATCAGCCTGCTCATCTATCATATCCGCAAGGGTAAGGTGGCGCAGAGCTGCTGCCTTCCCGTTCGATGAACGCAGGAGCCCTTCCGCTATGCCTCTTTGAATCCGTGCCTGCCAGCGCATATATTTCACTGCTGTTTCATCGGAGCTTTCCATGAGCTCTCCCAGCGCGCAGTAAATGTCATCCGGTGTCTCGCTGTCACCGAAATAATAGACGCTCATCACTGTATAAATGTGCCCTTCCGCTTCCACGGCTTTTTCTTCATCAATCCTCCAGCCGTTTTCACAGAGCCAGCGGCGAAGCGAATCCGCTCTCGTCATCGGCTGAAGCACCAGATGCACGGTTTCACTTTTCACCCACGGGCAGCGCTCAAGAATGCCGCATATGGTCTCCCCGCCCATTCCGCAGATAATTATCTCATCCGCGGCTTTTTCCGGCAGGCCGTCCAGACCGTCCGCAAGGACGGTTTCAATGACGTCCTCATATCCGAGCTCCCTGATAAGCCCTCTTGCGGATTCAAGCGGCTTTTCGTTGATGTCCGTCGCAAATCCCCTTTGGCAGATCCCGTTTTCGATAAGGTGGCAGATGAGATAGCCGTGGTCCGTACCTATATCCGCCGCGACGCTGCCGCCTCTTACAAAATCTGCCGCGGCAGCAAGCCGCGAATCAAGTCTATCCAAAGCAATTCCCCACTTTATACAAACCGAAGGCAGCTATGAAACTTCACAGCTGCCGGTTTTTTAATTATTTACCTGCAAAATATCCGTTGATTTTCTCAACCATTTCGTTGCAGTCAACGCCATGCACCATGCAAGCTTCCTCGAGGCTCTCTCCCCTTGAAGCAGGGCAGCCGAGGCAGTGCATTCCCATTTCAAAGAAATAAACGGAAGTGCCCTCGTCTTTATCAAGAATATCGCCGATAAGAGAATCTTTTGTAATTTCGTAAGCCATTGTTTTATTTTCCTTTCTAAATTTTAATTTCGTTTATTATTATAATTCACATTTACAGCATTTTCAATATGGCATTATATCAATTTTCTGTGAACAAAACGCACTGTTTATTCGTCAGCATTTTGAGCATGTTCACAGATTTCCCTGAGCACGCATTTTGAGCACTGAGGTTTTCTTGCAACGCAGACAGCTCTCCCATGGAGCACCATTCTATGGCAAAAGTCGTTTGACTCCTTAGGGTCAAGAATGGCTCGAAGCTCAGTTTCGCATTTCGCCGGGTCCTTGGTCGTCGTGAAGCCGAGAAGATTCGTTATCCTTATGCAGTGCGTATCGCACACCACAGCCGGCTTCCCGTAAATATCACCTACCACAAGATTCGCGGTTTTTCTTCCCACTCCGGGAAGCTTTGTAAGTTCCTCAACGGTGTCCGGCACCACTCCGCCGTAATCTCTCACAAGTATTTTGCAGGTCTGTGAGATGTCGTGGGCTTTCATTTTGTAAAAACCGCAGGAGTGAATAATATCGCTTATATCCTGTTCGTCCGCTTCGGCAAGGGCCTCGAGCGTGGGATATTTTCCGAAAAGCACCGGCGTTACAAGGTTTACTCTGGCATCTGTACACTGGGCCGAAAGCCGTGTGGCAATCAAAAGCTCGTGAGGCTTTGTATATGTAAGCGAGCAGACAGCCCCAGGATATTCTTTTTTGAGAAGCTCCACCGCTATTGCGGCGCGTTCCGTATTATTCAAAGGACATTCCCCCAAAATTAAGTATATATTGAGAATATTCTATTTTTTTCTGCTTGTCAAGTTCGTCTGCGGTTGATTATTGTCTTTAAACAGTATATAATATTTAAAAATTTCTTTGTTGGGAGAAAACAGATGCTCAGTGTGACAGTCAAAACCTCCGATAATCAGAAGGACGCCTTCGCCGTCAGGCAGGCTGTTTTTGTTGATGAGCAGGGCTATGAAAACGAATTTGACGATATAGACGATATTTGCGATTACGTTACCGTTTACGCCGACGGAAAAGCCGTCGGCACGGGGCGGCTCTTCCCCGATGCCGGAGAGCCCGGAACCTATATTTTCGGAAGGATCGCAGTTCTTAAGGAATACCGCAGAAATCATCTCGGAGCGGTTATAATTTCCGGCCTTGAAGACTTGCTTAAAGCCAAAGGCGGAAAGAAAGCCGTTCTGTGCTCGCAGGAAAGCGCCGTAGGGTTTTATCAAAAATGCGGTTTTTCCCTTAAAGATGACAAAATTGTTTTTGATGAAGGGCACCCTCATCGCTGGATGGAAAAATATTTTGAAAAAAATTAAAATAACCCTTGCATTTTCGTTTTGCGTGCGATATAATAATAGGGCACCTGAAAAACAGATATCGCGGGATAGAGCAGTTCGGTAGCTCGTCGGGCTCATAACCCGGAGGTCGTTGGTTCAAATCCTTCTCCCGCAACCACAAGGACCCGGACACATTTGTGTTCGGGTCTTTTTTTGCGAAAATACGCAGCTTTCTGCTATTATCAATCAAATTTATAGGTCAAAAGGAGATTTATTATGTGCAAAAAATATGTTAATTCCGCTTTTATTTACGCCATAGTTGCAATGGTGTTCGGCGTTTTTTATCGTGAGTTCACCAAATTTACCGGTTTCGGCGGCGCAACTAACCTTTCTGTAATGCATACGCACTATTTTATGCTCGGCATGTTTTTCTTCCTTATTCTTGCTCTGCTTGAGAAGTCCTTCAGTTTTTCTGAGAACAAGAATACCAGCAAAATTGTTGCGTTCTATCATATAGGGCTCAATATCGCCGGCCTCGGGCTTTTCGTCCGCGGCATGGTCCAGGTCCTGTGTTCTGAAATTTCCTCCGGACTTGACGCTTCTATCTCCGGAATTTCCGGCGTAGGACACATTATCCTTGGGGTAAGCCTCATTCTTTTGCTCGTCGCAGTTAAGAAAAGCGCGGCAAAGGAATAAATAATCTTAACGAAAAAACGCCGTCATTCGTGACGGCGTTTTTTCATTTTTTCAGTTCCTCAATATATGCAGTCAGCTCATCAAAGCTCCCGCTGGGATAACGGGATATGTCCTCATTGCGCTTATTGATAAGGCAGTCCGTCAAAAGGAATACTTTCATTCCGAGCTTTTCCGCCACCATGTCCTCAGCGGCGTCATTCCCTACCATGAGGCACTCCTCAGGCAGATATCCGGTGCGCTCCAGTATCTCCCTGTAATAGTCCGGATTGGGCTTGCAGAAAGAAGAATTTTCATAGGTCGTGTAAAGCTCAAAATCACTCGGTTCAAGTCCCGCCCAATGTATCCTGCTTTCAGTTGCCACTGCGGGAAAAATCGAATTGGTGGCCAAAATCAAATGGAGGCCCATTTCTTTGAGCTTTGCTATAAGCTCCGCGGCTTTTGGCGTAAATCCGCATTTTTCTTTAGCAAGCTGAAAATCCGTTCTGTAAAACTCATCGAAAATCGGTTTATCCTTTATGGCCTTATCCCCGAAAATTCCCGTAAATACTTTCCAGAATGCTTCCTCATTGACGCAGCTTCCATCATTTTTTACCATGGCGGCCGTACCGGCCCAGATTCCGTCAATGAGCTTTTTTGAATCATAGCCATGGGGCGCGAGCTTTGCGCAGAGAAGCCCGAAATACACTTTAGTAAATTCCTCCTGATCCATCGGGAGCAAGGTTCCGTCAAGGTCAAAAAGCACTGTTTTAAGTTCCATATTTTCTCCTCTTCATATCTTTCTCAATAATAATAGTACATTTTTTCACCGGTTAAATCAACAATTAAAAAATTAAAAATGCCGCGCCAAAAGTGACAACCTCCCGCCGCGGCATTTTTATTTTACTGTTCTTTAACGATTATTGTAGAAAAATAGCTCGGGTCATCGCTCATGTCATCGAGAGTGAAGCACAGCTTTTCATTGGGAAGCCCGCAGTTCTGAACCGCATAGGATTTTTCATAAAGTCCGCGTTTTCTGAGTTCTTCCTTGACTTTCGGAATCGCGCGGCCGGATTTCATCAGCACCTTATTTCCGGCCATATCGAGGCTCTCCTCAAGGCTGCCCCCTCCTGCCGGAATAATATGCAGAGGGCTGTTCATTGAAGTGAGTGAAATTCCAAGCCTTGCTGCGGAGGCGCAGAAGCTCGTCACTCCGGGAATCACAACAGCCTCATATCCGTGAGCTGTGACTATCTCCATAATATAAGAAAATGTGGAAAAAACGGATATGTCTCCGAGGTTGAGCATGCCAACGTCGTTTCCCTGCTCAAGCTCCTCCTCGATCTTTCCCGCTACGGCCAGGTGGCTCTCCTCCAGTTCCTTTGGGTCCCTCGTCATAAGGAAAGGAAGCCTGAGTATTTTTTTATCGTCAAGCGGCATAAGCCCCTTTGCGATGTCAAGGGCAAGCTCACCGCCGCTTTTCGTTGTCGGCACAGCGATAACGCCGCAGCTCTGAATCATTTTCTGAGCTTTAACAGTGATAAGTTCCGGGTCCCCGGGGCCGACGCTTATGCCATAAAGTTTTCCTTTTTTCATAATTATCCTCCGTTTATTCCGATTTTAATTTCCTTTTAGAACTTTTTCAAGCGCAGCTAAAAGCATATCGTTTTCCTCTTTGGTGCGCACAGCTGTTCTGAAATAGCCCTTTTCAAGTCCGCAGTAATTCGAGCAGTCCCTGATGAGCACTCCTTCCGAGCGCATTTTTGTGGCAAGGTCTTTGACTTTACATCTGAAAAAAATGTAATTTGCCTCCCCACCGAGCACTTCCATTCCATACTCCGCAAGCGCTTTTTTAAGCCTTTTTCGCTCTTTTTTTATAAGCGCCTTCGTGCAAAAAACATAGTCCTTTTCCGACAGGGCCGCTATGCCTGCCTCCTGTGCCGGCGAGGAAACTCCCCAGGGCTGCCCTGCCCCGCGCATTTTCTCAATGAGTTCATCATCGTAGCAAATGCAGTAGCCGAGACGAATCCCCGCCATGCCGTAAAGTTTGGTGAAGGCCTTGAGAATCAGAAGGTTTTTATTTTCCGCAGCCCTGTCCTTGAGAGTGAATTTTTCGGGCTCATCCAGAAAATCATTGAAGCACTCATCCACCACAAGCAGCGTTCCCGTCTGTGTACATCTATCCAATATGGAGCAAAGCAGGGATTTTTCCGTAGTGTTTCCGGTGGGATTATTAGGGTTGCACACAAACACTATATCCGTTTCGTATGTAATCCTGTCAATAAAATCACTTTCTATGCGAAAACCGTTTTCCTCTTTGAGAAAATAGTGCTCAGTTTCACAGCCCACGGTATCGAGCGCCAGTTCGTACTCCGCAAAGGTCGGCGCTGTGACAATGGCTTTTTTCGGCTTCAGTGCCGCCGCAAGGCGGAAAATTATATCTGCCGCTCCCGCGCCGCAAAGCAGTGCGCTCTCCTTTGCCCCTTCGCTCTCAGAAAGGGCTTTTACCAGCCTCCTGCAGAGCGGGTCGGGATACGCCGCAGCATTTTTCGCCGAATCGCACACCGCTTTAATAACTCCTTCCGGAGTTCCCAGCGGATTGCAGTTGGCGGAAAAGTCCAGCGGCATTTTCCCTGTCTCGAGGATGTAGCTCTCCCAGTCGCCGCCGTGAATCAAAACCATATGAACGCCCCCCTCACGGCAACGCAGAGAAGAAACATAACTGTAGAAGCGCAGTACATCATCTTTATGGTGTTTTTAATATCCTCGTCCTCTATGGGCCTGTCGTCGTCACCCTGGTATGGCTTTACCACGAGCTTTCCAAAATAATATGAGCTTCCGGCAAGTCTCAGGTGGAGAGCACCCGCCACTGCGGATTCAGCATGGGCCGAGTTTGGGCTTTTGTGTTTGAGCCTGTCCCTTCTGAAAATCCTCCAGGAGTTCTTTCCGTCAAAGCCGCAGATAAACGCCGCCAGCACCATGAGCACGCCGCCTATCCTCGCGGGAATGAAATTGGCCACGTCATCTATATGCGCGGGAACCCTTCCGAAATACATGTATCTGTCATTTTTATATCCAACCATGCTGTCCATGGTATTTATGGCTTTATACATCATAGCAAGAGGCGCTCCGCCGATTATCATATAGATAAGTGGCGAAACCACTCCGTCTACGGTGCTTTCAGCAACGGACTCCACCGCAGCCCTCCTTATTGCGGGCGCATCAAGCTGCGAAACGTCCCTTCCGACTATTCTTCCCACAGCTTCGCGGCTCTTTTCAATGTCCCCTGTCTTAAGAGCATTGAAAACATAGATACCGGCGTCCTTGAGGCTCTTCATAGCGAGGCACTGCCAGCACAGAAAACTCTCCGCCGCAAGCCGCAGAAGCGGATGCACAAGTCCGCAGAGCCAAAGCACGCCGAATCCGAATCCAAAGGAAGCGGCGCAGACGAGAATTGCCATTACCGTTCCCCCGAAGATCTCCGCTCCATTTGTTTCGGGAAGTAGCTTCCGTATGCCTTTTTCAAGCAGTGATATGAGTTTTCCTATTGCGACCACTATATGAGGAATCTTTATCGGGTCCCCAAAAAGTATATCCAGCACAAAGGCTATTGCTGTCGCGTAGATTATATTCAATTTGCTTTTCCTCCTGACATCATGCAGATTTTTATCCGGTGCGCATAAAAAATCCCGTTCACGTCATCTGCGTGAGCGGGAATTACAAACAAAAGCCATGCGCTTTTTACGTTCATAGCTCCGGCAGTCCGCAGAACTGAACTTTTCCGCGGAAACCGCGGATAAGAAACGGACATGCTTCTGGCTCATCATCATTTTCCAGCATTTTAATCCCCTTTTTAGTTAAAATGGAACACTGATGAAATACAGCAACGGCCTTGCGAGGGAATCACACCCAGCTTACACGGCCCGCTTCTCATATTCGATTATCATAAGGTTATCACCACGGAAAAAGAAAGTCAACGACCATTTTTGCTAATCTTCAACCCCCCCTTGACTTTATCTCCGAATTAGATGTATCATCATAATAATGATAGATATGGGAAAGTAGGGTGCGATTCCCTCGCAAGGCCGTTACCGTTAAAGCCGGAAAACCATGCTGCATAATCCTTTGCGGACGCCGAAGGAGCTGCATTATTTTTATGCTCAGAAACCTTCGGTACTATTTGCCGGAGGTTATTTTTTTCTATGGAACTTGTCAGAAACGTAAACGGAAAATTTCTTCGCTGCGGATACACTACCGGCGTTTGTGCCGCCGCAGCGGCAAAGGCCGCTGCAATATGTCTCTTATCCGGAGAAAAAGTCGATTCCGTAAATATCAAAACTCCATCAGGAGTAAACCTTTCAATAGATATTGCCGAAACGCACGCTGATGACCAAGGTGTAAGCTGCGCCGTTAAAAAGGACAGCGGCGACGACCCGGACGTTACAAACGGGATACTTGTTTTTTCGTCAGTAAGCCGCATTGCCCGCGGCATTGAGATCGACGGAGGCGAAGGCGTAGGACGGGTCACAAAGCCCGGACTTGACCAGCCGGTGGGCGCCGCGGCAATAAACTCCGTGCCGAGAAAGCTGATAAAAGAGACCGTTGCCGAGGTATGTGAAAAATACCGCTATACTGGCGGAATATCCGTCAAAGTTTCCGTTCCGGGCGGAGAAAAGCTCGCCTCCCGCACTTTCAATCCCAACATAGGGATTGAGGGCGGCATTTCGATCATAGGCACAACCGGCATTGTGGAACCAATGAGCAACAAAGCTCTTGTGGACACTATAAAGCTCGAGCTTCGTCAGCTCTATGTCTCCGGAGGACGCTCCGTTCTCCTGACCCCGGGCAATTACGGAGATAATTTTGCCCACAGTGTGCTCAGAATACCCGCAGGGAAAAATGTTTTGTGCTCAAATTTTATAGGCGATGCCATAGATTATTCCGTTGAGCTCGGTTTCAAAAACATTCTTCTCGTGGGGCATATCGGTAAAATTGTCAAACTAGGTATCGGGCTCACCAACACCCATTCCGCAAACGGGGACGGCAGAATGGAAACTCTCGTTGCCTGCGCCCTTGAAGCAGGCGCTTCTCTTCCCCTTCTGCGCTCTGTGCTCGGCTGTGTCACGACTGACGCCGCCCTCGAACTCATTGAAAATGAAGGCATTTTGCCGCAGACCCTCGCCATTCTTCAAAAACGCATTGAGCGCTTCATGTTAAAACGTGTTCCCGATGACACAGACATCGGTTTTATATGTTTCACAAACGCTTCCGGGACCGGAAGAATTCTTATGCAAAGCGAAAATTCCGAAAAACTTCTTGATTTATGGAGGACTGAATAATGGTAAATTTTGTCGGCGCCGGCTGCGGCGCACCCGATCTGATAACCCTTCGTGGAGCCGAGCTTCTCCGCAACGCGGACGTAATTATTTACGCCGGCTCACTTGTGAATCCAGAGCTTCTCAAATATGCAAAGGAGGACTGCAGCGTATATAACAGCGCAAAAATGACTCTCGACGACGTCATTGAGGTCATCAAAAAGGCTGAAAGCGAAGGCAAAAATACCGTCCGTCTTCACACCGGAGATCCCTCCGTTTACGGCGCAATCCGTGAGCAGATGGACAGGCTCTCTGCCCTTGGCATTGATTACGCAGTCTGCCCCGGAGTTTCGAGCTTCTGCGGTGCCGCCGCCGCTCTCAAAGCCGAATATACTCTTCCCGACATCAGCCAGAGCGTAATTATAACCCGCATGGCGGGAAGGACCCCTGTACCGGACCGTGAAAGCATACGTTCCTTTGCCGCGCACAAAGCCACTATGGTCGTATTTTTAAGCGCCGGAATGACCGAAAAGCTCCAGGAGGAGCTCATTGCCGGAGGCTACAGCGAGGACACCCCCGCTGCCATCGTCTATAAAGCCAGCTGGCCGGACGAAAAGGTAATGCGCTGCACCGTCGGAACGCTCCACAAAACCGCGGAAGAAAACGGAATCGGAAATCTTGCGCTCATAACAGTGGGCGGTTTCCTTGGAACAGAATATTCCCTTTCAAAGCTCTATGACCCCACCTTTACTACTGCTTTCAGAGAGGGCAGTGAAAAATGAAAATAGGGATTCTTTCCTTCAGCGAAAAGGGGCTTGCTCTCGCTGAGCGTCTCTGCGGCCTTCTGGAAAGCGGCGGCGACACAGTTTCTTTTAAACGTGCCGCAAACGGCGAGCTTTCCCCCTGGACTGAGGAGCATTTTTTCGCTGACGACGCTCTCATATATATTTCGTCCTGTGGAATTGCCCTTCGGGCAGTAGCACCGTTCGTAAAGAGCAAAACCACCGACCCCGCTGTGATAGTAATGGACGAGTGCGGCACATTTGCCGTCTCTCTGCTTTCCGGACATATAGGAGGGGCTAACGCCCTTGCGGCGAGGGCCGCAAGGCTCATAGGCGCAATGCCCGTCATAACCACTGCCACTGACCGAAACGGCATATTTGCCTTTGACAGCTGGGCAGTCTCCCATGGTCTCACCGTCACTAATCCGGAAAGGATAAAGTGGGTTTCCGCAAAAATGCTTGCCGGAGAAACCATAAAAATAAAAAGCAGTTTTCCCATTGAGGGTCCACTTCCCGCCGGAACTGAGCTTGCCGAGGAAAATTACGACGTGCTCATAACCTACCGCAGCCGCGGAAAAAATGACGCCCTGCGGCTCGTTCCGAAGGTCGTTTCCCTCGGAATAGGCTGTAAAAAGAACGTTCCGGAGGAAGCCATTGAGGAGGCCTTCTCCGCCTCGCTGAAAAAATCCGGCTGCCACCCTTCCTCAGTAAAAAACGTGTGCAGCATAGACCTGAAAGCGCACGAACCGGGCATTATTGTTTTCTGTAAAGAGCACTCCTTTGAGTTTCTCACCTTTTCGGTGGATCAGCTTGCTGAGCTTCAGGGAAATTTCACTTCCTCTGCTTTTGTAAAATCCGTAACCGGCGTCGACAACGTCTGCGAACGCAGCGCCGTGCTCGGATGCGGTGAAAACGGAAAACTGATTTCACAGAAGGATGCCGGAAACGGCATAACCATGGCGCTCGGTATAGAACCCTACACCGTGAGATTTTTTGATGAAAATAAATAAACCAGATTGGACTGAACTTGTTATGAAAAAACTTTTTGTGGCCGGCATCGGCCCCGGGGCACCGGAATATATGACCTTTGCATGCAGAAAAGCTATTGAGGATTCCGAAGTTATCGTCGGATACTCAAAATATGTGGAGCTTGTAAAGCCTCTCTTTCCCGAAAAAGAATTTTTTGATACTCCCATGATGCGGGAGGTGGAGCGCTGCCGCGAGGCGCTGAGACTGGCCGACAGCGGCAAAACCGTCGCTATGGTCTGCAGCGGAGACGCCGGAGTTTACGGCATGTCAGGGCTTATTCTCGAACTTTCCGAAGAATATCCCGAAGTGGACATTGAGGTCATACCCGGAGTTACTGCCGCCCTTTCCGGAGGCGCCATTCTCGGCGCCCCACTCACCCATGATTTTGCGGTTATAAGCCTCAGCGACCTTCTGACTCCCATGGAGCTCATTGAAAAACGCCTTGAATGTGCCGCTATGGGCGATTTCTGCATTGCGCTTTATAACCCTTCCAGCAAAAAGCGTGCAGATTATCTCAAAAATGCCTGCGATATACTTCTCAAATATAAATCTCCCGACACCATGTGCGGAATTGTAAAAAATATCGGACGTGACGGCGAGGAAAAAGAGGTAATGACCCTTTCCGAGCTTCGCGAAGCAAAAGTTGATATGTTCACCACCGTTTTTATCGGCAACGAAAAAACAAGGCGTGTGGGAGACAGGCTCGTAACTCCGAGGGGGTATTCCATTGGCTGAGGTCATCCTTTTCGGAGGAACGACAGAAGGCCGGGAAATTTCCGAGCTTTTAAAAGCTGAAAACATCGACTCCCTCGCCTGCGTAGCCACGGAATACGGTGAGAGCCTCTGCCCTTCCGAAGGTTCTTTTTCAGTAAAATGCGGGAGGCTCACTGCGGACGAAATAGCGGTGCTCATAGACGAGCACCGCCCCAAATGTGTGATAGACGCAACTCACCCCTATGCTTTCGGCGTCAGCGAAAATATAAGCTATGCGTGCTCAAAAACCGGGACAAAATACATCCGTGTACTGAGAGAAGCGTGCTCAAATGAAGGCTGCGCTGAATTTGACACGCTCGAAGAACTCATTCTCTGGTTAAAAGAAAACCCCGGCACTGTTTTTTCCACCCTTGGAGTTAAAGAGGCCTCCCTCCTTGCATCAATTCCGGATTTTGAAAACCGTGTCTGGCTCCGAATACTTCCTTCGGCAGAGGGGCTTTCTTCCTGCCTTGCTCTCGGTTTTCCTCCAAAACACATAATCTGTATGCAGGGGCCGTTTTCAGATGAAATGAACAGAGCTATGCTTTCGTTTTCCAATGCGGATATCCTCATAACAAAAGAATCCGGCCCAGCGGGCGGCTTTCCCGAAAAGCTCTCCGCCGCAAAGGCCCTCGGTGTGACCGTCGCAGTAATCCGAAGAAAACAGGAAAACGGAATATCGCTCGGGGAAATCAAAAAAATGATTGAGGAAAGAAAACTATGAAAAAGGTAAACATTATCGGAATCGGCATGAGCTTTGACACCGTTACGCTCGAAGGGCTGCGGGCCGCGGAATGTTCCGAAGTGCTTCTCGGCGCGCCGAGAATGACCGATACATTCCCCGATTTTAAAGGTGAAATATATAATGAATATCTTCCCGACGCGGTAAAAAAGATTGTCTCCGAAAGTGAGCACGGGATTTTTTCCGTGCTCGTCTCCGGCGACACAGGCTTTTACAGCGCTTGCGACAAGCTCTGCTCAGCTCTTTCCGACTGCGACGTGACTGTATTTCCCGGAATATCCTCCCTCAACTATTTTTTCGCAAAGCTCAGAATGTCCTGGCAGGACGCTGCGCTGTTAAGCTGCCACGGAAGAGACGGGAACATTGTTGAAACCGTCCGCAGAAACGGGAAAACCTTTGTGCTCACCGGCGGAAATATTCCGGAATTGGGAGAAAAACTTGCTTCAGCAGGTTTTTCAGGGCTTAAAGTTTTCGTCGGAGAAAATCTCGGAGGTTCGGAAGAAAAAATAACCGAACCCAGCGTATCGGAGCTTTCCTCTTCCGCTTTCTCTTCCCTTTCCGTCATGCTCATTGAAAATCCCGCGCCGGAAAGCGCCGTCCGCTTCGGAATACCCGATGAGGAATTTATCCGCGGCAGTGTGCCGATGACAAAATCCGAAATCCGCGCCGTCACCATGAGCAGCCTCGGAGTTAAACCCGGATTTATCTGCTACGACGTTGGAGCCGGCACCGGCTCAGTCACAGTTGAAATGGCTCTTGCGGCCTATTCCGGCAGGGTTTACGCCGTGGAGCGGAATGAAGAAGCCGTTGGGCTCATACATGAAAATCTCAAAAAATTTCACATTGGCAACGCCGAAGTGATCTCCGGCTCAGCGCCGGAGGCCCTTGAAGCATTGCCCGCGCCGGACGCAGTTTTTATTGGCGGCAGCGGCGGCGGAATGGATAAAATTTTTGATGTCCTATTTGAGAAAAATCCCAATGTGCGGGTGGTCGTCAACGCTATTGCAATAGAAAGCGTTGCTTCCGCAGTTTCGGCATTCAAAAATCGCGGCATTGAACCAGAAATATCCCAGATAAGCGCCGCCCGGGCCAAAACCGCCGGAGGGCTTCATCTCATGATGGCGCAAAACCCAATTTATATAATAAGCGGAGGCGCAAAATGAACGACAGAGTGCTCATTGCCGGGACAAATTCCGGCTGCGGAAAGACGACCGTTACCTGTGCTCTGCTGTCCGCGCTCAAAAAGCGCGGCGCCGCCGTCAGCGCATTTAAGTGCGGGCCTGACTACATCGACCCTATGTTTCACCGAAAGGTAATTGAAATCCCCTCCTATAATCTCGACCCGTTTTTCTGCCGTGATATTCAGCTGAGAAATTCCATCGCCCTCCGCGGGGGCGAAATTTCAGTTATTGAAGGAGTTATGGGTTACTACGACGGCATAGGAACTGACGGGCACGCCAGCACCTATGAAGTTGCCAGAGAAACGGATACGCCGGTAATTCTCATCGTGAACGCAAAGGGCATGTACAGCTCAGCCGGGGCCATAATAAGCGGGTTCCGTGATTACAGACCGAAAAGCAATATCTGCGGCGTCATCTTTAACGGAGTTTCCCCAATGATGTATGACGGGCTGAAAAAAGTCGCTGAAAACTGCGGAGTAAAGCCACTGGGCTTCCTTCCTAACGACGATGCGGTGACAATCGGCAGCAGGCATCTCGGGCTCATAACCGCCGGAGAAATCGCAGATATACGTGCAAAAATGGACAGGCTCGGTGAGCTTGCTGAAAAATATCTCGATATTGACGGCATACTTTCCGTTGCGGCCGGAGCTCCCGCCCTCGAGCCGGTGAAAAAAACTGCATGCTCAGAAAAACGCGTCCGAATCGCCATTGCAAAAGATGAGGCTTTCTGTTTCATGTACGAAGAAAATGTTGAGCTTCTCCAGGAACTGGGCTGTGAAATCTGCTGCTTCAGCCCCATACATGATAAAAAGCTGCCTGAGGGAATCAGCGGAATCTGGCTTCCCGGAGGGTACCCTGAGCTTTATGCTGACGCTCTTTCCGAAAATCACGAAATGCTCTCCGCCGTAAGCTCAGCCGTCAGTTCCGGCGTTCCGACCGTTGCCGAATGCGGAGGTTTCCTGTATCTCCACAAAACCCTCGACGGCCGCAGAATGTCCGATGTTATAGATGCTGACGCTTTTAAAACCAAAAAGCTGCAACGTTTCGGGTATGTAACCCTCACAGCGAAAAAGGACAATCTTTTCTGCAAGGCAGGAGAAAAAATAAACGCCCATTCTTTCCACTACTATGAAAGCACGGACAACGGAAGCGATTTCCTCGCCGAAAAGCCTTTCTCCGAGCGGAGCTTTGAGTGCATACACGCAAGCGAAACGCTGTATGCGGGATTCCCGCACATCTTTCTTCCCGCAAACCCGTCATTTGCCGAAAATTTTGTAAGGAGCTCTGATGAATTTGCCGGGCTTCACAAAATACATTTTTGATATAAGGAGGATAATATGGCTAAAGCTATAATGGTACAGGGCACTATGTCCAACGCCGGAAAAAGCATTCTCGTGGCGGGGCTTTGCCGCGTTTTTAAGCAGGACGGCTACCGCGTGGCGCCCTTTAAAAGCCAGAACATGGCGCTTAATTCCTTCATAACCCATGAAGGGCTCGAAATGGGCCGGGCACAGGTGGTGCAGGCTGAAGCCTGCGGCGTTGAGCCCTCTGTTTTGATGAATCCTATCCTTCTCAAGCCGGTCACGGATATGGGTTCCCAGGTTATTGTAAACGGCGAAGTTATCGGAAACATGAAAGCCGCCGAATACTTTGCCATGAAAAAAACGCTGGTTCCCGACGTTATGAAAGCCTTTGAAACGCTTTCTGCGGAAAACGATATAATTGTTATAGAGGGTGCCGGAAGCCCGGCTGAGATAAATCTCAAAGCCGACGACATCGTAAATATGGGCATGGCGAAGCTCGCAAAAGCGCCGGTGCTCCTCGTCGGCGACGTGGACCGTGGCGGCGTTTTCGCACAGCTTTACGGAACCATTGCCCTGCTTGAAAAGGATGAGCAGGACATGATAAAAGCCATGGTCATAAATAAATTCCGCGGTGACGTGGACATTCTCCGCCCCGGCATCGATATGCTCGAAAAAATAACAGGAAAGCCCTCGGCCGGAGTTCTCCCATATCTCAACGTTGATATTGAGGACGAGGACAGCCTTTCCGAGCGTTTCAGAAACTACCGTCCAGCAAAAATTGATATAGCCGTTGTCCGTCTTCCGAGAATCTCAAACTTTACCGACTTTTCCGTGCTCGAAGCCACCAGCGGCGTTTCCGTCCGCTACATAACCTCCACACGCGAGTTAAAAAATCCCGACATGGTGGTTATTCCCGGAACAAAAAACACTATTTCCGACCTTCTCTGGATGCGTCAGTGCGGACTTGAGGCGGCTATCAAGAAACTTGTTTCAAACGGCACCGTGCTCATAGGCATTTGCGGCGGATACCAGATGCTCGGCGAGCGCATTACCGATAAATGCGGAGCCGAGGGCGGCGGCAGCGTCGCCGGAATGGGGCTGCTCCCCACTGTCACGGACTTTGAAGAGGAAAAGCACCGCACCCGTGTCAGCGGAACGATCGTCTCCGGCGAAGGAATCCTCGAGCTTTCCGGCGCTGAAGTGGACGGATATGAAATACACATGGGCAAAACCACCCTTTCGGAAGGCGCAGAGCCTCTTGTCAGGCTTTCAAACGGCAGTTTTGACGGCTGCGCCTGCGGCAACGTATACGGAAGCTATCTCCACGGCTTCTTTGACAATCAAAGCTGCCGAAACGCCGTACTGTCCTCCATATGCAAAGCAAAGGGCCTGGACTTTTCCGAGCTTTCCTCCTTTGATTACGCAAGCTACAAAGAGGAACAGTATAACAAGCTGGCTTACGCTGTGAGAGAAAATCTCGATATGGAGCTTATCTATAAAATTCTTGAGGAGGGCGTATGAAGGGCTTGATTCACATCTATACAGGAAACGGAAAGGGCAAGACGACAGCTTCTATCGGCCTTGCCGTAAGGGCCGCAGGCTGTGGAAGAAAAGTTGTATTTGTGCAGTTTTTTAAGGGCCGCGACTGCGGTGAGCTTCATTCCTTTGAAAAGCTTCCCAACATAACCGTTCTGCGGCAAAGTTCGTCCCACGGATTCTTTAAGAATATGAGCGACGATGAAAAGGAAATTGTCCGCAAAGAACACAACAAGCTACTCTATACAGCGCTTGACTTTGTCAAAAACGGCGAATGTGAGCTTCTCGTCCTCGACGAAGTGATTTCCGCCTATACACATGAAATGCTTGACAGGGCCGCAGTCGATGCGCTTCTCTTAAGCAAACCGGAGGAGCTCGAACTTGTGCTCACCGGGCGCAACGCGCCGGAGAGCTTTGTGGAATCTGCGGATTATGTCACTGAGATGAAAAAAATCAAACATCCTTTTGATAAAGGTATTCCTGCCAGAAAGGGAGTGGAATTTTGAAAATTGAACTTGAGAGGGTAACCCCCGCTGAAATTGAAAAAAGGAGCTTCGAGATTATTGAATCCGAGCTTCCCCACCCTATTGACCCCGGCCTTGCGCCCATAATCAAACGCGTGGTACATACTTCCGCTGACTTTGATTACGTTGACAACCTCTGTTTTTCTGATGGAGTAGTGGAAAAGGCCCTGCGGGCCATTGAAAACGGCGCCTGCATCGTTACGGACACGAACATGGCAAAGGCCGGAATAAACAAAGCCTCCCTCGCAAAACACGGCGGAGAGGTTTTCTGCTTCATGTCCGACCCGGAGGTTGGCGAAGCGGCAAAGAAAAACGGCACCACAAGAGCCGTCGCCTCCATGGAAAAAGCGGCTGAAATGGACCGTCCTCTTATTTTTGCCATAGGCAACGCGCCGACGGCGCTTGTAAAGCTGTACGAGCTCATTGAGGAAAACAAGCTAAAACCGGAACTTATAATAGGCGTACCGGTGGGCTTTGTGAATGTTGTTCAGTCAAAAGAGCTTATCATGCAGGCTGACGTTCCCTATATAGTTGCCCGCGGCAGAAAGGGCGGCAGCAACGTCGCCGCCGCAATATGCAACGCGCTGCTATATATGCTCGGAAGAGATTAAAAAAAGCCCTCTGCGGAAATTTGCAGAGGGCTGTTTTTATATTATTTTATAATAAATTTTTTTATAACGCTGTAGAATTTTAATGCCATTTCGCAGTACCAGTCAAAATTTTCTGACCATTTATCAGTTTCTTTCCTTACATCAATATCATTTTTTATTGCAACTATGCGGCAATCCTTTGCCGCCGATCTCCATTCCAGTTTTTCACCTATAAATTCTTCTATATCGCATTTTTGCTCTTTAAGACTTTCAAAAGTCTCTTTGTTTCCGTGAAAATATATTTCACTTTCAATACACTTTTTTTGCGTCCTAATATCCAAATCTATATTATAGATTGAACTTCCTACGCTCAAAGAATACCAACTCTGCACAGGAGGTTTTCTCTTCGAAAACAATTTTCTGAATTCTGTTTTTTCAAAAGCATATTCGTTGAACGCTTGCCAGTACTCAAGTTGTAATTTTTGAATATCAGAAAGTCCTTCTGATTTCTTCATACTTTTTGCCCAATCATTGGGACGTTCTACAACATTAAACTTAGGAGCAGGGAGTGAATTGTCAATTTTCCAAAGTTCAATTTCCAAAAGAAAAAATCCTATATTCTCATCTGTGTGCTGATTCAGCCATTCAATGGCTTGTTTATGTTCATCTCGTGCTCGTTTCACTACCCATATTATTACTTCTGCTCCTTTACCTGCAGCATATGTAATTATTTTTCCTAAATGGTCGTGGTTTGTATCTTCAAGTTGATTCTCAATAACAATTTTTCTCGTTGTTCCGGCTTCAACAGCAAATAAATCCACATTAAAATCTCCCACTGGAGATTCTAATTCTTCTAAAACAATATCCATTCCTACCGCATCACAGAGCAAAGCAAGATTTTCTTCCTTTGCCATCCATTTCGAAAAGTCCCTTGCTTCATGTGGCCAAATTGTGCGTAAATCATCTACTTTTTCTATTTTTCCAAGGCTATACATTTTAACCTCCAAAATTCGGAATCCGTTTTAATTTATTAGTTAGCGAGTTTCATATCTCCGTTTTTTACCCAGCCGATTTTTTTGAGCACCAAATTGAAAAGATATGAGAGCACAGCCGGGAGCACAAAGCATACGAGCAGTATTCCGAGCCACATATTCGAGCCGCCGTCCATGGCGGAAACGACTCCGAGCGGGCCCACAAGGCCGCAGGTGCCCATTCCGGCGGAAACCCCGGTACATTCCAGCTTAAAAATCAGCGTGCTTATGGGGCCGCATACTGCGGCGGCAAGGGTCGGTGCAATCCATATCTGCGGCTTTTTGCAGATATTGCCCATCTGGAGCATGGATGTGCCGAGTCCCTGGGCAAAAAGTCCTCCCCATCCGTTATCGCAGAAACTGATCACCGCAAAGCCTATCATCTGTGCGCAACAACCCGCTGTGGCCGCTCCACCTGCTATGCCGCTTATTCCTATCATGGCGCAGATAGCGGCGGAGGAAATGGGCAAAGTGAGTATCATGCCTACCACTACGGCGATAATGATTCCCATAATGAACGGCTGCATTTCAGTGGCGGTGTTGATAAAATCTCCTATGTAATACATAATGTAAGCGATGGCCGGGCAAACCAATTTTGCTGCTGCATAGCCCGTGACTATGGTGACAATTGGCGTTACAAGAATGTCTACCCTTGTCTTTTTGGAAACGAGCATTCCTATTTCACAGGCCAGTATGACTACAAAGAAAGAGCCGGCAGGGCCCGCAGTGTAGGTTATGGTCTGGCCGTCAGCAAGAGAAATGGACGCGCCGAGAGAGTACGAAAGACTGCCCACCGCCGCGCAGGAGAACATTACAAGCGGGTCAACTTTTAATGAATATGCTATGGCAACGCCAATGGCCATGCCAGAGGCGCCCTGGGCAAAATTTTTCATCTCGGTGAAAAAGCCGCCGATTTTGTTTATCGTTTCATTTGCCACGTACCCCTCCCCGAGGTAGGTTCCGACTGTGCCGAATATCGTGCCTATCAAAAGCGAGGCAAAAAGGCCCAGCGCCATGGCGGACATGGCGTCAATGAAATATTTTTTCGCGTATTTTTTCAGAGTTTCCATAATTACCTTCCAAAATATAATTTTTTATACATAGAATAATACCACAAATACTTTGCCATTGCAAAATTTTATGAAAAAATATATAATGAGAGGCAAATAATTAAATTATACGGAGGAGGAGCTATGGCAAAAACCGCTTTGATAACCGGGGCTTCCGGTGGAATAGGATATGAATTTGCAAAAATCTTTGCAGAAAAACAAAATGACCTTGTCCTCGTTGCAAGAAGCCGGGACAAGCTCGAAAAAATCAAGGAAAGCCTGGAAGAAAAATATCATATAAGCGTCTTGATTATCCCGAAGGACCTCACTGATGAGGGCGCAGCGCAGGCTGTTTACGACGAAGTCAATGCTGCCGGTACAGAGGTAGAATATCTTGTCAACAACGCCGGATTCGGAGACAACAATGCTTTCCACGATACCGCCCTTTCCGTCCAGGAAAACATGGTGAAGCTGAACGTGCTCGCGCTGACACAGTTCACCCACCTTTTCGGAAATGACATGAAAAAACGCGGAAGCGGAAAAATTTTGAACATTGCTTCCATTGCGGCCTTTTCCGCCGGGCCCTATATGTCCGTATATTATGCTTCAAAGGCCTTTGTGCTTTCTTTCTCCGAAGCTGTGGCTGAGGAACTTCGCCCCCATGGAGTGACAGTTACCTGCCTTTGCCCCGGCCCCACCAATACCGGATTCGAGGCTGTGGCCGACCTTGAAAAAGCAAGAATGTTCAAATTCTTTAAACCTGCAGTGGCGAAGGACGTGGCCGAATACGGTTACAAAGCCATGATGGGAGACCGCACAGTTATAGTCGCAAAGGGAGTCAAATCCACTACTGTTCTCTCAAAACTTGCGCCGAGAATCATCTGCCGCAAATTCTCCAAATGGATAAACAGCCCTTCCAAAAAGGCATAATTTTTTTATTCGTATTAAAAAGCCGGTCAGAATGACCGGCTTTTTCGTTTATATTCATTTCATATCTCTTTAAAGCTGTCGCCCAGCCCGTATTTATCCGCAACGAAATCTTTCGCGCTTTCCTCTTTAAGGGTTTCGTCCTTGTTTCCAAGTCCGAATTTCTCCACAACAAAATCCATGTCTTTATCGCCGCGCCCGGAGAGGTTTACGAGTATCGAGCCGGTTTCGTGCTCTTTCGCGTAGCGGATAGCGTAAGCAAGAGCATGGGAGCTTTCCACCGCCGGGATAATTCCTTCGAGACGGCAGAGCTTATAGAAGGCGTCCATGGCCTCATCGTCAGTGACAGAAACATAGTTTATTCTTCCCACGTCATGGAGGAAAGCATGCTCCGGGCCAACGGACGGATAGTCAAGGCCGCTGGCAACGGAATATACCGGTGCAGGGTTGCCTTCCTCGTCCTGAAGCAGATAGCTTTGGAAGCCGTGGAGGATTCCCGGCTTGCCGAAGGTCATTGACGCTGCGTTGTCACCGAGTTTTTCACCTTTTCCAAGAGGCTCAACGCCATAAATATCGACGGGGTCGCCGAGGAACGGAATGAACAGGCCGATGGCGTTGGAGCCGCCGCCAACGCAGGCGGCAATGGCGTCCGGAAGGTTGCCGGTCATTTCAAGGAACTGCTCCCTTGCCTCAATGCCGACTATGGACTGAAAATCCCTGACCATTTTCGGGAATGGATGGGGGCCCACTGCGGAGCCTATGCAGTAAATCGCATCCTCATATTCGTTGAGGTATGCTTCAAAAGCGGCGTCGACAGCCTCTTTCAATGTTTTGAGCCCACGCGACACGGGAATTACCCTTGCGCCGAGTAGTTTCATTCTCGTGACGTTAGGCGCCTGCTTTGCGATGTCCACTTCGCCCATATAAATGTCACATTCAAGGCCAAAATAGGCCGCCGCCGTTGCGAGAGCCACGCCGTGCTGGCCTGCGCCGGTCTCAGCTATGAGCTTTTTCTTGCCCATGTATTTAGCGAGCAGACCTTCGCCCATACAGTGGTTCAGCTTATGTGCGCCGGTATGGTTGAGGTCCTCTCTCTTAAGATATATCTGGCATTTTCCGAAATAGTTTGAAAGCCTTTCGCAGTGATAGACAGGAGTCGGCCTGCCCTGAAATTCTTTCCTTATGCGGCGAAGCTCGTTTATAAATTTTGCGCTGTGGCAGATTGTCTCATACGCGTCGTTGATTTCTTTAAATGCCGGAACAAGTTCATCCGGAAGGTACTGCCCTCCGTAAGGTCCGAAAAATCCCTTTTCATCAGGGTAATCTTTAAGGTAACGGTCAAAATCTTTATATGTCATCTGCATAGCTGTATTTCCTTTCATCAAAAAATAATTAAAATTTGTTGTTTACTTTTACTCTTTGATTCGCCATCGTTTCATAACCATTACCTCCGTATAAACAAAAAAGCCTTCGTCCTGTAATATAAAACAGGACAAAGACTTGAAAAATCTCTGCGGTACCACCTGAATTGGCAAAAGCCCACTTAGCCGGATACTATCATATCCGCCCGGCGTGATAACGGGCCGGTGCCGGCAGCTATTACTCACGCTTCTGCGCTTTCCCGCTGCCCTCATGAGTCCATTCGCTTCCTCTAAGCTGCGGCGATTCCACCATCCGCCGTTCTCTGAAAACTATACTGAAAGTTACTATTCTCAATCTTCGGTTTCAAATTATTGTTTATATTTATACCACCAAATTATGCTTTTGTCAAGTAAATCGTTAAAATTTTTTTCAAAAAATTAAGGTGCCCATTTCTGAGCACCTTGATTTTATTTCAGGCGATTCTCAAAAGCGGAGTGAGGTGCTTTTTTGAATCTATATAGCAAAATAACGGTACTGATGACGGGAAGTTCAGTTAGTTTGCTTTAAGGTCAAGGCCGGAGGCTTTTTTCTCAAACATCTGTTTGCAGAGTTCGGCTATATATGCGCCTGCCTCTACAGGCGGAGTTCCGGCTTTGTGAATGTTGGATACAACGGTGCGGTTTGCTTCCGGGATTCCGGGATAGCCGCCGTATACGCAGTATGCGGAAAGAGAGGAAGATGTCGCAAGACCGGGTCTCTCGCCGAGGAGGATCACAGTAACTTTCGCGTTGAGAAGTTTAGCAACGGAGTCCTCAGCGCCGACACGGCCGTATTTTACAAAGAAGGGGGTGCCGACTTTGAGTCCGGAGGATTTGAGGCCGTTATAGAGTGCAGGAAGAACCGCATCAATATTGGCTTCAACTGCGGAGCTGGAAAGTCCGTCGGATACGACGATCTGAACGTCAGGGTCGTTTATGCAGTCTTTTTTGATCTGCGCAGCGGTCTCGTCGTCAAAAACTCTTCCGAGGTCGGGTCTTGTGAGGTAGGTCTCTTTGCTGTCGCATTTGGTCTGATAGGATTTGAGGTTGTTCCTCTCAAGGTACTCCTCGCCTACGTCATTGAACACTGCGTCCATTGCGGCGGCGTTGTCAGCGCGGACACGGAGAGTGGTTCTGGTGAGAGGACGGGGGCCGCATCTCCATACGCCGAGGCGGGCGTCGGTTTTTGCTTTGATGCGCATGTATTCCTCTTTATTATAGGGGTTGGGGATATTAAATTCGTCTCTGAGGCTATATGCGGAGATGTCCTCAACTTCTCCGTCGCAGACGCATTTAGGAGCTGCTTTATCGCCCTGTGTGGCCTGTGCGATAGCTTCACGGATGATTTTCATAAGTTCGGTATCGTTCATTATAACTGCAGCCTCCTTTCTTATTTAGCAAAGAACATGGAAGCGTCGCCTGCGCGCTCTCCAAGTCTGCCGTTTTCATCAAGGATTCCCATTTTGATTGCCCATTTGTGGAACTCAGGAGCAGGTTTTCTGTGGCTGAGCTCACGCATGGTGTTGTCATCATGGAAGGAAACGTCCTGATATGCGAGCATTACGTCATCGCCCATAGGAACGCCCATATAGTCGTTGCAGTTTGCCGCGTTAAGAAGCAAGCATGCAATTTCCTGGTCATCCTGGGTGATGCCGGTGTGGTTGGTGAAGCAGGGAGCCATGCCCATAGGAAGTCCGATTATCTTGGCCATAAAATGGTCCTCAAGGTTGCCGCGGATCATCTCTTTGCCATCGTAGATGGTTTCAGGTCCAATGAATCCGGTTACGTTGTTTACCATGAAAGGCTCAAAAGCGCGGGCAAAGCCGTATGTACGTCCCTCAAGGGTCAGTTCGTCGGCACCTTCGTCGCAGTCAATGGACATTTCGGAGCCTTCGCCTGTCTCAAAATAAAGTTTGTTCATACCGGTGCCGTAGCACTCTTTTCTTGCAAGGTCATAGGCCTCTCTGAGCAGAGCCTCGTTTACGCCGAATGCTTCGCAGGCGGACTGTGTGCCGGCAATGGACTGGAAGAACATAGAAAGAGGTGCGCCCTCACGGACGGACTGCATCTGGGTGGTCACGTGGGAAAGAACAGTGATCTGAGTGGGGATCTCCCATTTGTCCTTGAAGTCGCGGAGAGCATGGGAAATTCTCTGAGTAGTCTCGACGGTGTCCTCAACGGGGTTGATACCGAAGCAGGCGTCGCCGGAACCATAGGAGACAGCTTCCTGAACGCCGAGAAGTATGGTTTCAGGGTCATCAGTGCTGGAGTTGCACTGAGCACGGAAAGCAAGAGTGCCGGGAAGGCCGAGCTGTGTTTCGCAGCGGGTAGGTCTGAAGCATTTGCTGGAACCATAGATAAGGTCGGAAGCAGAGCAGATCTTTGCCACTGCTGCGACGGTCTCGCCTATCCATGCATAGCTTGCGCGGTAGAGGTCATCAGAAGTGGTTTTATGATCCATTATCCACTCACGGACTTCGCCTATGGTCATGTTTTTGAACTTTTCGTACTGGCGTCTGTTCATGGAGTCGATCTCGACTCTTGTGACCTCGTCCTTCTCATAAGGAACAACGGGGTTTTCGGTGATGTCAGCAACTGTGAGTTCGCTAAGCACCACTTTTGCGGCGATTTTTTCAGTGACGGTTTCGGGGGCGATTCCGAGGTATCTGTCACCGGACTTGGGCTCGTTTGCTTTTGCGAGCACATCTTTGACGTCGCGGAATTCAAAAGTTTTTCCGTTAAGTCTGGTTTTAAGTTTCAAAATAAAAACTCCTTTCTTTTTTAGGGATAAAAGCCAAACTGAAAGCAGCATACCTCCTTTTTAGGAAGAAAGGCTCTGTCGTTTCCTTCCTTCATCTATATACATGTCCGCCTTTCCGCAGGTCGGCAAATTATTCAATAAAATCAAAAGTGACGGCTGTCCCCTTCTCTGAGGACTCAATCATAAATTCACCGTTGAGCTTTTCCTTGACAATGGTTTTCACTATGTCAAGCCCGGTGCCGTTCTTTCGCTCCTGCTCCGGCTCAAAGCCTATGCCGTCGTCAATGACAGAAATTTTGGTCGATAAAATGCCCTTTTCCGCCGTCAGCATCACCGTGCCGTTCCTGCCGGACGGGAACGCATGCTTTATGGCATTCTGCAAAAGCTCATTTACCACAAGGGCAATGGGGGAAGCATATGCGGAGGATATCTGAATATCGTCGGCAACTATTTTTATGGACACTGGCTGCATCGTACTTATGGAGCTTTGCAGTATATTTGCCCTAACTTTTTCTAGCACATATTTTAAAGACGCGCTCTTGTCAGAAACGTGCACGATCTCCTCAAGGGTCGCAGCCAGGGCGTTGAGCCTGCCCGCTGTATCGTGCAGAACGGAGCGGGCATCCAGCTCGTCCGCATATTTCTCCTGGCAGTCCAGCATGCCTGAAAGCATTACAAGGCTGTTTTTAATGCGGTGGCGCTGCTCGCGCATGGCTATGGTCTGGGCTCCGGCTTTTTTCTCCTGCTCCCTCAGAGCAGTCACATCTTCTATAATTATTGCTAATTTTATGGAATTTTCATATATTGGCACAGTCGTATAACGCAGATTATATGAACTGACCATAACTTCCCGCTGTTTTATCCCCTTTTCACTTATATCGCTCCCGGGGAGAAAATATTCGTCCGAATCTGTCTGAATATTTTTAAGCGACATTTTCATAATGTTGTCAACGTACCCGAGCTTTTTTGCATAAAGCTCCCTTGCCGCAGCATTGCAGGCTACCACTTCGTCATTGTCACCGATTATTATGACAGCTTCGCTCAGGTGCTCAATTATGGGCTTTGTCAGCTTTCCGAAAACTGAAGCGACAGCGTCGCTTTTCTCTTCCTCCGCCACAAGTTCAGTTTGAGCACGCTTTTCTTCAATGTCGGCTTTTTTCTCAAAAATGAGCACGGCTATAAGCTTTTCATCATAAAAAAGAGGCTCCACTGTCTGGATAACATTTCTGTCCTCCGGCATGTGTACGGCGCACATTCTTCTGGTGGGCTTCTCAAAACGGAAGGTCCTGTCAACGGCAGGCTCGTCCTGCCAGTTTATGAGCATCCCGAGAATCGGTATGGAGTAATTTGACGGAACCGTCTGAGGCTTGGCTTCCGCCACAACTATCGCCGTTTTTCCCGTGAAAGAACGGCAGTCAATAAACACATCCGCCTGCTCTGCATTCGCAAGCGGCTGAAGCATAGTGGCATATTCCTCAAGATGAGTTATCTCATCGTCGGTAAGATTCGTATACTTTTGGCAAAGCGTCCTTGTGATACTATTCAATGCCATTCTCCCACCCTGCAATAATTAGTTCTGAAACGGCTTCAACGGAGATTCCTTTTCTTCTGCTTATCTCCCGCAGGTATTTATACGCCTCGTTTTCATCAAGGCCACGCTCTTCCATAACAATGAGCTTTGCCCTGTTTGCCGTTTCCTTGCTGTCGATTTTCTTTTTGAGCGCGGTGCAGTCCTTTTTGAGCATATACTTTTCCTTGCTTTGAGCATAGCTCATATCGAGCACCGACAAAAGCTGGTCCTTTTTGAAAGGCTTTGTTATATATGCCTCTGCTCCGCTTTTTATGGCAGCTTCAACATAATCCTCCGTTTCAAAGGAGGTAAGCATCACCGTACAGTGAGCATTTGCCTCATCAAGTATTATCTTTGAGGCCGTGAGCCCATCCATCATCGGCATCTCTATGTCGAGCACCGCCATGTCAGGCTTTATCTTTCTTGCCATTTCAACTGCGCTCATGCCGTCGCTTGCCTGCCCCGCCACATCATATTTGCTGTCCTTTACACATTCAAGAAAGGCCTCCCTGACAGAGATATCATCATCCGCAATCAGTACGTTTATCTTTTTAGAGTTTTTCTCCGGCAAAGATGTCCCTCCTTTAAGAACCATTAACCCCCGGAGGCTGAAACGAAAATTCTCGCAAGCTCCTCTTTCGTTACGTTCTTTTCCTTCGCTTTTTCAGCAAGTATTCTATCCGCTTCCTGTATTGACACGTTTTTTGAAGCGGCAATAAGCCCGTTGGCTTCTTCTATGAGCCTTCTGTTTTCCAATACGGAAAGCAGCTCTTTTTTCTCCTTTGATAAAACCTTTATGTCCCCGGTCCTTGTCAGCTTTGTATAAAGCCACGGTATCAAAAATTTTTCTGTCACCGGCTTTACCACGCAGCCGTCGATTCCGCAGTCAGCCAGACTGCGTGACATGCCTTCTTCATACTTATCCGAAAGCAGAATGACAGTTCCTTCATAGCCTTTGGCACGGATACATGAGGCCGCCTTAAACCCATCCAGCAAATCAAGCCTGCTGTCAAGGAAAACCACGTCCGGTGCATTTTTAAGACAGGCGGCCACAGCATCTATGCCGTCGCCCACCGGCGCCTCCATTATGTATCCTCCGTTTTCAAGACAGCTTTTAAGCTCCTCTGCCGAAGCAGCGTCGCTGTCAGCTATCAAAACATGTATTTCTTTTGTATCCATATGGCTCCAAACAAAAAAAGAGCGTCCAAAACAAAAGCCTTGTTTAAGACGCTTCCTCACATCATAATAAATTTTTATTAAAAAGCCGCTTCTTCGCGTCCTTCCGTAGCTTATTATACTAAAAAGAGCAAAAATAGTCAATATATCTTGGCAAGAAAACTCAGTTTTGTATGATAAAATATAATATCATAATCCAACTTCTTCCCAAATTTTTGTATATATTTAACAATCTATTTATATAGTAAAAGCCCACCGGAAATATCCGGCAGGCTTTTAAACTCAATCTACGCTTTTTTTGAAACGTGCTTTCATACGCATGTTGTTATCGAGTATCTTTTTGCGGATTCTGATATTTTTCGGAGTTACTTCAAGCAGCTCATCGTCCTTTATAAACTCGATTGCAGCTTCAAGGCTCATTTTTCTCGGAGGAATAAGCCTTAATGCGTCGTCGGAGCCGGAGGCACGGGTATTGGTGAGGTGCTTCATCTTGCACACGTTTACCGCGATGTCGTCGGACTTGGGCGAAGCGCCGACCACCATTCCTTCATAAACAGGAACGCCGGGGCCGATGAAAAGCTGTCCGCGCTCCTGGGCATTGAAGAGGCCATAGGTGATGGATTCGCCGGTTTCGTAAGAAATAAGACTGCCGGTGCTTCTGCGCTGAATATCGCCTTTGTAGGGCTCGTAGCAGTCAAAAACAGAGCTCATAATGCCCTCTCCCTTGGTGTCGGTCATAAATTCATTCCTGTAACCGAAAAGGCCCCTGGCAGGAATCTTAAATTCAAGGCGCATACGGCTGCCGAAGGGAGCCATTTTAATAAGTTCACCTTTTCTGTTGCCCATAGCGGACATGATATTGCCCACACAGTCCTCGGGAATATCTATGGAGAGAAGCTCAATAGGCTCGTTGAGCTTACCGTCGATGGTTTTAAAGAGCACACGGGGAGTGGATACTGCAAATTCATATCCCTCGCGGCGCATGGTCTCAATAAGAATGGAGAGGTGCATTTCTCCCCTGCCGCGGACAGCAAATTTATCAGTAGTTTCGGTATCGGAAACCTGGAGAGAAACGTCTTTGAGAAGCTCTCTGTAAAGTCTGTCGCGGAGCTGACGGCTGGTAACGAATTTGCCCTCGCGGCCGGCAAAAGGACTGTCGTTGACGCAGAATGTCATTTCAACCGTCGGCTCGCTGATTTTTACAAAGGGCAGAGCCTCCACAGCGTCGGGAGAACAGATAGTGTTTCCTATGCTGATATCGGTAATTCCGCTCATGCAGACAATATCGCCCACAGTCGCACTGTCGCAGGGTACCTTGCCTAGGCCGTCAAACTGATAAAGACTTACGACCTTTGCTTTATAATTGACATCGGGGTTGTGATAGTCGGTGACGCAGACATCCATATTGGGCTTAATCACGCCGCGCTCAATTCGGCCGACGCCAATTCTTCCGACGTACTCATTATAGTCAATGGAGGAAACAAGCACCTGAAGCGGGCCTTCATTGTCGCCCTCCGGCGCAGGAATATGATCAAGGATAGTGTCAAACAGAGGCTTGAGGTCCTTACCTGCGGAATAGGGGTCAAAGGAAGCGGTTCCCTCACGCCCGGAGCAGAAAAGCATGGGGCTTTCAAGCTGTTCTTCGGAGGCGTCAAGGTCAAGCAGGAGCTCAAGGATCTCATCGCCTATCTCGTTGAGCCTTGCGTCTGGCTTGTCTATTTTATTGACAACAACGATTATCGGATGGCCAAGCTCAAGAGCGCGCTGAAGCACGAAACGGGTCTGGGGCATGGGGCCCTCGGCCGCGTCCACAAGAAGGATAACGCCGTTTACCATTTTCAGCACACGCTCAACCTCGCCGCCGAAGTCAGCATGTCCGGGAGTATCGATAATGTTTATTTTAACTCCGTTATAGTGAATTGCGGTGTTTTTTGCGAGAATGGTGATTCCTCTTTCACGCTCCAGATCGCCGGAGTCCATAACTCTTTCCTCAACGACCTGGTTATCGCGGAAAATACCGCTCTGTTTGAGCATTTCATCTACGAGTGTGGTTTTGCCATGGTCAACGTGGGCGATTATTGCCACGTTTCTTAAATCTTCACGAATCAAATATTATTCTTCCTTCCGATAAGGGATAAATCCCCAAGTTTAAATGAACATAAAAAACGGACAATCCTCCGTTTTGCAGTCGGTGGGAATGCCCGAAAAATGAGCAAGCCTATGTCGGCAGTTTGTGGACCTTATCAGTCCGGCAGGTCTTCCGTAGGAAGATCAAGGTTTTCAAGCAGGCGGCGAAGCTCGCCAAGCTCCTCAGCGGTAAAAGTCAGGCCTTTTGCCATGCGGCTGTGGTCCGGCGCCCACTCACGGATATCATATTTAGGTGCACGGTCGTTCCAGCTCACAAGGTTGAGTTCTTTGGTCCAGCCGCGGGAATTTTCAGAGATAACTCCAACTTCTTCGGTGATTTTATAAGTGATTTCTGGCATAGTGTTTCCTCCAAAGCAAGTATTTACACTGTTCTTATATTATATATTAATATTATAATTATAATATTTGATTTTGCAATATGCTTTTTTCAAAAAAAGAAATTTTTTTCTCTGCCAAACCTTTATTTCTGCCAAATCTTCATAAAAACCAAATCTGTTTTCCTCATCATAAATGCTGACATAGAATATACCACGCAGAAACACTGCGCAATATGGATTTTGGAGTACTGCAAAATGGAAAACAACAACGTATGCAATACTTTTCCCGTCTGTCCAACATGCAACGGAGAAGTCATCCTCGCAATGGCCAGAGTGCCGATGCAGACCTGGACCTCGGTATATGACCCTGATACCGCGCTTGCCCGGGGCACCCTCTTCCCCGCCCTCGACCTTCCGTATTTAACCAGGGAGGCAAAATGATGGACGACCGCAAAGCATTATTATCAAGAATTGTAACTTGCGACTTTATTCTGGCTGAAACGGCGCTTTTCCTTGACACGCATCCCGACTGCGCCGACGCGCTCGCCTTCTATCAGAAACACCTCGAACTGAGAAAAGCCGCAGCAGAGGAATACGCTAAAAAATACGGCATGTTAACTCACAGCGATTACAGCGGACAGAACAGCTGGCAGTGGACCGAGGGGCCATGGCCCTGGGAATATAAGGAGGGATAAGATATGTGGATATATGAAAAGAAACTTCAAAGGCCCGTTAAAATATCAAGGCCGGACCCCGCAATGGCAAAAATAATAATTACACAGCTCGGCGGTCCCGACGGCGAGACCGGTGCCTCCATGAGGTACCTGTCCCAGCGCTATGCCATGCCGAATGACAAGGTGAAAGCCGTTCTCACAGATATTGGCACCGAGGAGCTAGGACACATGGAGATGATTTCCGCCATAGTGCACCAGCTCACACGCAATCTTTCCATGGAAGAGATAAAAAAGAGCGGATTTGCTCCTTATTTTGTGGATCACACAACGGGTATATACCCGCTTGACGCCTCGGGCGTTCCCTTTTCCGCCGCAACTTTGCAGTCCACAGGCGATCCTATAGCGGATCTGCACGAGGATATGGCTGCAGAACAAAAGGCGCGGACAACATATGACAATATTCTCCTGCTCAGTGACGACCCCGATGTACGCGACGCCATAAAATTCCTTCGGGAGCGCGAGATAGTTCATTATCAGAGGTTTGGCGAAAGCCTTGAACACGTTCTCGACGGACTCAACTGCAAAAACTACTACGCATTCAACCCCGCTTTTACTCCCAGACAGCCTTGATAAACGAACAAAAAAGAGCTGTAATGCTATAAAGCTTTACAGCTCTTTTCCTTGTCAAATCAACGCTCGCCTTTATCGTAAGGGATACCCTCTGCTTTAGGTGCTCTGGATTTCTGAGAAGTAAAAGCAAGCACTATGAGACAGATGATGTAAGGCATCATGTTGTAAACAGAACCGGGAATGTTGAGGGATACGAGGAAATCGAATCCGAAATATACGTTGGAAAGCGCGCGGAAAAGTCCGAAAATCAAGGCCGCCACAGCGATTCGTGTAGGTTTCCACTGGCCGAATATCATAACTGCCAGAGCGAGGAAACCGAAGCCCGCGACGCCGTTTTCAAATTTCCACTCGGAAACTCCGGAAAGGATATAGCAAATGCCGCCAAGTCCGCCGAATACACCGGAAATAAGGACGCCTGCCCAGCGCATTTTGTAAACATTTATACCAACGCTGTCCGCTGCCTGCGGATGTTCGCCGCAAGCCATGAGGCGAAGGCCAAATTTGGTTTTGTAAAGGGTTATGTATGCAACCACCAAAGCAATGACGGCAATAAGCATGAACCAGTTGAATTCAAAGCCGCCGATATTTACGATAAAGGCTTTCTTCTCCTCTATATATTGGATAGTGGAAGATACGTCGTTGGGATTGGTGGCGGTATTTATAGCCTTTACCACAACGGTGGCTCCCGCCGTACCGAGCATATTGAGAGCGGTACCGACTATGGTCTGGTTTGCTTTGAAATTGATACACGCAACGCCAAGAAGCGCAGCGTATGCAACACCGAAAACAATAGCCGCAATGAGCACCAGAAGTATCAGCGGAAATGCTCCGATCCCGTCCGGAGAATAACGCATCATAAGCGCACCGCCAAGAGCTCCTATGACCATGACGCCTTCGAGACCAAGGTTGATGACGCCGGAATGCTCAGAGAAACATCCGCCCAAAGCAACGAGCATAAGAACTGAGGCAAAAATCAATGTATACTGGATAAGCAATAACATTATTTATCGCCTCCTTCCTCATTAACTGCTTCAGCTTTTTGTTTAAGTGCTTTCTTCTCATCGTGCTTGTCCAAGGCCTTGTTCATTGCGTACTTGATGAAGAGAACGAAACCACAGAGGTAAATGATGAGAGAAGAAATAAGGTCAGAAATCTGGGAGCAGTACATGGTTTTGTCGACGTACGCACCGCCGGAAGTGATGTGCTGAATGAAATAGGAGGAGAAAATCGTTCCGATGGGGCTGAGTCCTCCGAGGAATGCCGCCGCAATGCCGTTGAAGCCCATGCCAGGCACAGAGGAAGCGGTGCACTGCCACTGTTCATAGTCAGTCAGATACATGAAAGAGCCGCCGAGAGCTGCAAGGGCGCCGGAAATCATCAGAGTGACAATTATATTTCTCTTTTCAGCCATGCCACAATATTTTGCGGCATTTTTGTTGAAGCCGGTAGCTCTGAGTTCATATCCGAACTTGGTTTTATCGAGCACCACCGAAATCAAAATGGCAAAAATAATTGAAAGCGGAATCGCGATAGTTACGTAGGTGTTTCCGGAGAAAAATTTCTCCATTCCCAAAGTCGGAAGAATCGCCTGTTCTCCTCCGTCGCTGAGGTGGATAGTGTATGGGCTTGCCACCTCTTTAACAGTGTTGAGTATCATATTTGTGCAGTAGAGACCTATCCAGTTGAGCATGATACCGGAAATGACCTCGTTCACGTTGCAGTAGGATTTGAGCAGACCTACGACTGCACCATAGAGTGCTCCGCACACTGCCGCAATAATCATGCAAGGAAGCCAACCAAGCCCCAGGGAAAGCGCACAGTAAAGGCTTGCGCAGACACCGATTACGTACTGGCCCGCAGCGCCGATATTGAAAAGGCCCACTTTATATGCAAACAGTACAGAAAGAGCGCACATGAGCAGAGGTGCTGTCTTTACGAGGGTGTTTCCGAAGTTTTTGAGCTGAAGGGCGGATTTGGAATAGTGCATGAAGTTCTTTAAGACTTCCAGTATTGCCTCCCACGCGCCGGTGGGGTTGATAAAGAGAAGCACTATGTATCCGACCAAAATACCGAGGATGATACAAATTAAAGAAGCAACCAGCGACTGAAAAGCATCGCTTCTGATTATGTTCTTTTTCATGCTTTCACCTCATCTCTCTTGGCTCCTGCCATATAAAGGCCAAGCTCTTCTTCAGTAGTTGTCTTGGGATCGAGCTCACCGACGATTTCGCCCTCATACATAACGAGTATGCGGTCCGAAACGTCCATAACCTCTTCGAGCTCCAGTGAAACAAGAAGCACTGCCTTGCCCTCGTCCCTGTGAGCAACAAGCTGCTTGTGAATATACTCTATTGCGCCTATGTCGAGTCCACGGGTGGGCTGAACGGCAATCAGAAGCTCAGGATCTCTGTCTATCTCTCGGGCTACGATCGCTTTCTGCTGGTTGCCGCCCGACATACTGCGGGCAATGGTGACAGGGCCCTGTCCGGAACGGACGTCATACTCCTCAATCAGGCGCTCTGAATATTTGCGGATGTTGTCCCTTCTGAGGAAACCGGCTTTATTTGTAAATTCAGGCTCAAAATAGCGTTCGAGAACGCAGTTGTCCTCAAGCGTATAGTCCAGAACGAGTCCGTGCTTATGCCTGTCCTCCGGGATGTGGCTCATGCCGGAAAGAATACGTTTGCGGATAGGCGCTTTAGTAATATCCACACCGCAAAGGGTGACCTTTCCGCTTATTATGGGCTCAAGGCCGGTAAGGCCGTGAACAAACTCAGTCTGTCCGTTTCCGTCTATGCCTGCGATGCAGACAATCTCCCCTCTTCTGACTTTTAGGGAGACGTTCTTAACAGCGTTGTTCTTATGCATTTTGGAAGCCACCGTCATATTTTCAACGTCGAGGACGACCTCTCCGGGTTTGCATTCGCCCTTTTCAACGTGGAAGTTTACGCTGCGGCCCACCATCATTGAAGAAAGCTCCTCAATGGTAGTATTTTTGGTCTCAACAGTTCCGATGCATTTGCCCTTTCTCAGAACAGTGCAGCGGTCAGAAACTGCCATTATCTCATTGAGTTTATGAGAAATAAACAGGATGGATTTTCCCTCGGCGGCGAGGTTGCGCATGATCTGCATAAGCTCGTCTATTTCCTGGGGAGTGAGAACTGCAGTAGGCTCATCAAAAATGAGGATCTCATTATCGCGGTACAGCATTTTGAGTATTTCAGTACGCTGCTGCATACCTACGGTAATATCTTCAATAAGCGCATCGGGATTTACATGGAGCCCATACTTGTCAGAAAGGGCAAGCACCTTTTCTCTTGCTTCCTTCTTCTGAATAAAGCCGAATTTATTTGGTTCGACACCCAAAATTATGTTATCAAGAACGGTAAAACATTCAACGAGCTTAAAATGCTGGTGAACCATTCCTATGCCGAAGGCATTAGCGTCATTAGGGTCTTTAATCTGTACTTCCTTACCGTCCTTTTTGATAACGCCCTCCTCCGGCTGATAAAGGCCGAACAGGACACTCATCAAGGTGGATTTTCCCGCACCGTTTTCGCCGAGAAGAGCATGAATCTCGCCCTTTTTCAGCTGTAGGGTTATATCATCATTGGCAATGATACCGGGAAACTTCTTGGTAATATGAAGCATCTCGATTGCGTATTGATTCTCCAACTCTACCATCCCTCCTGTTTATTTTTATATTTAAAATAATAATACTACACAAACCATTTAATTACAAGCGAAATTTTGACATTCTAAGCCTTTAAAACAAAAAAAGGACAGGCAAAGCCTGTCCTTTTTTAACTGTGCAATAAATTATTTGATGTTGCCGAGGTCGTTTACAGTAACGACGGTTGCATTGTCAGCTGCGGAGATAGTGGTGTCGTTGGAAACAACGATATCGCCTGCATACATTGCCGCTACAAGGGCTTTGTAATCGTCAGCAGTGAAGTTGTCGTCGAACTGGGTGGTCATCGGGATCTGTACATAGTTGTCCTCAGGATTCTCAGAAACAAGGCCGAGGGTTGCGACCTGGCCGCCTTCAAATTCGCCGGCTACGATCTTGGTAAGTACGTCTTTAACGGTAGGAGCAAGACCTTTCATTGCGGAAGTAACAGTCATGCCTTCGCCGTAACCGCCGTCGATGATACCGGACTGGTCAACGTCAACGCCGATAACTTTTGCGTTAGCTTTTGCAGCAGCTTCAGCAGCAGAAGTATAGATGCTGCCGCCGCATGCAAATACGACTTCAGTGCCTGCGCCATACCAAGTGTCCATAGCAGCGGTGATGTCAGCGTCGCCATAGAACTGGTTGCCGTATGCATAGTTGATTTCTACTGCAGCACCGGTCTCAGCAGCAGCGGCGTCAGCGCCCTGAATGAAACCATAGCCATAGCGGACAACTGCAGGAACAGCCATGCCGCCAAGGAAGCCGAGTTTGGTGTAACCAAGTTTAACTGCTGCATAGCCAGCCATGTAGCCGCAGAGCTCTTCCTGGTATACTGCGCAATAGAGGTTTGCAGGAACAGTGTAATCGTCGCCAAGGTCACCAGCGGAGACGTCAAGAGCTACGAAAGTAACTTCAGGATAAACATCAGCGGTGGCTTTGATTGCGTTAGCAAATGCAAAACCGGGCATTACAATTACATTGTAGCCTTTGTCGATTGCGTTTTCAATTTGTGCAACTCTGTCCTCATCGCTGTCGCTTGCGGGTTTGAAGTACTCGAAAACGAGGTTGTTGGCTTCGCAGAACTCTTTGCAGGCTTCATAAGTGGTCTGGTTGAAGGACTGGTCGGTGATATCACCGTAGTCGGTAACCATAGCTACTGCAACTTCAGCTTCGCTGTTGTCTTCGCCTTCGTTGTTGACAACTTCACCCTGGCTTTCACTTTCGTCGTTTACAGGTTCATCGTTGTTGCTACATCCTGCCATAACGGTAAGCATCATTACCATGGCGAGGACAAGTGCAAGAATTTTTTTCATTGTTTTTTTCCTCCCTGTGTAATTTTTTTTCACAGTAATACTACTGTAACACAAATTTTCAAATAGTTCAAGATATAAACTTTGATTTACAGCCAAACTATTTAAAAAAATTATATAAAAGGTGCACCGGCAGCGCCGATGCACCTTTTACACCGATTATGGGTTATCCTGTATATATTCCCGAATATATCCGGAAAAAAGGTCCAGTGCCACCTTGTTTTTTCCGCCCTCGAGAATGACTATATCTGCATTCTTTTTGCTGGGTTCAACATATTTTTCGTGCATCGGCTTTACAGTGGCGGCATACTGCTCCAGCACTGAGTCAATGGTGCGGCCTCTCTCCTGGGTATCCCTGCGGATCCTTCTTCCGAGGCGCACGTCAGCATCGGTATCCACAAAAATCTTCATATCCATAAGGTCGCAAAGCTCTTTGTTTTCAAAAATAAGTATGCCTTCAATTATGAGTATTTTGGACGGTTTCAAAAGAATGGTTTCTTCCTTTGAACGGTTATGTATGGTATAGTCGTAGACCGGCTCATTTACACATTCGCCGTTTTTGAGCTTTTTGATATGCTCTATCATCAGCTTTGTATCAAAAGAAGCCGGGTGGTCATAGTTCACCTGACAGCGCTCCTCAAACGTGAGATGATCGAGAATGTTGTAATAGTTATCATGATGAATAACCGTTACGTCGTCCTTAAATCTTTCCACAAGCGTAGTTGTAAAAGTGGTTTTTCCGCTGCCGGTGCCTCCGGCAATACCGATTACAAACATTTCTGCACCGTCCCCAAACTTATTTTATGACTCCGTAAACAAGAGGCTCCTCACAGGGCTTTTTATCACTGAACGAAAGCGCTGATGAGAACATCTCCGCCGCCGTTTTTTCCGCTTCTTTTTTTGAGGTATAGAACAAAGCCAGAGTCTCTCCCGCTTCTGCATAATCCCCGGTTTTCTTTTTGAGGATAATTCCGGCGGTATGGTCAACTGAATCCGTCGTTTTCTCTCTTCCAGCCCCGAGAACGGAGGCGGTTTTCCCTATGGTTTCCGCGTTCATATAAGAAATATATCCGCTTCTGTCTGCCTTGAACTCAAAAACGTATTCGGCTTTTCCGAGAAGCGACGGGTCCTCCACAAATGAGGCGTCGCCGCCCTGGGCGGTGACCCACTCTTTGAATTTTTCAAGGGCAGCGCCGTTTTCAATTACTTCGTTCACCCTCGCCTCGCTCTCTGTAATGCTCCAACCGTAGCAAAGAGAAAGCAGATTTGCCGCCAGCGCTGTGCAGACCTCCCTGAGATCTCCCTTGCTCTCGTTTTTGAGCACGCTCACAGCCTCGAGCACCTCAACGGAATTTCCTATGGCATACCCAAGCGGGCGGTCCATATTTGTTATGACCGCGGCGATATTTCTCCCGAAACTTTTACCTATGCTGACCATTTTCTCAGCAAGATTTCTTCCTGCTTCTTCCGTTTTCATAAAGGCTCCGCTGCCTATTTTTACGTCGAGCACGATGTTATGAGCACCGGCCGCCAGCTTTTTGCTCATGATGCTCGAAGCGATAAGCGGAACGCTGTCAACAGTGGCGGTGACGTCGCGCAGAGCGTAGAGCTTCTTATCCGCAGGAGCAAGATTTGCCGTGGAGCCCACTATGGCAAGGCCGGTCTTTCTGACCTGCTCAAAAAATTCCTCCGGCGTGAGGCTGGTTTTAAAACCCGGAATTGACTCAAGCTTATCTACGGTTCCTCCCGTGTGGCCCAGGCCGCGCCCAGACATTTTTGCCATCTTGCAGCCAAGTGCTGCCATTATCGGCGCAACGGCAAGGCTGGTTTTGTCCCCCACTCCGCCTGTGCTGTGCTTATCCACTGTCAGCGTTCCGAACTCAGAAAGGTCGATCACGTCTCCGGAATGCATCATTGCCTTAGTGAGCGTCGCGGTCTCCCTGTCATCCATGCCGGAAAAATATATCGCCATGAGCAGAGGTGAAACCTGATAGTCAGGTATATCGCCATTTACGTATCCGGAAACCACAAACTGTATTTCCTCGTCCGAAAGGTGCTCACCCATTTTCTTTTTCTGTATTATGTCATACATGCGCATTTGAGCATCACCCCTGCTTTTCAGCGTTAACAACAGTTTTGAGCACAAGCTTTATCATTTCATCAAAAGAGGTCTGACGCTCCTCGGAGGAAAGCTGCTCGCCGGTAATCAGATTATCTGAAATGGTGCAGATGCAAAGAGCCTTTTTCCCCGCTCTGGCCGCATTCATATAGAGCGCCGCCGCTTCCATTTCCTCAGCTATAACTCCCATTTTGGACCAGCGTTCAATGTTGGAGAGCCCGCTTCCAAGCTCGTAGTTTTCGTCCTTATAAAATACGTCGGAGGAAAGCACGTTACCCACTTTTACGCTGATTCCGAGCTCTTTTCCCGTATCCACGCAGGTGCTCAAAAGCCCGAAATCCGCAGTGGGCGCAAAGGTGCCCGGAAGATTGAAGCTGTGTGCAAAATTTGAGTTTGTGCAGGCGCCGATGGCGGCGACAATGCTGTTTACCTTAATATCTTCACTCAGCCCGCCGGCGGAGCCTATGCGGATTATGTTTTCCACCCCGAAGAAATTATAGAGCTCATAGCTGTAAATTCCTATGGAGGGCATTCCCATGCCGCTTCCCATTACGGAAACTGGCACTCCCTCATAGGTGCCGGTATAACCCTGCACTCCGCGGACGTTATTCACAAGTCTTGCGTTTTCAAGATAATTTTCGGCGATGAATTTAGCCCTGAGAGGGTCGCCGGGCATAAGCACAGTTTTGGCAAAGTCCTCCGGAACGGCGTTGATGTGTGGAGTCGGGTAAGGTTTTTTATCCACGGTTGCTCCCCCTTTCGGTTGTTTAGTTGTTTTCAGCATTTTGCTCGGCAATGCGTTTTTTCCAGCATTTGTGGCACATTGCTATGTATCTGTCGTTTCCTCCGATGCATATCTGGTCGCCGGAGGTCACGATTTTTCCGTCATCATCCATTCTTGCGTTGACTATCGCCTTTGAGCCGCATTCACAGATAGTTTTTACCTCTGTAATTGAATCAGCGACCTCAAAAAGGCGCATACTTCCCGGGAAAAGCTTTGTGACAAAGTCCGTGCGAAGGCCAAAGCACATAACGGGAACATTCATTTCGTCAACTATATCCCTAAGCTGGTCTATCTGCTCCGGGGTGAAGAACTGGCACTCATCCCCGATTATAACGTCGCAGTCTCTTTGGCAGGAAAAACGCTCTTTTATGTTGTCTGCTGAAGATATTTCCTCAGCCACCGCCGAAAGTCCGATCCTTGATTTTATGATATTTGCGCCGTCGCGGGTATCAGTCATAGGTTTTATAAGCCAGACCTTCATTCCTCGCTCCTCATAATTGTACTTTGCTATAAGAGCCTGGGCGGATTTTGAACTTCCCATTGCGCCATATTTGAAATAGAGCTTCGCCATTTGTCACTACATCCCCATTCAAAAAACTTTTCTTCCGAATAAGTTTTCTTTTTTGCTATTATAGCACAACACTGCCGGTTTTGCATATAGTTAAAGCAGTTTTAATTAAATTTTTACACCATAGACTTGCTATGCTTTAGTTTTTGGTGTAATATATAAGTGTGGTAATTTATTTTTATTTGTGAGAGGAGGATTTCCCCAATGAACGAACCTACAATGACATTTTCCATCCGCGAGGACAAGGAGAAAGAGATAAAAGCAATTCTCACCACCGTATATGACGCCCTTCGTCAGAAAGGATACAACCCCATAAATCAGATCGTTGGATATATCCTTTCCGAAGACCCTACATATATCACCACGCACAACAACGCGAGGAGCCTTATCCGCAGAATTGACCGGGACGAGCTTCTTCAGATTCTGGTAAAAACATACCTTAATAACTGAGTTTTGGAGGATATTATGGCAGAAGAAAAACAGGAATTTATGACTTACAAGGGACGTCCCCTCGTAAGAAGCAAAAAAATACTTTACTATGGAGATATGCGCGACCCATACGTCGTTATGCTTCAGATCGCAAATACCGTTGAATCCGCCGGAACGGAGGTTGCGGGGCACGTTGTTCTCCAGATGATGTCCACCGACCCCAACGCCGCTCCTACTGAGCTTGTGCTCAAACGCGCGGAGCGCGACGGCCTCTATGCCGCTCTCGACCTTGCCTCAGCATGGCTTGACCGTCAGCTTGGAGAAGTTACAGATTGATTTAAAAGGCCGCTTGCAAAAGCAAACGGCCTTTTTTGTATGATATTTTACGGAGTATGCTTTCATTCTCTTTCGAGCAGAATTCCGGGCTTATACTCTTCCCTTTCCTCGTTTTTAAACGCATCGCCCCAATAATTAGGGCTAAGCTCACCCACCGTTTTGAAAATAATCTCGTTTTCCGAGTTTGAAACCGCGACCTTTACCTCTGCACCCCAGTATCTCAGGCGCTCAAGGCATATACCACAGGCGGTCAGAATTACCGGGGATTCATTTTCGCTGTCTCTTGAAAGACAGAGCGAATGGGTAATTTTGAGATTATATTTCTGCGCTTCGCACATGGCTCCCGTCTCCATGCACAGGCATGCTGAGGCATTATATGATTCAAGGGCGACGCTGATCAAAAACTGCCCGTCCTCAGTATGCATTACTGCACAGCCTCCCCAGCAGGACGGATAACGCCTGTTTATAAAATCAACGGCTTTGTCATACATCAGTCTGCCTATCTCCAGATCGCTCACGGCCTTCGCCCCTCTTTTCTTATACACTGACGCCATTATATCAGAAATCTTCAGTTTCATCAATAAAAAGGCGCTTTGAACCGCCATGAACATAAAAAAGAGCTTCCCTTTCGGGAAGCTCTTTTTATCGGTTAATTATTACCAATTAGCGTTGGGCTGAGGAGTCTGGTGCATATGGTCCTGAACAGTATTGATCATTCTGCCGTTGTCCTCAGGAATATCGGTTACAAGGCTCTCGGTGGTGAGCACCATTGCAGCAACGGAAGCTGCGTTTTCAAGAGCGGAGTGGGTCACCTTTACAGGGTCAACAACGCCGGCCTCGATCATATCGCAGAATTCCTCAGTAAATACGTTGAAGCCGTAGCCGGGTTTCTTGGAGCGGCGTACCTTGTCAACAACAACGGAACCGTCAAGACCTGCGTTGATAGCAACCTGACGCATGGGTTCTTCAAGGGCACGGAGAACGATTTTAACACCGGTTCTCTCGTCGCCGTGAGTACGGGTGAGGACTTTTTCTACCTCAGGAATGATGTTTACAAGAGCGACGCCGCCGCCTGCTACGATACCCTCTTCAACAGCTGCTTTGGTAGCGTTGAGAGCATCTTCGATACGGAGTTTCTTCTCTTTTGCTTCAGTCTCGGTGGCTGCACCGCATTTTACGACTGCTACGCCGCCGACGAGTTTTGCAAGGCGTTCCTGAAGTTTCTCGCGGTCATAGTCGCTGTGTGCGCTCTCATAGGAGGCTTTGATGATGGAGATACGGCTGTTGATTTCGTCTTTGGAGCCGCCGCCATCAACGATAAGGGTTTTGTCTTTGTCAACTTTGACTTTCTTTGCATAGCCGAGGTGCTCAAGTTTGACATCCTGAAGCTGGAGGCCGATATCATCACATACGAGAGTTGCGCCGGTAAGTGCAGCAATATCAAGAAGCATTTCTTTTCTTCTGTCGCCGAAGCCGGGGCCTTTTACGCAGCAGACGTTGAGGGTGCCGCGGAGTTTATTGACGATAAGGTTAGTGAGGGCGTCGCCTTCAATGTCTTCAGCAACGATGAGGAGCTTTTTGCCGGCTCTCATGCTCTGCTCAAGGATCGGAACGAGCTCCTGGAAAGAGGAAATTTTCTTATCGACAAGGAGGATAGAGCAGTCTTCCATGACAGCTACCATCTTGTCGGTGTCAGTTACCATGTAAGGAGAAAGGTATCCGCGGTCGAACTCCATACCTTCAACAACTTCGATATAGGTCTTTGCGGTTTTGCTGTCCTCAACGGTGATGATGCCGTCGGTGGTGACCTTTTCCATTGCTTCAGCAATAAGTTCGCCAATCTCAGGATCGCCGCAGGAAATAGTTGCTACACGTGCGATATCCTTGGAGCCGGAAACTTTCTTTGCATTTCTGAGCACGGCTTCAACAGCGGTGTCAACCGCTTTCTGAATACCACGTTTGATGAGCATTGGGTTTGCACCGGCGGTTACGTTTTTCATACCTTCACGGACAAGAGCCTGTGCAAGGAGGGTTGCAGTAGTAGTACCGTCGCCGGCAGTGTCGTTAGTTTTGGTAGCAACCTCTTTGACTATCTGGGCACCCATGTTCTCAAAGGGATTATCAAGGGTGATCTCTTTTGCGATGGTAACACCATCGTTGCAGATAATAGGAGTTCCGAATTTCTTATCAAGAACTACGTTGCAGCCCTTAGGGCCAAGAGTGATTTTTACGGTATCGGCAAGTTTATCAATACCTCTCTGAAGAGCTCTTCTTGCCTCGTCACCATAGAGCATTTGTTTAGCCATTTATATTACCTCCGATATGAATTACTAATTAAATCAGTCTTCAACGACTGCAAGAATGTCGGACTGAGAGAGAATGATAATCTCTTCACCGTCAACCTTGACATTGGTGCCGGCGTATTTTCCCATGATTACGTGGTCGCCTACTTTAACCTGCATCTTTACTTCTTTTCCGTCGACAACGCCGCCGGGGCCGACAGCAAGTACTTCGGCGATTTCAGGTTTGTCCTGTGCGTTTGCGGTGATGAAAAGGCCGCCTTTGGTCTTTTCTTCATAATCCACCATTTTAATAACGACTCTGTCTCCAAGGGGTTTTACGTTCATTACTGATCCTCCTAAATTTATATAATTTATTTAGTTTTAGTTTTAGCACTCCTTCTTTTCGAGTGCTAACAATATTGTATACTATATCCTTCAAAAAATCAAGGGGTTTTGCATATATTTTAAAAATTAGTTTACATTTACGACATTTTCTTTAAGCGGCACTTTCTTCGCAATAAGAAATTTTATGGTTATTCCCTGCTCAGAAAACATTTTTTCATGCTCTGTCTCTATATTTTCTTCAAAGCCGGAATTATGCAGATCCTCCGTCACGTATCGAAGTTCAAACCCGCACTCGCTAAAATACCGCTTGGACGAGAGGAAAAGGTCGTCATTATCGGTTTTGAACCAAATTTCTCCTCCGTCCCGGAGAAATTCCCTGTACTGCATAAGCTGATTATTATGGGTGAGGCGCTTTTTGTGGTCGTGAGTCTTTGGCCATGGGTTGCAGAAATTTATATATATGCGCTCACATACGTCCTCGGAAGAAAATACTTTATTTATGAGCATAATCTCCTGACTGAAAATGAGCACATTGTCAACTTCCCTCTCCGCCGCGGCATACTCTTTTTTTATATTCCGCATGGCAAGTCCCAGCATTTCGCTTTTTATATCCACGGCTATAAAATTTATATCCGGGTTTGCTACCGCCAGTTTGGATATGAATCCGCCTTTTCCGCAGCCAAGCTCAATCATGAGCGGAGAATCATTTTTAAACGCAGAATGCCATTTTCCCCTGTTTTCTGCGGGAACGTCTATGCAGTTTTCCCATGCGGCAAGCTCGGGCCGCGCCCAGGGTTTCCTTCTTATTCTCATATTATAAGTCCTCCGCTTCTATGCCGTATATTCTGCGGCCGTTTTCCCTCGCCCTGTCTATAAGCGTCTGAGCATCCGTACCCCGAAGCTCGGCAAGGCGCTCAGCTGTTGCGGGAATGTGCGTGCTGTCGCAGCGCTGCCCTCTGTACGGCACAGGGGCCATATATGGGCAGTCCGTTTCAAGAAGTATCCTGTCCTCCGGTACCTCCATAGCCGCCAAAAGCAGTTTGTTCGCGTTTTTAAAAGTTACTGAGCCGGTAAAGCCGATATACATTCCCAGTTTCAGAAACTCTCTGGCCATTTCGGCTGAACCGGAGTAGCAGTGAATTATGCCCTTCGGGCGGTATTTTTGCACAAGCTCCAAGGTGTCAGCGTGGGCTTCCCTGTCGTGGATTATCACTGGAAGGCCCAAATCGTTTGCCAGAGCGAGCTGCTGTGAAAATACCTCTATCTGTTTTTCACGGGGTGAAAAATCATAATGGTAATCAAGCCCGATTTCGCCTATGGCGACAACTTTTTTGTTCTTCGCGAAGCTATTCACTTTATCGAGGTAGCCCTCCGTTCCGTCGCTTTCTGCCGAATGGGGGTGCACCCCAACTGCGGAATAGACAAAACTGTATCTTGACGAAAGCTCGAGAGTCGCCTCGCAGGATTTCAAATCGCAGGCAGGGTCCACAACCAAAGAAACGCCGTGCCCGGAAAGTCCTCCGAGCACGGTGTCGCGGTCCTCATCAAACCGCTCGTCGTCATAATGCGCGTGTGTATCAAAAATTCCTGTATATTTCATCAGTGCAGCCTTGTCCCCACCGGCACGGAATCGTCAATAAACGTCACACACACCGAACCGTCCTCACGGTTGCCCGCAAGAAGCATACCGCAGGATTCAACTCCGCAGAGCTTTGCAGGTTTAAGGTTTGCAACGACAATTATTTTCTTACCGATAAGGTCCTCCGGTTCGTAATACTGGGCAATTCCGGAAACGATCTGGCGCCCGCCCATGCCGTCGTCAAGCTGTATCTTAAGGAGTTTTTTGGCTTTCGGCACCTTTTCGCAGGCCACCACTTTCGCAACGCGAAGTTCAGTCTTTGTAAAATCGTCGATAGTAATTTCCGGCTCAAGCTCAATTTTCGGTTTTTCTTCCTTTTGCTCTTTGGAGGCTTTTTCCGCCGCTTCAAGCTCCTCAAGCTCTTTCTTAATATCTATACGCGGGAAAAGAGTCTCCCCGCGGCGTACAGTTACGTCAGCGGCAAGCACGCCAAAACGTCCTGCGCTTTCATAAACTCTGCCCTCAGCGGGTGCGCCTATCTGCTCAAATATTTTTTCCGAGGTTTCAGGCATAAATGGCGTCAGCAAAACAGAGCAAATGCGTATGCTTTCAAGCAGATTATAAAGAACTGCTGCAAGGCGGTCCTTTTTCTCCGGGTCTTTGGCAAGAATCCAGGGGGCAGTTTCGTCAATATATTTATTGGAACGGGAAATTACTTTGAAAATCTCCACAAGGGCATTCTGGAAGGCATATGCCTCCATCTCGTTTTCGTATTTCTCCCGAAGGCCGCTTGCCATTCCGATAAGTTCGTCGTCAACGGCCTCAGCATCTCTTCCCTCCGGGATAGTTCCGCCGAAATATTTTTCGACCATGGCGACAGTCCTTGAAACAAGGTTGCCGAGGTCGTTAGCAAGGTCGCTGTTTATACGGTTAATCAGAGCCTCGTTAGTGAATGAGCCGTCCGAGCCGAAAGGAAATTCCCTCAGCAGGAAATAACGGAGGGCGTCGGTTCCGTAGCGTTGGCAGAGCACCACCGGGTCAACTACGTTTCCAACGGATTTGGACATCTTGTTGCCGTCGATAAGAAGCCAGCCATGGCCGAAAACTCGTTTCGGCAGGGGCAGGTCGAGGGCCATGAGCATTGCGGGCCAGATTATGGTGTGGAAACGCACGATCTCCTTTCCCACAAAATGTACGTCTGCGGGCCAGTACTTCTCAAAATCGTCATACTTGTCGTTGCCGTAACCGAGAGCGGTAATATAGTTGGAGAGGGCGTCCACCCAAACGTAAACCACATGCTTCGGGTCGAAATCCACCGGCACGCCCCAGTTGAAGCTTGTCCTTGAAACGCAGAGATCCTCAAGGCCGGGTTTTATAAAGTTATTTACCATTTCATTGAGACGGGAGGTGGGAAGGAGGAAATCCGGGTGCTCCTCATAATATTTGACGAGTTTGTCGGCATAGGCGGAAAGGCGGAAGAAATAGGCCTCCTCCTCAGCGTCTATTACTTCACGTCCGCAGTCCGGGCATTTTCCATCCACAAGCTGGGTCTCGGTCCAGAAGGACTCGCAGGGAGAGCAGTATTTTCCTTTATAAGTACCTTTATAAATGTCGCCTTTTTCGTAAAGTTTTTTGAATATTTTCTTTACGCTCTCAACATGGTAGTCGTCGGTGGTCCTTATAAAGCGGTCATTGGAAATGTTCATCATTTTCCAAAGGTCTTTGATACCGGCCACAATGTTGTCGACGTACTGCTGAGGGGTAACTCCGGCCGCTTCCGCTTTCTGCTGAATCTTCTGGCCGTGCTCATCAGTTCCGGTGAGGAACATTACGTCATAGCCCTGGAGACGTTTATATCTGGCCATGGTATCGGTTGCGACAGTGCAATAAGTATGGCCTATGTGGAGCTTATCCGAAGGATAATATATTGGGGTTGTAATATAAAATTTAGGTTTATCCATTATTTTTGTCTCCTTTGTATTTTATTGCGTCAATACTCTTCAATATATTCGAGCATTTTTTCTTTGAATTCCTCAGACGTTACGTCCCCTCTGAATACCGAAACTATAAGTCCGGTGAACTCGTCGGAAAGGCTGGCGTTTTCGGCGGATTTTACCGCGAATTTCGGCGCAAAAACAGAGGTTCCTATGGACCGGTAGGCCTCCTTGTCAGTTTCATCAAGCTCATACTGCCCAGCGAGCTCTGAAATTTTGAGCACCGGGGTGAGCTCACCGAGAGTTTCCGCCGCGATCTGCACAGCAGTGTCGCTGTACTGGAAAATCATAAATTTTTTCGCAAGGTCTGCGTTTTTCGCTTCGACGGGAATATACATCTCAGAGAAGGTCACAATGCTGACGTTCTCCCCGTCCGCAGAGAGCTTTGGATATGAAATAAAACCGTATTCATATTCTCCCGCGTCCTCTTTGAGCTCTTTAAGGTCGGACACGCTTCCGGAGATAAAAAGCGCTTCCCCGTTCTTGAAGCTCTCCTTCACATCGTCGGCGGTCTTTGTGCTGCTTCCTGTGACCACGAGACTCTTTATTTTCTCAATATACTCCGCAAAGCTTGTAACTGCTTCGTTCTCCCATGCCTCAGCGTCACAGCTGAGCATAGCATTTACGTTTTCCGCTCCGACGGAAGGAACAAGAGCCGCGGCAAAAATATTCACGAACTCGTCCGGCTCTGCTCCCGCATAGGTGAATACCGCCACATCCTCGTTATCGCACTCCTCGGCAAGGGCAACAAACTCATCCCACGTTGACGGGAGACTCCAGCCATTTTCGCTGAGAAGCGTCTTGTTATATATCAGACCCTCCACCTCAAAGAACAGCGGAGCAAGATAGGTTTCGCCGTCATCATAAGGTTTGCAGAGAGTATTCTCCACCGCACCGGAAAGCATAAGAGATGAAGCCACCTGCTCAATATCTGAAATAGAGGTCATTGCTCTATCCTTTATAAGTGCCTCTGTAACTCCGCTTTCTTCGTAAGAAGGAAGATAGACAAAATCAGGAGAGTTCCCGCCAAGTATTCTGTCCCTGAGCTCATATGCCGCGTCTTTGCTGATAAACATGTCAACAGTAACACCGGGATTGGCCGTCTCAAATGCGGCGACTACATTTTCCCAATATGCGCTGTCCTCACCGCGGTCATAAACAACTATGCTGAGTGTTTCTTCAGCCACAACTTCCGAATCCTGTCCGGAACTGTTTTCTGCCGGCTCCCCGTCGCCGGAGCAGCCGGCAAATGCAGATACAATCATTAAAACTGCAAGAAATATAGAAAGAATCCTTTTCATAATATCCTCCCGGTCATAAAAATACATTCTGATTTTACCACAAAGTTATGCGGAATAAAAGCATTTTTATTATTTTATTTCAATCTTTACTTTAATCTTTACTTTTACCTTTCTTTAAATTACAATAGTATTTAACAAAAATAAAGGAAGTGTGCCGGTTTGGAAAATTATCTGCATATATTTCTTATATCCATGGTACCGTTTGTTGAGCTTCGCGGTGCAATGATATATGCAGCAGTGGCGGAAATGCCTTTTTGGTCCAGCTTTATCTGCTGTGTGCTGGGAAACATTCTCCCTGTACCGTTTCTCATAAAGTTTTCAAAAGGCATACTGACCTATTTTTCCAAATTTAAAAAAATCGGCTGGATATTTCAGAAAATCATCGACCGCGGCAACAAAAAAGCTCTCCAGATCGGAAACTGGGAGCTTCTCGGGCTTTTTCTTTTCGTAGCGCTGCCCGTTCCCGGAACAGGGGCCTGGACAGCGTCCCTTGTAGCTGCGCTGCTGCAGCTGCGGATCAAAAAATGCCTTGTGGCGATAGGCCTCGGAGTGGTGGCTTGCGGAATAATTATGGGCGTACTTTCCTTTGGAATTTTAAATCTTTTCATATAAAAAAGGAGATCTCAATATGAACGGCAACAATGAAAACCTCAGAAAATCCGATTCAGAACTTCGCCAGCTCGTTTATGAGCAGAACCTTCAGCAGACAAAATGGATAAAGCGACAGACGATATTCATCTCCGTGCTTCTGCTCATTGTGGCGGCAGCGCTGATACTTTTGAGCGTACAGATAAGCGGCGTGCTGGACGAAGCCAATACCGCCATTGACGAAATCACCGTGCTTACGCACGAGCTTAACACCGTGCTCGAGGAATCCCAACTGACTGAACTGCTCCAGAACGCCAACACTCTTATCGAGGAAAGCGGCGACAGCCTCACTGAAGCTCTCGACGACGTAGACGAGGCGCTGAAAAAAGTCGAGCAGATAGATATTGATGCTCTAAACTCCGCAATTTCCGATTTGCAGAAAGTGGTGGAGCCGCTTGCTAAGCTGTTCGGAAAATAATAATTATAATCAGAGCAAAAGAGCTGCCCTTTCGGGCAGCTCTTTTTGTTTCATTTGAAATGATACATAAAATTTAAGCAATCCGGTACGTCGTCGTCAATATAACCTGTGTCAGCAAAACCCGCTTTTTCGTAAACATGGAGCGCAGGCGCGTCAAATTTATTCACGCACACCTCAATACATTCATATTTCCGCTCAGCGTCAAGAAGCTCCAAAATAAGGCTAAGGGCTTTAGTTCCGTATCCCCTGTTTTGAAACCGCTTATCAATCATGAATTCCTGCAGATCGTAGCAGGCGGGTTCCTCGTCAAGGTCCCGGACAAGCGCTGTGCCGACAATTCTGTTATCATCAGCAAAAACTATAACCCTGGAGTTGCAGTTCCGGTAAACGTACCCCCTTGCAAGAATACCTATTGCCGGTGCGACAAAATTTTTCTGTTCCTCTCTTACTGATAAAGCAGCAACCTCGAGCCAGTTTTCCTCAGTAACATCTAAAAGGCGTATCATATTTATTCCTCCGTCAAATTATTGGAGGGTCAAATATTGCGTGCCCTCCGTTCGCATTTCAATGTCATAAAAAATCATCGTCCTTTCAATGCAAATTATATAAGACCGGGCACCGTGCTCAAATAAACCGGTGCTCAGTTTATATTGCGGTGCTCAGGCATTTTTTCTGAAAACGTCAAGGGTGTGGTGTGAATATCCGACCATATCCTGCCGCTCACAGGTTGCAAAGTGGTATTTAAGATAAATCTGATAAGTCTCCTCATCCATATCTGCAAGAGTTTGGCGCATATAGTTAGCAAAACCGTCAGCCGCCACGAAATGGAGCTGTTCTGCGTCCAGCTCTGAACGCAGATTGTCTATATCCTCTTTGCGGTAAAGCTCAAAAATATCCCAGGGATTCGAGAAGGTTTCAAAGGTTTCCGCGTCGAGCATACATTTTTTAATTATATCACGGATCTTGCCTTTTATAAAACCGTGAGAAAGGACAGCCGCGTCGCCCATACAGTAAGCCGCAAAAATCACTCCGCCCCTTTTCGTCACACGAAAAGCCTCTGCCAAAGCACTGCTTTGTTCCTCTCGGGTGAACAGATGATACATCGGACCAAGGAGCAGAGTTATATCATATTTATCGCTTTCAAAAGCTGATAAATCCAGCGCGTTGCCCTTTGTAACTGTGACCGGCTCGTTTTCAAGCGTATGTCCTTTGAAGATTTCTATATTGTGCTCCAAAAGCTCCACGGCGTCCACGTGATAGCCCTTTTGGGCAAGCGCATGACTGTACCGGCCGGTTCCTGCACCGATTTCAATGATATTCATGCTGGGTTTCAGATATTTTCAATATATCTCATTGTGGTGAGGTATTCTACCCTGCCGTGCCTTGAACAGAGGCGTCCGTCCTCGTCGATTTGTTCATAATAGTCCTTCAGATAATCTGTTGTTTCCACGGTTCTCACCCCTCCATGGTGCTCAAAATATCTATACGGTTTGTAAGAAGCCCGTCCGCGCCCATTTTGAGCATCTCAAGCATCTCATCCCTGTCATCAACGGTCCAGGGGTACACTTTGACTCCGTGCTCATGGAAATCTGCTATAAGCTCCGGCGTCATAGCTTTATAATAAGGAATGGTGATCATCACGCCGCGCTTTTCGCAGTATTCGCCGTAATCGAAAATCCAGTTATCAAAGGGAAAGCAAATCTCAACATCCGGCGCCATTTCTTTGAATTTCATAACCGAATAATGGTTCGCGGAATAGATGATAACGCTGGTGCGCCTTTCGTGCTCATCAATTACTTTGAGAACTTTTTCCTCAAGTCCCGGGTATGTAACAAAGCTGTTTTTCAGCTCCACAAAGGTGAGAATATCCCGGCCTTCAATAAGGTCAAAATATTCGTCAAGGGTGGGGATCTCCTGATTGGGAATGTCATATCCGTGGGCGGCATTGAGTTTTTTGAGCTCTGAAAGAGTGAAATCCTTAACCCAGCCCTTTGCACCGGTGGTGCGGAGAAGTTCCTCGTCGTGGAAAACGACAAGTTTTCCGTCCTTCGTAAGCTGAACATCAAGCTCTATGGCATCGGGGGAATATTCAAGGCATTTTTCAAACGCCAGCAGAGTATTTTCCGGATAAAGCCCGGCAAGCCCCCTGTGCGCAATACGCATCATTTTCCTAAGACTTCCTTTCTTATTTCAAGGAAGCGGTCCGGGCTGTTAGTAATGGCAATTTCAAGCTGGAGCCTGAGGGCTTTTCGCATATCCTCCTCATCGTTTATGGTCCAGGCGTTTATCTCAATGCCGTTATTGCGCAGATCCTGCACGTTCTCATGGTTGAGCATATTGAAAAACGGGTGGAAGCACTCCACTCCCCTGTTTCTCGTATATGCACCGGGGTGAATAAGCCAGCTTTCCTCAAGAAATCCGCATTTAACATCGGGCGCGAGCTCCTTAAAACGGCAGACGGTATAGTGGTTAAAAGAACTGATGATTATTTTATCCCGAAGGCCGAACTCATCAATGAGATTAAGGACCTTTCTTTCGATGCCGGGGTACTCATATACGCCGCTTTTGATTTCTATATTACATTCCATTCCGGTCTCGGCAAGGAGCTCAAAAACTTCCCGAAGCGCGGGCGGCGCTTCAAACCCAAATTCGCCTTTTTTTACATATCCCGCATCAAGTAATTTAAACTGCTCAAGGGTGAGATCTTTTATAAGGGCATTCGTTCCGGTGGTGCGGACGGTGTTTTCGTCATGCATTACGACGATTTCTCCGTCTTTGGTAAGATGTACATCGAGCTCGATTCCCTCAGCTCCCGTTTCCGCCGCCTTCTTAAAAGCGAGCAAAGTATTTTCCGGATATTTTTCAGAAAAGCCACGGTGGGCATATATTTTTGTCATAGCAGCCTCCAAACCATTTTTATAAAATATACCGGAAGGCATTGCCTTCCGGTACTGCTTGTTTTTATTATATTGCTTTACAGTTTAATAATCAAGTTCTTTTCTACGCCTACGTAAACTTCGTCGCCGACGTTGAACGCGAGCTCGCGCTCAAATACCACATCGGAGTTGAGCCACACATCTCCGCAGTCAACGTGGAAACGAATGATATTTCCGTGGGAAATAAAGTTCGTGACAGTTCCTTTGAGAAGATAGTACTCGTTCTCGTCAAGAGGCTCTTTGCTCATCTTAACAATCTCAGGACGGATAGCAACGTCATTGCAGTCAAACTCCGCACCGCAGGCTTTGCCGAACTTCTCTGCTCTCAGCAGGTTATAGTTTCCGATGAAAGTTGCGGCAAATTTCGTCGCGGGAGCGGTGTAAAGGTCAACAGGAGTTCCGGACTGTTCTATGTGTCCTTCGTTGAAAAGGTGAATCGTATCGGACATAACCATAGCCTCGTCCTGGTCATGAGTTACGAAAATTGTGGTTATGTTGAGCTTCTGCTGAATACGTCTTATCTCTATCTGGAGATTGCGGCGGAGGAGCGCGTCAATGGCGGAAAGTGGCTCGTCGAGCAAAAGCACCTTCGGTTCAGTTACCATTGCTCTCGCAAGGGCAACACGCTGCTGCTGGCCGCCGGAGAGCTGCATCGGGAACTGGTCGATTTTATCGGAAAGTCCCACTATATCGAGCATCTCTTTGACTTTCTCATCAATTTCGTGCTTCGGAACATTTTTCATTTTAAGGCCGAAGGCGACGTTGTCCTTTACACTCATGTTTGGGAAAAGAGAATACTGCTGGAAAACCATTCCGATGCCGCGGCGGCGGGGGCTTACGTCGGTGATATCCTCCCCGTCAAGATAGATGCGGCCGCTGGTCACCTGCTCAAGGCCGGAAAGGCAGCGCAGCAAAGTGGATTTGCCGCAGCCCGAAGGGCCAAGCAGGGTTACAAGCTCACCTTTTTCAATTTCAAGGTTAATATCTTTAAGAACGTGGTTATTGCCAAAAGATTTATTTAAATTTTCAAAACGAATATAAGACATGTCTGCTTATCTCCCCTCTTTTTGGATTTTCTCGATCTTGCTTCTGCTCTGCAGATAAAGAACCAGCGCAGTGATTGCAAAGGTAAGAAGCATTATTAAAACTATGACTGCAGAAGATTCATCCGTTGAACGCTTCATTGCCTGATACAGATATATCTGCATATTTATAGTTCCGCTTCCGGAGAGGTTCCTTATGATGACATAATCTCCGAAAAGGATTCCCACAGCAAGGAGAGAAGAAACGGTTATGCCGGTTATGATATTCGGAACAATTACTTTAAAGAACGCGTACAGTCTGCTTGCTCCAAGCATTTCGGCGGCTTCGATCAGCGTAGTCATGCTTATGGCATGCATGCTGTTTCTTATGCCCTGATAAATATGAGGAAGGATTATTATGCAGTAAGCGCCAATGAGCATTACCATTCTGTTCCCCAAAAATCCTCCGCTTTTTCCGTAAACGCTGAGAATTGAAACAGAAAGAATAACTCCCTGGATCGTATAGGGTATCATACAGAGCATTTGGACATATTTTTCGAGATTCGGGAAATATACTGTTGTAACAAAAAGGGCCAGAAGCACCACAATTATTGTAATAATTATCGGGACTATGCAGAGAAGCACTGTCTGGTAAAGGGCAGAAAAGAAATTTGGATTACTGAAAACGGTTATGTAGCTGTTAAACGAAAATCCCTGTGGGATAATCTCCGTCCAGTTTCTGAAAAGTGAATATATAAGCGTTGCCGCAAGCGGGAACAAAAGCCAGACAATGACGCAGGTCATAAAAATGTTGGAAAAAACTTTTGATTTCTTGTTCATGGTTTTCACCTCGTTTTCCATGCCGTAGTCTTTTTGACAATATAGTTGTCAAGAAGAATCACAGCGCACATTATAACCATCATAACTACCGAAAGGGCCGCGCCGAATTTCGGCTTTGAAGCAATATCTCCTGTGAAAGAGGCTGAAATATCCAGCGGCAGAAGCTTAAAGTTATTCATAACAAGGGCATAAGCAGTGGCATACGCGCAAAGCGCATTTGCGAAAAGAACGCTTATTGTTCCAAAAATACTCGGTATAAGCACGGGGATTCCTACTTTGAACCAGAAAGTGCCTTCGCTTCCGCCAAGAAGCATGTTGGCCTCTCTCCATTCCTTCCTTACACCGTTAAAGGCAGGGATGAGAAGGAGCGTGGAAAGAGGAATTTGGAAATATATATACATCAGAATAAGGCCCTGACTGCTGTAAAGGTCGAAATTCTGAATAAATTCGATTCCATAGAGATTTCCTATCTGGGTAATAACTCCTATGTTGCCGAGGAGTATCATATATGCAAACGCCAGCGGGACACCTGCAAAGTTAGAAGTCATATTCAGAACGGTCATAAATATGCTTCTGCATTTTCCCCTGGAATTATAGGCAGCTTTCGCGCCGAAAAATGCTATTATAATTCCGACAATGGTGGAAACAGTCGTTATTTTGAGACTGTTAGTTATGGATTTTTGATATCCTAACGTGGTAAATATTTTTTTATAGTTCTCAAGTGTAAAAAGAACAGCTTTATCCGCATCAGATCCAAAGCTGTCTACTATGAGCATGAACAGCGGAACAAGCTCATAAAGCAAAACAATTATTACAAAAGGCAGAAGAGCAAGCAAGTACAAATATTTGTTTGTGTTTCTGTTCTTTGCCGAAGTTACATTCTTCATTAGGCAAACCTCTTATCCAAGAATGGGGCGTACCCTTTGAGCACGCCCCATTCTTTATGCTTTAAACTGATCTGAGAAAACCAATTATCATCCAAGAAGAGGAATGATATTATCGTTCCACCAAGCGGAAATCTCTGCGCAAACCTCTGCATAATGCTCTGCATCGGAAATACCTACTGCGTTTGCATATTCTGCAGGATCAAACTGCTGAGCATCTTCGGGGATAACGACATCGGTTCTGGTAGGAATTGCTCCGGATTTTGCAAGGTTTATCTGGCCTTCGTCGGAGAAGATGTACTCTCTTGCAAGTGCAGCAGCAAAGGGAGTATCAGTGGTCTTATTGATAACGGAAGCATAGCCTACAAGGATGGAGCCGTCGCTGGGGATGCAGGTGGACATCTGATAGCCCTTGCTTGCGGAAGCGTTGTCTCTGTAAGTAACTGCGTTATAGGACCAGATTACGCCGAAGGGAACCTCGCCGGATTCAAAGTTCTGATAAGTAATATCGATCTTGTTGATACGGCCGGCCTTAGCCATCTCAAGCCAGAACTCATAAGCAGGCTCGAGGTTGTCAATGTCTCCGCCGAAAGCATAGGCAGTGGCGATGACGTTGCCCTGTCCGGTAGCGCCGCCCACTACGTCGCCGATGGAGATGGTGTAATCGCCATCACGTACTTCCTGCCAGGAAGTGGGCATTTCGCCGCCGAGGAGAGTTTCGTTATAGAGGAAAGCTGTGCATCCGGTATAAGCTACCATCCAAAGTCCGTCGGAATCTTTTGCCCAATCCGGAACGGAATCCCAATAGGAGGTTTTGTAGGACTGAACAAGACCATCTTCAACAGCCTGTTTGGTAAAAGCTATACCAATGTCACCGATTGCTCTGGTGCTGTCGTTTGCGAACATGGTGAGTTCCTCTGCGGAGCTCATATCGGAGTCGTTGTGGGTGATACCATATTCAGCGGTATATTCTTCCCAGGTCTCTCCCCAGTTTGCCCAGCTGTCAGGCATACCTACAGATTCAAGATGACCTTCTTCTTTTGCTTTCTCAACGATTTCATCAAGGGTGTAATCATTAAGGTTTACTTCGCTCTCGTTTCCGGAAGAAGAGCATCCGGCAAGCACAAGGCTGAGGCACGCAAGAACTGCAATCAATTTGAACAATGTGGTTTTACGCATTTTGTTCCTTCTCTCTGAATTAAATTATGCAACAATTTTCAACCATTGCATCACTTGTATTATAGCTTTCGTATACAAATTTGTAAATAGATTTCCCGAAATACTGACATTATGACAGATTTTGTGATATCGTTTTTGTGCAACTTGCCGTACACATTTTGTCATATTTTAAACTTGAATATATGTCTGGTTTCTGATAGAATACAACTATGTAAATTTAATGTATAGCGGAGGTAAAAATGAAAGCATACGAAAGACTTCTCAAATATGTGCAATATCCCACCGGCTCTGACGAGACGAGTGAAACCTGTCCCAGCACTTCTGAACAAACCGTCCTCGGGATGGCGCTTTGCGACGAAATGAAAGAAATGGGCGTAAAAAACGTATACATTGACGATAACGGCTACGTCTACGGAGAAATTCCCGCATCCGAAGGCTGCGAGAACGCCCCGGTAGTAGGATTTATCGCCCACATGGACGTTGTGCGCGAGGTCCCTTTTACCAATATCAAACCCAGAATCGTTGAATATAACGGAGGAGACGTTGTGCTCAACGAGGAACTCGGCGTTGTCCTTTCCTGCAAGGATTTCCCGGAAATGGCAGACTGCATAGGCAAACACATAATTGTCACAGACGGCACCACCCTGCTCGGCGCTGATGACAAAAACGGCATCGCCGAAATACTTACGGCAGCTGAGGAGCTTATAGCCCATCCTGAAATCAAACACGGCACCATCAAAATCGGTTTCACCCCTGACGAGGAGATCGGCCGCGGAGCAAACAGATTCGACCTTGAACGCTTCGGCGCGGATTTCGCCTATACCCTTGACGGCGATGCCTTCGGCGGAGTGGAGTACGAGACCTTCAACGCCGCTCACGCAAGAATTAAATTCAACGGTGTCAGTGTCCATCCCGGCAGCGCAAAGGACAAAATGATAAACGCTTCTCTCGCTGCAATGGAGTTCAACTCCCTTCTCCCAGAAGTGGAAAGACCTGAGCATACCGAAGGATATGACGGTTTCTATCATCTCATCGGAATGAAAGGCGTATGTGACTGCGCTGAACTGGATTACATCATACGCGACCATGACGAAGTAAAGCTCAAATACCGCGTTGATTACATTCACCGTGCCGCAGACGAGATAAACCGCCGTTACGGCGCAAAGGTCGCCGAGGCCGAAACCGGTTTTGACTACAAAAATATGCGTGTGATAATCGAAAACCATTTCCACCTCATTGAAAACGCAAAAAAAGCCATCCGTCTTGCAGGAGGCGAACCTGTTTCCAAACCTGTCCGCGGCGGAACCGACGGCTGTGTGCTCTCCTTCATGGGACTTCCCTGCCCCAACCTCGGAACCGGCGGGTACAATTTCCACGGAAAATATGAATTTGCCTGCATTGAGCAAATGGACAGCGCAGTTGAAATGATAAAGCACCTCGCTGAAATTTACGGAGCTGAGAAAAAATAATTTATGCTCAGATTTGAGCACGGCCAGAAGGCCGTGCTCATTTTTGAATATCTGTAAGGAGGTCTTGATGTGCGCCGGCTTGTTTTTGGCCTCACGGCTTTTTTCGGCGCCGGAACAGCGTTGTTTGCGCTGTTTTACTTAATTTACCGGAACGTTTTTCTTCTGTCCACCGCCATTACTTTTGGTACAACATTTTATCATTTTGCAATGCGCCTGCTCGTGGGCCTTTTCGTAAACCGCTTTGGCAAAATACATACTTTTGACTGCAATTCCAAGTGGTTTGCACCAAAGCCCTTCGAAGACAAACTCTATAAAACTCTCTGCGTAAAAGCCTGGAAGGACAGAGTTCCGACGTTTATTCCTGAAAGCTTTTCGTTAAGAATTCACAGCCTTGATGAGATAATCCAGAATATGTGCGTTTCTGAAATCGTGCATGAGATCATTGTGGTACTTTCGCTGGCGCCCATTTTGCTTGCTATCCCCTTCGGTGAATTTGCCGTTTTTCTGATTACTTCCGCCGTTGCGGCGCTGCTGGACTGCCTTTTTGTCATACTGCAAAGGTACAACAGGCCGAGACTTGTCAAGCTCAATGAAAAACATAAAAAAAGAGCCTCATGCTGAGGCTCTTTTTTTATTAGAGTTTATAAATGTCACTGTATTTTTTCTCGAGGTAATCGGTGTAATATGTCGGATCAAAGGGCGCGCCGCAGACCTTTTCAAACAGCTCTTTGGGGTCGTACATGCTTGCGTACTGATAAATCCTCTCCGTGAGCCAGTCGGAAATGGGCTTGAGCGTACCGGAGGCGCATACCGCTTCCACGTCCATGTCCTCGCGCATTTTTGCAAGCATCTGGGCGCCGTAGGCACTGCCGAGGGCGTAGGACGGGAAGTATCCTATGCTGCCGCCTGACCAGTGGGAATCCTGGAGGCAGCCTTTGGTATCGTTCGGAACGTCAACTCCAAGATATTCTTTGTAAAGCCTGTTCCACTCGGCGGGAATCTCATCCACAGTGAGCTCACCAGCAAACATTTTTTTCTCGATTTCATAGCGGACCATAATATGGAGCGCATAGGTCAGTTCATCGGCCTCGGTGCGGATCAGCGAGGGCTGGGCCTTGTTTATCATTTCATAAAAACTGCGGGGAGTTATATCGGCAAACTGTTCCGGGAACATCTCCTTGAATTTCGGCAGAATTGCGCCGGTAAAGGCCTCGCTCCTTCCGATGATGTTTTCAAAGAATCTCGACTGGCTCTCATGGATACCCATGGAAACGCCGCCCGCAACCACGGTATATTTGTGCTCATCAGCGCCGCCGAGCTCGTAAAGGGCGTGGCCGCTCTCATGGATAACAGAATACATGGAGGAAGTCACGTTGTCCTCGAAATAGTGAGTGGTGATGCGCACGTCGTCCTTAGTAAACTCGAGGGTGAACGGGTGCTCGGTTTCCCCGCATACGCAGTGGTTGGGGTCGATTCCCATATAATCCATAAGATATTTTGTAAGCTCTTTCTGCTTTACAATGGGAAAATCGCCGTAAAGCGGAGAATCATCTATCTGGGGTACTTCTCCGATTTTCTTGATGAGAGGAACTATGTGCTCGCGGAGAGTTGCAAAAAACTTGTCGCACTGCTCCATGGTGAGGCCGCGCTCAAACATATTGAGCTGGGTGTTGTATGGCTCCTCATCGGGCTTATAGTATTTTGCAAAACGGATATTGTAATCAAAAATATCCTTGAGCACAGGTTTAAAGGACTCGTAGTCGTTTTCCTCTTTTGCTCTGTGCCATACATAGTCAGCTTTGCTGAGTATCCTCTGGTACGCCACGTATTCTTCCTGAGGAATGTTTTTCATATAGTCATTATCCCTCAGAAGGAGCTCGACCTCTCTTGCCTGATGAGGCGTAAGCTCGTCTTTATGTTCCTTGAGGCTTTCGAGAAGCTCAATGGTCTCTTTAGAGGTTGCCAGCTCGTATGTATACTCGGAAAGGATTCCCAGCGCTTCGCCCCTGCCCTCCTCAGTATCTCTCGGCGCAACGGTGACGCCGTCAAGATATATTGAGGAAGAAGCATAGTTGAAAGCATAGATTTTTTTCTGAAGCTCTGCGAGCTTCTCTATTTTGGATTTAAGTTCTTCGGTCATGGCTTTTCTCCTTTGCTGATTTTGTTGTATACATGTGTTAGTATATTGTTTTTCGTTTCTCAAGTCAAGTGAGCGGCACGACATTAAATCCAAAGGGCCCAATCCCCATAACTGAAAGTACCGCTCCCGTGGCGGAGTTTTTCCTCTTTCTTGAGCGCCCGAAAGGAGTCGCGCATGCGAAACACTATTTCCGGCTCAATATCAAGCGAATGGTGGCCCGGGAAAACTCTTTTCGCCGGAAGAAGTGATATTTTTTCAAGTGAACTCAAATAGGCCTCCGGATCCGTGGAGGGGTAATAGGCCAAAAGCGTGTCTTTATATACCAAATCGCCGGTAAAAAGGTACCCTCTTTTCTCCTCCCAGAAGCACATGTGTCCGGGAGAATGCCCCGGAGTATGGATAACTTCAAGGATTCTCCCTCCCAAATCTATTTTATCTCCGTCTTTTAAAACTCGCGTCGGTGTACCCTGAAAAAGCTCATAGCCATTCACATCATAGCCTTCCGGATGGTCACAGCGGTCCATAACCATGTTTTTGACAGCTTCCAGCGGCAGCGGAAATTTTCCGTTCAGCCAGTCAAGCTCGTTCTCGTGGGCATAAAAGTCGCTGAAATACTTGTGTCCGCCGATATGGTCCCAATGAATATGCGTAGCGACGGCGGCAACCGGCTTATCGGTGAGCTTTGCCACTTCATCGTAAATATTACAGATGCCGAGGCCCGTATCTATCAGCAGACTGCGTTCCACGCCATTCAGAAGATAACAATGCGTCTCCTCCCAGTGGCGGTACTCGCTGATTACATATGTGCTGTCGTCGATTTTATCAACGGTAAACCAGTCGTCCATTTTTTGCCCCCCAAACTTATTTATATAGGTTATAGCACGAATCAAAAGATAAAACAATCCCTCCGTGGTACTAAAGTCCCACCTGATTTTCAGCTTATACATACGGCAAAAATCAACCTATAGTTAAAAAATAAATTTCCAAATCAGAAGATCAATGGGTGGTTTTTAGAATTTTCTTTTGTTATACTGGGCTTACAAAGCAGCTTTGAAAATTTTCTCCGACATGAAAGGAGCAAAATATATGAACTTAAGTGAAAACATACGAAAAACCCGCAAGGAGAAAAGCCTTACCCAGGAGCAGCTTGCTGAAGCGATGGGCGTTTCCGCCGCCTCCGTTTCCAAATGGGAGACCGGGCAGGCCGCTCCGGAGCTGAGCGTGCTTTCCGAGCTTGCTGATTTCTTTGAAATGTCCGTTGACACTCTTATCGGTCACGAAATCAGCCCCTGCCGAATGGAAGAAATAATTACGGGAGCAAACAATTTTGTAAGCGATGGGCAGTACGGCAAAGCAAGCGACACTGCTGAAAAACTTGTTCGCCGCTATCCCAATTCATATAAAGCCGTGGAAAATGCATCAAATGTTTTCCAGAATATTGCTGTTCTTACCATGGATAGTTCCTATACAGAGCGCGCCGTTGAGCTCACAAAACGGCTGTTCTCTCTGCTTGATGACGGCGACGTAATAAAAAGGTTTGAGCTTTTAAAAAAGCTGGCAAACCAGTACGAGCTTATGGAAAACTGGGATATGGCACAAAAATACTATAAGGAAAGCAACGTCGGCGGAGCAAATAACCGTGCCCTTTCCCGCTGCCTTGCAAATGCAGGAAAGAACGAGGAGGCTCTTGCCGCCGTATCCGACGTGTTTTATTCGAGCCTGTTTGACATGATAACGGATACGCTTCTTTTGGAACAGCTGTGGGAAAAGCTCGGTCAGCCCGAAAAGGCAAAAGCCGCCATGAGCTGGAGCGCCGCCGTGCTTGACGCTGTGGAGTGTGACTCCTATTCCCTGCTTAATGCGGCAATCAACGCCAAACTCGCTGTGTTTGAGGAAAAACAGGGCGAGCGCGATTCGGCGGATCTCCACGTCCGCAAAGCGGTGAAGCTTATAAAAAATGAGCACGTCCCACCCAAAGAAACAAGTTTTTTGAAAGGAGACTGCTTAAAACCCGAACTTCGCTTTAGCAAATCCCCGGATCTGAGCGGCATTGATTTGTTGCTCGATCTGCTTAACGACGATGAAACGGGAAGGCTTTCATCCGTCGCACGGGAGGAAGCGCAGAAATGAAAAGGTATCTGACCAGACGAGCCGGCCTTTTTGCACTGGTGTTTTTAATTACGGTCATATCCGACCTTCTCATAGTCGGGGGCTCCGTGCTCAGCCAGATGCTCATTGACAGCGTTATGAGCACAGATTATGCCGCCGCTTTGCGGCTCATCGGAGCAAATATCGCATACGAGTTTCTCGCCGCGTCCGCATATATCGTATCGGTTGTCGGTCAGGGAGCATTCTCGACGCTTATTGCAGACGATATGCGCCGTAAAGTGTTTTCCGGAATTATGAAAAGGAGCCGCAGTGATTTCGGAAAGGTCAATTCGTCGGACTACGTTTCCGCCCTCACGAACGACCTGAGAACCATTCAAAGCTCCTATTTCGGTTTTCTTTTTCTCCTGTTTTTCTTCGTCGGAAGTATGTTTTTCTCCGCTTTGCTGATGCTTTATTATCAGCCTTTTGTCGCTTTGGCCACCGTCTGCTGCGCCGCTGTGATGATTTTTGTACCGATGCTGCTCGGCAAAAGGCTCGGAAAGCTTGAAAAGGCACATTCAGAAAAGCTGTCCGCACTCACAACTTTTCTTACTGAGATATTCGCTGGATTTGAAGTGGTCTCCTCCTTCGGAATAAAAAAGCACGCGCTGAAACGTTTCGAGAAGTGCAGTTCTGAACTCAAAATCGCTGAATACCGGACAAACGGTCTCTCCTCTTTTTCCGACGGGCTTGCGCAGCTTCTGAGCGTCATGGCACAGTCTGCAATTCTCGGACTTTCCTGCTATATGGTGCTCAAAGGCAGAATGTCAATGGGCGCGCTGGTGGCGTTCATCTCGCTCAGCCAGTCTTTTTGCGGTGCCCTTTCGGTGGTGCTTAGAAGCGCGCCCGTGCTCAAAAGCATGAAACCCATAATTGAACGTGTCAACGGCCTTGCAGATTATGAGCCGGCGTCCGTTATAAACGGCGCGGAGCCAAAGTTTGAGCACGGACTTAAAGCTGACCGGCTTTCTTTTTCATATCGCGAAGGTGAAAAGGTTTTAGAAAACGCCTCTCTTGAGCTTAAACCCTGCGAAAAATATGCCCTCACGGGCGGGAGCGGCAGCGGCAAAACTACGCTCATAAGGCTTCTGACCGGGGAGCTCGACGGATATGGCGGAGGCATTTTCTATGACGGGACGGAGTTGAAAAGCCTCGACAGGGAGTCAATCTGTTCCATTGTTTCTGTGATACATCAGGACGTTTTCCTGTTTGACGATACGGTGAGAAACAACATATGTCTGTTTGACGAGTTCAGCAATGAACAGTTTGAGCACGCTGTCTCCCTCAGCGGAGTAAAAAAATTCATGTCACAGCTCCCCGACGGGGCCGACTATAAAGTCGGTCAGCGCGGAGAACGTCTCTCCGGCGGACAGAGACAGCGTATTGCCATTGCGAGGGCGCTTATCCGGAATACTCCTTTTCTGATTTTGGACGAGGGCACTTCCGCCCTTGACGCAGATACTGCTGTCGAAATTGAAAAAGAGCTCATGGATATTCCCGGGCTCACCATGCTTACTATCACACACAACCTGAGAAATCCTGAAAAATACGATAAAATTTTAAAGCTCCGGAACGGAAATCTCGTCTGCTGAGCAGAATACGTACCGTACCTTTTGGATTTGGCCTGCGCTTGCTTGAAAACTTACAAAAAATATGTTATTATAGGCACAGAAAAAAACATGGGGTGAGGATTTATGAAAATTTCCACAAAGGGGCGCTACGCACTCCGAATGCTCATTGACCTTGCTGAGCACTCAAACTGCGGATTCATTGCTCTGAAAGATATTGCACAGCGCCAGGGCATATCCAAAAAATATCTGGAACAGATAATTCCGATTTTCAATAAATCCGACATTCTGAAAACGAACCGCGGCTCCCAGGGCGGATACATGCTTGCAAAATCTCCAGACAAATATACTGTCGGCGAAATTCTGCGCCTTACTGAAGGGAGCCTCGCTCCCGTTGCCTGCCTTGAGCATGACCCCATCGAATGTGAGCGCAGCGATGAATGTGCAACGCTCCCCATTTGGCAGGGGCTCAGCCGGGTGATAAATGAGTATCTCGACGGCATCACTTTGCAGGATATTCTCGACCAGCAAAAAGAGCGGTACACCAATGATTACAGCATATAAAAAATACGCTTCCTTTTTGGGAAGCGTATTTTTTATTTATTCTGAAAACATTGGAGTGGAAAGATAACGTTCTCCGGTATCCGGAAGAAGCGCTACAATGATTTTACCGGCATTTTCAGGCCGTTTGGCAAGCTCTGTCGCGGCCCATACGGCTGCTCCGGAAGAAATTCCTACCAGAAGTCCTTCCCTTCTCGCAAGAGTTCTGCCCGTCTCAAAGGCATCCTCATTTTCCACGGCTATAATCTCATCATATATTTGAGTATTAAGCGTATCCGGCACGAAGCCCGCTCCTATGCCCTGAATTTTATGAGGGCCGGGAGTTCCTTTGGAAAGCACCGGAGAACCTGCGGGCTCCACCGCTACAACTTTTACGTCAGGGTTCCTGCTTTTGAGATACTCACCGACGCCGGAAACGGTGCCGCCGGTGCCTACGCCGGCAACAAAAATATCCACTTTTCCGTCGGTATCATTCCAGATTTCAGGTCCTGTGGTGCTGCGGTGTATTGCAGGGTTTGCGGCGTTTGTGAACTGGCTGGGAATAAAGCTGTTCGGAGTTTCCGCCGCGAGCTCCTGCGCTTTTGCAATGGCGCCTTTCATTCCTTTGGCGCCGTCCGTTAGAACAAGCTCCGCTCCGTATGCTTTGAGAAGGTTGCGACGCTCAATGCTCATGGTCTCCGGCATGGTGAGAATGATTTTATATCCTCTTGCCGCCGCCACAGCGGAAAGACCTATGCCGGTATTTCCGCTCGTAGGCTCAATGATTACGGAATCCGGCTTCAGAAGGCCTTTCTCCTCCGCGTCGTCGATCATAGCTTTTGCGATTCTGTCTTTTACGCTTCCTGCGGGATTAAAATATTCGAGCTTTCCGTAAATCTCCGCTCCAAGCTCTTTTTCCTTAATGTAATTTGTAAGTTTAAGTAATGGGGTGTTACCGATAAGGTCTGTAATTCTGTCATATGTTCTCATATCAATTTCTCCTTTGATGTAAAGATAAATTTTTGTCGGAATTTGAAAGCCGTACTTTCAACATCGTCTTGATCCGTCTGTGAGCTTCATATGTAAGTCTCTTTTCATTTTCATATTAAACCTATCAGTTTTATGGGTATTATTATAGCATTTTCCTCTTCTTTGTCAATAGCAAGTTTCAAAATTTTTTTGATTTTTAAAATAATTTTCTATATGTTGACAAGTCTGTGCAAAATCCTTATAATAAATCATATTAAGTTAATAGGTTTTATATGCCTGATTTCTGCCTGCAAATCCGCCGGCCGATGCCGTTTTATGGGGTATCGGTTTATTTTATGTATAAATGTGATTTGCAGTATGTTTAAATTTAAATTTGGCAGACTTTTGAACGCTCTGTCGGTCCGTGCTCTGCCGCAAAGGAAGGAAGTTCCATGTTAAATCAGTTTTCAAGAACAGAACTGCTGTTTGGCAAAGAGGCAATGCAAAAGCTCGCTGGCTCCCGGGTGGCTGTTTTCGGTATAGGCGGCGTGGGTGGCTACACCGTGGAAGCGCTTGTCCGTTCCGGAGTCGGAACGGTCGATCTGATTGACGATGACAAGGTTTGCCTCACCAATGTGAATCGCCAGATCTACGCTACAAGGAAAACTGTCGGAAAATATAAAGTTGACGTTGCTGAGGAACGAATCCACGAAATCAACCCGGATGCCGTGGTGAACACATATAAGACCTTTTATTCCCCCGAAACCGCTGAGCAGTTTGATTTTACCCAATATGACTACGTTGTGGACGCCATTGACACCGTCACCGGAAAAATCGCACTCGTCATGAATGCCAACGCCGCAGGCACCCCTATAATCAGTTCAATGGGCGCCGGGAACAAAGTGGACCCCACTGCTTTTGAGGTGACGGACATATATAAAACCTCGGTATGTCCCCTTGCCAAGGTCATGCGGCGGGAGCTGAAACGCAGAGGCATCAAAAAACTGAAAGTCGTTTACTCCAAAGAAGAACCCATAACCCCTATCGAGGACATGGCAATAAGCTGCCGCGCACACTGCATCTGCCCGCCCGGAACGGCCAGAAAATGCACACAGCGCCGCCAGATTCCGGGCAGCAACGCCTTTGTTCCGCCGGTGGTCGGGTTAATTATCGCCGGAGAGGTCATCAAGGATCTGATCGGCTATGGGAGCAAAGGGAAATGATATATCTCGATTACTCCGCCAACACCCCTGCGGATCCTTTGGTTATCTCCCGATTTGTTGAAACGGAGCAGAGCTTCATCGGAAACCCAAATTCAAACCACAGCGCCGGGAGAGCCGCAAAATCCGCTCTGTCGGACATAACGGAATCCATATCCCGCAAACTCAGTATAGATTCCTCCGAAATAATCTATACCTCGGGAGCAAGCGAGGCAAACAATCTCGCCATTAAAGGTATTGCCCGCACTTCCCGCCACCGTGGGAAGCACATTATCTCCACCCCGCTTGAGCACGCTTCCGTCAGCGGACCTCTCACCTATCTTCAGGAGCAGGGATATGAAATAGACCTGCTGGACGTTGGCCGGGACGGAAAAATCGACCTTGGCCATCTCCGTGAACTGCTGCGCAGCGATACGGTCCTTGTGTCGGTCTGCGCTGTGGACAGCGAGCTCGGAACCGTTCAGCCCGTCTCCGAAATTGCCGAAATCCTCAAGGATTATCCTGACTGCCGCTTTCACGTCGACGCAACCCAGGCAATAGGTAAAATCAGTTTTTCATTTGACGGTATTGATGCAGCAAGCTTTGCCGCGCATAAGTTTTACGGCCTTAACGGCAGCGGTATTCTTTTCAAACGCCGGGAGCTTATAATCGAGCCGCTTATCCACGGAGGGGTCAGCACCACTCTATACAGAAGCGGCACCCCAACCCTCGCTCTTGCCGCCGCATTCGACACGGCGCTCGGCCTTGCTCTGGACAACCGGGCTGAGAGATTTGAGGCAGTCAAACTTAAAAACACCGCTTTGCGCAGGGCGCTTTCGGCTTATCCGAAAGTACGTATCAACAGTCCGGAGGACGCTATACCGCATATTCTCAATATCAGCGTGGAGGGCGTAAAAGCTGGCGATTTCCAGCGGGCGCTCGACCGTGCGGGGATCTGTGTCTCCGTAAAATCGGCTTGCTCAGTGGAGGGTACTCCCTCCCGGGCAGTTTTCACGGTGAGCAGGGACAGAAAAAACGCTCTGTCCTCCTGGCGCATCAGCCTCAGCCACCTCACATCCGAAGATGAAATAGCGCAGTTTCTGGAGGCTTTCGACAGCTGCTACAAGGAGTTGGTAAAATGAGAGAGGGATTGGAACCCTATCAGCTGATTGAGCGCAGCATCACAAAAAAATACAGAAAAGAGATATGGAACCCATTCATTACTGCCATAAGGCGGTATGAGCTTATCCAGTCCGGGGACAAAATCTCCGTGTGCATATCCGGCGGAAAGGATTCCATGCTTATGGCAAAGCTCATGCAGATGCTCCAGCGCATCAGCGACTTCCCGTTTGAGCTTGTATATCTTGTTATGGACCCGGGTTATAACGAAATAAACCGCCAGAAAATTGAAAATAACGCGGCGCTTCTGCATATTCCGATAACGATTTTTAAAACAAATATTTTTGCCGTCGCAAACAGCACGGACAAATCACCCTGTTACCTGTGCGCAAAAATGCGGCGAGGGCATCTTTACAGCAAAGCAAAGGAGCTGGGCTGCAACAAAATCGCCCTTGGGCATCATTTCAGCGACGTTATCGAAACCACCGTCATAGGTATGTTTTACGGCTCGCAGCTTCAGGCTATGATACCGAAACTGCACAGCCAGAATTTCGAGGGTATGGAGCTTATCCGTCCCATGTACTGTATCCACGAGGACGATATTCTGGCCTGGAAGCGGTACAACGATCTGGAATTTATCCAGTGCGCCTGCCGTTTCACAGAAAACTGCACCATGTGTGACAACGGCGGCGGAGGCTCAAAGCGGCAGGAAATAAAAACTCTTATTCGTCGTCTCAAAAGGGACAATCCTAACATTGAAAAGAGCATTTTCAACAGTATTCATTCTGTCTGCCTCGACACTTTTCCGGGCTACAAAACAAAGAACACCGAACATTCTTTCCTTGAAAACTACGAAAAAGTATGATTCTTCACAAAAAAGCGGGGGCAAGCTAAAAAGCTTGCTCCCGCCTTTTTGATACTATTTATTTGTTTACAAATTTAACTGCCGTTCCGTATGCTATGACCTCTGCCGCTCCCTGCATAACCGCGGCAGACGCATAGCGGATATTTACTACCGCGTCGGCGCCCATCTGCTCAGCCTCTTCAACCATACGTTTAGTGGCCAAAGCGCGTGCTTCGTTCATCATTTCGTTATAGGCCTTTAACTCACCGCCCACAAGGGTTTTAAAGCTCTGGGTTATATCTTTTCCTATGTTCTTGCTTTGGATGGTGCTGCCGCGCACAAGGCCCAGCATTTCAAGCTCCTTGCCGGTAATATAATCAGTATTTACTAAGATCATCTTCCTCACCGCTCCTTATCTCTTTTATTCTGTCAAAGCATACCGCAGCCATCAGCACGGCCAAGACAACAGGAACAATGCCCAATAGGTATTTCCAAAAACCGTTTAACAGCGCAATCAAAACCGCAAAATAGACCAAATAATATACAATAAATATAACAGATATTACAATTGGTGCTATCATCTTTTTGTGCTGCTTTTTCATGGCTTTCCTCCTGCCGATACTGCTTTTACACTATTATAACACTATTGAACTAAAAAACAAGAAGCTGACCAGTTTTGGATACAAAAAAAGAAAAGCCGTTTTCACAGCTTTCCTTTTGGTGGGAGCGGGTGGGTTCGAACCACCGTAGTCACTGACAACAGATTTACAGTCTGCCCCCTTTGGCCGCTTGGGTACACTCCCATATACATATTCAGTTTGCCGCCTGCTGATTGGTGGAGCTGGTGGACGGACTCGAACCCCCGACCTGCTGATTACAAATCAGCTGCTCTACCAACTGAGCTACACCAGCATCTCAGCGACGAAAGCTATAATACCACATCAAAATATTTTTGTCAATAAGATTTTTGATTTTTTGATATAAAAATTTACTGTTTACCCCTGTTTTCGATATGGCATTGCAGTTATTCCGTTTATGTGATAGAATTTACACATCAAATATTTTGGGGGCTTTCAGCACAATGACAAAACGCAGAATAATATCATTTCTTTTAATAATTTCTGTTTTTGTATCCCTGTTTCAGCTCTGCGGATGCCGGAAAAATGACGGGCTGTCCATTGTCGTCATTTCGGACACGCATTTTGCGGGCAAGGAAACCCACAGCTATGAGGGAGAATATCTCGAGGTAAACGACACCAACGGCTCAGGCAAGCAGATGCGCTATCTCGACGACATTGTGGACGCATTTATTGACCGGATGCTCGAGGAAAAGCCAGACTATATTCTCATAACAGGCGACCTCACTTTCATAGGCGCAAAGGCCTCCCACACTGAATTTGCCGAAAGGCTCTCCGTGCTCAGTGAAGCCGGCATCAAGGTGCTCGTCATTCCGGGCAACCACGACATAGTTTCCTATGCTTACATTTTCCCAGAGGGCGAACCTGTGGAGACGGAACCCACAACTCCGGAGGATTTTACTGAGATATATGCCGATTTTGGGTACACCGGTGCGCTTTCCTATGACAACGATTCCCTTTCGTATGTATATGACACCGGAAAAGGCGCATGGATATTTATGCTTGACACAAACCTTTCCTATGGAGCACTTTACGGCAAGCTGAGCGAAACTACCCTCAGCTGGCTTGAGGAGCAGCTCAAAGCCTGCAAAGAGGCCGGAGCCGTTCCAATAGCCGCAGGGCATCACAACCTTTTGGTGCACAATAAAGCCTTCACTCTTGGCTACGTCATAGGAAACACCGCTGACGTAAAAGAACTGTTTAATGAATACGGAGCAGAGCTTTATTTCAGCGGGCACATACATACCCAGCACATAGCATACGAGGACGGCATTACAGATATTGTAAATGAGGCTTTTTCAGTCTATCCCCACAGATACGGCTGCATCACCCTCGATGACAGCGGCTGGAATTATGAATCCAAAACCACAGATGTCTCCGGGTATGCGGAAAAAATCGGTGCAGCAGACGAAAACCTGCTCAACTATGACGAATACGGGTACAGCTTTTTCTATGACAACGCATATAATCAGGCAAAGGAGCGCCTCTGCGAACTTGTGACCGACGATGAACAGCTGGACGCTTTCTGCGCTCTCAGCGCCAGCACAAACGTAAACTATTTCGGCGGCACTCTTTCTAAAGTTGATGTTTCTGCCCTTGACGAATTTTACAAAGCAGCTGCCGGTACTCACTGGGGTGAATACATAAACAACATACTGCAGGACAGAAGAGATTTCACAGTCTGGCCGCAAGATAATAATTAACAAAAATAGTGGCTCTTCATAGCTGAAAAGCCACTATTTTCTATGTTACGCACCGGTTAGCGTCCCTGTCGGATTCATAATAATATTGCGGCACTGGCTTTACAGTTACCGCAGTGTATTGGGGAATTATATTCAACGGACAGTATATTGAAAAAATGCTGCTCTTTTGCTATACTTGGTTTTGTTATTTGACCGCTATGAAATGAGTTTTGAGGAAAAATGAAAACTATTCTTAAAAAACTGCTTCCTTATAAAAGCAAAATAATTCTTTCACTCCTGCTGCTGACGGCGGCAACAGCCTGTGACCTTCTCCTGCCCACGCTCATGAGCAATATCGTCGACTACGGCATATACCGCTCCGACATGGACTACATAATAAAAAACTGCATTTATATGCTCGTAATTTCCCTTACCGGTTTTGGTACTGTCATTCTCGGGCGGAAACTGAGCGCCGATGTCGTCGCAGGCTTTTGCTGCGACCTTCGGAGAATGGTTTTTGCTAAAGTAAACACCATGACCTTTGGAGAAATGAGCGAAATCGGTACTGCTGCGCTCGTCACCCGCTCCACTCACGACACTGACACTCTCGGGTGGGTGGCTTCCATGCTCTGCAGCGGAGTTATCACCATACCCGCACTTTTTATCGGCGGAGTGCTGCTCTCACTGAGCAAAGATGTTCTGCTCTCCATGATTTTTCTCTGCTTTGTCCCGGTCGTGTTCGCCGTAGTCTGCCTCATAGGCAAAAGAATCGAGCCCCTCTGGCGGGAGGCGGACATCTACATCGACAGGCAGAACGACATTATGCGCGAAAGGCTCCACGGCATACGCGTTATCCGCGCCTTCGGCAAAGAGGACAAGGAACACAGCCGCATTGTCAGCGCCATAAAGGCTATGACTGAAAACATAATCCGCTCCAACGTGAGCATCGGGATAATCTCTCCCCTTTCGCTCCTTTTATTCAACCTTTCAGTGGTAATAATCGTGTATTTCGGCGCTGTAAGAATGCAGTCCGGCGCAAACGCCGTCAGCGCCGGGGATATTTTTGCCATAATCCAGTACGTCACGCTTGCCATGAACAGCGTAGTGTCCGCAGGTTTCGTCTTTGTGGCGGCGCCCCAGGCAAAGGTCGCCGGGGACCGTATCGGAGAGGTCCTTCGAGTCAACGGCGATGATGATAAAATTCCGGCGGAGGACATAAAGTTTTCCGGCGACGTCGTTTTTGACCACGTCACATTCAAATATGAAGGTGCAGCGGAACCCGCGATCAGCGACATTTCTTTCCATATCAGACCCGGGCAGAAGGTTTCAATTATAGGCGGAACGGGAAGCGGAAAATCCACTCTTGTGTCCCTCATGCTCTGTTTCCGTATGCCGACGGAAGGAGCCGTCAAATATGACGGCAGAGCCACTGAAACCCTCAGCCACCAGACGGTCAGGGATAACCTGAGCTGTGTGCTCCAGCATTCCTCCATATATTCCGGAACTATCAGAGAAAACATTCTCATGGGTAAGCCGGACGCGACTGAAGCCGAAATATGCGAAGCGGCGCAGGTTGCTCAGCTTTCTTCCTTCGTTGACACCCTGAACGGCGGCTACGACTACGTTTTAAATCAGGCCGGAAAAAATATATCCGGAGGACAGAAACAGCGCATCTCCATCGCGAGGGCTGTGGTAAAGAACGCTCCCATTTATATTTTTGACGACAGCTTTTCAGCTCTGGATTTCCTCACTGAAAAGAATCTGCGTGCAAAGCTCGCGGAAAAAGCCGCCGGGCACACTCAAATAGTAATCACCCAGCGCGTTACCTCCGCCATGAGCAGCGACGTCATTTTCGTCATGGACGGCGGAAAAATCGTCGACAGCGGAACACACTCCGAGCTCCTTGAACGCTGCCAGATCTACAAAGAGATCTACGCGTCCCAGACGGGAGGTGCGCACGAATGAAAAGCAGCAACAAAAACAGCTTAAAAATCATTTTGCGGATTTTCAAAGATGCCAAGCCCATTTGGGGCTGGCTTGCGCTTTCGTGTTTTCTCACTCTGCTGCAAATAGCTTCCGGCGTAATTGCTCCCAAGCTCCTTGGAAACATAGTTCAGGCGTTATATGATTATTGGAAAGGCGAACTTATTACGGAAAGCCTTCCCGGCGTTATTTCAAAAGAACTCATTCTTCTCGCCGTTTCTTACGTTGTTATGAGCGCCTCCGGATATGCCATCATGTATTTGCTTAACAACGCGGTAAGCCGCTATTTTACCTGCAATATGAGGATGAGGATATCCGAAAAGATCAAGCACCTGCCCGTAAAGTTCATTGACGATACGCCCGTCGGCGAAATACTCCGCAGACTTACGGACGACGTTTCACAGATGGGAAACTCCATTCACACCGTCATTGACACGCTGATCCCAACTTTCCTTCAGATGATATTGATAATCACAATAATGTTCTTTGAAAGCTGGCAGCTTGCGATAGTGGTGCTGCTTTTAACTCCGCTTTCTGTTTTTCTATCCTCAAAAATCTCTTATGCCAGTGAAAAGTACTTCACAAAAATGTTTGAGGAAGCCGGAAAGCTCAACTCCGTAGTTGAGGAATCCTATTCAAATTACGCAACCACAAAGGCATATAACTGGGAAAGCGCCACCATGCGCCGACATGAGGAGATAAATATCCGTCAGCGGGACGCGGAAGTCAAATCCGCTTTCATCTCCTCCGCGGTGCGCCCCTGCATAACGTTTATAAACGCCATTGTTTATATAACCATAAATCTCATCGGCGGCTGGCTCATTATCGGAGGCAAAGCCTCCGTCGGAGCTGTCGTCACAATGGTGCTTTTTGCAAAACAGATATCCTCCCCTCTTGAAAACGTAGCCGAGGTGCTCAGCGAAGTGCAGAGAGCCACCGCCGCCTCAGAAAGAGTGTTCTCTCTTCTGGACTGTGATGAGGAGAAAATCGATACCGGCACCTTTGGAGAAAAAGAGATTCTCGGCAACGTCCGCTTTGAGCACGTGGATTTTTCCTATGACAAAGATAAGCCGCTGATACACGACCTAAATCTCAACATAAAGCATGGACAGAACGTTGCTATAGTCGGCCCTACGGGCGCTGGTAAAACCACAATAGTAAACCTGCTCATGCGTTTCTATGACCCGGACAGCGGAAAAATCACCATTGACGGACAGGACATCTGTAAAATCTCCAGGGAGGAAGTGCGCGGGCTTTTCGGAATGGTGCTTCAGGACACATGGCTTTTCGGCGGCACTGTCGCAGAAAACGTTTCCTACGGAAAACCGGAGGCAACGATGGATGAGATAGTCAAAGCCTGCGAGGAAACCTACTGCGACCATTTCATACGCACTCTGCCGCATGGGTATGACACAATTATCGGCGAGGATACAACCAATCTCTCCGGAGGGCAGAAGCAGCTTCTCACCATTGCGAGAGCGCTTCTCGCGGACCACAGGCTGCTCATTCTTGACGAGGCGACATCAAACGTAGATACGAGAACGGAAATACTCATTCAGAACGCAATGGATAAACTTATGGCCGGCAAGACCTGCTTTGTGATAGCCCACAGGCTTTCCACAATAGTTAATTCCGACGTGATCCTTGTCATTGACAACGGTCAGATCGTCGAAACCGGAACGCATGAGGAGCTTCTCGCCAAAAAAGGCTTTTATTATAATATTTACACCAGCCAGTACGCTGTTTGAAACGGGGTGACGTTTTGTCCGATAAGGTTATATTGATACTTTGCGACGGGCTGCGCCCGGACGCAGTGGAAAGCTGCAAAAGCCCATTTGTGAAAACGCTTATGGAAACCTGCCGTTACTGTGGAAAAGCGCAGACTGTTTTCCCGTCCTATACCCTTCCCTGCCACATGTCGCTGATGCACAGCCGGAAACCCGATGAGCACGGCGTGACCGGCAACGTATTTGTTCCCGCTGAAGACGTACGGCACGGGCTTTTTGAACAGCTCAGGGATTTCAAAAAGACCAGCGCTTTCTTTTACAGCTGGGGGGAACTTCGGGACATCTGCGAGCCCTCGTCGCTCAGTTTCGGAAGTTTTATATCAAGCGCCGTTTTCGGCGGTGAGAAAGCAGGAGAGCTTCTCACCGAAAAAGCCGTAAGCTTCATAAACGAATACTTTCCGGATTTTGCTTTTCTTTACCTTGAAAATACGGATATTGTGGGGCACATGTGCGGCTGGGAATCCGAAGAATACCAAAAAGCTGTGGATAAGTCCTTCGGACTCATCGAAAAAGTCCTCGCCGACATTCCGGACTGCTATTCCTTTTTCATCACCGCGGACCACGGCGGCCACGGCTTCGACCACGGAACGGATTCAGCGGTTGATATGACCATTCCGCTTTTCGTAAAAGCTCCTTCCAAAGAAATCGACAAAGCAGCTTTTGAGAGCGCAAATATAATAGACATCGCGCCGTCTATTTGTGATATTATCGGAATTGCACCGTCGAAGAGCTTCCGGGGAAAAAGTTTCTTTAAATAAGACCTTCCAAGCAAACAGTATAAACGGCGATTGCCACATAAAAGCATGGCATCGCCGTTTTGTTTTGATCTTATACATAAACAATATTCCAATAAAGGCTAAACATATTTACAATATTTATAATTTGGGATATAATGGTTTTGATCTTCCAATTAAGTTTATAAGGGGCGGACAGAAAATGTATTCAGTCAAAAAAATTATCTGTTTATTGCTGTTTATTATGCTCTTAGCCGGGTGCGCGCCCACAAAAAATGATGAAGCCTCGGAAAATGAGCAGGACTCAGAGTACTATTCAGAAGAAAATAATGACGTCAAGGAAGATTTTGCACCGGAAGAACTTGAATCAATGCGAAATTTGGCTGAAATATACGAGAGCTATTGCGCCGGAGGCAGTCTTTCCGCCGGAGAAGCATTTTATTCCGCTTCCGGCATGGCTTTTGCATTTCTTTATAATAATGACCTTGTTGCATCTTATTATGACACCGACTATGACTCATACGCGGTTCCGAACTCCGTTTTAAAAGCAGTTAACAGACTGTTTTTTGCTACGCTGGATGAAAGCAATACTGATGACGGTTCCAAAAACTATTTTTCCGGAGATTGGGGCTCATTGCCCTATTACCTTGAACAGCGGCAAATTGAACGCCTGGCGGACGGCTCTTTGTCCGTGACTTACGACAGAGTAAAAGATGACGCTGTTCTTTGCCCGGTAACTTATGTTTTTCTCCCCTATGAAGTACAGGAGGTTCCGGTGGAAGTAAAAAGTCTTTATGAGGAGGGCGACACCCTTTATAAAATTGTCAGCGTAACACAGCGCACCGACCTTTTGCCGGAAATAAAAGGAGAGGTTTTTGAAATCAGCACCGCTGAAGAACTTTTGGACGCGGTAAAACGCATCAATGAAGGAAAATATGAAAACAGCTTTGACACTTACCTTCTTACGGAAGACATAGACCTTTCCGGTGTGGAATGGACGCCCGCAGGGCTTAACAACCGGATTATTGAGTATTGGCCGGATTACGACACCGAGCGCGACCCAAATCTTCAGGGCTTTAACGGTGTTTTTGACGGACAGGGACATACAATTTCAAATCTCACCATTACAGAGGAGCAGAGCAGTGCCCTTCTCGAGCAGAGCGAACGCAATTTTTCGGACAGGAATATCTGCGGCGTAGGCTTCTTCTACCGCATAGGCAAGAATGGCATAGTTAAAAATCTGAAGTTGGAAAACGCCGACATAGCTCTTCCGGTGGAAGGCAATGACCAGGGCGCGTCCGCCGGACTTCTTGCTGCCTATTGCTATGGACGCATTGATAACGTGTCGGTACAAGGTTCGATAGAGGGAGCCTGCGAAATTGGAGGTTTAGTCGGAAACCTTGTGGGTATTGATTCCGTCGGCACGGCTGAAAACTGCTTTGCCAACGTAAACGTGACCGGACATACAGGCGTCGGCGGAATGATAGGCCTTCTTCATTACGGCACTCTTACCGACTGCTCCGTTGAGGGTACTGTGACCGCTGTATCCGCGACAGGCTACCTCGAAGGTGAAATGCCTCGTAATATCGGCGGCATGATCGGTCACAGTGTTGAGGGAAACGCGGTCAACTGCTACGCTTCAGTCAATGTTCTTACCAAAACGTCCTCTGCATGCGTCGGAAGATTTGCCGGTCTCATTGAAGGCGGCAGTATCGTTTCCTGCTCAGTTGATGGTAAAAAGAGCGCCAACTGGGAAACCGTAGATGATTGCCATCGCACGGAGCCCGACATAGAAATCAAATAAATAACACGTATAATTTATTTAATATGGCAAAAAGCGGTAAACAAAAGGTTTGCCGCTTTTTATGTTTTATAAACCCGTGTAAAAACATAATCCATTTCCGTTTTATAAATTATTTTTACCGCAAATCCCTTTTCAAATGCTTGATTCTGTGATACTATTTTATTTAATAAACTACGAAAGGAGCGGCTTTGATGTATTACCAGACAAAATTCGACTGCCATGTGCACAGCGACTGTTCGCCCAGGGGTGTGGACTCCGTAATGAAGCTCTGTGAGCAGGCAGTGCACCGTGGGCTTTACGGCATGGCAGTGACGGACTGCTGCGACTGCGACAGATTTGACGAAATGCAGTTTGCCGAAAGGCTCAGGGAATCGGTTTACTGCATTTACAAAGCAAGGGCCGTTTTCTCCGAAAATCTCATCATTTCTGACGGAATAGAAATCGGCCAGCCCCTTGACAATCTCGAAAAGGCTGACAAAATCTTGAACGGCCATCCTTTTGACATAGTTCTAGCATCGGTAAAAAAATATCCTGACGGCAGAAAGCCCAGAGATATAGATTACTCAAAGCTCAGCGAAAACGAAGTTATAAAACTGTTTGAAACCTATTACGGGCTTCTCTATGATACCGTAATGTGGGGGAATTTTGACGTTCTTAGCCAGCTCACTCTGCCTATGCGGTATTTTAATATAAAGGAAATGCCCTATTTTTCCATCCGTTTCTGCGATGATATTATTGAGGCGATTCTCAAAAAGCTCGCTGAAAACGGCAAGGCACTTGAGGTAAACACCTCCGCTCTCCGCGGCAAGCTCAACATGATACTGCCGCCGGTGAGATACCTCAGAATGTTCAAAGAGCTCGGCGGCGAATTTGTCACCGTCGGCTCGGGTGCTCACAGCGTGGACAGCCTCGGCGAGGACATAGGCGAGGGAATAAGCCTCGTTTACGAGGCAGGATTTGAAAATTACTGCTATTTTGACAAGCGCAAGCCTGTACTTATAAACATTGAATAAAGGAGACATTATTATGAAACAGCTTCTCAAACTTCTCGAACAGAACGCAAAACTCAACGAAAAACAACTCTCCGCAATTCTTGAAATACCCGAAGAAGAAATTGCCGCACAGATTGCAGCATACGAAAAAGACAGGGTGATTCTCGGCTACAACGCGCTTATCAACTGGGAAAAGATAGACTCCACCGACTGTACTGCCATTATCGAGCTGAAAGTCCAGCCCAAGCGTGACCGCGGATACGAAGAAATTGCCGAGGAGATAATGCATTTTGACGAGGTGGAAACCGTATGGCTCATGAGCAGCTCCAGCTATGACCTTTCCGTTGTTGTGCGCGGGCACAACTTCAGGGATATTTCCATGTTTGTAGCAAAGCGCCTTGCGACCCTCGATTCCGTGACCTCCACCGCCACAAATTTTGTGCTCAAACGCTATAAAGAGCGTTACATCTCCGTAGTAGAACCCGAAAAAGATGAGAGGAGGCTTTCCTGCCTTGATTGATTACAGCCGCGCACTTTCCGACAGAGCCGTCAGCATCAAGCCCTCCGGTATACGCAAATTTTTCGACCTTGCGGCGGAAATGGACGACGTCATCTCCCTGAGCATCGGCGAGCCGGATTTCAAAACTCCCTGGCATATCCGTGAAGCGGGCATTGACTCTCTCAAAAAAGGCCGCACATGGTACACCGCCAACGCCGGCCTCATGGAGCTTCGTGAGGAGGCAGCAAAATACCTCAAACGCAGATTCAATATAGAATATGACCCCAAAAAAGAAATCTTTATCACCGTCGGCGGCTCCGAAGCCATCGACCTTGCGATACGCACGATCATTGAGCCTGGCGACGATATGCTTCTGCCGATTCCGTCCTTCGTATGCTATGAACCCATATGCCGCCTCGCTGGCGGCAATGTCATAACCATCGAGACAAAGCAGGAGGACGATTTCCGCCTTACGGCGAAGCAGCTCAGAGCGGCCATAACTCCGAAAACTAAGCTCCTCGTGCTCCCTTTCCCCAACAACCCCACCGGCGGCGTCATGCGCAGGGAACACCTTGAAGAAATTGCGGACGTGCTTCGGGATACGAACATCATGGTGCTTTCTGACGAGATATATGCCGAACTTACTTACGGAAAAGAGCGCCACGTATCCATTGCTGAAATAGACGGAATGTGGGAGAGGACCATTGTGGTAAACGGTTTTTCCAAGGCATACGCCATGACCGGCTGGCGTCTCGGCTACGCGGCGGGCCCCTCCCCCATTATCAGCCAGATGCTCAAAATCCACCAGTATGCAATAATGAGCTCCCCCACCACCAGCCAGTATGCGGCTGTGGCCGCCATGCGGGACTGCGATGAGGAAATCCTCGAAATGAAAAAGCAGTATGACATGAGGAGGAAATTCCTCGTAGAGGCTTTTAACCGCATCGGACTTGACTGCTTCACCCCCGAAGGGGCGTTTTATGTGTTCCCCTGCATTAAATCCACGGGGCTTTCTTCCGAGGAATTCTGTGAAAAACTGCTCAAGAGCAAAAAGGTCGCAGTCGTACCCGGAAACGCCTTCGGCTCCAGCGGCGAGGGTTACGTGAGGGTCTCCTATTCCTATTCTCTTGATCACCTCATGGAGGCGGTCAAGCGCATTGAGGAATTTTTAAATGAAATCAAGGAAAGCTGACATGGAATCAATAAGCATCAAAGCATGTGCAAAACTGAACCTTTTTCTTGATATAACCGGAAAGCGTGCGGACGGATACCACACGCTTTCTTCCGTTATGCAAAGCGTTGACCTTTTTGATTATGTCAAGATTTCAAAGGGCGAGGGTTTATCGGTCAGATGCAGCAGAAATGAGCTTGACGGAGAAAGCAATATCGCTTATAAAGCGGCGGCGCTCTTTTTTGAAGCTGCGGGCATTTCTCCCAGTGCCGATATCTATATTGAAAAAAGAATACCCATGGAGGCCGGCCTCGCCGGAGGCAGTGCGGACGCCGCGGCTGTGCTCTTTGGGCTAAATCTTCTTTTTGAAGCCGGTCTTTCCGAAGCTACGCTCAAAAAAACAGGCGCAGAATGCGGCGCGGACGTTCCGTTTTCTCTCACCGGGGGCACCATGCTCGCGGAAGGAATAGGGGATGAATTTACAGCTCTTTCTCCCCTTCCGGACTGCTGGATCGTTATAGCCAAGCCCGAAAGCGGCATGAGCACCAGGGAGAGCTACCGTTATTACGATGAGCACCGGGATAAAATTTCTGAGCACGGAAATGCTCATGAAATCTGTCTCGCACTTGAAGCGGGAGACCTGCACGCCGTATGCAAAAGCTTTTACAATGTGCTCGAATCTGCCGTTCCCGGAAACACCATAAATACTATTAAGCAGGCGTTTTCCGACTGCGGCGCCCTTGGCTCCGCAATGACGGGGAGCGGCACAGCAGTTTTCGGCATTTTTGACGACGAGGCTAAGGCCGTCAGCTGCAAAAATTCGCTCAGAGAGGAATACCCCTCCGTCTTTATTGCAAGGCCCACCGGTTTCGGCGCCGAGATTGACAAAAGTGCCGCAGTCACTGAGCGTCTTGACTCACTTGGCATCAAATATGAGCGCGTTGAGCATCCCGCGGTTTATACCATGGAAGAAATGAACACGCTCGGAATATTCGGCAAAGGCGTTGTCGGGAAAAATCTCTTTCTCCGGGACGCAAAAGGCCGCAGACACTTCCTAGTTTTTGTCTATGGCGACAAAAAGGTTAATCTTGCGGCTATTGAAGAAAAAATCGGCATCAAGCACTGCAGCTTCGGCTCCGCCGAAAGGCTGAGCAAATATCTCGGCCTCACTAAGGGCAGCGTGTCTCCCCTCGGAGTTATAAATGACCTCGGCGCTGAGGTAGAATTTGTCATTGATAAAGAATTTATCGGCTGTCCCTGCGTCGGGGTACACCCCAATCAGAATACTGCCACTCTGTGGCTTTCCTTTGCAGAGCTTGAAAAGGTCATCAAAGCAAACGGCAACAGCATAACCTATATTGATATTTAGCTGAATAAAACCAGAAATTTCCGCCGATACTTATTTCACAAACAAGTAAAGGCGGATTTTTATGGACTTTTTTAAATTCAAGACATTTCACAACGAAAAAAACAGCAAACTTCACGTAATTGAGAGCATTGTACTTATAGGGCTCATTTTCACCATGGGCAATGCCGCTGTGCGGCGCGCGGTCACTGCCAGCAGCGAGATACGTTCAGATACGCTGAGGCTTCATATTATAGCAAACTCCGACAGTGATTTTGACCAGGAGCTGAAGCTCAAAGTCCGTGACAGGGTGCTGGAGCTCACCGGGGAGCTTTTTGCAGAGGTCTCCGGCAAAACCGAGGCGGAAGCCCTCGCAAAATATTCCTCGGACGACATTAAAGCCGCCGCTGAGGAGGTCATCGCGGAAAACGGCGCTGACTACGAGGTCAGCGTCGAAGTGGTGGAAATGTGGTTTGAAACAAGAAGCTACGACGGTTTCACCCTTCCCGCCGGCGATTACGACGCAGTCAGAATAATCATCGGTGCAGGCGAGGGCCACAACTGGTGGTGCGTAATGTACCCGCAGCTCTGCCTCCCCGGGGCTGAGGACGCCGTGGAAAAATACGGCCGTAACGCCACTTTTGTGCAGGGTGACGGTTATGAAATACGCTTTGCGTTCATTGAATGGCTGGAAAAGCTGAAAAATATGATTTATAAAAAATAGAAAATAGCTTTTTTGGGCATAGTGACCATATCGCTATGCCTGTTTTTTTATAAATTGCATAGGTTAATTGGCAATATTCATCACAAGTTTTATAATAAATTTTAAAAATTTGGTTGCTAAATTTTGAATATTGTATTGACTTAATATGAAAAGTTTTTATATAATAAGGTGTTGATATACAACATTGGGCATTTATGTCCAAATTACAAATTTCACGAACAGGAGTGAAACAAGCTTTATGGAGAATCTTCTCTATGCTGTTCCTGTCATCGGTGTCGTCGCTCTCGTTGTCGCCCTTGCCCTCAAGGCATGGATCGGCAAACAGGACGAAGGCAATGACAGGATGAAAGAAATTTCCGGCTATATTCGTGTCGGCGCAATGGCTTTCCTTGGACGCGAATATAAAATGGTCGCAATCTTTGTGGCCGTCCTCTTCCTCGTCATCGGTTTCTTCATCGGTTGGGGTTCCGCAGTAGCCTTCCTCTTTGGCGCTGCCTTCTCCGTCCTTGCCGGTTTTATCGGCATGAAGACTGCAACCGACGCAAACGTACGCACCACCAACGCTGCAAGCAAAAACGGTATGCCTGCTGCTCTTAAAGTAGCATTCCGCGGCGGCGCTGTTATGGGCCTTTGCGTTGTAGGTCTCGGCCTTCTCGGCGTCAGCGTTGTTTTCATTATGTGCAACCTTGACACCGGCATTTTCGCAAACATCACCCTTGAACACTGCGCTTCCATTATCACCGGTTTTGGCCTTGGCGCTTCTTCCGTCGCGCTCTTCGGCCGTGTCGGCGGCGGCATCTACACCAAAGCTGCTGACGTCGGTGCAGACCTTGTCGGTAAAGTAGAAGCAGGTATCCCTGAGGATGACCCCAGAAACCCCGCTGTTATCGCTGATAACGTAGGCGACAACGTAGGCGACGTTGCCGGTATGGGCTCTGACCTTTTCGAGTCCTATGTTGGCTCCATCGTTTCCGCAATCACCCTTGCAATTGCAATTCCTACCATCAGCAGCGGTTTCCTCGGCGACGTTGCTCTTGACCCGGTTAAGGGTTCCATGTTCCCGCTTTTCCTTGCCGCAATCGGCATCATTTCTTCTATCATTGCCGTCTTCTTCGTAAACGGCAAAACTGCTAACCCCGCAAAACAGCTCAACCTCGGTACTTATATCAGCTCCGCTATCGTCATTGTCGCAGCATTCTTCCTCAGCGACGTATTCTTCGGCAACATCGGCGCTTTCGCTGCAGTTGTTATCGGACTTGTTGTCGGCGTAGCTATCGGCAAAATCACTGAGTACTACACCTCCGGCGACTACAAACCCGTAAAAGAGATCGCAAAACAGTGCGAGACCGGCGCAGCCACCTGCATCATCAGCGGCTTCGCAACCGGCCTTACCTCCACTGTTTTCCCGCTTCTCCTCATTGCTGTCGGTATTCTCGGCGCTTACTATTTCTTCGGCCTTTACGGCATTGCTATCGCCGCGGTAGGCATGCTTTCCACTACCGGTACTGTCATTGCTGTTGACGCTTACGGTCCTATCTCCGACAACGCAGGCGGCATCGCTGAGATGAGCGAGCTTCCCGAAGAAGTGCGCGACATCACCGATACCCTTGACTCCGTCGGTAACACCACCGCAGCAGTAGGCAAAGGCTTCGCAGTCGGTTCTGCAGCTCTCACCGCTCTTGCACTTTTCGTTTCTTATTCCCAGATCGCAGACCTCAGCAAGATTGACCTTCTCAGCCCCTCCGTTGTTGCAGGTCTTCTCATCGGCGGTATGCTTCCCATGCTCTTCAGTGCTCTCACCATGAACTCTGTTGGTAAGGCTGCAAACCAGATGATCGAAGAGGTCCGCCGTCAGTTCCGTGAGTTCCCCGGCATTATGGAAGGAACCCAGAAACCTGACTATGCAAAATGCGTAGACATTTCCACCAGCGCAGCTCTCAAAGAGATGCTCCTCCCCGGACTTCTCGCTGTTATCTGCCCCATCGCTGTAGGTCTTATCCTCGGCACTGAGGCTCTCGGTGGCCTCCTCGCAGGTGCTCTTGTTGTAGGCGTTCTCATGGCGATCACCATGTCCAACGCAGGCGGCGCTTGGGATAACGCAAAGAAATACATCGAAAACGGTCACAACGGCGGCAAAGGCTCCGAGCCTCACAAAGCTGCTGTTGTCGGCGACACCGTCGGTGACCCCTTCAAAGATACTTCCGGTCCTTCCCTTAATATTCTTATTAAGCTCATGACCATTGTATCCGTTGTATTCCTTCCTCTCTTCCTTTAATTGAGAGAACGAGCCCTGCAGGTTACTGCAGGGCTCTTATTTTATCCGGGCGGTGATTTTTATGAACGGTACCATGGATTATTACAACAAAGCGGCGGCCCAGTAGGCCGCAAACGGATATTCGTCTGACTACGAAATACCATGTCTCCGAGCCTTTCTCGCCATGCTCGACAAGGGCGCAAGGGGTGCTCGACCTTGGCTGCGGGTGCGGCTATGACTGCAAAAGGCTCAGGGAGCTCGGCTTCTCCACTGTCGGGCTCGATTTCAGCGAGGAGAGCCTTCGCATTGCTATGGAACAAAACCCGGGGATAGAATTTCTGTGTGAGGATATGCTTTCCGACTATTCCCGAATCGGGAGCGTTGACGCCGTGATGACGATAGCCTGCCTTGTTCATATCGAAAACAAAGATTTGAGCACCGCTTTCAGGCGTATGAGCACGGTGCTCAAAAGCGTCGGTCTCGTGCTGTTTTCCATAAGATTCAGAAACGGCAAAATAGACGTGCAGAGTTTCTGCACTGTCGACGGAGAGGAATTTGACCGCAATTTTATCGGGCACACCATAGATGAGATACTCGCGGCTTCTGGCCGGTGGTTTGAATATGTCACAGAGCTTGAAACGGATATGCCCATATGGGAATACCATGTACTTAGGAAAAAATGATGGACAGCGTTTTTCGGCGCTGTCCCTTTTTTGCTGTTTCTGGCTGTATGTACGCTTTTTTTACAGTTATTTGTGGAAAAATTCATAACTATATGCTAAAATGATATAAACAGTGCAAAAACACGATTATTTTTGAATGGGAGATTGTCATGTCTAAAGAAGTTCAAAATGATGAAGATGTAAAAAGCGCGCTCAGACAGATTTTCGGTGAGGATATCAGCCCTGAAAAAATCAAAAACTACGCTTTTCAATATGCCGAACTTATGGCATATTACCGCTGTGCCCTTATGGAGGTTGAAACGAAATTCAACGTTCTCGATGAGGAATTTTCACTTCAATTCGACCGGAACCCCATTGAAAGCATCAAGGGAAGAATAAAGAGGCCTGAAAGCATACACAAAAAACTCCTTAAATACGGCCTTGATATTTCCATAGACAACATAAAAAATAACATAAATGACATTGCCGGAATCCGCGTGGTGTGCTCCTTCCTTGATGACGTATATGTGCTTGCGGACGCGCTTCTCAAGCAGGATGATATAACACTTATTGAGAAAAAGGACTACATACAGCACCCAAAGGAAAACGGATACCGCAGTCTTCATCTCATTGTGGCTGTTCCTATTTTCCTTGCGCACGAAAAGCGCATGATGAATGTCGAAATACAGCTTCGCACCATTGCAATGGACTTCTGGGCAAGCCTTGAACACCAGCTCAGATATAAAAAGGACTTTGTATATACTGACGAGATGCTGAGGGAGCTCAAAGAATGTGCAGAAACAAGCTCCGAGCTTGACGTCAAAATGGAAAATATCCGAAGGACGGTACGCTCCTCCCTTGACATATACAACAGAACACATGTTTAAAAAGAGTCCGGACAGTATCCGGGCTCTTTTAATTTAATCATAACAAAAAATAAGCCTTTTGCAAATATAAGCAGATTATAATATCTCCTGTCGAAAGACAAAAAAACAGCAGAAAGGAGAATAAAAATGAATCCTGTTACAGTTGTCGTCGTAATTGCGGTTATCGCCGTTGTACTTATCGGCGGGGGAATAATCATCAAAAAGCTCAAAAAATGAAAAAACGCCCCGCACGGGGCGCTTTTTTTTGCAATATTTTAAATCAGCCGAGAATTTTCTTTGCGCTGGAGGTACCAATGCGATTTGCTCCGGCTTTGATCATGGCGCAGGCGGTCTCAAAGTCGCGGATGCCGCCGGCGGCTTTTACTCCCATATCTGGACCCACGGTCTCACGCATCAGTTTTACGTCGGCAACTGTCGCTCCTCCGGTGGAAAAACCGGTGGAGGTCTTTACAAACTGGGCGCCGGCTCTCTTCGCCGCAAGGCAAGCCTGTACCTTTTCTTCATCTGTGAGCAGGCAGCACTCAATGATAACCTTGAGAAGCGCTCTGCCGTCGCAGGCGTCGAGAACGGTGGCTATATCGTCCTCCACACGGCGCCAGTCGCCAACCTTTGCGGAGGCTATGTCAATAACCATATCTATCTCCTCCGCTCCGTCCTCAATGGCACAGGCGGCCTCAAAAGCCTTTGCCGCAGATGCCATTGCGCCGAGAGGGAATCCCACTACGCAGCAGGTCTTTATCCCGGTGCCCTTGAGCTGCTTATGAACGAAATAGGCATTGAGTGAATTTACACAGACTGCGGCAACGCCGCACTCGATAGCCTCGTCACAGACTGCTTTTATCTGCTCATGGGTTGCGTCAGCTTTGAGCAGGGTGTGGTCAAGCATTTTTGCTACTGTTTCTCTGTCCATATCGTTACCTCCGCATCAGCCGCAGCCGCCGCAGGAGCTGCAGTTTCCGCTGCAGCCTCCTCCGTTTTCCGGTCTGGTCACAGTGTCGGGGTCCTCGCCGGAGGCGGACATCTGAAGAATGTGAATCACGTATTCAAACATATCGTCAAAGTCAGCCTGGGCCTCATTGTAGGCAACCATTTTTGGATTATTCGTGATATCGTCATACATGGAGCGGACGAGCTTATCAAGCTCATCGACCTTCGCTTCGTCCCTGTCGGTTTTGGTGACCTCCTGGGTTAGGTTATATCTTTTCATGTTAAAATCCGCGATGGACTCCTGGAGGGCGTCATCGTCTTCCACCTCTTTCTGGGTCGTTATGAGGCGAATATAGTTTTCGTCCTCCTGGATTTTTTTGCCCAGCTCACGGGCCATTTCAAGAATATCCATTTTTATTCCTCCGTTTCAATAATTTCTCCGTCAAGCGCCCATCCGAGCGACTCTTTTAAATACACCTTTGCAAAGCCCTTGGGAGCGGACTCCCTCGGGACACGAACAACAAGGTTTTCAAAACTCCTGCCGCTTATATATCCCTCGCCCGCGTCACACTCGTCATCAAAAAGCACAGTGGTAGTTTTCCCCACATAGGACGCGTTTATTTCATGGCTTATTTCCGTCTGAATATCCAATAGCTTCTGAAAGCGGCGGGAAGATACCTCGGGCGGTATCTGATCCTCCATGACTGCGGCCTTTGTGCCCTCCCGTTTGGAATATATGAAGCTGTAGGTCATAAGCCACCGGGCCTTTTTGGAAAGCTCAACAGTTGCCTCAAAGTCCTCCTCCGTTTCGCCCGGGAAACCGACAATTATATCGCTGGTCACCGTTATGTCCGGCACTATTTCCCTTGCCATTTTGAGCAGATCCAGATAGTGCTCAGCCGTATAGCGGCGGTTCATTCTCCTGAGCACGTCGTCCGAGCCACTCTGCACCGGGAGGTGGATATAGTGGCACACCTTTTCGCAGTCCCTGATAGCTTCGAGCAGCTCCCTCGTGCAGTCCTTTGGGTGGGAGGTCATAAACTTGATTCTGAAATCCCCCGGAATGGCATTTACCTCCCGCAGAAGCTGAGCAAAGGAAATGGGATTTTCAAGGCCCTTTCCGTACGAGTTCACGTTCTGGCCGAGGAGAGTTATCTCCTTGTAGCCCGCGGCTACGATTTCCCTCGCTTCGGCAATTATGTTTTCCGGCAGGCGGCTCTTCTCCCGCCCTCTCACAAACGGCACCACGCAGTAGGTGCAGAAATTGTCGCAGCCGTGCATTATCGGGAGGTTGGCTTTAAGCGGATTATCGCGGTGCACCGGCAGGTGCTCCGCCATGCAGCCCTCGCCTTCCCCGATATCGAAAAGGCGCTTTTTTGCTGTTATGTGTTTATACACGAGCTCCGGCAGGCGCGTTGCCGCATGGGTGCCGAAAACAATGTCCACAAAGGGATAGCTCTGGCGGAATTTCTGGGCGATATGCTCCTGCTGCACCATACAGCCGCAGACAGCTATTATCATGTCAGGATTTTCGCTGTGGGCTTTTTTCAGTATGCCAACGTTTCCGAAAACACGCTTCTCAGCGTTTTCACGAATGGCGCAGGTGTTGAAAATTACAAACTCCGCGCCGTCCGCAGTATCCGTAACGGAATAGCCCATCTGCTCAAGCAGTCCTTCGAGCTTTTCTCCGTCGGAGAAATTCTGCTGACAGCCGTATGTATGCACAAAAGCTCTGTGCGGGCCCGGGCGCTTTTCAAGCAGGGAGCGCACTTCCTCTATATAGTCTTTTTCAGGCATGGGAAAGTCCTTTCAAATTATTGTTAAACAAACCGCCGGCAAAAGCTGACGCAAACTCCGGCTTTTAATATATTATCACGGCGGCGGGATTTTATCAATAGTATAGTGTGCGGGATGTTTAGCAAAAGATTTCCGCGGCAATAATATCTCTGTATCAAAAATACGGAGCGTGAGAAAAGTGACTGTGAAAAGAGGAGATATATTTTACGCAGACCTGAGCCCTGTGGTGGGCTCGGAGCAAGGCGGCATCCGCCCGGTACTTATTGTTCAGAACGACATTGGCAATAAATACAGCCCGACGGTTATCGCCGCCGCTATTACGAGTCAGAAAGAAAAAAACAAGCTGCCGACCCATATAGAGGTCTCTTCCCAAAGCTGCGGCCTTGCAAAGGACTCTATCGTGCTGCTTGAGCAGATACGCACCATTGACAAACAGCGGCTCAAGGAGCACATGGGGCGGCTCGATGACGGTTCCATGAACAAAATAGACGAGGCACTGTCCATAAGTTTCGGGCTCGGAAATAACGGAGCAGTATAAAAAATATCCGCGGCAGCTTTTTTAAGCTGCCGTTTTTATATTTTACATGGTGAGCAGGAGCTTTATTTTTTCGCCAAAGCCGCACCTCTGCTCCCCGCATTACAGATGAGCCGGGTCAGCTTCATTGATTACTTTTTACTCAGCTTCTCCCTTTTTATTTATATCCCAGCTCTGCACCTTTTCGATTATCCACCCGGAAAGCAGGACGGTTATCAGCGAGTAAAATATTTTATTGAAAGGAATATAGGTGAGCGAAAGCAGAAGCACCGTTATATCCGTCGAAAGATATGCGGTAGAGATCTTGCAGTGCAGCTTATGGGAAATGGAGAGCGCCAGCGCATCGTCTCCAGCGCAGGCTCCGCCCTGCCTCACGACTAAACCGGCTCCTATTCCCACAAACACAGCGCCCACTATCGCCGCCGCAAGTGGCATTGAGCCAAGATCTGGCAGCATCGGCGGGAAAAGCTCCAGAACTGCGTAGAAAAGAGAATAGCTGAGCGTTCCAACGGCTGATTTTAGTATAAACTCCCTGCCGAGGAACACAACGCCCATGAGATAGCATACGCCGTCAAGGAAAGGAGCGGTAAACGCCGGAGATATGCCAAACCAGTGGTCAATAAGCAGTTCTATTCCCCAGATTCCGCCCTCGGTTATGATCGTTCTCGAGTGGATATTATACATTCCGAAAGCGAGAATAAATGCCCCAAGCAATATCCAGCCGAGATAGGAATATTTCTTTATCAGTTTTTTCATTATATTACCTTTCATTAAATTCCGGGTAATCTCAGTTAAAGCCGCGGAAGCCTTTACCTATGATCTCACTGCTGTTCGTTATCATAATGAACGCGGTGGGGTCAACATTTTTTACATGGCGGCGGAGGCGTACTGCCTGGCTTCTTTTCATAACGGCGAGAATTACGCTTTTTTCCTTGTGGGAATAAGCGCCCTCCGCCTTATATATGGTCGCACTTCTGTGGAGGGTCTGCTGGATATATTCACAGATTGGCGCGGGGTTGGTGGTGACAATGGTAAAATATTTGCAGAGATTGAAATTTTCGATTGCGCTGTCTATAACGAGGGTTTTGGCCAAAAGACCGGTTATGGAGAAAAGGCCGGTCTGAAAATCAAATACAAAGAAGGCGCTTACAGCGATAATAAGGTCCACTACGAAAATCGCGCTTCCAATTTCCAGAGTAGTGTATTTCTGGACTATCATTGCGGCAATATCCGTTCCGCCGCTGGAAGCGTCTATATTGAAAAGAATTGCAGAAGCGACGCCCGGCACGGCAACTGCAAAAATGAACTCGAGCATCGGCTCATTTGTGACCGGCTGATTTATCGGGAACAGCTTGTCCATAACGGAAATGCCTACGGTGGAAAGTATGCAGACATAAATCGTTTTTCCCGCAAAGTCCCTGCCAAGGACGACGATTCCTATGACAATGAGAATAATGTTCATAATAAGGTTGAGAGAGCTTGCGGATACGCCGATTGCCTTGCTGAGAACTATCGAAAGACCTGTGATGCCTCCGAAGGTAAAATTGTTCGGATATTTAAAAAGCCAGGTTCCGAGCACTATCAAAAGAGCAGAGAGCGTAAGCAGCCCAAAGCTCACCACATTTTCTTTAGTAATTTTCTTAATCATATATTTCTCCCCTTTATCATATAACCTGAAAAATATAGAATTTAAGATAATTCGTTTCCGGCACGTTCCAAAGTATCGGGTGGTCCGGCGCCTGCTGGCGCGCCTCTATCTGACGAAGCTGCACGGAGGCGTCCTTTGCGGCGGAATGGAGCATTTTCACAAAAAGCTCCTCCGGCATAAAATGCGAGCAGGAACAGGTGGCGAGATAGCCTCCCCTCGGAAGAAGCTTCATAGCGCGCATATTTATTTCTTTATATCCCCTCGAAGCGCTTTCCACCGTCTTTCTGGATTTGGTGAAGGCAGGAGGGTCAAGAATTATAAAATCGTATTTCTCTGACGAGCTTTCAAGCTGCGGAAGCAGGTCGAACACGTCCGCCACGCGAAAGCTCATTCTGTCAGCAAGGCCGTTCATTTCAGCATTTCTTTTTGCCATTTCCACTGCGGATTCCGAAACGTCGACCGCGCACACATGTTCGGCGCCGCCCATGACAGCGTTCATGGCAAAGGAACCCGTATGCGTAAAGCAGTCCAGCACATTCTTTCCCTTTGCTATTTTTGCCACCGCAAGGCGGTTATATTTCTGGTCAAGGAAAAATCCCGTTTTCTGGCCGTTTTCAAAGTCAACGGCGTATTTTATCTCGTTTTCAGTGATAGTCGTCTCCGTAAGTTCCGGCGAAGTCACACCCTCAAGCGGGTACCAGCCCTTTCCCTCCTCGAGGCCCTCGAGTTTTCTTATGGCAACGTCGTTTCGCTCATAAATGCCGCTTATTTTCTGGCCGTCAGCGGTGAGGACCTCATAAAGGAGCGGGAAAATCACATTTTTCAGCTTTTCAATTCCGATGGACAGGCACTGAGTCACGAGCACGTCGCCGAAACGGTCCACCGTGAGGCCAGGAAACTGGTCAGCTTCACCGAAAATCACCCGGCAGCATTCAATATCCTTGCCCATAACGGTCTTGCGGTATTCCCAGGCATATTTTATCCGGCGGCGGAAAAACTCCCGGTCAAACTTATCGTTGGCATTTTGGGAAATGAGCCTTATGCGTATTTTGCTTTCGGTGCTTATAAATCCTGTGCCGACGTATTTCCCCTTTTCTGTCACGGCGTCCACAAGGTCACCGTTTTCATATCCGCCCTCCACGGAAATTACTTCAGTGTCGTATATCCACGGGTGGCCCCCAGAGACGGAAGCCTCCGCTTTTTTCGTTATAACTGCTTTCGGGTATTTTCTCTCTGTTTTCATTTTTTCCTCTCAATATCTCAGCCCATAAGTTCCACGGGCTCAAATTCCTTTACTTTAAATTCAGTTTCTTTATAGTTTGTGGCGGCCGCAAAGGGCGCACCCATTATAATTATAGAAAAGAAATACATTTCTGTTCCGTCTATCAGATGTTTTTCATCAAAAGGCAAAACAGAAAAGCTTTTAAGCGGAAAGCTGATACCTTTTCCAAGGAGTTTAACTGCCGCTTCCTTAAGTGTCCATACGCGGGCAAAGTTTTCGGGCGAGCCGTTTACGAAAGCGGCCTCATCCTCCGTAAAGCACCGGCGCATGACGCTCTCATTCACCATTTTCGGCTCTTCAATGTCAGCGCCTATTTCGCCTTCTGAAACGGCGAGCACCGCAAGATTTCCACTGTGGGAAATGCTGAAGCGCTTCCCGTGCTCAAGATACGGCTTTCCGTGCTCATTATATAAAACCATTCCGTCCCGGTCCACGCCCAAAACTTTTTTCAGCATAAGACCTGAAAGCACCGAAAGCATTCTGTCCTCATATTTCAGAAGGCGGGACGCCTTGTCCTGCCTTTCCCTATGCAGAAGGGCCGCTGCTTTCTCATAGCAGCCCCGGAATTTTCGAGCGTCACAAAAATATATTTCCACTGGCGCGGCCGCTCCTTTTGAAAAATCTACAATTTAGTTTACTTTATCCGATAATTTGATATAATATTATAAAACATACTAAGTATATATTTTAACATATCTTTTTACATTTGCAAGGTGTTTTAAACACAGTTCAAAGCGTATTTTTTGAAAGGTGGAAATCTTACGGAAAGCAAAAAAGCGGTCATATGCTCGCTGAGTTCAAAATACGTCCACTCACCGCTGGCTCCATGGTGCCTCGCGGCGGGGCTGCGTGAGTTTGGAAACGGCAGTGTTGAATATAAAATTGTCGAAGGCACCATAAACGAGCCCATAGACAATATATTTGAACGCATAGTCTCTGAAAGTCCGGACATAGTTGGGCTTTCCTGCTACATCTGGAACATAAAGTCCGTCAGGACCCTTGGAGACATGCTCAGAAAGGCTTCGCCTGAAACAAAAATCATTCTCGGCGGACCGGAGGTTTCCTATAATGCCGGTGAAGTGCTTTCTCTTTTCGGCTGGTGCGATTTTGTCATATCCGGAGAGGGAGAATATCCATTTGCGGCGCTCTGCGCCGCTATTGCATGCGGAGGGAATCTGGATATTCCCGGAGTGTGCAGAAGAAACGGCGGAGAAATCCTTGTGAGCGAGCCGTATATAGAAGAGGTCGAGCCGCCATCCCCATACTGCGACGAATATTTTTCCTCCCTTAAAGGGCGCATAGCCTATCTCGAGACGAGCCGCGGCTGCCCCTATTCCTGCGCGTTCTGCCTTTCGGGAAGGTGCGGCGGAGTACGTTTCTTCGACATCGACAGGGCTAAAAGAGAGATGCTCGCCCTCGCAAACAGCGGGACCCGGACCGTAAAACTTGTGGACAGGACCTTCAACGCCAACAAAAAGCGTGCAAAAGAGCTATGGCGTTTTGTCATATCCGAGCACGGGAAAGGAATCCCCGAAGACGTCTGTTTCCATTTTGAGATCGCGGGAGACATTCTCGATGATGAATCCATCGAAATACTGAACTCCGCTCCGAAAGGCTCGATGCAGCTTGAAATCGGGCTCCAGAGCTTTAATGAAAAAACTCTCGAATACATAAACCGCAGGACCGATACGGAAAAGCTGAAAACAAATATTTCCCGGCTCGTCAAACCGGGAAATATACATATACATATCGACCTCATAGCAGGACTGCCTTTTGAGGATATCGAAAGTTTCAGCAAAAGCTTCAATATTGCTTACAGCCTTCGCCCAAACATGCTGCAGCTTGGATTTTTAAAGCTCCTCCATGGCGCAGCCATGAGGGAGGAGCCGAAAAAATACCCCTGCGAATTTTCCGATGAGCCGCCCTATGAAGTTGTTTCCACCGAATGGACCGACAGCGATGCCCTCAATAGGCTGCACGGTGTGGAGGACGCACTGGAGAGGCTCTATAATAGTGGAAGGTTTTCCAAGACCCTCGAATATCTGCTTTCCGTTTCAGGGATAACTCCTTTTGAGCTTTTTGACAGGTTTGGAAACTGGGTGAAAGACAGGGCCAATGCCTTCATTTCCCTCGACAGCTACACGGAGTTTGTTTACGAATATTTTTCCGTCCTGAACGGAGTCGATAAATCCGTGCTCAAAGACAAAATGATTTGCGACAGAGTCGCTTCAAACGCCTCCGGCAAGCTGCCGGACGTGCTCAAAGTCAAAAATGGCGACATCAAAAAAATCCGCCTGAGCATAGAGAGTGTGGAGGAATATCGGAGGAAGCCATGCGTGAAGCGCGGATTTGCGCTGCTTGAAAGCGAAAATTCCGCGGTTTTCGCCGACTATGTGGACAAAGACCCGGTCACCGGGCTTTATAAAACAAACAAAGTATATTATCAAGCCGCAAAGGAGCAGATTTATGGTTATAAGGCAGGAAAATGAAAATGATTACCGTGAGGTTGAAAACCTCACAAGGGAGGCTTTCTGGAACGTCTATCGCCCGGGCTGCGTTGAGCATCTTGTGGTGCACAGGCTCCACGAATCCGGAGCAGCAATTCCGGAGCTTGACTGCGTTATCGAAGAAAACGGTAAAATTGTCGCAAATATAATTTACGCCGAGGCAAAAGTTAGGGACGAACTCGGAACCCTCCGAAGCGTCGCTATTTTCGGGCCGCTGAGCGTGCTCCCGGAATGTCAAAAGAAGGGCTATGGCAGCAGGCTTATTGAATACACCCTTGAAAAAGCGAAGGAAATGAGGTACCCGATGGTGATAATCACCGGAAGCCCGGAATATTACGGACGCTTCGGCTTTGAAAGCGCCGGCAAATACGGCATTTATCACCGGGATTTCGGTAAAGATGCCGACGCTCCTTTCTTTATGGCAAAAATACTCAACGAAAAAAAGGCCGCAGAGATCAAAGGCGAATACTCCGACCCGGAATCTTATTTTGTTACGGACGAGGAGGCGGACGCTTTCGACGCCGATTTTCCTCCGAAAGAAAAGGAAGTCCTTCCCGGACAGCTTCAGTAAGTCAAAAAAGTCCCGCTGTTTTGGCGGGTATCCTTAAAACAGCTACTCCTCTGTATGGTTACTATCATACGGAGGATTATTTTCTGTATATTTTCCAAACGTACTATAATCGCAATCGTTACCTGCGCTTTGCATACCTTGCCATAATAATATTCAGAATCAATGTTACTGCAGTGAGAACAAATGAAACTATGACTATGCCATCTATTGTGTCTTCAACAGCCGCTATATCACCCGTATGCATTTCATTTGCAATATCCAGAAACTGAAACATCAGAGATAACAATGCAAATCCTAAACTTGATATTGCAGAAACAGCAGTTCTGGAGGTTTGAGCAATAGTTACTTCCCTTATAGGTATTCCCCAGGCAATCAGACCTGTGATTATACTGCAAACCGAAAAAATAACTATTTTCCAGTCTGAAATAAATACAAAAAGAACCGTTATTCCTATAATCACAAAAACAGCCAGAATAATGCTTCCAATATTTTTGACGAATTTGTTCGGGGCTTTTAATAATTGTATTGTGTCAATCAACAATTTTTCCGCTTCTTTTGTGCTCATATTATCGTCATCTGTCCGCTGCGCTTGCAATAATTCTATCAAACTTACATCTAAAGCAGTTGCCAATGCCTCAATAATATTTATATCCGGTAAGCCAATGCCTCTCTCCCATCTTGATATTGCTTTATCTGTGACATAGAGCTTTTTGGCCAAAAGAGCTTGCGTTAAGCCCAATTCTTTTCTACGTTCTGCTATAAATGCTCCTAATCGTTTCGCGTCCATACTCGCGCCTCCTTTAATGTGATATTACCAAAACAGGCTGTATAAAGCAACCGATGCAAAATTTACCCGCTTAAATATCCGGGTAAACGAATCATTTACCGCCCGGATAGCCGCTTTTCTCTCAGGTACTAACCAAAATAAACTCTTATTTATCTCATTTTTTCTGGTAATGCACATCATAAAATCACAAGAATCCATCGACCCCAAAAAGAAACACCCGAAAAATCCGCAAATCTTCCGGGTATACTATTTTTATTCAGATAGCGGCTTTCCTTGTTCTGACATAAACAACACTGCTTTACAAATCCCGCCGAGCCGGCGGGATTTTTTCAGCGGTTAATTGATTTTTCGGCGTCGAAGCCCTCCGGATACCTGCTTTTCAGCTTATCTATATTCCCTTGGAATACTTCCTCAAGAGAGACGTCGAGAGCTGTGGCCGTTTCCGCGAGATACCACGCTATGTCGCCAAGCTCTTTGATAAGATGTTCCCTGTCGAGCTCATGACCCTGCGCAAACCATTTTTTCACTATATCAATAGCTTCGCCAGACTCCCCGCAAAGGCCCATTACCCCGTTTATCAACACGCTGTCCTTATCAAGCCCGGTATTCAGAGTACGCATTGCGAGCTGCTGATACTCGTTTACTTCCATATTATCACTCCGCTTTCAGTCGTCAATTCCCATCATGGCTTCCATTACTTCATACTGCTGTTCGTTAAGGCCCTTTTCCGCAGCGAGAGCCTCAGAAAGCTCCATGCTGAAAACATTTCCGCCCTTTGCACAGACGATGCTGTTCTTTTCTCCTGAGAGCAGAGCTTCAACTGCGCAGTAGCCCATTCTTGCCGCCATTGCGCGGTCCCTTGCGGAAGGAGTGCCTCCCCGCTGGGTGTGGCCGAGGATAGTCACGCGGGTATCGAGCGCAAGCTCTTTTTTGATGCTTTCCCCTATTTCAAGGGCGCTCCCGGCTCCCTCCGCCACGATTATCATAAAATGTGTTTTTCCGCACAGGCGGGCGCGGCGTATCCGCTCCACAATATCCCTTTCAAAGTCGAATTTCTTTTCCGGCACGAGCACCACGGTGGCGCCGGAGGCAAGGCCCACATAAAGGGCGAGGTGGCCCGCGTTTCTTCCCATTACCTCAACCACTGAGCAGCGCTCATGGGACTGCATTGTATCGCGCAGGCGGTCTATGGCCTCTACGGCGGTATTTGCGGCAGTATCATAGCCCAAAGTATAATCCGTACACGCAATATCGTTGTCTATTGTGGCAGGGATACCGACCACGGATATTCCGAGCTTTGCAAACTCCCTGAGCCCACGGAAAGTTCCGTCGCCGCCTATGGCAACTATCCCGTCAAGGCCAAAGAGCTTGCATGTGGCGGCGGCCTTTTCCCTTCCCTCCGGAGTTTTGAACTCATCGCTTCTGGCGGTATACAGCATGGTGCCGCCGCGGTTTATTATTCCCGAAACGCTGTCAGCATCAAGCCGGGTAATATCCCCGTTTATTAGGCCGTTAAAGCCCCTGCGGATTCCCAGACACTCTATCCCGCGGTAGCTCGCTGTGCGGACTACTGCGCGCACAGCCGCATTCATTCCGGGGGCGTCGCCGCCGGACGTCAGTATGCCGATTCTTTCAATATTGCTGTTCATTTTTATTCCCCCGATATGCTTTTGCGGCAATTCTCAGATAAAATCCTGGGCTGCCGTTCCATTATAGATATAATTTTATCACATGGAATGCCGCCCTATCAATGTTTTAAGAGAGTTTCTTTTGTAAAATCTCAAATAAATTTCTTGCATTTTTAAAATAAAATATATATCATAGTTATATGATTTTCCAATGGAGGTGACTGCCTTATGAATTACAAAGAAAAACTTGAAAAACTCGGAGTTTCCGTTCCGAATATATTTCTCCCGAACAAAAGCGTCGACTACTCAAAATATGCCGTGCTTGCATGTGACCAGTATGCGGCGCAGCCCGAATATTGGCAGAGGGTCAAAGACTATGTAGGAGACGCACCTTCCGCTCTCAATATGGTGCTTCCCGAAGCATGGCTTTTGGAGGGCGACAGGGATTATGACAAGCGCGCGGATGCCATGAAAAAATACCTCTCCGACGGCACGCTTGAGGATATGGGCGAAGCGATGATTTTCAATCACCGGGAAACTCCCGACGGCACGAGGCGCGGACTTATTGCTGCTTTTGACCTTGAGCAGTATGACTATAATCCCGGCTCGGACAAGCTCATAAAGGTCACCGAGATGACCGACATCACAAGAGTCATTCCGAGAGTTGCCATACGCAAAAAAGCCGTGCTCGAACTTCCGCATGTACTGATGCTCATAGTTGACAAGGAGAACAAACTCATGAGCATGCTCGACAATGAATATGAAAACCTTGAAAAGGTTTACGATTTTGAGCTCATGGAGGGCGGCGGGCATCTTTCCGGCGCAAAGGTGGAAAGTCCCGAACTTTTGCAGAAGGTCGCCGACATACTTGAGGAGATTTTTGTGGAAAACGGCGGAACCTTTTCCTTTGCCATGGGGGACGGAAACCACTCCTTTGCCACGGCAAAATGCTACTGGGAGGAGCTTAAAAAGACCCTTTCACCCGAAGAACAGAAAACCCACCCGGCCCGCTGGTGCCTTGCTGAAATCATAAATCTTTATGACCCGGCTATGCCCTATGAGTGCATGAACAGGCTGCTTTCCGGCGTAAATGACCCGGAAGCTGCGCTCAGAGAAATGGGGCTTGACCTTAAAGCGCTCCCCTCCTTGCAGGAGCTGCAGCCCATTCTTGACAAATGGCTCGAAAGTCACCCGGAGGCAAGCATAGAATATGTACACGACGCGGACACCTGCGAGCGCCTCGGCAAGGAGTCCGGCTGTATCGCTTTCACCTACCGTGAATTTGACAGGGACAGCGTCTATGAGATGATCAAAAATAACTCTGTCTTTGTGAGAAAGAGCTTCGCCATGGGGCACCCGTACGAAAAGAGATACTATCTCGAAGCTAGAAAAATAGTAAAATAAAAGCAAACTGCGCGGTCCTTTTGGGCCGCGTTTTTTTCGCTTCACGGTTGAGGTGCCCTCCCGAAAGGGGTTATTGCCATTTTATTCGTAGGCTGATAGAATATAGTCAGAAACAGTGCTGTTCAAAAAATACGAAAGCGTGGTACTGATGGATACAAAATATATTGGTTTCAATATTAAAAAGCTCCGCGAGGAACGCGGAATAACCCAGGCACAGCTTGCTGAAAGGCTCGGGGTAACTTTCCAGGCGGTGAGCAAATGGGAATGCGGAACTACCGTGCCGGACGTGAGCATTCTCCCCGACATTGCCGAGCTTTTCGGAGTGACGGTTGATTTTCTTTTCCGGGAGAACAGCGATGACCACAAGGCAAGGGCTATAAGGCTTGTGACCGCATACGAGGAGGACATAGACAATAACGAAGCATTTGAAAAGGCAAACGGCGCTTACAAAAAATTTTTCGAGCGGGGTGATTTTGACAGCGAGGACCTTTTTTATTTTGCATATCTCAACGAGCTCAGAATGATTTATTACAGCCGCAAGGCGGGCAGATATTACGAGAAATCCCTCGAAAACAGGGACGGAATAAGCAACGATGCTTACTACAAGTTCCAAAGACAGTACATTTCTTTCCTTTCCAGAACCGGGGACAGTCGTTTTGCAGTCAGTGCTTTTGAAGAGAAATATGCAAAAGAGCCGGAAAACCCGTATCTTGCGGCCTCCCTCGTCTTTGCCTATATCCGCGGAGAAAAGACCGAAAAGGCTAAGGCCGCTGTGGATGAAGCGCTTTCGCGTTTCCCGGAAAATCCCCTGCTTCTCACTTTTGCAGGAGACATCGCAAGGGAGCTTGGCGACAATGACAAAGCCGTGGAATACTGGGAAAAGGCCTTTGCCCTGGACGGAGAAATGATCGACGCCCAGTATTCCCTGGCAAAATACCTCCTGGAATCCGGAAAGAAGGATGAAGCGTTAAATATTTTTAAGCTCATTTTTGACTGGAAGGCAAAGCGCGGACTCGGAAATGACGAGGAAATCACCTTTACCAATCTCAATCTAAACAATCTTACCGAATTACTCTGAGCATTTTAATGAATATTGGAAAAATCCCTGTGAAACTGAAAGGCTAAACAGGGATTTATTATTCCATATTCTCATAGTTATATTTTTCCGCTGGATTTATAACGTCCGGCAGACTTATAATCAGGTTAAACAAGTAATTCTTATAATAAAGGAGCGCTCAAAATGTATACTGCGTGTTTCAAAGCTAAGGAAGAAACTGACCGTAAATTCGAAATAAGCTACATTGTCGATGAAAGCGGCAAAAGCTACTGCATAGAGTGCTTCATCGACGGAGGCTCTGCCCACTGCTCCGCTTCCATAGGAAACTGCGGACAGGAAGCGGCGGAAAGGCTTGCCATGCTTCTTGCGGAAAATGCTCTCAGGCCCTGGCATCTTGAAGAAGTGGTATCGGATATGAGGTTTTAGTGCACAAAAACGGCCTTTTATCATAAAATGTATTGAGTGTGCCTCCATTATTGAAGACAGGGGCAGCTTAGCATTCTGATAGGAGGATTATTATGGCAGAACAAAATCTCAACAACGGTACTGCCTGCTTCAAGGAGGCTGTCTGCATTGATGCAGGTAGGATTTATGACTCTTGCTCAGACAAGGATTGTTTAGAAGACCTTCCGGTATATTTTACCGCTTGCGACCAGGAAAAAATAGACAGCGCGCTCAGCGTCAAAGCAAAAAACGTAGAGGTACTTAACGTTTTTCTCGAAGTGGAGCCCATACCCTTTAACCGCGGATTCTATGCCGTAGATATGACTTTCTACTTCCTCGTAAATCTTGCCGCATACTATACCCCCATTTCCACGGCGGACACCATTACGGGAATCGCCTTCTTCTCAAAAAAAGTCATTCTCTATGGCAGCGAAGGAAACGTGAAGGTTTTCAGCTCCGAAAACACCTTTGAGGACGGCGGAAGAACGACCGACACCCCGAGAGCCGTTATCCAGACCGTATCCCCCATTGTACTTAACACCAGACTTGCCGACGCCTGCGACTGCGAATGCTGCCAGCCGGAGATCAATCTTCCGGAGTGCGTATGCAAGATTTTCGGCGGCGGAATCACCACCGGCGGCAACAGAAAAGTCCTCGTGACCCTCGGGCTTTTCACCATCGTACAGCTTGAGCGCAGGGTGCAGATGCTCATCCCCGCATACGATTTCTGCGTGCCCGGAAAAGAATGTGTCACCACCACGGACGATCCCTGCGAAGTCTTTAAGCACATCAAATTCCCCACCAACGAGTTTTTCCCGCCGAGACTTGAGGAAAACGATAACACCCCCAGCTGCGGATAAACTGACATATAAAAAATCCCTGCCTTGCGGCAGGGATTTTTTATATGTCAAGCTCCATAGATCTGCGGTAGACCTTATAACCCATGCTTTCGTAAAACTGCATGGCTGCTCCGTTAAATTCCCAGACGGCCAGCTCTATTTTCGGAAAGCCGTTCAGTTTTCCGAATTCCGCTATGAAATCCGTCATAGTCTTGCCTATACCCATGTGCCGATACTTTGACGCGGTGCCGAACTCCTCTATATGTATGAATTTTCGAGGCAGAGTATATGCGCCCTCCGGGCGCTCCGCAAGGGTGAGCATCGCAAAGCCTCTTATTTCTCCATCCTGCTCAAATACCACTGCCCTTTTGTCAGCGCCGGAAATATATTCAGAAAGCCTGTTTTCAAGCTCGGCGCCGAAACTGGCTTTGAAAATATCCGGCCTGCCCTCGGAGTGGAGCATGCTCACTTCTTTCCTTATGGCGTTTATCCCAGGGATGTCTCCCTCCTGAGCAAACCGCACAGCTCCCACGTTTTTCACCTCTTTCACATGCGAAAAAATGCGCAGAAAGGGCGCATTTTGTCATCTCATTTTCTTAAATCCTTTTCAGAAAACATGTGGGGAAGAATATCGTCCAAAGTATATTCTTCATATTCCTCCGGGCTCTTTCCGATTATCAGCTTAAAGTCCTCCTTGCAGAACTCCGCCATAACCTGGCGGCAGACTCCGCATGGAAAGCAGAAATCCACCGGGGGCTTTCCGGCCGGGCCGCCGACTATCGCTATGGCCGCAAAATCGTGCTCACCCTCGCTGACGGCTTTGAAAAACGCTGTGCGCTCCGCGCAGATAGTGGGAGTATACGTGGCATTTTCAATATTGCAGCCACGGTATATTTTCCCCTCTTTTGTCAGGAGAGCTGCGCCCACGGCAAAGCCTGAATACGGCGTATAGGCAGATTCACGGGCCGCAAGAGCCTCCGCTACAAGCTGTTTTTTATCCATACGGTTTTCCCCCATTCATATGCTTTATATAAATGCTATCACATATTTTGCTTTAAGTCAACGCGGCTCGTTACGTCATGGCCCTTTTTATTATTTCCAGCCTGCGCCTGAAATCTCCGCAAAGCTCGTCAAGCCACTCGGGATGAGCATATACCGCCGGCATCATACTATGTAAAAGCGCTTCAATTATTGCTATAACGTCCAGAATTTCCTCTTCATTTTTTACTTTGAGGTTCCCTATCCCGAGAGCGCTGAAGGTCTGTATCCTTTTTTCTTCGCTCAAATCGGCAAAATAGGAGGAAAAGGGACTTATCTTTTTCATGTCAATGTATGGTATGGCATGCCTTATTATATCCGTGCCGAAATATTCATAACCCTCCGTCGCGAAAGCCACGAATATCTCCTCCGCTATCTCAAAAATATCCCCGTGTACTGAAAGTATTTTTTCGGAAATATAATTTTTGAGGCTGCCCATAGCTTCCTCTATAAAATAGTCGAAAGCGTCCTCTTTGTTTTCAAAATACTGGTAGAAGCTTCCCCGGGGGATACCGGCATTTTTGATTATCTGATTTATGGACATTTCAGGAAAAGGCACCCGCTTTAGTTCCTCATATATTGCTAAAAAAATTCTTCTTTTCTTTTCTTCAGGCAGCTTGGAAAATGTTTGAGTAGGCATGGCTTCCTCCGTATATGACATGTTGTCACAGATTATAGCATGACAATATGTCATATGTCAATATTTTTTACTAAATATTTAAAAAACAAAAAGGGAGAAGCCGAAGGCTCCTCCCTCTTTGCTTGGCATTTCTGCTTATTTTACGCCGTTTTCGTAAGACTCAATCATCTTTTTAACCATCTGGCCACCGATAGAACCGGCCTGACGGGAAGTGAGGTCGCCATTATAACCCTGTTTAAGGTTTACGCCGACTTCGTTTGCTGCTTCCTGTTTAACTCTTTCAAGAGCTTCTTTAGCCTGCTTGCTGGACATTGATTTTACACTCCTTTGTTTGTTTTGCGTTTGCAACATTATTTTGACACCGGGGCTAAAAATTATCAGAGGAAAATAAAGTAAAATGCCCAAATTTGCGAAACTGCATTTTCTTTCCGAATTTTCCGAAAAAGCGTTGACAAAATCAAAATTTCTACTATAATATTATTTGCAAATCATTATCAGTTAGGAGGTTGTAATAATAAAAAATACTGTCCAGAAAACCGCAGTTATGAGCGCTCTTATGCTGCTCGACCACCCTACGGCAGACGAGATTTACGATTGCCTCCATGATAATTACCCCTCCATAAGCAAAGCTACGGTTTACCGTATTCTCAACCGCATGGCTGATGAGGGAGAAATCCTCCATCTCCATATTCCGGACGGCCCTGATAAATTTGATACTACTGTTTCTGAGCATCACCACATCAAGTGCACCTCCTGCGGTAAGCTTTGCGACATTGATTTGCCCGAGTTCCAAAGTATCTGCTCAAAAATTGAGAATAACTGCGGGTACTCCGTTACCGGGTGCAGACTGTTTTTTGACGGGATCTGCCCGGAATGCAACAAAAGTAAGTCAAATCATTGACATAAATTATTTGAAAGGAGTATTATATGGACAATAAAGCACTTTTCAAAGTTTCTTACGGTCTTTACGTTTTGTCTGCAAAAGAGAACGGCAAAGACAATGGCTGCATCATTAACACCTTTTCGCAGGTTGCTGACAACCCGCTGCGCGTAAGCGTCACGGTAAACAAGCTCAACCTTACCCATGATATGGTTAAACGCACCGGCGAATTCACTGTTTCTGTGCTCAGCACCTCTGCCCCCTTCAGCGTTTTTGAATGCTTCGGCTTCAGAAGCGGCAAGGACGCAGACAAATTCGCGGACTGCAAAACAGAAAGAGGAGAGAACGGGATTCTCCATCTTTCAGAAAACGTAAACGCTTTCGTTTCCGGCAAAGTCGTTCAGGAAGTGGATCTCGGAAGCCACACAATGTTTATTGCTGAGGTTACCGACGCAAAGGTTCTTTCCGAAGCAGAATCCATGACTTACAGCTTCTACCAGAAATCCGTAAAGCCGAAACCCGTTAAAAAAGTCAAAAAGGGTTGGCGCTGCCCTATATGCGGATACGTATATGAAGGCGAGGAGCTTCCTCCGGACTTTGTATGCCCTCTCTGCAAACACAGTGCTTCTGAATTTGTTCCCATCGAGGAAGAAACTACTACTACCGAAAAAGGAGACAACAAAATGGAACTCAAAGGCTCTAAAACCGAACAGAATCTCATGACTGCATTCGCAGGCGAATCTCAGGCAAGAAACAAATACACCTATTTTGCAAGCAAAGCAAGAAAAGAAGGCTACGAGCAGATCGCGGACCTCTTCCTTGAGACCGCTGAGAACGAGAAAGAGCATGCAAAACTCTGGTTCAAATACCTTGGCGGCATCGGCACCACCGCAGAGAACCTCCTTGCTGCAGCAGAGGGCGAGAACTACGAGTGGACCGATATGTACGCAACCTTCGCAAAAGAAGCTCGTGAAGAGGGCTTTGAGGAGATCGCTCTCCGCTTTGAAGGCGTAGGCAAAATCGAGGCTGAGCATGAGGAAAGATACCGCAAACTTCTTGCCAACGTAGAGAACGGCGAAGTCTTCAGAAAAGGCTCCATCGTTATCTGGAAATGCGCAAACTGCGGCCACATCCATGTCGGCGAATCCGCCCCTGTTGTTTGCCCCGTTTGCTCTCATCCCCAGTCCTATTTCCAGGTCCAGGCAAAGAACTACTAATTCAGGAAAATATAAAAGCGCCGGATTTTCCGGCGCTTTTATATTTTCAATACCTAAAAAATGGGCAGCAGAGCTGCCCGTTTTTTTATATGTTAATGAGCTTTATGTTTGAGAATATATTCATACCATGCGGCATAGGCTTCGTCCGAAAGGCGGATACCGTTTGTAGTCATTTCATCCGGCAGTTCTCCGCTTCCGTCTTTAAACGCCGAAGCCGCATCGAGGTACCACACCTCTTTCTCTTCCGCTATTGAGGCAAAATATTCGTTTATCTGGTTTATCTTTTCATTTGTTACGGAGTAGCCTCTTTTAGAGGCTTCTTCCGTATTTATGGGCAGAATGGACTGTATATATATGTCTGCGTCCGGCTGAACGGAAATTATCCCATCAAGGAGGGTGGTGTATTTTTTGACAAAGGTGGGGTAATCCATCCATGAAATGCTTTCCGCAGAAAGCATTATATAGACCGCTCTGGCACCTTTGATTGAAGCGATATAGTCGGTCAGAGTGACCTCCTCCCCTTCCAGGCGCATCACCTTTTTAGACAGAAGCGAATTTAAATCATAACCCGTGGCGTACACGGGAAGGGCATAATCGCAGTAGCCTATGTAATCCGCATAGTAGACGAAATAATCCCCAACAAATACCGATGTACTGAGGGAGCTTTCGGCGGCGGCATCAGTTTCCGGAACAATTCCTCCTTTTATCACGGGCTCAGCTTCAGAGTCTGGCTCGCTTTCTTCGGAAGGGCCGCTGTCGTTTCCGCCTACGATTATTTCCGTCACCGTATTATCCTCACGGCTCTCTCCCTCATCGGAGCCCAGTGAAGACAGGTCCTCGTTTTCTTTCCTGTCCTGACTGAAAAAATCCGTCACGAGCTGGGCAAAGTTCAGAAAAGCGTTCGGCAGGCTGTAGTTTGCGTCTGTCCCGTCGGGATATTTTTCTTCTTCATACTTTTGCCAACCATAGGCGATAAGGCACGAAGCAAGAACTATTACAGCGGCAATTATGGCAAAGCGGATGAGCTTGCTGTATCTCCGCGTGCGCATTACTGTGGGTTTGCGGTTAAACAATGTGTTTCCCCTTTCGTAAAATCTAAATGCTATTATATCAGCACACAATAAATAAATCTACTTTAAATTTATTAATTTTTCAAAAAGCCTCCGGTTTCGAACATTTTGTTGCTCACGATTCCGCTTTAAAACAAAAATCCGCTTGACTGCCGGGTAAAGATTGGTTATAATATTCAAAGTGAATTTCATACAGCTTAAATATGCTAGTGTAGCACAGCAGGTAGTGCAGCTGATTCGTAATCAGCAGGTCGCGTGTTCGAGCCACGTCACTAGCTCCAAATAAAAAACCACCCGCATAGCGGGTGGTTTTTCATTTTCGGGCATAGCCCTAAT
>JBJEQR010000038.1:0-7157 GCA_051881855.1 Oscillospiraceae bacterium
CACCGGGTATCCTCCGTGGATGCAGGACGAAGAAGACGACGAACACTACTATTCATAATAGGAGGGAGATAAAAAATGGTTTATGTAATAGCATTTTTGCTCCTGGTCTGCATCGGGCTGGGATACCTTGCCTCCCGGCAGAGTCAGGCGCTGGACGATCTGAGTGACAAGTACCTGGACGCAGAGGAGAGGGCAGAGGCGGCAGCGAAGAGCTGCTGCAATGCTCTTAAGGAGCTGGATAAATACCAGCGGATGTACGAGAAGTCGGAAGAAATCCGGCAGAAACTTTATGAGGAGGTAAGAAATGGAAAATAGAACCTGCGGTTTGGATTATGAAGCCGAATATGAACGGTGCAAGGTAGCTCTTGCGGAGGCAAAATGTGAAATCCAATATCTGATGGATACAAACAAAGAGCTTGCACGACGGAATGAAATCCTTGAAGCCCAGATCGCTATTATATATCTGATTTTTGGAGGCTCCAATCATGGCTAAGAATTTATGCGAATCATGCGCACACCGCAAAGTGTGTATCTGCGAAGAACCGAGTATTCCCACAGAAGATTGTCTGTATTATGACCCTTGTGTTGTCCGTTGCTGTGACTGTAAATATTACTACGATTACGGTGTGAACAGAGATCATTGTTGCCATAGAAGCAAGGACGGAAGGCAAGTGTTTGATGTTAAATTTAAGGCAGACGATTTCTGCTCCTACGGAGAAAGGAAACCCGATGAAGCTTAAACCGTGTCCTTTCTGCAACACTGAATTGATTGGTAAAGAGGAAATATGTAGAAATCCACATACAGGCATTACAAGCAAAAACACGGTTTATACGCACCCTCAAAGGAATTGTATTTTGGATTACCACAGATACCACTTTTACGCACATCAAGAGAAAATTGAGCAATGGAACAGGAGAGCAAAAGATGGCAAGGTTAATTGATGCGGACGAAATCCGAAAAAAAAGCTGTACCTCATACACGAGGTGAACACGGCTGGGCTGCAAACATCCGTAAATGGGCGGTTTTGGTTGGAGACATTGACGATGCCCCCACAATAGAAGCCGAGCCCGTTGTCCATTGCCGGGATTGCATTATGAAAGACCCACCTGAGGAATTCGGAGACCTAACATGCCACATTCTGGGCATACCGATGAAAGACGATGATTTTTGCAGCTATGGAGAAAGGAAAGAAGATGGATGAATTAAAACCTTGCCCGTTCTGCGGAGGTGCGGCAGTCATTCATAAGGGAGAGTACCCTTCAAAGTACGCTCAGTACAAAAAGGAAATCCCCAAAGGCGCGAGAATTATTCGTTCTGTTAGATACCCGTCCGGCGCGACTTGGCATGAATTTAGAGCCCAGGCGTTCATTCCACAATGTAGCGACACGAAATGTTTAGGTAGGGTGTACAAGATGTTTGAAACCGAAGCGGAGGCAACCGAAGCCTGGAACAGGAGGGATGAAATTTGCTGACATCGTATGTGATGATGCCTATCACGGTTTGCAAAGATTGTACAGAGCGTTACCCGGCTTGCTGGGGGTCTTGCCCTAAATACATCCAAGCAAAAACGGCTCGTGATGAGCAGAAAGACATCTTAATCGAAAAAGAAAAAACCAGAAAGGCTACGAGCGCTGTACAGTATTTTGGATTAAACCGGAGCAGAAAAAAGTAAAAAAGTAGCCGCCCTATGATGGGCGGCTACAGATCCAGAATATCTTCAAAATATTGTAGAGACGATTTTTCTACTAAGGTTCTATTTCTTGGTATTTTCATGTTAGCTCGGGCTTTTTTGTAATCGTCTAAATACTTAATCAGCTTTTGCTTAACAACATAGTCTTTACCCTTTAGGGCATTAAATTCGTCTTGGCGAATACGTGGTTTAGACGAGGTATCTATATATCTTTCTACGTCTATGATAGCTACAGTATTTCCGAAATCAATGCCACACCGCTTTTCCTTGTTTGTCCAGAATACGTGCGGGTGATTTATGTTGGAGCGTAAGGGCACGCAATAATTCACGCCGTCAAGCTCCAACATAATTCTGACATAAGGCCGCTCAGCTTTCTGCATAATGTGTTCCAGATTGCCATAGTCCTTATAAAATTGTTCGGTCAAAAAGACAAACTGTAACATGTTGACTCCAAACAAAGGGAAAGGCCCCGGATACCGGAGCCTTATTCCATTGAGCTTTTTTTAGTTTACCCTGCTTGCGCTCTACAAGCAGATAGACAATGTGGGCTTTCTTTTTATGGGGCCGAACTCGTGCCCTACGAGTTCATACGGTCAGGCAAAAGGCGGAACGTAAGTTCTTACTTTTGGCAAGCTATCGCTTGCGAAAATAATATAACGCCAAAATTGCAAAAATTCAATACGAAACTGTAAATTTAGAAAATTGAACAATTACAGGATCCAAAACTGGAGCAATATTACTACACTGGAGGACACTATGTCTAAGAATAAAGGGATATACCGAATTTTCCGTACAAAGGAAGAAATGCAGTATCACGACGAAGAAATACGCCATTTCACCCGGGTTTTCACCCTTGACCATGTAACCATAGCTTTAGGGCGAATGGGTTTCCGCGAAACCAAATTCAAGGAATTTGACCGGGTGCTGACTGAGGTATTTCAGGAGTACATGGCGGATTATGCCACCGATCTGAAAGACGATAAGTCTATGGAATATAGCCGGGCCTGCCTTGACCGGGAGCTTAAACAGTACACCGGGAAATTCTTTGTCCCGGAGAAAGAGAGGTATCAATGAAAAGGATTGACCTGACAGGCCAGACCTTTGGTAGGCTGACCGTGCTGGAGATCAGCGACAAGATAGATGCTACCCGTTGCCGGATGTGGATGTGCCAGTGTGAGTGTGGCAATATAACCTATGCCTCCTCCAACAAGCTCCTCACCGGCAGGAAGAAAAGCTGCGGCTGCGCGTACAGATACGCGTCGAAGACTAAGCGGCAAGAGCATGAGCCGAAGATAGACTGTGTATCCTACCGGTCCGATTATCTCCATGGCTGCGCGGCGCTGTCCGAGAAACTATGCGTCACCAGAGGCAGTTGTTCGTTTTATAAGCCAAAGGACGAAGGCAGGTGACGCCGATGCAGGAAGAGAGACTTCAAAACTACCAGGCTCTCCAGCGCGAGCTACAGCATGTCCAGAGCCTCAGAGAGACGCTACTGGCGAGGTATGAAGAGCTCTCGGAGGCGCAGGCTGCGGAACTTCTGGCCGTTGAAAACGCTATAGAGACTCTCGACGACCCGACCTCACGCACGCTGCTCCGCTGTTATTACATAGAGGGCATGACATGGGACGAGGTAAGATACTACATGCACTATAGCAGACGGCAGATATTTTACCTGCGAACCAAAGCGCTGGAGCAACTAAAAAGGTGAAAGTAAACAAAATGCGCCGACCAAAATTATGCTTTATACAGAAATAGAAAAATACCTACTATAACAGGATAAATTTTTCCTTGACAAATCAGTAGTCTCAAGGTACACTGTGCCCGAAAATCAAAATGAAGACCTGATGATTGAAACAGGCCGAGCGTCAAGAGCGCCTTCCATTAAAGGAGGGCGCTATTTTTTATTTATTAAAAAAATTAAAAAATAATAGAAAAATAAGGGGGTAGTTTATATGAACGAAGCCATAAGAGTATTACAGGAAGTAATCATCGAGTATGTAAGAGAATGCGAGGACATGGAGCTGCTGGACCTCATCCAAAAGCTTTTGCTCTCGGAAATGTGAAGAAGAGCCGGGGGAGTTTAAACCCCTGGAGCTTCATTGGCAAAAGAAAAAAATAGGCTGATAGGTGTAACAACGAGTGTAACGAGTGTAACAAGTGTAACGACCTTTAATAAAGTAAATCGTAAAAGAGACGGGGTTTAGGGGCCTCCCATACTTTAGCATACTAAAGTTCGTTACACCTTGTTACACCCTTCGTTACAGGGTAAAAAGGCTTGAAAGCATTGAAATTACTTGTTTTTTTAAGGTAGTGTAACAAGTGTAACAAGTGTAACAATGAATTTAAAGAGTAGTCAGATAAGGGTATACAAATACCATATAATACCATATACAGTCTTATATAGAGGTATTATTGAAATCGTTGTTACATTGTTACACCTGTTACACCACATAAAATGACTGCACTCGATAGCACTCCCATGGAAGGTTATATTTATAGTAAAATATCCCCGGAAGGAAATCCAGGTTTCATCCAGCATGACCGGCATAAGAGGCATGGCAGGGTACACGGGTGGTATATAAGACGGAAGGCAAAAATGATTATGAGTCCTATCCGGGTTATGCCCTGTCCCGGTCAATGCCTCTTATTATTTTATTAAATTAAAATATTATTTATTGTGGAGGTGAAAAATAAATGGCAGAAGAAGTTAAAGTCAAACGGGGCAGAGGTAGACCAAAGATGACCGAAGAGGAAAAAGCCATCGCGGCTGCTAAGCGGAAAGAGTCTGGTAAGCCTACCGGGGTCGGAAAGTTTTTGGAGCCAACTGTAGCGCCTGGTGATAACTCCAGATACCTCCGGCACGCTTTGGCTGCGTGGGATCTCCCACCTATAGATATCAGCGACCCTGAGCAGGTTCGTGAAAGGCTCAAGTGGTATTTTACCCACTGCTTTGAGGAGGACATGAAGCCTACGGTAAATGGCTTCTGCAATGCTTTGGGAATAGCCAGACAGACCCTTTTTAATTGGAAAAGCGGGGAACGACGGCTGGAAACCCATCAGGCTATCATTCTCCAGGCATACAGCATAATGGAAGAGCTATGGGAGGACTATATGCTGAATGGCAAGATCAATCCCGTTGCAGGCATCTTCATCGGGAAGAACTTCTGGGGGTACACTGATAAGCAGGAATACGTTCTCACACCGAATGCTAACGGCGGTATTGAAGAGAGAACACCCGAAGAGCTTGAGGCCAAGTACGCTGAATTGCCTCTGGATGAATACGATCAGTGAATACATAATAAGAGCAAACTAAATACCCTAACAACTTTCATAAGAGCAATAGTAAATACCCTAACAACTTTCATAGTTGCACTGAAACAAATGCAAGTTTGAATGCTGTTAGGGTATTTTGTGTTAGGATAAATGAATTATATACAAAATAAATGAATACTTTTTAGGGTAAATGAATAACCCAGCAACTTTGCCGGGGGCATATATAAAAAAGGCGAATTTTTATGCAAAAAACTGCGAGAGTTTTTGCGACTATGACCCCAACGACTTTAGCGACTTTAGCGACTCCGGCGACTCCGGCGACTCCAGCGACTCCAACGACTCCAACGACTCCAGCGACTTTAGCGACTATAGCGACTATAGCGACTTTCAGAAATCCCAGCGACTTTAGCGACTTTAGCGACTTTAGCGACTATGGCGACTTTTGGCCAAAAAATTTCCGGGCAAAAAAGCCCAGGAAAGTTAAAAATCCATAAAATTCCAGTCAAAAAATCAGCAAAACCCATTATTTACCATAAATAAATAGTAAAAATATGTAAATTTTTATAATCCTGGCCCCCTGGCGGCTGAAAAGCCGGAAAAGTCAGACGGAAAAGCCCCAAAACGAAAAACGACGCGTCAGAATGGCTTGTATTGCGTTTTTAATGGTAGGGTAATATAAAAACACGTCCAAAAGCTAAAACGCGTTAGAACGGCTTAAAATGGCCTTAAAACGCAAGCAGCCATTTTAGGGCATAATAAAAGCCCCTAAACGGGGCAAAATTGACGCGCTGCAACGCAAAAAAAAAAATAACCGGGAAATTGACCCCCGGTTATGTGTCCGCTGTACAGAAAAAATCATCAGGCACAAAGAAAAAATCGTTATAGCGATTATAAATAATTTCATCCGGTATATTTTCCGGGTATCCGTATTCCGTCGGATCCGGGCAGTCTTCTTCATGATCGTAGTCTATATAATCCCAAAACCAATTATTTTTTAATTCGTTCAGTTGATCCCGGTTTAATTCGTATACAGTCATTTTCTTTTTTCCTCCATAATAAAAAGCCCCGGCGCGGGGGCTTTATTTATACATTTTGACAAGCTCAAATATAACAGCTAATGGTAAATAGATAATTGCGAATATTACAGCTAAAATCACGCGGCCGCCCCCCATTCGTTATTGATCCGTGTAGCTTGTGCGGGTGTCGCTTGTATGCTGATATGATAACCGGATCCACATCCGGAAACATCGGTTAAAACGGCCCCTGCCGCCCGTGCTATAGTGATAAAGCTATATTTTTCTTTTTCGGTTGATAGATAAATACTGTAGTTTTCCATGATTAAGCCCCCGCAAGTTCATATTTTGGCATTGTATAACTGCCCGCGTATTCGTACAAGATAACATCCCCCGGATCAACCCCGGCCGCGTCGGCCAGTTCAGCGCGTATTTTATCCGCGTTCCAGCCGTAACAATAAACGCTGTAGCCGCTGATTTCCTCCGGCGTTTCCGGATCGCTGCTTTCGTCGTGAATAATCCATTCAGAGCCGGTATTAAAATACTCTGTCTCAAGTATTTCTATCGCGTTATCGCTGTATTCATCGGCCGGGAAAATGATATCTTGCCATTCCCCCTGGCAACATCCGCGGATCGTTGTACAGTCGTGTTTTTTCCCGGTCATTAACTCAAGTGCGGCGCAAATGGCTTCATCGTCTGACAGATCATCGTTTTCCATAATTACGCGCCATTGGTGTTTCTGTTTGTTATTCCATGGTTTTCCGTCGTTACGGTAAAAGCCATACTCGTGCAATATTTCTCCGATAGTATAATCAGGCTTGCTTTTATAATGTTTTGTGTAGTCGTGCGCGTCGCTGTCGTAGATGTAATAGATATTCGCGTCTTCCCATGCGCCCGCCATTGCATTCAGATATTGCATTATTTGTTCATACTCCGGTGTTGTATGGCTTGTATAATGATCGTTGCCGTCAAAGATAACACCGGGAAAACATTCTTCAATCCCAAAAAGAAAAGCCGGGCTTTCCTGATATTCAGGTGGTACTTGTTTAGCATAAATTTTCATTGTATTGGTCCCCTTTAATTAAGTAATTTTTTTATTCAAAAGTTGAAAGTGCAAACATAAAAGCGGCGGCTTCCCGGTCACTGGCGATAAAGTCCCCGCGATACTTTACAAATTCGC
>JBJEQR010000039.1:0-106088 GCA_051881855.1 Oscillospiraceae bacterium
GAAGGCAAAGCTGAAGGGGCGCAGCAGCGCCAGGGCGTATTTGAGTATTCCGGAGACTTCCCTCCGGTTTGCAAGTAAGAAATAGATAAGTATGATTCCGGCGCCGCTGACGATATAGGTCAGCGCCCGTTTTGTCATGCTCTTGGTCCATTCGAGCTTCATTTTTCCTCAGCTCCTTCCGGGCAGCGTCTTTTTTTCTAATATATCATATAAGAACACAAAAATCCACTAAATATTTTTTAATATTTTGTACGTGTTTCGGAGCGGATATAACGAAAACGGCCCCGCTTCTGCGGGGCCGTTTTGTTTCAGTAGCCTGCAAGGGGCGCTTCGTCGTCGTCCTCCATTTTCTCAATGGAGCGGATGACGACGTCGTAGCTGTAATTTTCGTTGACGGCGACGGTGCAGCGCTCCCCGAGCTTTTTGCCGAGGACGGCCTTGCCGAAGGGGGATTCCTTGCTCACAAAGCCCTTTGAAACGTCGTAGCGCACGTCGGTCACAATGCGGTAGGTCTCCTCCGCGTCGTCCTCCGGGACGTAGACCGTCACACGGTCATAGAGGCCCACGACCCCCTCCTCGGAGTTTTCTTCGATTATTACGGCGGTCTTTATCATGGACTGGAGGTAGCGTATGCGGCTGTCGTTGCGGTTTTTGGCGCGCTTTGCCTCCTTATACTCAAAGTTTTCCGAAAGGTCGCCGTAGCTGCGGGCGATTTTCACGTCCTCTATCAGCTGGGGGCGCAGCTCGAGTATGCGGTGGTCCAGCTCCTCCTGCATTTTTTCAATGTCCTTTTTAGTCAGTTCGTCATGCATAAGTATTTCTCCCAAAAAAGTATTTGCCGAATGCTATTATAACTCAAAAAACGGATTTGCGCCACCGCAGCAGAGAGAATTTTCGCAAAGCCGGAAAATAACCTGTCACCAATGAGCCATAATAATTTACAAAAAGGGCTGTTTTTTACGGGAAAAAAGTTGTATAATAATGTGAAAAAAGTGACGAGTTTTGTTTTCAGAAAAGGAGGTTCCCGAAATGAGACCTGTAAAAATATTTGCAGACAGCACCTGCGACCTTTCTCCGGAGCTTATAAAGAAGTATGACGTGAACATTATTCCGCTTTACGTAAGCCTCGGCGATAAAGCCTATCTCGACGGACTTGAAATATGCCCCGCGGATATTTTCAAATATTATAACGAGACAAAGCAGCTGCCGAAGACCTCGGCCGTGCCCGTGGATTCCTACGAAAAGGCCTTTAAACCCGCGGTGGAGGAGGGCTTTGACGTTGTGCATTTCACCATAAGCTCTGAGTTTTCCGCCTGCTACCAGAACGCGTGTATAGCGGCGGAGGAGGTGGGCCACGTCTGGCCCGTGGACTCCAGGAATCTCTCTACCGGCATAGGGCTCCTGGTGCTCGTGGCGGCGGAGCTTGCCGCGAAGGGCGAATCCGCCGAGCAGATTGCAGAGCATGTAAAGAGCATCACCGGAAGGGTGGACTCCAGCTTCGTCATAGACAAGCTCGAGTTCCTGCACAAGGGCGGCAGGTGCAGCGGCGTAGCCGCCCTCGGCGCAAACTTGCTCAAGCTCAAACCCTGCATTGAAGTGACCGGCGGCAAAATGGTCGTGGGCAAAAAGTACCGCGGCAGCTTTGAAAAGGTGGTAAAGGAGTACGTCCGGGAGAGGCTCGAGGGCAACAATGATATTGAGCTTGACAGAATTTTTGTAACCTCCACAGGCGTCGACCCGAAGTTCCAGAAAGAGGTGGCCAAGGAGGTAAAATCCTGCCTGCCGTTTAAAGAGATACTCATAACCGAAGCCGGAAGCACCATAACCGGCCACTGCGGCCCGGGCACCCTCGGCGTGCTCTATATCCGCAAAAACGAAAAAAGCTGACAACCGGGCTTTTTAAGAGGTTTAAATGAAAAGTTTAAAAAAGCTATACAGGATAGGAAAGGGCCCCTCCAGCTCCCACACCATGGGCCCGGAGAGGGCGGCGAATATTTTCAAGGAGAGGCACCCGGACGCGGACGGCTTCAAGGTGACGCTCTATGGCTCCCTTGCCAAAACGGGCAAGGGCCACATGACGGACGCGGTGCTGCGCCAGAGCTTTTCTCCGGTGCCCTCTGAAATTATTTTTGACACGGAGTTTGACGAGGGCCTCGCCCATCCGAACGCCATGGACATGCAGGCATTTAAGGACGGAGAAGAGCTTGAAAAGGTAAGGGTATACAGCATAGGGGGCGCGGCCATCCGTTTTGAGGGCTCAAAGCACGCTCCCGCGCCGGAGGTATATAAGGAAAACAGCTTTGCGGAGATTGCCGCCTACTGCCGTGAGCACGACATGAGGATCTGGCAGTACGTGGAGCAGATGGAGGGCCCCCAGATATGGCTCTACCTCGACGAGGTGTGGCAGGCCATGAAAAGGTCCATACGTGAGGGCCTCGCGGCGGAGGGCGTCCTGGCCGGGGGGCTGGGGGTCCAGCGCAAGGCGGCCTACCTCTATAACCAGTACCACATGGACGAGAGCGCGGAGACGAGGGAAAACCGCATTGTCTGCGCCTATGCCTTCGCAGTCAGTGAGCAGAACGCCAGCACCGGCACCGTTGTCACGGCGCCCACCTGCGGCTCAGCCGGGGTGGTGCCCGCGGTGCTCTATTACTTCCAGAAGCGGCGGAATCTTTCGGACGTTGAAATTCTCCATGGCCTCGCCACCGCGGGCATCATCGGGAATATCATAAAGACCAATGCCTCCATTTCCGGCGCCGAGTGCGGCTGCCAGGCGGAGGTGGGCAGCGCCTGCTGCATGGCCTCTGCGGCCCTTGCGGAGATATGCGGCATGAATCTTGACCAGATAGAGTACGCGGCGGAGGTCTCCATGGAGCACATGCTCGGCCTCACCTGCGACCCCATCGACGGACTTGTGCAGATACCCTGCATCGAGCGCAACGCCGTCGCCGCCATGCGTTCCATAAACGCCCTTTCCCTCGCTAATTTCCTTACGCACACGAGGAAAATCTCCTTCGATATGGTCGTAAAGACCATGTACGAAACGGGCCGGGATATGCACTGCCACTACCGGGAGACCTCCGAGGGCGGCCTCGCGAAGAACTATTCGGAATAAAATATAATTAAAAAAAGCGCCGCTATGCGGCGCTTTTTCATTTTTTAGATAACTGCCATCAGTACCAGAGCGGCAAGAGCCAATAGGTTGAACACAATGAACGCTTTTCCGAAAAAAGGCGCTTCTTCTCCGGCGTTTTTTAGCCTGCGCGACTCGGAAACATACGCCCCTAGGATAAAGATGATTGAAAGAAACAGCATTCCCATTGCGGGAAAAACTTCCGCGCTGTTGTTTTCAATTCCGCGAAGCTCAAAAACAATGATGAAGGCGGCGGCGGATAAAATAATCATTCCAATGAGCACCGCAGCGGAGGGAAAAGCCCTTTTTGATTTGGCGGCATCTTCCGGGTTTTTGAAGAGCCTGTCGGACCATCTGTACCCCATGAGCATTATTCCGGCAATGTAGGAAAAAATATATGAGAAAAGCTGGACCGGAAAAAATCCGCCGCCGAACATGGTCAAGGTCAGCACCATGAGAGCAGCGCTGAAAATCGTTATCAACCCTATAAAATAGCTCAGCCCGGCAAGGTAGCGCTTCACCTCGGGGACGTTATACTCCACCGAAGAGTCAAAGCCGGCAAGCATTGAGAAATCCCCGGTTTTGATTGCGGCGCCGAAAAAAAGCTGCACGAAAAGCGACATCGGGAAACAGATGACGAAAAGGCATATTAAAGCGCCGGCTTCAAGGCTGCCCGAGGCTACGGCGTATATCAGGTAAAACACAAAAATTAGCGGCGGCGCCGCCGCAACAAGGGGATTTATCTTCGGGAGCGGTTTTGTCGAGGGCTCTTCGCGGCAAAGCTCGTCCACCGAAACGCCGAAGATTTCCGCAAGGCGGAGAAGATTTTCCGTATCGGGATTGGTTTTTCCGCTCTCCCATTTCGTCACCGCCTGGCGGGAAACTCCGACCAGCTCCGCCAGCTTTTCCTGGGATATGCCGTTTTTCTTCCTCAGCTCTGAAATCTGCTTTTCAATGCCCATAGCGTCCGCTCCTTTCTGATTTTGAGTTTAATATATTTTACTGAAAAACACAAGCAACTTTGTATGCAACTTTCGGTTGCGGGACGGAATTTCCGCAGTTAAAAGCGGCAGTCAGCTGAATTTTGGATAAGGCTATAACCCGATCTTCCGCACATATCGGACCCAAAAGGGCGGAAAATAACTGCGGGAGGTGATTTTTTATGAAAAAAGGAATGAAAAAGGTCGACTGGCGGGAAAGCGAAGCCCGAAGCGCCGTCCCGAAGGTCTATAAGCGGGGCGAGCGGGAGCTCGAAGCGGAGAGCATCATCGGCAAAACGGCCCCGCCCCAGAAGGCGTTCCGCTCCAAAGCCGCGGAGGAGGGAGAGCGGGTCGGCCCCGTCTGGCAGCCGGATGATATAGGTACCGAAAATTTTGAGCACAGCTCCGTCACCGCGTACCTTCGGAATATGGACTACTGAAAAATGGGGCCCGCCTGAGCGGGCCCCGGAGGAAAGCGCCGCAGAAGCGGCGCTTTTTTTATATTGTAAAAATTTTAACAAATTGCTATTGACATAAATCCCGGAATATTGTATCATTTGAAACAGAAATGGGGGATTTTTGTGACAGCAAAGGACAGAGAGGCTCTTGCCTCAAGCCCGCTTTTCGCCTCCCTCGGGAGCGGGGTATTGGAGAGCTGGCTCCGGGAGAAAAGGGCTTTTCTTCTCTCGGCAAAAAAGGGAGGGACCATTATGGCGGCAAGGAGCTTTGACCGCTGCCTCGTGCTCATAATAAAGGGTTCCGCCGCCGTATCGAAGGTCGGCTCCGACGGAAGAAAGACGGTTATAAACGTGCTTTCCGCCGGGGACGTTTTCGGTATGGCAACGCTCTTTTACGAACGGGAGGAGTATCCCTCGGAGATAACGGCGGAAAGCTCCTGCCGCATGGCGGTTTTCCCGAAGGAGCTCGTGGAGGAGGCCTTTTCCTCCTCGCCGGAATTTGCCAAGGCCTATGTAACCCTCCTCTCCCGGAAGATACATTTTCTCAACCGCAAGCTGGAGATTTTCACCGAGGGAGAGGCCGAGGAAAAGCTCCTGCGTTTCCTCTCCGCCGCCGCGAAGGGCAGAACGGAATTTGAGCTGCCCTGCTCCGTCTCCCGTCTGGCTGAAAGCCTCGGGGTGGGGCGGGCCTCGGTCTACCGGGCCTTTGACGCGCTTTCCGGAGAGGGCGTTCTTGCCCGGGAGGGCAGAAAAATAGTCATACTTAAGCCGGAAAGGCTTTCTGAATAAATTTTTTGGAGGATGTTTTTATGAAAAAGATAATTGCGCTTCTTTTGGCGCTGGCGATGCTTCTAAGCTTTGCCGCCTGCGCCGGAAACAACGAGCCGGAGCAGCCTGAAAGCTCCCAGAGCGGGAGCGAGGTTTCCGAGTCCGAACCGGAGACTGCCTCCGAGCCGGAATTTACCGGCGCTGAGGTGAAAATCGGCGTGCTCAAGGGCCCTACGGGCATGGGCGCCGCGTGGCTCATTGACCAGAATGAGCAGGGTCTCACCCTCAACAGCTATGATTTCACCGTCGCCGGCGCGCCGGACGAGCTGACCGGTCGCCTCATAAACGGCGACCTCGACATGGCCGCCCTCCCCACCAACGCCATTGCCACTCTCTATAATAAAACCGAGGGCGGCATAGTCGCCCTTGGAGTCAACGCCCTGGGTGTGCTCTACGTCCTTGAAAAAGGCGACAGCATCGGGAGCGTCGCGGACCTCGAAGGGAAAACCATTCTTGCCTCCGGCCAGGGCAGTACCGCCGAGTACGTGCTCAATTATATCCTTGACAAAAACGGCGTCAGCGCCGATATTTACTGGGCCAGCGAGCACTCCGAGGCAGCTTCCCTTGCCCTTGCAGGCGAGTACGACGTGGTGATGCTCCCGGAGCCCCACGTCACCAGCGTGGCGACAAAAGATCCCGAGTTCCGTGTGGCTCTCAACCTCACCGAGGCATGGGAGGAGCTGGGCGGAGGCGTGCTCACCATGGGCGGAATCGCCGTGCGCAGAGCCTTTCTCGATGAAAACCCGGAGGCAGTGGCGGAGTTTGTGAAGGACTACGCCGCCAGCGTCAGCTTCACTAACGAAAGCCCTGCGGAGGCCGCCGTGCTCATAGAGAAATATGAGATCGCCGCTGCCGCTGTGGCGGAGGCCGCCATTCCCCGCTGCAACATAGTCTGGCTCCATGGGGAGGACTATGCCGAAACCCTTGAAAATTTCCTCAGCATTGTCTATGAGGCCAACGCCGCCAGCGTCGGCGGAACCTTGCCCGGCGAGGATTTCTACGCCAAATACTGATTTTTGAAAGGAGGGGGCGGAAATGAAGCGTTTTTGGCGCGGCCTCGGAGCGGCGGCCTTCTGGCTCGCCGTCTGGCAGGGGATATATCTTCTCGTCGGAAAGGATATACTCGTTCCGTCGCCACTTTCCGTAATTCTGAAAACAGCGGAGCTTTGCACCGGGGAGAAATTCTGGCTCTCCATAATGACCTCTCTCCTGCGGGTGGCCTCCGGCTTCGTGCTCGGGACGGTGCTCGGAGTGCTTTTTGCTGTGCTCACGGCAAAAAGCCCGCTTTGCAGGACTATTCTCAGCCCCCTTCTCCATACTATCAAGGCAACGCCAGTTGCCTCGTTTATAATCCTTGCGCTCATCTGGCTCTCCGTCAGCAGGGTGCCCGTGCTCACCGCCATGCTCGTGGTGCTGCCCGGAGTCTGGGCCAACGTGGAGAGCGGGATTCTCTCCATTGACCCGAAGCTCATGGAGATGGGCAGAGCCTTCAAAATGCCGCGGAGCCGCCTGCTTTTAAAAATCGCCGTCCCATCGGTGAAGCCATATTTTCTCGCGGCGGTCAGCAGCGCCATGGGCATGGCCTGGAAGGCGGGCATAGCGGCGGAGGTCATCTGCCCCTATAAAAATTCCATCGGCACCGCCCTTCACGATTCAAAAATCTACCTTGAAACGACGGAGCTTTTTGCCTGGACGGCGGTGACCGTCATACTCAGCGTGGCGATGGAAAAGCTGGTGCTGGCGCTGGTGAAGAAAGGGGGCGGCTCACGTGCTCAAACTTGAGGGAGTGGATTTTGCCTACGGCGACAAAGCCGTGCTCGAAAATTTCAGCTTCTCGGCCAAGGAAAATGCCGCCGCCTGCGTCCTCGGCCCTTCGGGCTGCGGGAAAACCACCCTGCTCGGCCTTGCGGCGGGCTTTCTTGAGCCCTCCGCCGGGAAAATCACTCCTTTCGGAGGGGAGCGACGCTCCTTCATTTTTCAGGAGGATCGCCTGCTCCCGTGGCTGACGGCTGAGGAAAACCTCTCCGCCGTGGGCATAGACAGGGGCAGGGCGGAGGAGTTTCTTTGTAAAGTGGGCCTTTGCGACGCCGGGAAAAAATATCCCGGTGAGCTTTCCGGCGGAATGAAGCGCCGCCTTGCCATAGCAAGGGCGCTGGCCTTCGGCGGAGACGCTTTTTTCTTCGACGAGCCCCTTCAGGGCCTTGATATAAAAACCTCCGGCGAGATACTGCGCCTTGTCAAATCTGAAATTTCGGGCAAAAGCGCCCTCATCATCACCCACAGTCCGGCGGAGGCTTTCGCCCTGGTGGACAGGATAGTTATCGTCGCGGGCTCGCCCCTACGGGTGCTCGCGGACGTGCCAAAAGACGCTTTTCCAAGCGCCCTTGCCCTGGAGGAATATATCAGGGAATGTATGTGAATACGGAAAACAGCAAAAGCAGCGGCGCCGACAGGCGCCGCTGCTTTTGCTTAAACCCCGGGATAAAAACAAGGGCCTGCAAAAGCAGGCCCTCATTTTCTTCCGGATTATTTCAGAATTTGGAGATGCTCTCCTTACTGCCAGAGGCGCTTTGTGAAGCAGGCCCTGAGGATATAGGCGGCGCCCTCCAGAATGAGGAGCACGCCGACTGTGACCGAGAGGGTAAATGCGCTGACAGCGGGTGTGGTGAACGAGATAAACCCGACCAGGGCGAGCAGTATGCCGAGGGCTGTGAACCAGCCCCAGCCCCGGACGCCGAGGTATTTGAGGTCAAAGGAATTCACAAATTTGGATATGCCGGAGAATATGAGCCACATTCCGAAGATGAAGGGAATGGTGATGGCGGTGAACGCCCGGTTCCCGAGCACGAAAAGGGAAAGGATAACAGTCAGTATACCGTCCAGCAAAAGCCAGCCGGAGCCGAACATGAGACTATGCCCCATGGCAAAAATCACTATATCCACAATGCCTGAAATGAGCATTGCTATGCCGAGAAAAACGGTCATTCCAGTGAGCACCGCGCCGGGATTTGCCATGCAGGCAACGCCTGCAACTATCAAAAGCACCCCGGCGGCAATCCATAAAACCCGTGAAAGCGTCCTGTTCATAAAAAAGCCTCGTTTCCTAATGGGGGGCAGAGCCCCCGGTTATTCAATCATGATGGAAGTCTGTTTGGGCAGTTCTTTCTGCGCGGGTTTCGGGATGGAGAGCTTCAGGATGCCGTCCTCAAATTTGGCGGACACTTCGCTGGATTCCACGTTTTCACCCACAAAGAAACTGCGGCTGCAGGAGCCGACATAGCGCTCCTGACGGATGTATTTGCCTTCCTTGTCCTTGTCGCTCCGGTCAAGCCCCTTGGAAGCGTTTATGGTGAGGTAGCCGTCCTTGAGGTCGACGTTTATCTCGTCTTTCTTGAAGCCGGGCAGGTCGATGTCAAGTTCGTAGGTGTTTTCGGTCTCGCGCACGTCGGTCTTCATAAGATTCTTGGAGTGTTTGCCGTAAAGCGGGTCGCGGCCGTTCACAGCCGGGAACATCGGGAAGTCATCGTTGAAAAAGTCATCAAAAAGATTTTCTCTAAAAATAGCGGGCAGCATAATTCATTCCTCCATTCATTATTTAAAAGCTATGTGCCCTTCGGAAGGGAGCTTATTTTTTGCTCTCTTTCTTTGAACAACTTCATTATAGCACAGAAATTAGCACTGTCAAGGGGAGAGTGCTAATGTTTACAAAAGAAACCATTTCCGTTCACAAAATATGTGATTTTTCAAAAAGCTGTCATAAAATAAAGGAGCGGCGGCGGGTTTTGCCCGCTGCCGCTCTTATTATACCTATATATAGGCGCGATTATTCGCCGTTTTTGTCGCCCGAAACGGTATCCCAGGGGTTAAAAGGCTTATCTTTCTTAACGCAGGAATCGGATAGGGAGCCTTTGCCCCTGGAGGGCCGGTGCGTCCGCTGCACGTCACGGCCGCCCTCGGCGGCGATGAATATAATGAGCGCGCCTATGGCGGCCAGTACGATGAAAAGCCAGGGAAACCTTTCATATACAGCCATGCCTCCTATGAGGAAACCGAGCCCCAGGGCGAGCAAAAGGAATTTGTGCCGGAATTTCAGTATTACGGGGCCTCTTGTGCCGCGTCTCATTTTGTTCATGTTGATTTCTCCTCTCGCGGTCAGGGCCGGAAAACGGCGCAGGTTAAAGGTCTCAGAGGTCGTACCTTGCCGCGAGCCGAGCCGGCGGCAGGCGGAGCAGACGATACAGGGGCAGCAGAGAAACCGCTATGCAAAAGAGCAGTATCCCAAGATATACTGCTGCCGCGGCGTACCAGGGCAGGAGCAGGGAAACTGAAAGGGATGGCATTCTGGAGAGAACGGCCACCGAAAGCCAGGTGAGCACCGCCGCGGGCAGCGTGCTCGTCAAAGACATGAGCAGGTGCTCAAGGGCGAAAATGGCCGCCAGCTTCCGCCCGGGGATGCCAAGCAGGCGGTAGACCGCCACCATGCCTATGCGTTCCTGCACCCGGGAGCGCTGGAGCAGATAGAGCATGGCGAGGGAGAGGACTATGACTGTGGCGGTGACGATTTGGCGCGCCCCCATGCGAAGGCTTGTGGCGGAGCGGTAGGCCGCCCAGTCGTCGGAGTTCTTGTCCGTCACCAGCACCTGGAGCTTGCCGGAGAGCTCCTCCGGCAGGCCGGCGTTGATGAACTCCTTCATAGCCGCCTTGTCCTCGCAGTAGATGAAGAAACGGGTGCTCATCATGGAGCGGATAAGCTCGTCTGTCTCCCCGTCCGGGACCACTATGGAGGCGTAGGTATCCTCCGTGATGACGTCCTGTATGATATAGGTACGGGCGCTGCCGGTGGAGTATATCCCTCCTATGCGGTTGGCGTAATCCATTCCGGCGTTGTTTGTGACCACGAGGCAGCTTTCCCCGCTGAGTGAAACGCCGTCGTACCTGCCCGGGAACTGGGCCCGGAGCTCGGAAAGGGTGATGACCGGGCTTCCGAGGACTCCCACACACACGAGCCCCGTGGGGCCGATGAACACCGCAGGCTCCCCGCAGTCGCATATACCCACAATGGTGGGTGAGTAGTTGTTTTTGGAGTAGCTGAGTTTTGCTCCGAGGAAGTCCAAAACGTCCGAAAGGCCGCTTTGGATTATGCCCTCCTTCTCCATGAGCTTCCGGAGCACCCAGCGGTCCACAACTATCTCGTCGGGCCGCTCCGGAAGGCGGCCCAGAATGAGGCTGCTTTCGTCAAGATGCTCAAGGGGCACGTAGCTGAAGCCGGAGAGGGCCTCGGACAGGTCGTCCATCTGGAGGAACACGCTGACAGTGTATTCCGCAGAGGCCGCGGCCCTCGGTACATAGTCAAATTTGAGTCCGGAGGACTCCAGGTGGTCCTTATAAAGGTCCGAAAGGTCCTTGAGGCCCAGGGCGGTGCCCGTGGCCTCGCCCCGTTCTATGGAAATTTCAAGTATGTGTGAATCGGTGGTGATGAAGTCCTCCGGGTCCAGGGAGGAAATCATAAGGTAGTCACCGACGGCGAGAAGCGTCAGCACCGTCAGCACCACGAGGAAAAGCCAGCTTCCGAGACGTTTGACGCCCTTTTCCCGAAGGAGGTGGCGGGCCTCCCGGAAGAGCATGGGCAGGGTGAGGCCGCCACCGGCTTTGCCCTGTTTCGCCGTCTCCTCAAAGGACATGCCCACGTCCTCCTGCTCGAGGGTTTCGAGCTTCAGGACCGGGCGGCTGCCCTCCGCCAGCCGGGGCGGCTCCTCCGCCCGGCCGAAGGAGACTGTGCGGCTGTCGTCCAGCTTAATTATTATCCTGTCCTTGAGGGCGAGCAGGGTGAGCTTTGCGGGCTCGGCCCCCTCCTCCCGCAGGAGACGCAGGGAGAGGCCCTCCGCTTCGAGGGTGCTCTCCTCAAAGTCGCCGGTATAGAGGGTGGCGCCCCCGGCGGCCATGCCGCCCCGTTGCCAGCTTTCACTGTCGTCCGTGAGGCGCCCCTCGGAGAGGGTCAGTATGCGGTCCGCAAAGAAGCGGGCAATGCGCTCCTCATGGGTTACCATGACGACAAGGCTGCTTTTGGAGATGCGCCGCAGCAGGGCACAGATGTTCATGGTGTTTTCTTCGTCGAGGTTGCCCGTGGGCTCGTCGGCGAAAATCACCCGGGGCCTTCGCACCAGCGCCCTCGCAATGGCGACGCGCTGCTGCTGCCCGCCGGAGAGCTGGCCCACGGCCCGCCGGGAAAAACGCTCCATATCCACGGCCCGGAGGGCCTCCATGACGCGTTCCATCTTTTCGCCGTGGCTCAGCAAAGTGGAGTGGAGTCCCAGATATACGTTATATGCCGCGCTGTATTCGGGCAGGAGATAGTAGTTCTGGAATATGTAGCCGAAGCTGCGGTTGCGCTCCGCCTCGGTGCGGCGGCTGCCGCAGCGGAGGTTTTCGAGATTTTCCGTGCTGACCCTGCCGCCGTCGAAGGTGTCGAGGCCCCCTATGGCATTGAGAAGGCTGGTCTTTCCGCAGCCGGAGGGGCCGACTATGCAGACAAAGCCCGTGTCCGGCAGGGTGAAGGAGACGTCATAAAGGGCCTGGTTGGCGGTTTTGCTCCGGGGGTCATAGGTCTTGCTCAGACGGTCAACTTTGATCATGCTTTCGCCTCCTCGTCAAGAGTGTTCCAGTCCAGATCCGGAACCGAATCCGAGCTTGGGTAGGCCTGCTTTCGCAGGGCGTTCATGATCCATGCCGCCGTCAGGGCGCAGGCCCCCAGATGCAACAGGGAAAGCAATACCCGGTAGGAGGCGGGCAGGTACCGCAGCAGCCTGCCTATGCTCTCGATTCCCACGGCGCCCAGTTCCAGAATGGCTGAGAGGCCCAGCGCCTGCCCGCAGAGGGCAAAGGCCAGAACCTGCCAGAAAACGGAGAACATAGCCGTCCTGCAGTCGAGGCCGATATTTTTCATCAGCAGGTAGCTTTCGGTTTCGAGGCTGAACATGGCCCTCTGGACCACCACCTGCAGCGCCAGCGCAGCCGCCAGAGCCAGGGCGCAGATGCGCAGGGTCTGCATACGCTGTTCGGCAAGCTCCGGATCCTGCACGGTGGAGCACTCCCGGTAGGGGGAAACGGCGGCGTAGCCCAGCTTATAAAGCTGGCTGAGCACCCGGTCGGTGTAGGCGTAATCCTCAATGGTGAGGGAGATCTGTCCGCCGTTTCCGGCGTGGGTGAGGGTATCAAAAGTCTCCTGGGAGACCTCTATGACGGAGGGGAAGGAGGAGAGGTGGTAGGAGCTGAAATCAAGAGCCAAAGCGCTGTCGACGTCGTTCAGGCAGTCGAGCCGGGGCATTTTAAAGGAGAAGCTGTCCTCACCCCGGGAACTGCGGGTGCGCTCATATATGCCCTTTTCAAAGCGCGCCTCGCTCCCCTCAAGGTCGAGGGCGGGCATATATATAAAATACCAGCCCGTGTCCGGAATATCCGCAAAGAGCTGGACGTCTGAAAGGAACACCTTTCCGAGGTCGTCGTGAAAGTAAAGCCCGGAGCCGTAGTCCGTGACGCCTACAACAGTCACCTCAAGGTAGATATAGTAGGACTGGCTCCAGTTTTTGCGGTCCTGAAGATAGACCGGGAAGCTCTCGCCAATGAGGCTTTCGTCGCCGGAGGCCACAACCTCGTACATGTTTTCAGGCAGGCGTCCCCCGGTGAGTAAGCTGCGCCCATCGGCAAAGCGCGGAACGGTGGCGGCAAAGGGCATTTCGGATGCGGTGAAGGTGACGGAGGACACCTTCTGGTATGCGGCGTCGGGTCCGCCGCCCACGGTGCTCATGGTGTAGCGCCAGCGGTAGTCCACGTCCTCGCGGTAGGCATATTTTATGTCCGCGAGGTAGCTGTACCGCTCCAGCGCCTCCACGTATTTCACCCCGAGGAGTATTTCCTCGTCCTCCCCGGTCATATCGGAGCCGTCGGGCTTACAGACCACTATCCTCCGGTTGTTCCCGTTCTGGAAAGCGGAGTCGTCATAGAGGCGGGTGGGCGTGTCGTCAAGGGAGGATATGAAGGTGCCGGCGAAGGCGAAAACCGCGAACACCGTCAGAGTGAAAAAGAGCAGCATGAGCACCGACCAGACGGGCCGGGAGCGGAGCTGGAGCCCCGCCACATAGAGGCCGAGGCCCTTCCTTCTGCCCCTTTGGGCGGCCTTCGGCCCCGGGGCCGGGGCGGGCTCCCGAAGGCGGGAGTCCATGGTGACGCGCCCGTCGTGAAGGCAGATGTGGCGGGTCACAGAGTCCTCCGCCTCGCTGAATTCGTGGGTTATGAGAATGACAAGACGCTCCTCTGCGGCCTTTGCCAACAGGGAGATGACTTTTGCGCTGTTTTCGGCGTCGAGGTTGCCCGTGGGCTCGTCGGCAATGAGTATCGGCGCCGGCTTTGCAAGGGCCCGGGCTATGGAGAGACGCTGCTTCTGCCCGCTGGAGAGCTTTGCCGCCCTGCGGCCCCGAAGCTCCCAGAGCTCCACCTCCCGGAGTATGTCCTCCGCGGCCCCTTTGGCTTCGGCTCCGGAGAGGCCCGTCAGCCGCAGGGCGCTGACAGCGTTGTCCATGACCGTCGCACCCGGGAGTATGCCGTAGCTCTGGGATATGAAGCTGACGCAGTCCCTGCGGTAGCGCTCCCAGTCGGCGCTGTCGTAGTGGGAGGTGGGCCTGCCCTCAAAGAGCAGTTCGCCGCCCTCATAGGGCAGTATCCCGCCCAGCACGTGGGCCAGGGTGGACTTGCCGCTGCCGCTTTCGCCGGTGACGGCCACAAATTCGCCCCGGCAAAAGGAGAGGTTTATGGAGTTAAGGCCCACCGTCACCTGCTGGGCGGAGGCGTAATATTTTGAAAGGTTTTGAAGCGTGAGAAGTTCGTCGCTCATGTCTGTCCTCACTTTTTCGGAATTTGAGCGCCCTGTGACGCCCGGAGTGTTTATATGTAAAAACAGCCTTTTTTGCCCTATAATTATACTATAATTTACCTTACCTGTAAATAGCATATAGGCCCGCCGCTCCGCCCGGAAAGGGCGGCACGGCGGGCAAAAAAGCGCCCCGGGACGCAGTGCCCGGGGCGCATGCCAATATTTGGCCCCTCCCGGAGGAGGGGCCCTGTGCTATAATCTTCTTGCATATATGCTCAAAAACCGAGAAGAAAAAACGAGGTGAAATATGAAAAAACTATTGACTCTATTTTTATCGGCGGTCCTTCTGACCGGCATATTCGCGCCCCAGGTGACTGCTTTTGCCGCCGGGGCGGACTCCAAAGCGGGCATAGTCGCCACCCAGAGCGGGCGGCTCAACGTCCGAAGCGGCGCTTCAACCTCCTCCGGGGTGGTGAGCTCCCTCAATAAGGGCAGCTACGTCACCCTTATAGCAAAATCCGGCTCCTGGTGGAAGGTGGAGTACGCAAAAGGGCAGTACGGTTACTGCCACGGGGACTACATCACCCAGGTGGCGGCCACCGCCGCCACCGTTGCCACCGAAAGCACGAACCTCAACGTCCGAAGCGGCGCGGGGGTGGCCTACTCGGTCATCGGGAGCATCCCGAAAGGGGAGACCGTGCTCGTGCTCGAAAGCTCCGGCGCTTGGCGGAAGGTGCTCTACTCCGGCACAAAGGTGGGCTACGTAAGCGGGCACTACCTGACGGAGGCGTACAGCGGCTACCAGCCCGTATCCCTCTCCGTCCCGGACTATAAGCAGAACGACAGCCGCTGGGCAAATGTCAAAATCGGCTCCTCCGGCAAGACCATAGGCCAGATAGGCTGCGTCACGGCGGGAATTGCCATGCTGGAATCCTACCGCAGCGGAACGACCATATATCCGGACGCCATGATGAAAAAGCTCAGCTATGACGCAAACGGCAACGTGTATTGGCCCAGCGACTACAAGGTGGTCACTTCCCAGAGCGGCTACCTTTCGGGCATCTATGAGCAGCTGCGCCTCGGAAAGCCGGTGCTCATCGGCGCCAAAACGAGCACGGGCAGCCAGCACTGGGTGGTGGTCACGGGCTACACGGGCGGGAGCACACTCACAGCCTCGGGCTTTACCATAAACGACCCGGGCTCAAATACCCGCACGAACCTCCAGCAGTTCCTGAACGCCTTCCCCAATTTCTACAAATACTTCTATTACTGATTTGAGCAGTAAATTTTAATGGCCTCGGCGGCAAACTCCGCGGTGCCGCTTCCGCCGGCGGCGTCAATGTTTGCCTTGAAGCGCGCGTCCGCGGCGTACATCTCGCCGAGGTTCCGGAATATTTCCGGGGTGCAGGTGTAGTAATTGTCGGTAATGAACCGGCGAAGCCCTGCGGCGGCCTTCTGAGCTTCCTCGGAGCCGGGGCCGAGCTCCTTGATTCTGCCCATTTCTGCAAAAATCCTCATAAGGCCGTCCCGGCTACCAAAGTCCGGGGCGGCCTTTTCCTTTGCCCTCTCCTCGAACTCCTTATAGGCGTCGGTGGTGCCCCAGCGGGCCTTTGCCTCCGCGGCGTAGTTTTCAATTTCAGTTTTATCAAAAGCGGAAAAATCCATATCGTTCACTCCTGTGCTCAGAATTTTTTCGGCGAGGGCTATGAGCTCCCCGAGGCGCTTTTGGTGGAGCCTCAGCAGGCCTAACTGCTGCTCCAGAGCCTTCTCCCGGTCAAAATCCGGGTTTTCGATTATCGCCTTTATCTCCCTCAGCGGGAACTGAAGCTCCCGGAAAAGCAGGACAGTCTGAAGGCGCGAAAGCGCCCCGCTGTCATAAAGGCGGTAGCCCGCCTCGGTAACGGCGGTAGGCTTCAGAAGCCCTATGGCGTCATAGTGGTGGAGCGTGCGCACGCTCACGCCGCTGATGCGGCTCACCTCGTGTACGGTCATCATAAAAATCCCTCCCCGCGTATCAGAGTATAAGCTATGACGTAAGGTCAGAGTCAAGGGGTATTTTTGAATTTTTTTTGAACATGGCGAAATTATAGCACAAAGATGTTGATTTCTCAACATCTTTGTGCTATAATGCTCTCATCAAGGGGGTATAAGGCGGTATGATAAAGCGTTTTGAGTCCTTTGTGACCGGCATAACCGTTTGCTACAAATACATTCAGCGGATAAAATCTGCGGAGATGACCGAATTTGGTCTGAAGGGCACCCACGTCATGTGCCTGTTCTTCCTCCACCACAACCCGGAGGGCCTTACGGCGGCCCAGCTCTGCCAGCTCTGCGCGGAGGACAAAGCCGCAGTTTCAAGGACCGTTTCCGAGCTCCAGAAGGAGGGGTACATAGCCTCCGGCGAGAAGAAGTACCGGGCCATCCTCCGCCTGACGGAGAAGGGTGAGGAGACGGCAAAGCGGGTGGACAGTCTCATAGAGCAGTGGGTCGGTTTCGGGGGCGCGGGCCTCTCCGACGAGGACCGGGCGGCCTTCTACCGGGCCCTTGAGCTTATCTCAAACAACCTCAGAAGGAGCGCCGAAAGCGCCCCGAACAATATCACGATCTGAAAGGAAATATTATGGCAGTAAGACTTATAATCGACTCCGCCTCGGATATTCTTCCCAGCGAGGCGGAAAAGCTCGGCGCCGTGCACATGCCTCTGACCGTCAGCTTTGGCGGCGAGGAGTACAGGGACGCTGTGGACCTTTCTCATAAGGAATTTTACGAAAAACTGGTGGAGAGCGATGCGCTCCCCTCCACCTCTCAGATTCCCCCGGCGGAGTTTGAGGCCGTTTACAGGCGTGTCACCGGGGAGGGGGACGACGCTTTGGTAATAACCCTTTCGGGCAAGCTCTCCGGAACATATCAAAGTGCGGTCATCGCCGCCGAGAATTACAAAGGCAGGGTTTTCGTTGTTGACAGCGAAAACGTCTGCATCGGCGAGCGGATACTCATTTTCCGGGCAGCGGAGCTTCTGAAAGAGGGCCTCTCCGCCGGGGAGGCGGCGGCAAAGCTGGACGAGGAAAAGCACCATATCCGCCTTCTGGCCCTGCTGGATACGCTGGAGTACCTCAAAAAGGGCGGGCGCATTTCAGCGACCGTGGCTTTTGCCGGTGGGCTTTTGGCCATAAAGCCCGTAGTCGCCGTGGAAAACGGCGAGGTGGTTTTGATCGGCAAGGCCCGGGGCTCCAAAAACGGAAACAACCTGCTTCGTGAACTGGTGGAAAAATGCGGCGGAGTGAATTTTGAAAAGCCCTATGCCCTCGCATACAGCGGCCTTTCCGACGAGCTGCTTAAAAAGTATATATCCGACAGCGCGGACCTTTGGAAGGAGAACAGCGACAGCCTGCCTATTTCCTCCGTGGGATGCGCCATAGGGACCCATGCGGGCCCGGGTGCTATCGCGGTGTCATTTTTTGAAAAATAACAGACTGAAAAACAGCCGCCCGACGCGAGAAGGGGCGGCTGTTTTTCGGTTTAAGGGGAAATTCTACCGCCCGTCGGTTGCGAAAAACGCGCACTGGGGTTATGATTTAAGGCAGGAGGTGGGACCCTATGTTTGAAATTGACAGGGATAGCTTCGGCAGCTTCGTTGCCGGGCTGAGAAAGGAAAAGGGATTTACGCAGAAGGAGCTGGCGGCGAGGCTCTTTGTTTCGGATAAGGCGGTGAGCAAATGGGAATCCGGGCGGAGCCTTCCGGACGTCTCGCTTCTGGTGCCCCTTTCGGAGAGCCTCGGCGTCACGGTGACGGAGCTTCTGGAATGCCGCCGCATGGAAAAGGCCGCTATGGAGCCCGGGGAGGTGGAAGAGCTTGTGAAAAAGACAATAAGCCTCTCCGCCGAGGAGGAAAAGCGCAGAAGGCCGGGGAAAAAGGAGATACTTGCATATGCCCTCTGTTTGCTTGCCGCGGCGGCGGAAACGGCGGCGCTTCTGGCCCTCGGCGTGACAGCTGGGGAGCTGGCCTCCTGCGTTTTCGTTTTTATAGGCCTCGGGGCGGGCTTCGGAGCTTACTTTTTCTTTTTTGTGAAGGAAAAGCTCCCGGCGTATTACGACGGGAACAAAATTGACTATTACAGCGACGGGCCGCTGCGCCTCAATCTTCCGGGAGTGCATTTTAACAACAGGAACTGGCCCCACGTCGTGAGGGCGGCCCGTTTCGGCACCATGCTCATGGCGGTGGGCAGCCCGGCGGTTTTTGCCTTTTTCCGTTTCTGTTTCCCGGAGCTTTCCGCCTCGGCGGTGCTCGTTGTACCGATGCTTATTCTGACCTTTTCTGCGCTGTTTCTCCCGATATATATTGCCGCAAAAAAGTGGGAATGACGGTATTCATAAAAAAAGCTGGGCGAAAAAGCGCCCAGCTTTTTTACTCAGTTATTTTCGGGTTTTCCTTTGCCATGACGAAATTTGTGAGCAAAATGCCCTTACGCTCCACCTGCTGCTCCCTTATCACCCGGTAGCCCCGCTTTTGAAAAAAGGGCTTTGCGGTGATGGAGGCGTGGGTGGTGAACGTCGGGGCAGAGGAGCCGCCCTCGAGAGCGGCGCAGAGCGCCGACGCGACGCCCCGGCGCTGAAAGTCCTTTCCGACGTAGAGACGGTCAAGGTAGCCGGTTTCGTCCATATCACCGAAGCCCGCTATTTTGCCGTCGACGACGGCCACAAGGGTGCGGTGCTTAAGGAAAGAGGCGTTCCACTTTGAAAGGTCAATATTTCCGTCCGCCCAGGCGAAAAGTTGCTCGGAGGGGTAGTCCCCGGCGCAGACGGAGTGGACCGTTTCGTAAAAGAGCCGCCCGAGACTTTCGCAGTCGGCGGGCTCGTAGCTTCTGATAATCATTGTAAATATCCCAAAAAGCGCCGCGGAAATCCGTTTCCGCGGCGCTTTTCCTTTTGAAATTATCGGTTTTTGCCGAGCTTTTCGGCGAGGGCGCGGATAGCCTTAGCCCGGTGGCTTATCCTGTTCTTCGTTTCGGAGTCAAGCTCCGCCACGGTGCAGCCGTACTCCGGGAGGAAGAAAAGCGGGTCATAGCCGAAGCCGTTTTTCCCGACTCTCTCCCTCGTTATCTCGCCGTAGAAATACCCCTCGGCGCTGACGGTCTCGCCGTCTGGATAGGCGAGCACCACGGCGCAGGTATAATGAGCACGGCGGTTTTCCTCGTGCTCAAGCTTTTCGAGAAGGAGGTCGTTGTTGGCTTCGTCGTCCCCGTGGCGGCCGCAGAAGCGGGCGGAAAAGATTCCCGGCGCGCCGCCGAGGGCGTCGACGCAGATTCCGCTGTCGTCCGCAATGGCGCAGCAGCCGGAGATCTCGGCGATTTCCCTGGCCTTTTTCTCGGCGTTTTCGAGGAAGGTGGAGCCGTCCTCGACAGTCTCGTGCTCAATTCCGGCCTCACGGAGGGAAACTATCTCATCGAAGAACTCCCCGAGAATGGCTTTCATCTCCACGAGCTTATGAGCATTGTTTGAAGCGATTATAAGTTTCATTGAGCACGCCCCTCAGAAAAGTCCGGTGATTTTTCCGTTTTCGTCCACGTCTATTTTCTCCGCCGCCGGAACTTTGGGAAGTCCGGGCATGGTGAGAATGTCGCCGGTGAGCACGACGATGAAGCCGGCGCCTGCGGAGACCTTGACGTTCTTGACGGTGACGGTGAAGCCCTCCGGCGCGCCGAGCTTGGTGGGGTCGTCGGAGAAGCTGTACTGGGTCTTTGCGATGCAAACCGGGAGTTTATCGAAGCCGAGAGCGGTGAGCTGGTCAATCTGTTTCTTTGCGGAGGGCATTACGTTGATTCCCGCACCGCCGTAGATTCTCTTTACGACGGTCTCGATTTTCTCCTCGATTCCGCAGTCGAGGTCGTAGGAGAAGTGGAAGTCACCCTTCTCCTCCTCGCAAAGTCTTACGACCTCTCTTGCAAGGGCTTCGCCGCCTTTGCCGCCTTCGGCCCAGACGGTGGAGAGAACGGTGTTTACGCCCAGCTCCCTGCATTTTCCGATGATGAAGTCGATTTCGTTATCCGTATCCGTCGGAAAGCGGTTAACCGCCACGACGCAGGGGAGCTTATAGACGTTCTTGATGTTGGAAACGTGGCGCAGGAGGTTCGGGATACCCCTTTCAAGGGCCGCTATATCCTCGGTGCCGAGCTCGTTTTTCGCCTTGCCGCCGTGCATTTTGAGGGCTCTGACGGTGGCGACGATCACGACGGCGTCCGGGGTGAGCCCCGCCATGCGGCATTTGATGTCGAGGAATTTTTCAGCGCCCAGGTCCGCGCCGAAGCCCGCCTCGGTGACGGTGTAGTCCCCCATTTTGAGGGCCATTTTGGTCGCCATGACGGAGTTGCAGCCGTGGGCAATGTTCGCAAAGGGGCCGCCGTGAACGAAGGCGGGTGTGCCCTCGAGGGTCTGCACGAGGTTGGGTTTGAGCGCGTCTTTGAGCAGGGCGGTCATTGCGCCGGCGGCCTTCAGCTCGCCGCAGGTGACGGGCTTATCGTCATAGGTGTAGCCGACGATTATGCGGGAGAGGCGCTCTTTAAGGTCGGTGATGGAGTTGGAAAGGCAGAGAACAGCCATGATTTCGCTTGCGACGGTGATGTCAAAGCCGTCCTCCCTGGGGGTGCCGTTGGCCTTGCCGCCGAGTCCGTCAACGATGAAGCGAAGCTGGCGGTCGTTCATGTCGACGCAGCGCTTCCAGGTGATTTTGCGAACGTCAATGCCGAGGGCGTTGCCCTGCTGAATGTGGTTGTCGAGCATGGCGGCGAGGAGGTTGTTCGCCGCGCCGATGGCGTGGAAGTCGCCGGTGAAGTGGAGGTTGATGTCCTCCATGGGCACTACCTGGGCGTAGCCGCCGCCTGCGGCACCGCCCTTGACGCCGAATACCGGACCAAGGGAGGGCTCGCGAAGGGCCACGGTGACGTCCTTGCCTATGCGGCGGAGTCCGTCCGCAAGGCCGATGGTGGTGGTGGTTTTTCCCTCGCCCGCGGGGGTGGGGGAGATGGCGGTGACGAGTATGAGCTTTCCGTTCTCCTTTTTGCTCTCGCTCAGGAGGGAGAGGTCGATTTTTGCCTTGTATCTGCCGTACTGCTCGATGTATTTTTCGTCGACGTGGGCGGTTTTCGCTATTTCGGAAATGGGCTTCATTTCGCAGGACTGGGCAATTTCAATATCGGATTTGTATTCCATTTTAAATTAACTCCTCCTAATTTCATTTAAAGTAGCGGACAGCCGCCTCAAACATATGTATGTCGTAATTTCCGGGTACGTTCCTGTAAAGGTTGGAACCGATTCGCTCGCAGTGCCCCATTTTTCCGAAAACCCTGCCGTCCGGGGAGGTGATTCCCTCCACAGCGAAGGCGGAGCCGTTGGGGTTAAAGTGAACGTCACCGGTGGCGTTTCCGTCGAGGTCCACGTACTGGGTGGCTATCTGGCCGTTTGCAGCGAGCTCCCTGATGAGCTCCTCGCTGGCGAGGAAACGCCCCTCACCGTGGGAAATGGGAACGCTGTAAACCTCGCCCACGTCCGTAAGAGCGAGCCAGGGGGATTTGTTGGAGGCGATCCTCGTGCGGACTATTTTTGACTGGTGGCGGGCGATGGTGTTGAAGGTGAGGGTGGGGCAGTTTTCGTCCGTGTCGATAATCTTGCCGTAGGGCACGAGGCCGAGCTTTATGAGCGCCTGGAACCCGTTGCAGATGCCGCACATAAGTCCGTCCCGGTTTTCAAGAAGGTCAGTGATCCCCTCCTTGACGTTGGCGTTGCGGAAGAAGGCGGTGATGAATTTGGCGCTGCCGTCGGGCTCGTCGCCGCCGGAGAAGCCGCCGGGAATGAAGACCATCTGGGACTCTTTGAGCTTTTCGGCGAACTCGTCGATGCTGCGGTGGATCCCTGCGGAGGTGAGGTTGTTTATAACTATGATTTCCGGCTCCGCCCCGGCGTCGCTCATGGCTTTGGCGCTGTCGTATTCGCAGTTGGTACCAGGGAAAGCGGGGATGAGCACCTTGGGTCTTGCGACCTTGACGGCGGGAGCCCTGCGCTCAGAGGCGCGGTACTCAAAATTCTCCATGGGAGCGCCGCTCTGGGGGATGTTGCAGGCATAGACGCTCTCGAGCTTGTTTTCATAAATTCCGAGAAGCTCGGAAAGGTCAAGGCTTTCATCGCCGAGGGAGACACTGCCGTCGGCGGTGACTTCGCCGAGGAGTCTTGCTCCGGGAATGTCCTCGGTCGCCTCGACTACGAAGGAGCCATAGGAGTAGCCGAAGATTTCGGGCACGGAAACGCCGCCCGCAAATTTAAAGCCGAGGGAGTTGCCGAAGCACATTTTCATAACCGCTTCGGCTACGCCGCCGATTCCGGGAGTGTAGCAGGAGACGGCTTTTCCGCTTCTGAGAAGCCCGGTGACTTTGGCGAAATTCTCAAGAAGGGAGGAGGTTTCCGGGAGACCGTTTTGGTCAAGGGCGGTCTCGATGAGGAAGGCTTTATTGCCGGCTTTCTTAAATTCGGGGGAGACCACCTCGTAAGCTTTGCCGGTGGTGACGGCGAAGGAAACAAGGGTCGGCGGAACGTGGATATCCTCAAAGGAGCCGCTCATGGAGTCCTTGCCGCCGATGGCGCCGACGCCGAGGTTTTTCTGGGCCTCAAAAGCGCCGAGAAGGGCGGAAAGGGGCTTGCCCCAGCGTTTGCTGTCCTTGCCCAGCTTCTCAAAGTACTCCTGGAAGGTGAGATAGACGTCCTCAAAGGAGGCGCCGCTGGCTATGAGCTTTGAGACGGACTCGACCACGGCGAGGTAAGCGCCGTGATAGGGGCTCTGTTCGGTGATGAAGGGATTGTAGCCCCAGGACATGAAGGAGCAGTCGTCGGTGTGCTCCTTTTCGACGGAGATTTTCTGGACCATTGCCTGGACGGGGGTGAGCTGGTTCCTGCCGCCGAAGGGCATGAGCACGGTGCCCGCGCCTATGGTGGAGTCAAAACGCTCGGAAAGGCCGCGCTTTGAGCACACGTTGAGATCGCCCGCAAGGGCCTTATAGTTTTCGGCAAAACCGCCGTGCACCTCTTTGGGTTCATAGCCGGATTTCGCCGCTTCAACGCTTATGTGCTTCTCAGCGCCGTTGGAATCGAGGAAGGCGCGGCTGACGTCGACTATCTTCTTGCCGTTCCAGCTCATGACGAGGCGGGGGCTTTCGGTAACGGTTGCGACCCTGGTCGCCTGGAGGTTTTCTTTTTCAGCGAGGGCGAGGAATTTTTCAAGGTTTTCCGCCTCGATTACCACGGCCATTCTCTCCTGGGACTCGCTTATGGCGAGCTCGGTGCCGTCGAGGCCCTCGTATTTCTTCGGAACGGCGTTGAGGTCAATGTCAAGGCCGTCAGCCAGTTCGCCGATGGCGACGGAGACGCCGCCGGCGCCGAAGTCGTTGCAGCGCTTAATCATGCGGCAGGCTTCGGGATTTCTGAAAAGGCGCTGGAGCTTGCGCTCCTCCGGGGCGTTGCCCTTTTGTACCTCCGCGCCGCAGGTTTCGAGGGATTTGGAGGTGTGGGACTTGGAGGAGCCGGTGGCTCCGCCGCAGCCGTCGCGTCCGGTTGCTCCGCCGAGGAGAATTACGACGTCTCCGGGGGTGGGGCGCTCCCGGCGGACGTTTGCCGCCGGGGCGGCGGCAATGACAGCGCCTATCTCCATGCGCTTTGCGACGTAGCCCGGGTGGTAGATCTCATCCACAATGCCGGTGGCAAGGCCTATCTGGTTGCCGTAGGAGGCGTAGCCCGCTGCGGCGGTGGTGACAATTTTGCGCTGGGGGAGCTTGCCTTTGACGGTCTCGCTGACCGGGGTCAGCGGGTCCCCCGCGCCGGTGAGGCGCATGGCGCCATAGACGTAGGAGCGGCCGGAGAGAGGGTCGCGGATAGCGCCGCCGATGCAGGTGGCGGCGCCGCCGAAAGGCTCTATTTCGGTGGGGTGGTTGTGGGTCTCATTTTTAAAGAGAAGGAGCCAGGGCTCTTTCTTTCCGTCCGCCTCCACCTCGATTTTGACGGTGCAGGCGTTGATTTCCTCGGACTCGTCCAGTTTTGTGAGCTGGCCGGTCTTTTTGAGGTATTTTACTGCGAGGGTGCCTATGTCCATGAGGCAGACGGGCTTGGTCCGCCCGAGCATTTTCCTCGTCTCCATATAGTCGTCATAGGCCTTCTGGAGCAGCTCGTCCTCAAATTTCACGCTGTCAATGGTGGTGTTGAAGGTGGTGTGGCGGCAATGGTCGGACCAGTAGGTGTCGATCATTTTGATTTCGGTGATGGTGGGCTCGCGACCCTCGGTTTTGAAGTACTCCTGACAGAAGGCGCAGTCGTCCGCGTCCATGGCAAGACCGTTGCTTTCAACGAAAGCTTCGAGCCCCGCCCGGTCGAGGGAGGTGAAGCCCTCGAGGGTCGCAACTTCGGTGGGTACGCTGTACTCGGCGGCGAGGGTTTCGGGCTTTTCAAAGCCCGCCTCCCGGGCTTCAACGGGGTTTATAACGTATTTTTTGACGTCCGCTACGTCCTTTTCGGAGAGGTCGCCATAGAGGGCATAGATTTTCGCGGTGCGGACGGCGGGACGCTCCCCTTGGGAGATTATCTGTATGCACTGGGCGGCGGAGTCCGCCCTCTGGTCAAACTGACCGGGGAGGTACTCCACGGCGAAAGCAACCGCGCCGGAAAGGTCGATTTCGTCCGAAACCACGTCCAGCTGGGGCTCGGAGAAAACGGTTTTCTTCGCGTACTCGAAAAGTTCCTCGCTGATGTTTTCGGCGTCGTAGCGGTTGATGACCCGGACGCTCTCGAGATTTTTTATCCCGAGAAGGGTCACGGCGTCGCTTTTGAGAGCCTTTGCCTCGGCGGCAAGCTCGTTTTTCTTTTCAACAAAAACGCGGTATACCAAATCAGTTTTCCTCCTTTGCCAGAAGTGCCCGGGCGCCGATGTCATGGCGGTAAAAGGCGTTGTCAAAATGGATTTTTTCCACCAGGGAATAGGATTTTTCTATCGCTTCGGGAAGGGAGTCGGCAACGGCGGTGACCCCGAGAACCCGCCCGCCGGAGGTGACGAGCTTTCCGTCCCTGAGCGCCGCGCCGGCGACGTAGACGTTCTTGTCAACCTCCTCGGGAATGGAAATTTCAAAGCCCTTCTCGTATTTTTCCGGGTAGCCGTCGGAGGCCATTATGACGCAGCAGGCGTCCTTGTCGCTGAACTTCACCTCCACCTCGGAGAGGCGCTCCTCGGTGACGGCGCGCATCACGGTGAGAAGGTCGCTTTCAAGAAGGGGGAGCACCACCTGGGTCTCCGGGTCGCCGAAGCGGCAGTTATACTCAATGACCTTGGGACCCTTGGGGGTCAGCATCAGCCCGAAGTAGAGGCAGCCTTTAAAGGTGCGTCCCTCGGCGTTCATGGCGTCAACGGTGGGGAGGAAGATTTTCTCCATGCACTCCTTGGCGATGGCGTCGGTATAGTAGGGATTCGGGGCTACGGTTCCCATGCCGCCGGTATTAAGCCCGGTGTCACCGTCGTGGGCGCGCTTGTGGTCCATGGAGGAGACCATCGGAACGACGGTTTTGCCGTCCGTGAAGGAGAGGACGGAGACCTCGGGTCCGGTGAGGAATTCCTCAATGACAATCTGGTCGCCGCTCTTGCCGAAGACCTTGTCCTCCATCATGGAGCGGACGGCGTTTTTGGCCTCCTCCCTCGTCTCGGCGATGATTACGCCCTTGCCGAGGGCAAGGCCGTCCGCCTTGATAACAGTGGGGACGGGGGCGGTTTCAAGGTACTCGAGGGCGGATTCTTCGTCATAGAAAACCTCGTACTCCGCCGTCGGGATACCGTATTTTTTCATAAGGTTCTTGGAAAAGACCTTGCTGCCCTCGATAATTGCGGCATTGGCGCGCGGTCCGAAGCAGGGGATTCCCTTTTCTTCGAGGGCGTCGACGGCGCCCAGGACAAGCGGGTCGTCGGGAGCGACGATTGCGTAATCGACGCCGTTTTTAACGGCGAAATCGACGATTCCGTCAATGTCCTTTGCGCCGACGTTTATGCACTCAGCGTCGGCGGCGATTCCGCCGTTGCCCGGAAGGGCAAAAATCTTTTCGACCTCTTTGTTTTCCTTTATCTTTTTAATGATAGCGTGCTCGCGGCCGCCGCCGCCCACTACTAAAATTTTCATCTCAAACTTCCTCCATTAGTGGTGGAAAAGGCGCATTCCGGTGAACGCCATTACCATGTCGTATTTATTGCAGCAGTCGATGACAGCGTCGTCACGAATGGAGCCGCCGGGTTCGGCGATATATTTTACGCCGCTCTTTTTGGCGCGCTCGATGTTGTCGCTGAAGGGGAAGAAAGCGTCGGAGCCGAGGGCAACGCCCTCGCGGCTCGCGAGGAAGGCTCTCGCTTCCTCGTCGGTGAGGGGCTCGGGGCGGCTGGTGAAGTATTTCTGCCAGTTGCCGTCGGCGCAGACGTCCTCCTCGTTCTTGTTGATGTAGCCGTCGATGACGTTGTCGCGGTCGGGACGACCGAGCTCGGGCTTAAAGGGAAGGTTGAGCACCTTTTCGTGCTGGCGGAGGAACCAGGTGTCTGCTTTTGTGCCAGCAAGGCGGGTGCAGTGAATACGGGACTGCTGTCCGGCGCCGACGCCGATTGCCTGGCCGTCGACGGCGTAGCAAACGGAGTTGGACTGGGTGTATTTGAGGGTGATGAGGGCGACGATAAGGTCGCGGACAGCCGTTTCGGGCATATCCTTGTTCTCTGTCACGATGTTTTTAAGAAGCTCTGCGTCGATTTTGAAATTGTTTCTGCCCTGCTCAAAGGTGATGCCGAAGACCTGTTTGTGCTCGACGGGGTCGGGAACGTAGTCCGGGTCGATTTTTACGATGTTGTAGCCGCCCTTGCGCTTGGATTTGAGAATCTCAAGGGCCTCGGGCTCGTAGCCCGGGGCGATAATTCCGTCGGAGACCTCGCGCTTGATCATCTTGGCGGTGGTGACGTCGCAGACGTCGGAGAGGGCGACCCAGTCGCCGAAGGAGCACATTCTGTCAGTGCCCCTTGCTCTTGCGTAGGCGCAGGCAAGAGGGGAATCGTCAAGCCCCTCGATGTCGTCCACGAAGCAGGCTTTTTTAAGGCTGTCGGAAAGGGGAATGCCGACGGCGGCGGAGGTGGGGCTCACGTGCTTAAAGGAGGTGACGGCGGGAAGACCCAGAGCCTCTTTCAGCTCCTTGACGAGCTGCCAGCTGTTGAAGGCGTCGAGGAAGTTTATGTAGCCGGGCTTTCCGTTAAGAATCTCAATGGGAAGGTCGGAGCCGTCGTGCATAAAGATTTTTGAGGGTTTCTGGTTGGGGTTGCAGCCGTATTTGAGTTCAAATTCTTTCATTTCGCTTCTCCTTTAAACGTTTTTGTTGATGAGGCGGTTTTCAGCCTCTCCGCTCTCAAGGTCCACGTAGCGGACGTAGAGGGAAATCTTGTTGTCCGGGTCGAGGGCATTCCAGAGGGAATCGGTGAACTCGTCAATGTCGTCGGGAATGGCGACGCGCTCCGGCTCGCCCTGGAAGGTGGGAATGGGGCTTCCGTCACAGACGTAGGTGTGAATGAAGTGGCCGAGGCCCGGCAGGGCGGGGTAGGAGAAGGTGTAGCGGCAGCAGGCGCTGCCCTTTTCGTCCGCGCTCTTGAGGATGCTCATATCGTAGGTGAAGTCACCCCGGTGGAAGGTCAGCATGCCGCTGATGCGGGGGGTGAAGTTGGGGCAGTCCGGCTCAAACTCCCGGGTGGCGAGAGCGCCGGAGAAGCTGCCGCCGGCTTGAATGCCCTCGTAAATGGTGTCCGTCTGGTCGCCGTTGGTGACTATGAGCTTATTTTTGTACTCACGAAGGGCGGCGTAGATAATGAGGCTCGGGTCCTCCACCTTGCTTGCGTCAAAGGGCTCGGTATAGAGGACGCCGTCCCTTTCGGTAAATACGCGGTTGCGGCTGTTATTGCTTCTTCCCATGATAAAATATGCGGCGCACGCCTTTTTACCATCGGAAGATTTCCCGATTACAATGCCGCGTCCCACGTAGGAGTTGCCCTCTATGAGCTTCGCGATGTCGTTAATTTTGTAAATATCCATTTTATTTTCCTCCGTTTCACTCAGATATGATTTCGGCACAGACTTTTTCCGCCGAGGCAGGCAGTATCTTCCACTCCGCAAGGCGCATGACCCGCTTCTGGAGTGTCTCCGGGGTGTCGTTTTCCCTTATTGCCACGGCCTTTTGCATGATTATCTCGCCCCCGTCGGGCACCTCGTTGACGAAATGAACGGTGGCGCCGGTGACCTTTACGCCGTAGGCAAGGGCGGCTTCGTGGACGTGGAGCCCGTAAAACCCTTTCCCGCAGAAGGAGGGAATGAGGGACGGGTGAACGTTGATTATCCGCCTCGGGTAGGCTTTGGTGAAGTTTTCGCTGAGTATAGCCATGAAGCCCGCGAGGATTATGAGGTCGATACCGTGCTCGGAGAGAAGCTCCATGATTTTCTTTTCAAAGGCTTCGGCGGAGCCAAGCTCCTTTTTGAGCACCACCGCAGTCTCGATACCCGCCCTTTTCGCCCGCTCCAGGGCGTAGGCGTCGGAATTGTTGGAGATTACGAGCACGATTTTTCCGCTTTTGAGCACGCCTTTCGTCTCAGCGTCTATCAGCGCCTGAAGGTTCGTGCCGCCGCCGGAGACAAGGACGGCGATTTTTGCCTGTTTACCGGGCATTTTTATGTTCCCCTTTTCACTGTTTTGTTGAGGAACGGCAGGACCATTCCTCCGGCGGCGTTTCCGAGAATCACTATAAGGATATACAGGGCGGACCTTGGCGACACCATTCCGGAAACGCCGAAATAGAACATGTTCGCTATAGAGTGCTCAAAGCCGCTCAGAATAAATGTGGGTATGCAGAGGAAAATCCCGAGTACGCTGTTTTTCTCCCGGTAGATGCTCACCGCAAGGTACATGAGCACCCCGCAGAAGAAGGCCCGGACAAAGGTCTGGAGCGCCTCCTGGGAAAGCTTCGCTTCGCAGATGGCCGCAGCGGCGGGCCCAAGGGCCGGCAGAGCAAAGCTCACCGCAAAACCGAGGAGAACGGTGGAAACGGCGTTGCCGAGAAGCCCCAGAAAGAGGACCGAAAGGTCCTCTTTCGTGTGGTTTTCGGGAATGAAGCCAATTTTGCCGGTAAAAAGGGAGTACCCTTTGGTGCAGATGCAGAAGAGTGCCACGGAGAAAAGCGCCGCGCCGACGTATTTGTTTTCGCAGGAGAGATAAACCGTCCCGCCTATGGCGATCATCAGCCCGGCGCAGACTCCGCTCAGAAATTTGCTCAGCATATCTCTATTTTCTCCCCGGACTCGGTGACGGTGCCAATGACGTAGGCGTCCTCGCCGTTTTCCCTGAGCACGGAGAGAGCAAGCTCCGTGTCCTCGGGAGCAACGACTATGCTCATGCCGACGCCCATGTTGAAGGTGTTGAACATGTCGTGCTCGCTGATGTTTCCGGCCTTTGCGATGAGGTCGAAAATGGGAAGCACCCTGACTGCGCTGCGCTCGATTTTTGCGCAGAGGCCCTCCGGCACGCTTCTCGGAATGTTCTCATAGAAGCCGCCGCCGGTGATGTGGGAAATGCCCTTGACTTTGACCTTCTCGAGGAGGGCCAGAACGGGCTTTACGTAAATTTTGGTGGGGGTAAGGAGGGTTTCGCCCACGGACCTGCCGCCCAGGGCCTCCACAGGGGAATGAATGTCGCTGTGCTCCACGTCCAGCACCTTGCGCACGAGGGAGAAGCCGTTGGAGTGCACTCCGCTGGAGGGCAGGGCGATGATGACGTCCCCGGGGCGCATGGCGCTGTTGTCGATGATTTTGGCCCTGTCCACAACGCCGGTGCAGTAGCCCGCAAGGTCGTATTCGTCCTCGGGATAGAAACCGGGCATTTCGGCGGTTTCGCCGCCTATGAGTGCGGAGTCCGCCTGGACGCAGCCGTCACAGACGCCCTTGACTATATCCGCGATGCGCTCGGGAATATTTTTGCCGCAGGCAATGTAGTCAAGGAAGAAAAGGGGCTTCGCGCCGCAGCAGATAATGTCATTTACGCACATTGCGACGCAGTCAACGCCCACGGTGTCGTGCTTGTCCATGAGGAAGGCGATTTTCAGCTTCGTGCCCACGCCGTCGGTGCCGGAGACGAGCACCGGGCGCTCAATTCCTTTGAGGTCCAGCTCAAAGAGGCCGCCGAAGCCGCCCACGTCGGAGCAGACGCCGGGGGTCACGGTTTTCGCAATGTGCTGTTTCATGAGTTCCACGGCTTTGTAGCCGGCGGTGATGTCAACTCCGGCAGCGGCGTAGCTGTCGGATCTCGAGCTTGTGTTCATTTCATTATTCCTTTCCGTTCCAACAATAGGTGCAGAGCTTGCAGGGGGGCAGGCCGATGGCCTTTACAATGCCGTCGAGGGACTGAAATTCGAGGGAGGAGAAGTGGAATTTGTCGCATATGGCCCGGCGCATGTTCTTTCCGCGCTCGGTGTCCGGACTGCTGTACTCCTCCAGATGCTCAAAGCCCTCCTCGCCCTCAAGCTCCATTATGACCCGCCGGGCTATGAGCTCCATGTCGCTGGTGGCCCTCGAGAAGTTGAGGTACTTGCAGCCGTACATTATGGGCGGGCAGGCGGAGCGCATGTGTACGGATTTGGCCCCGTGGTCATAGAGGAAGTCCACAGTCTCCTTGAGCTGGGTGCCCCGGACTATGGAGTCGTCCACAAAGAGGAGGTTCTTGTCCTTGATGAGCTCGTGGACGGGTATCTGTTTCATCTTGGCCACACGGTTCCGGTCCGCCTGCTTGGCGGACATGAAGCTGCGGGGCCAGGTGGGGGTATATTTGATGAAGGGGCGGGCGAAGGGGATCCCGCTGCGGTTCGCAAAGCCGATGGCATGGGGCGTTCCGGAATCCGGCACGCCGCCCACGTAATCTATCCCCTCGAGGGAGCCGTTTGCCATGTCCCTCTCAGCCATGCTGCTGCCGTTGCGGTAGCGCATGGTCTCGACGTTTATGCCCTCGTAATCCGAGGTGGAATAGCCGTAATAGGACCAGAGGAAGGCGCAGATGCGCATCTCCTTGCCCGGGGCGGCAAGCTGCTCGATTCCCTCCGGGGAAAGCTCCGCTATCTCGCCGGGGCCCAGCTCCCTTTCAAAGGAGTAGCCCAGTTTTTTATAGGCGAAGGACTCAAAGGAGACGCAGAAGCCGTCCCCGTCCTTTCCGATATGTATCGGGAGCCTGCCGAGGCGGTCCCTGGCGGCGATGAGGTTTCCGCCCTCCTTGAGAATGAGTATGGAGGCGGTGCCGTCTATGACGCTCTGGGCAAATTTTATGCCCTCTGCAAAGCTGGGTTTGAGGCTGATGAGGGCGGCCACAAGCTCCGTGGAGTTGACGGCGCCGCCGGTCATGGCGTTGAAATGTCCGCTGTTCGAGGAGAGATATTTCTCCATAATGGCCGGGGCGTTGTTGATTATCCCTATCGTGCAGATAGCGAAGGTGCCGAGGCTGGAGCGGATGAGCAGGGGCTGGGGGTCCGAATCGCTGATGCAGCCTATGGCGGAGGTGCCCTTCATATCGTCGAAAATATTTTCAAATTTGGTTCTGAACGGTGAGTTCTCTATGTTGTGTATCTCGCGCTGGAGGCCGACTTCGCTGTCATAGGCGGCCATCCCGCCCCGGCGTGTGCCGAGGTGGGAATGGTAGTCCGTGCCGAAAAATACGTCGACCATACAGTCGCGCTTTGAGGTTACTCCGAAAAATCCTCCCATGGTATCTCCTTTGCCAAGCTTCGATTTATGATTTTAAAATCAGGCGAAGAAAAGCTCGGAAAGGGTCATGGGGTCGATGTACTGGCCGTCTTTGTATACGCGCATGTTGCCGGAGGCGATTTCGTCGATGAGCATTACTTTGCCCTCGGCATCGTAGCCGAACTCAAATTTGATGTCGTAAAGGACGAGGCCTTTTTCCTTGAGGTCGTCAGCAACGATCTGGGTGATCTTCTGGGTCATCTCTTTGATGTCGTCGTACTGTTCAGCGGTCATGACGCCGAGGGCCACGAGGGCGTCTTTGGTTACGAGCGGATCGCCCTTTTCGTCATTTTTAAAGGTGGTCTCAACGTATGCGGGAAGGTCTGCGCCCTCCTCGATGTAGTCGCCGTAGCGGCGGATGAAGGAGCCCACCGCTTTGTGACGGCAGATAACCTCAAGTCCATGGCCGAAAACCTTTGCGGGAAGGACTTCCATGGTGGTGTCCTCAAGGTTTGCGCTGACAAAATGGGTCTTTATGCCTGCGGCATTGACTTTCTCAAAGAAATATATGGACATGCGGAGGTTTACGTCGCCCACGCCGTCGATGGTGAGGCCGACACTGTTCTCGCCGGGATCAAAAACGCCGTCCTTGCCGGTGCAGTCGTCTTTGAATTTGAGAAGGTAGTTGCCGTTCTCGAGGGCGTATACGTTTTTGGTTTTGCCGGTGTAAACAAGTTTCTTTTCCATTGGTTTGAATACTCCTTTTATTTAAAAATTAAATAGAAAACAAATTAAATATTGAAAGATTTGCTTATGGCCTCGTCCTTTTCGAGGACCTTGGCGGCGTCGGCCCGGCGCTTTTCGTCGAGCCTTGCGGCGAGCTCGGCGTCCTCCACGGCCAGTATTTCCGCACAAAGCAAAGCGGCATTGGCTCCTCCGTTTATCGCGACAGTTGCAACCGGGATTCCGGAAGGCATCTGTACAGTGGAAAGAAGGGCGTCAATGCCGTCGAGATTGGATGATTTACAGGGTATGCCCACTACGGGAAGGGTGGTGTTTGCCGCTATGGCCCCGGCAAGGTGGGCCGCCATGCCGGCTGCTGCAATTATAGCGCCGAAGCCGTTTTTCCGGGCATCCAGAGCAAAGTTCCGGGCCTCCTCAGGGGTTCTGTGGGCGGAAAACACGTGGACCTCAAAGGGTATTCCGAGAGCCCTGAGCGTATCCGCGGCTTTGGTTACTATGGGAAGGTCGCTGTCGCTTCCCATGACAATTCCGATTTTTCTCATGATCAGACTCCTTTATAAAATAAAAAAGGACACACTTACTCCCCTGACAAAGAAGGAATAAATGTGCCCAGACGGTCGGCTGATATTCGGGCGAAGCCCGAAACACTCTTTGTTCCTCCGTGGTGCTCCACTTTTCTCCGTCAGTCGCAAAGAATGTCTTATTTTGTTTATGTCAATAAGTTTAACATCAATTTTGGACCCTGTCAAGGACATTGAGGGGTCAGTTTCAGCCTTTTTTGAAACTATTTTCATGTTTTGAAATTTGTTTTGTGCGCCGCTCCTGCTCTTGCAGGAAAGACGTCATTTTTTAAGAAAATTCATAACGCCGGCGGCAGAATACAGATCGTTAATATGATTTGTGCGTTAAAAAACTTGTTGCAGTTTATGATAAAAATTGTCTATGTAAATGAAAGGAGGTTTAAAATCGGAAGGGTCGTTTCTGCATATAGGGTTGACGGATATGAAAACGGAATATATGATTAAGTTGTAAGGTACAGCTTTTTGCGGTTTCAAAATAAATTGTCAAAGGGGGACTGTAATATGAAAAAATTTTTAATGTTTTTTATGGCAGCCGTACTGATTGTTTCCATATCCGCCTGCGGTGCGGAGCAATATGAGGAAAATTCCGTGCCGGAGCAGGAAAGCTCCGAAAGCGTTTTCAGTGAAGGCTTGTCGGAAAACGCCGCCGGTAGCCCTCACTCCTGCGCTTTTGATTTGAGCTACAGAGATTACTTTTCAAAGGAACGGAAATATGAGGATTTGACGGCGGAAAGCAGCGAAGCCGTAAGGTATATATTTGAAATCAGCGACGAGGGAAATCTGTGCCGGTATCTTTATAAACGTACGGGACGGGACGAGAGCCAGATTGAAACGGTATATTCAGACGGGTTTGTGAACGATTACACCGCAGTGTATGAAGAACTGATTTTTGCCGTGGACGGGAAAAGAATCTATCGTTCCGACCTTCGCGGAAACGGCGCGGAACTTATCTGCGAGATACCGGATGCGGCGGGAGATATTCGCTATCTTTTCGCAAACGAGGCGCTCGTTTGGTTCAAGATGGATGACGAAGTGTATCGCCTTCACCGTTCGAGCGGAACTCTTGAGAAAATTTACGCCGATGAAAATATGCTTTTTATGCGCCCTCTCTCAAACTATTCCATTGAATATACCGCTTACAGCCAGCGATATTTGGATTTTCTGGAGAGCGGCGGCGACCCCGAAAACGGCTGGCTGGGGAGCGAAACGACAACGTATATCTATAACTCCCACACGGGAGAAAATTATGAAGCGCAGTTTCTTGAGGAGGAGCCGTACACTATAATTTATGACATTCAGTAGGGAGCTTTTTGCCCCCGCCCCATCGTTTTTCGCTCTCGACAGCCATAAAAAAGCGTGCTATAATATCCACGAAAACAAAACGGGAGGCAATGAAAATGAATTTGGCAGAATACGCGAGCTTCGGCGCGCATAAGGCGGTGGAGCTCCTTTCGATAGACAGCCCCACGGGCTATACCTCAAAAGCGGCGGAATGGGTCCAGAAGGAATTTTCCGCTTTGGGCTTCGCCGCCGAAATCACCGCCAAGGGCGGCGTCCTCGTGGACCTTGGGGGCACGGACGAAAACGACGCCCTTTTCCTTGAAGCGCATACCGACACCCTCGGCGCCATGGTGGCTGAAATCAAGGGAAACGGCAGGCTCAGGGTCACGCCCCTCGGCGGCATGAGGGCCGAAAACGGCGAGACCGAAAACGTGAGAGTACATACCAGAAACGGCAGGGTATATGAGGGCACCTTCCAGCTCTGCAACGCCTCCATTCACGTGAACGGCGATTACGGCGACACGAAGCGCACCTTCGACACCACAGAGGTGGTGCTGGACGAATTTGTGGGCACCGCCGATGAGACCAGGGCCCTGGGAATAGAGGTGGGCGACATTGTCTGCTTCGAGCCGAGAACCAGAATCACAGAGCAGGGCTACATAAAGAGCCGTTTCCTCGACGACAAGCTCTCCGTGGGGATCCTGCTCGGCCTTGCGAAATATATCAGGGACAGCGGCGCTTCCCTGAAACGGAAAACCTACGCCCACATCACCGTTTATGAAGAGGTGGGCCACGGCGGCGCGGGTTCCGTCCCCGCCGGCGTCACCGAAGCCATCAGCGTAGATATGGGCTGCGTCGGCGACGGGCTTCGCTGCACCGAGCGCCAGGTTTCCATCTGCGCCAAGGACTCCGGCGGCCCTTACAGCTATGAGGTGGTCGGGAAGCTCATTGACGCCGCAAAGCGCGAGGGGGCGGACTACGCCGTGGACGTCTATCCCCACTACGGCTCGGACGTTGAGGCGACCCTCGCCGCCGGGAACGACATCCGCCATGGGCTCATCGGCGCGGGCGTATATGCCAGCCACGGCTATGAGCGCAGCCACCTGGACGGCGTGCTCAACACCATAAAGGTGCTCAAAGGTTACCTCGGAATCTGAGCATGCTCAAGCGGAACAGCCGCAAAATACAAATAAAAAAGGGGGCCGCCTTTTGTCAGGGGTCTGTAAAACAGTTAAACCGACCTGTGAATTGTTCACAGGCCGGTTTTTGTATGTTGCGCCGGTGTGGGAGCACCCAAGGCTCCCTTGTGTAAAGGGAGCTGTCAGCGAAGCTGACTGAGGGATTGCTCGAACAGTTTCTTTCTCAAAACAGCCCATCCCGGCTCAAAGGTCTTTCATCAAACTTCTCTGAGCCGGGATCATTTGTATCTAGTCGATAGTTTTCCGAACAATCCCTCCGTCACGGCATACGCCGTGCCACCTCCCTTTACACAAGGGAGGCTTTGGCGCGGTGCGAAATCGCATAGTATGCACTACACCGAACGGTGTATAGAAGTGCGCCCTTTATAAGTTCGACGAACTGGAATGGGTTAGTAAGTGTCCTGCCCGCCGATATATTCAAGAGCAATGCCGGTCAATTCATCCACGGTTTTGTTATCCGTCAAAATATGATAGCCATTTTGAATGGCTTTTGAGCCATTACTGGACATTTCGATATTCTCCATGCACCAGCAGTCTTCCTCTTCACCTCGGGCTAAAATTCTATCATGGACGCATTGATAAGAACCTTCGAGGATTATCAGTTTTGTGTCAATACCATCATTCAACAATCGCTGGATGATTTTATCATAAGAATTTCGACGAACCATAGTCATTGGAACAAGAATATTGTGGTGGAAAGTGTTATGAACATCTTTCAACAACATATAGTTGAATTCGCACCACAACGGATAATCCTCATAGATTACTCCATAAGGCTCATCTGGATAATTCTCTCTTACAGCGTCTCCTACTATTTCTGCATCAAAAATAATGGCATTATCAATTTTATTAACAAGTGCTTCTGCGAGTGTGGATTTTCCAACCCCATAAGCACCACTAATCCATACAATCATATAATCAATCCCCCAAATTCGAGTTTATCTATCTGTTTCATCATATCATACTGCTTCAATATGTACAAGAATATTCCCGGCAGTAATTACTGCCGGGACTGAAACTGTTTTACGAGCACCCGCCTTTGGCGGCCCCTTTTTTATGTACTATAATCAATCTACTTTAACTATGCGGCCCTCTTTTCTGGGCTTCGGCTCGCGCTCCTCGGCGGCGCCGCCGAGAATGCAGTGCCCGACGCCAACGAGGCTTTCGGGAAGGCCCCATTTTCTGAGGAGGGCTTTGCCCTCCGGGCTCTCAAAGACCTCCTTGGCCCTGTGTATCCAGCAGGAGCCGAGACCCAGGGAGTGGGCGGCGTTCAGCAGGTTGCCCATGACAAGGCTGGCGTCCTCAACGGCGGTGCCGGAGGGCTCCACGAGCACGGCAATGACGCAGGGAGCGCCGTAGAACGGGTCGCCGTCGGAGCCCATGACGGCGGCGTTGAGTTTCGAGAGCAGGTCCCGGGTCTCCTTGTCCCGGACGGCGACCATGACGGCGCCCTGGCGGTTCATGCCGCTGGGGGCATAGAGTCCGGCTTCTAGGACTGCGTCAAGCTCCCCGTCCGTGACCTGTATTTCCGGATCATATTTTTTTATGCTTCTTCTGGTGACGAGGTTTTGTAAAGTTTCGTTCATTATGGCTTCTCCTTTCGATAACTGAAGGTGGGGTGATACTGCCGCCCGCCGCCAAAGCGCTTGCGCCGCTTCCTGCGGCAGGCTGCGAAATATATTTTGCCACGGGGCGGAATATCCGCCCCGCAGAGGACTATGAAAAAGCGCCCTTGCGGGCGCTTTTTTCGTTCTTCAGGCTCTGAGCTGCGCCCCGAGGTTTGCAAGCTCCTTGAGCACCTTATTTACGGCGCGGTCGCACTCCTCAACGGTGAGGGTGCGGTCCGGCGCGCGCAGGGTCATGGTGTAGGCTACGCTCTTTTTGCCCTGGGCAATGGAAGCACCCTTATAAACGTCAAAAAGCTGGACTTTTTCGAGCAGCTTGCCTGCGCCGGCGCGGATGGCCTTTTCGAGGGAGGCCGCCGGGAGCTCATCGTCACATATAATGGCGAGGTCGCGGGTGCTGGCGGGGAAGCGGGGAGTGGGCTTGAAGGTGCGCTCGGTGTCGCGGCTTGCGAAAATGTCCGCCATGTCGACGGTGGCAACGTAGGCCCTGGTCTCAATGCCGTAGTTTGCGAGCACCGCAGGGGAAATTTCGCCTATGGTGCCGATGCGTCTGTTTCCGATAGTGATGGCGGCGCAGCGGCCCGGGTGGAAGGTGGGGTTGTCTTTCTCTGCGGTGTACTCGACGCCCACGACGCCCAATTTGTCGAGCGCCTCGGCGAGGATACCTTTGATTCCGAAGAAATCCTCCCTGTCGCCATAGGTGCCGATGACGGCTATATCCCGCTCGTCGGGAAGAATGTCGGCGGATTCCCTGGGGAGATAGATTTTGCCTATCTCATAAAAGCGTCCAGCGAGGTTGCGGTTGTTGTAGTTCCGGGAGATGACCTCCAGCATGGAGGGCACGCAGGTGGTGCGCATGACGGAGGTATCCTCGCCCAGAGGGTTGGTGATGACTACGCTGCGGCGAAGGCCGGAGTCCTCCGGGAGATTTATTTTGTCGTAATATTTCGGGCTGATGAAGCTGTAAGTCTGCACTTCGTAGCAGCCGTTGGCCCGGAGGAGGGAAGTGAGCTTCTTTTCAAACTTCTGCTCAGGGGTGAGAATGCCCTGGGCGGCGCCGGTGACGGCTGTGTTCGGAATGACGTCGTAGCCGTAGAAGCGGGCTATCTCCTCGGCAATGTCCGCTTTGTGGCGGGTGTCGCCAGCGCGGTAGGACGGAACGGTGATGACGCCGTTTTCGACCTTGTAGCCGATTTTTTCAAGTATTTCCACCATCTTCTCGGCGGGAAGGTCGATGCCGAGGAAGCGGTTTATCCAGTCGGGGCAGAAATCAATGGTGCAGACCTCGTCTCCGGCGTTGTCCACGTCGATATAGCCGCCCACGACTTCGCCCGCGCCGAGCATTTCGACCAGCTGGCAGGCGCGTTCCACCGCCGGGAGGCAGGCTCTGGAATCGAGGCCCTTCTCATAGCGGCCGGAGGCTTCGGTCCTCATGCCGAGCTTCTTTGCGGTGATGCGGACGGAGGAGCCGAGGAAGTTGGCGGACTCGAAAACGACGGTGTTGGTGTCGTCCTGAATACCGCTGTGCTCACTTCCCATGACGCCTGCAACGCAGGAGGGCTTCTCCTCATCGCAGATGACGAGCATGTCGGGGGTGAGCTTTCTTTCAACGCCGTCGAGGGTGGTGATGGTCTCGCCCTCCTCGGCGTTTCTCACGACTATCTTGCCGCCCTTGAGGTACTTGTAGTCAAAGGCGTGCATTGGCTGGCCGTACTCGAGCATGACATAGTTTGTGATGTCGACGAGATTGTTTATAGGTCTCACGCCGCTGGCCCGGAGGCGCTCACGCATCCAGCGGGGGGAGGGAGCGATTTTTATGTTTTTGACCATTCTGGCCACGTACCGGCGGCAGAGGGCCGGGCTTTTCACCTCCACGGAGAGGAGGTCGTTTATGTTTCCGGTCTCGTGCTCGACTTTCGGCTCCGGCAGGTGAAGCTCCTTGCCGAAGGTGGCCGCGGCCTCCCTGGCAAGGCCTATAACAGAGAGGCAGTCCGGGCGGTTTGAGGTTATCTCAAACTCGACGCAGGTGTCGTTGAGGCCGAGGGCGTCGCGGATGTCGTCCCCGGGCTTGCAGTCCTCATGAATATCCATGATACCGTCCTCAATGGCATAGGGGAAGTCGTGGACGGTGAGGCCCAGCTCGGCGAGGGAGCACATCATGCCGTTTGAAACGACGCCGCGGAGCTTGCCTTTTTTGATTTTTACGCCGTTTGCAAGAGTGGAGTTGTCCAGAGCGGCGGGCACGAGCATGCCCTCATAGACGTTGGTGGCGGCGGTGACTATCTGTACGGGCTCCTCCCTGCCGATGTCGATCTGGCATATCTGGAGCTTGTCGGCGTCCGGATGTTTTTCTATTTTTATGATTCTGCCAACGACGCAGTTGGAGAGGTAGTCCCCCTCGGTGGAGTAGCCCTCCACCTTCGAGCCGGACATTGTCATGGCGTCGCAGAATTCTTTCGGCGAAACGCCTGTCTCAACATAGTCGCTGAGCCATCTGAGCGATAAATCCATATTTTTACCTTCTATCTTTTAGTAATTGAAAATGCTTTGGCGGGGCGCCCTTTGGGCCCCTGTTGGGAAAGGCGGAAAAATTATTCCTCCGGCGCGAGGTTACCCTCAATGGCGTCCTCCAGCGTTGCGGAGAGCACTTCGGCGTCCACCGCAAGGCTCTGATAGACGTTGCCCTGAATGTACCCGGTCTGATAGAGCAGCTTGAAAAGATACTCTATGTTGTCCGTCTGACTCTTCGCCTCAGTATAGTTCTCAGCCTTTACAGCCTTCTGGAGAAGCACGGCGCGGTTTCTTATCTCGGTGGAATAGTCCCTCTCCTGCATATCGAAAAACAGCTTGCGGAAAAGGGTGAGACAGCGGGCCTGGAGCCTGAGGGCAAGGTCGGAGATCTCCTTTTTGCTGGTCATAGCTCAGCCCCCTTTAAAACTGGTCGAGGAAGCGCAGGTCGTTTTCGTAAAGGAGGCGCAGGTCGTTTATGGCGAAGCGTCTCATAACTATGCGCTCGAGGCCGATGCCGAAGGCAAAGCCGCTGTATTCCTCGGGGTCAATGTTGCAGCCGGAGAGCACCTTCGGGTGGACCATGCCGCAGCCGAGAATTTCTATCCAGCCCTCGCCCTTGCAGACGGGGCAGCCCTCGCCGTGGCAGCTGAAGCACTGCACGTCCATCTCGGCGGAGGGCTCGGTGAAGGGGAAATGGTGGGGGCGGAAGCGCACCACGGAGTCCTCGCCGTAGAGGCGCTTTATGAATATCTCAAGGGTGCCCTTGAGGTCCGCCATGGTGATGCCCTTGTCCACCACAAGGCCCTCTATCTGATGAAAAAGAGGGGAGTGGGTGGCGTCCACGGCGTCGGAGCGGTAGACGCGCCCCGGAGCGATAATGCGGATCGGGGGCTTCTGCTTCTCCATGACGCGGACCTGCACAGGTGAGGTCTGGGTGCGGAGCAGGACGTTTTCAGTGATGTAGAAGGTGTCCTGGGTGTCGCGGGCAGGGTGGTCCTTCGGGAGGTTGAGAGCCTCGAAGTTGTAGTAATCGGTCTCCACCTCCGGGCCTTCGGCAATGGAAAAGCCCATGCCCACAAAAATGTCCTCGACCTCGTTCAGGACGAGGGAGAGGGGGTGCTCCTTGCCGGTGGGGCAGGGAGTGCCCGGAAGGGTCACGTCAATGGTCTCGGAGGCGAGCTTGCGCTCTAGGGCGTGGGCCCTGATGTTGGCGTCGGCCTCCTTGATCTCGTTTTCAATGGCGGCGCGTATCTCGTTTGCGAGCTGGCCAACCGCGGGGCGCTCCTCTGCGGAGAGGGAACCCATCTGTTTCAGTATGGCGGTGAGCTCGCCCTTTTTGCCGAGGTAGCGTACCCTAAGCTCCTCGAGGGCTTTGGAATCCTCCACAGCCGCGAGGGCCGCCTTGGCCTCAAGGCGGATCTGCTCAAGTTGCTCTTTCATCTGTTTCAACTCCATTTTTTGATATTGTTCTGCTTTGATTTTCGGCGGATGCCGGCGCTTTGGGGATTCTGCCGGAAAACGGGCATAAAAAAATCTCCGCCCCACCGCAAATTGGGACGAAGACACAAAAGCAAAAATTCTCCGCGGTACCACCCGCCTTCCCGGAAAACCGGGCACTCGAAAAGCCTTTTAACGGGGCAGTCCGTCCCCGCCTACTCTGCCGGAGACCGGCCTTTCAGCGGAGCCGCTCGCGGGTGAACTTCGGGGAACTTTCCCTATGGGAAGGCTTTCAGCCGATGACCCTCCCTCTCTTTTTAGGAGAAAAACGCTCCCTTACTCTCCCGGTCAGCGCGTTTGTCAATATAACGAAAGTTATGATAACATAAATAAAAAGTTTTTTCAAGTGCTTTTTCATTGAAAAAGCAAAGGGAGGGGGATATAATGGTAATATAATTTTTGAAAGAGTAGGAAAGATGCGACGCTCAAGGAACAAAAGCCTTTTGCAAAACGCAAGGGAGCTTCGGAAAAATATGACGGTACAGGAAAAGAAACTTTGGTATGGGTTTCTCCGTGATTACCCCATCCGTTTCCGAAGGCAGGAGATAATCGGAAACTATATTGTGGATTTTTACTGTGTAACAGCCGGTCTTGCCGTTGAGATAGACGGGGTGCAGCATTATGAGGAAAAGGCGGCAAAATACGACGGAGAGCGCACGGAATATCTCGAAGAAAACGGGATAGAGGTGCTGCGCTTTTTAAACAAAGACATAAACGACAATTTTGAAAACGTCTGCATTTACATTGATGATTTCGTAAAACGGAAAATGGACGGAAAGAACCTCCCCTATTAGGGGAGGGGGACCGCCGCAAGGCGGTGGAAGGGTGGGTTCCACCCCTCAGGCGCTTCGCGCCAGCCCCCCTGATATGGGGGCTGATTTTGAAAGGAGGACTTCCTTTATGAAAATTTTCACCACCGCCCAGATGAAAGCTGCGGAGCGGCTTTCAAACGACATGGGCGTCACCTATCAGCGGCTCATGGAGAACGCGGGGGCCGCCGCCGCGGCTTTCATACGGCGGAATTTCTGCCCTGTGGTGGGCCGGAACTTCATGATTTTCTGCGGCAGCGGCAACAACGGCGGCGACGGCTTCGTTGTGGCCCGGAAGCTCTTTGAGGAGAGGGCCAACGTCATCACCGTCCTCTGCGGCGGAACGCCCCGGACCGCTGAGGCAAAATATATGTATAACTGCCTCCTCACTGCGGACATGACCGTGCTCGATTTTGCTGAGGACAGAGTCAAGGTGGACGAGCTGATAGGCGGCGCCGACTACATTGTGGACGGCCTTTTCGGCACTGGCTTTTCCAGGGAGTTCCGGGAGCCCTTCGGCGAAATCGCCGCGACGGTGAACGGCGCAAAAGCCGTCAAAATCTCCCTCGATATTCCCAGCGGCGTGAACGCCGAAAGCGGCGAAGCCGCAAAGGGAGCCGTAAAGGCCGATTATACCGTTGCCTTCGACGCCTTGAAGCCCGGGCACCTGCTCCTGCCGGGGCGGGAGCTTTGCGGTACATCCACTGCGGTGGACATAGGAATACCCCACGAGGTGCTGGAGCAGCTCCCCCAGAGCTGCTTTGAGACCACGGAGGATATGGTTTTTTCCTCCATACGTCCGCGCCCTGCGTACAGCAACAAGGGCACCTACGGGCGTCTGCTCTGCATCACCGGAAGCAGAAATTATCCCGGAGCCGCCGCCATAAGCGCCATGGGCGCCCTGCGCATGGGCGCCGGGCTTGTCACCGTGGCGACGACCGAACGGGTGGCCGGTATGATAGCCTCCCGCGTGCCGGAGGCAACCTTCCTGCCCCTGCCGGAGCGGGAGGACGGCACCATTTCCACCGGCGCGGAGGAAATACTGCCGTCCGTGCTCAAAAAGGCGGACGCGGTGCTCATAGGCTGCGGCCTCGGGCAGGGGGAGGACACGGCGGAGCTTGTGCGCTTTGTCCTGGAGGAGGCCGAGGGCCGGGTGATCCTCGACGCGGACGCCCTGAACTGCATTGCCCCGTCGCCGGAGGTGCTGCTTTCGGCGCGGAAAACGCCCATAATCACGCCCCACGTCGGAGAAATGGCCCGCCTTTGCGGCATGAGCATAGCTGAAGTGCTCAAAAACCGGGTGGAGCTGGCGGTGGAAACGGCGGAAAAATATAAAGCTGTGGTGGTGCTCAAGGACGCGGCGACGGTGGTCGCCGCCCCGAACGGTGACGTATATTTCAACCCCACTGGCAATCCGGGTCTCGCAAAAGGGGGCAGCGGCGACTGCCTCGCCGGAATGATTGCCGCCCTCGCGGCCCAGGGGTACATCGAGACGGCCTGTGCTGTCTGCGGCGTCTATCTCCACGGCGAGGCGGCGGACCGGGCGGCAAAGGACCTCTCCCGCTACGCCATGCTCCCGACGGATATTCCCCTTTACCTCGCAAGGCTTCTGGCTGAAAAGGGCCTCTGAGGAATATTCCGCAAAAGTGAATAATATTATTCTGCAGGCCCAAAAGGGCCTGCAATTTTTTTGCCCATGGCCCGGCATGGCCGCAAAGGCGCGCAAAAGCAGTCCGCGCTGCCCTATGCCATGAAGCGCCGTGTTTAAGGAGGCTCTATGCTCAAAAAGGTATTTGCTGTTATTGCTGTTTTGATGCTCACGTCCTGCTCAGCGGGAACGGTGAGCACGGAGGAGGTCTCCGCCACCTATCAGAAGGACTTTTCCTGCGGGCTCGTCATCTCCTGCGGCGAGGAGAAAACAGAGATGGAGTGCACGAAAAACGCCTTGAGCATAACGCTGAGCACCGTTTCTCCGGAGGAGATGAGCGGCCTTGATATGGAGATCTCCGGCGGAAGGCTGAAGCTGAGATTTGAGGGCATGGATACGGAGTTTGATTTTGAGAAGCTGCCGGAAGACGGGCCGGTGAGGCTTTTCTGCCGCCTGCTTGACACCCTCGCCCTGCCGGATGAATTTGAGGTGAGCAGAAACGGAAAGAAAATAACCCTTATCGGAAAGGGCTTTTCCGCCGAGCTGGACGGGGAGAATTTCGGGCTACTCAGCGCCCGGTTCCCGGAGGAAAACACCGAATTTACTTTCTCAGACTGGGAATTTTCCGGCGAAAAATAATTTTTTTCAGGAAAAATCAAAATTTCTCTTGCATTTTTCCGAAACATACGCTATAATATCTCTTGCTTTGATATGGACGGTTAGCTCAGCTGGTAGAGCTTCCGCTTGACGTGCGGAAGGTCAGGGATTCGAGTTCCTTACCGTCCACCATTTAAAAAGACCTGTTAAAATCGCGAGATTTTGGCAGGTTTTTTGTTTTATAGCTCAGGAATTTGATTGATTTTTCTTCAAAAACCGCACAAAAAACCGCACAAATTGTTATATGAAGTGTAAAAAGCCTTAAAGTCCTGTAAAAAGGAGTTTTAAAATGGCATCAATCAGAGAGAAAAAGAAAGGCAACAAAATAATTTCCTACGAATTTACCTGCTGTTTGGCGCGTGATGCGAAGGGCAGGCAGATTCGCCGTTACAGCACTTGGACTCCTAAAGAAGGATTGTCTCCAAGTAAAGAAAGAAAAGCCGCAGAGCGGGCGGCAGAGGCTTGGGAACAGGCGTTAAGAAAAGAATATGAGAAGGATTTGAAAAGCCCGGAGCGGGTAGCTATAAAAGATATTGCAAACGCAAAAATGGATTTTGGAGCGTTTGTTACGGAAGTATGGTTTCCGATTTGCATAGATAACGGTGAGCATAAGCCCAAAACGGTATCTTTTTATAATGATACTATGAAAAATGTTGTTGGGCATTTTGAAGGTTGTGCGCTACAAAACATTAACTCTTTTGCCATAAAGAAATTTTTTGTCTATCTGAAAACCGAAAAAGGATTTTCGGCGCAATACATAACTCATCATTATCGCACTTTGAAAATGATTTTTGATTTTGCAATAAAGCAGGGAATCATAGACGAAAACCCCATGGGAAACGTTGACAGACCAAAACTTGAAAAGAAAAAAGTTGATGCGCTGTCCGAAGATGAAGCAAGAAAATTTTTTATCGCACTTGACTCCTGCCCGCTTGATTTTTGCTGTATGCTGAATTTGCTGATAACCACAGGGCTCAGGCGCGGCGAGTGTGTCGGTTTAAAATGGAGCGATATTGACGAAAAACGCTCTGTTATAAGAGTCGAAAGGAACGTTATATATACCGTGAAAAGCGGGATTACCGTAAACACGCCAAAAACAACAGCGAGTTTGCGCACAGTTCCGATTATGAACAGCACATTGTCCTTGTTATGTCAGCTTAAAAAGCAGAGACAGAAAGAGAATCCACACACCATACTGGAAAACAGCTTTGTTTTTCCGAGTAAAAGGGATATATTTTCACCGAAAGACCCAAACGCAGTAACACGCCGAATAAAACGGTTTATGAAAAGAAATAGCTTGCCGGATATGTCACCGCATGATTTGCGCCACAGCTGTGCCACTCTGCTTCTTGGGAGCGGGGCAGATATTAAGAGCGTGCAGGAGATTTTGGGGCATACCAAAGCAAGCACCACTTTAGATTTTTATGTCAGGTCGGATATAAAGCAAATGAAAGCCGCAACGGATAAAATGGCAACGGTTTTCGGATTATAATAATTAAAGCCCTCAGACGGAGAATGTCTGGGGGCTTTTTCTTAAATTAGAGGAGCGGGCAACTTAAAACCGTATTTTGAGCACGCTTTCTATAATATCCCTATAGGTGCTTTACTTGCAAACTAACCGAAGAATCCGATTTGTTTTGCTGCTATTACACGCAGGTTTTATTTGAAATTCTCGGGCTAATCCGATTACTTGTCATATAAAATGGTTGTGTCTAAAAATTGGCTATTTAGTTATTATAAATATATTAATATATTATATAATATAATTAGCCAAGTTTTGCATTTTAGTTATAAAAGTACTTCTTGGAGTATAAACCAGATGCCACCTGCTTGCATGCGCGTTAACTGAAATTTAGTAGTTTCCCAATCCGTAAAATCGGTCTTGTCCTCTTGATTCCTAATTTTCTTTAAAATACTTTTGTAATATTCTTTGTAAAGCTCTTTTTTGTATTCATCTTCGTTTATACCTTCGTATTTTTCGATAATCTCCCAGTCTAGGACTTCAGTAGTAATGGTATTAAAAGTTCTTTCCCATCCTTTTTCTTCAAGATAAATTTCGCCCATACGTTTAAAAAATTTTTCAGAGCGAGTTTTGCTCATTTGTATTGAAAACATACTTTCAACACCGAATTCCTGGTATAGCCGTTCTCTTACTTCTTTAGAATAACTTTCATCGTCCTCGTTGCCCTCGATGGTACGTCCATTAGGGAAAATTATATTCATTTTTTTCTCAACGGCGATAATATCATCTTTTTTAAGATTGGACAACGCACTCATGAAGGCATTTTTTGATGTTTCGTAAATGTGGTTTTTGGCACTTTGTATTTCCAGGTGGCTGAAACCGTTTGGTGACTCATATTTTTCATTTAAATCATCACCCAAAATTATTTCAGGAGTAAAATCTGTTATTGTGAGCCATTGTGTTACTGTATTCTCTTGTACTGCTATCTTGTTAACAGAAAAATAGTGCAGAAGAAAAGGAACGGAATACTTCATAAAAGTCATGCGTCCGTCTTCTTTGATTTGAGGAACATCATAAATTTCAGTTATCACATAAGCGTTTTTGTCTCTTTCATAAGAAAAATATTGTTCCCATACTTTTAATTGTGAGCGTTTTGACGCTCCGCTTTTTACTTCTTCGTCCAAGAGGCGGCAAAACGCTTTATAATTTGGGATTCTGTCTCCAACTTTAATTGCCTCTAAATTCATAAAAAAGCTGCCTTTCTACAATTATTATGGCTTTATTATGGACTCCAAAATATATTTTGTCAAATAAGCATAACTCTTTCTTGGCAATTAAGCCCTGCGGCGTTTGAGCGATGACCGAGCGAAAGCGAGATTATGCCGAGGTGAGGTTTGAAAAACCGAAGCTCGAATGCCTGCGAGTAACGTTGAGCAGGCTAATAGTTGTGTGGCAAAATTTCGATACATGCCCGAAGGGTTGTATCAAATTTTGATACACAAAATAAAAGTCTTAATTATTCGCAAAGCATTGTTTTTTACAAATATTAGTAGTATTATTAAATTATATTATTTTGAGGGGGACATAAAAATGAACGGAATCAAAAAATTCATAGAAGAATATGGTCCAGGAGCGAGTTTATTATTTTTAATTCTCTTAATATGGTTCTTTGTTTTATTAGCATTATGTTTTGAAATGGATATACTTGGGATTGATTTTTATTATATTGAAGATTATCTTTTTGCATGTTGTTTTAGTGCTACAATTTTTCTCGGGATATGTGCAGAGATAGTTCATTTATTATACCAGAATAATAAAAAACAAGATATAATCATATCTCTTTTAAAAAACAATACCGCAAGTGGTAAAACTGCTCAGAAAGCTATATTAGAAGATATCGAATCAAATCTCCCTGAAATGTGAGGTGAGGGACGTGTCCGAAAGATTTGAAAAACTTTATAGCTTATCTAAAAATTTATACATAAAAGATTTTCCTATAATCGTGTCTGCTGGCTCACTTTTGAGAGATAAAGAAACCGGTAGTCTTATAGTACAGCTTAAATTTCACAGCGTTTCGGAAGAAATTATCAAAGCAGTTAAAGTATCACTTTCTGCTTATGATATTTTAAATAAAGAAATTGAAGGTATCGAAGATTATCAATATTTGGATTTGAATATTGAAAATGGGCAGGAATTTGGCTCGAACAAAGCTATTATTATGCCTTCGGAAGTGACCCGCTCTTTTTCTATAAATAGAATTACAGTAGTGACAACGGGAGGAATCGCCGAAACAACTTCTTTGGGTTTGCTTCCTTATGGAGAAAATTTAAATTCTGCGCTTATAAACGGTGAATTAGTAAAGCAATATAAGATTGCAACAAATGAAAAGGCAGAGTTCGTTCCTAAAGAGTTTGAAAATCTTTGGCTATGTTCTTGCGGGGAATGGAACAGTTCCCAAAAATGTTCAAGCTGCAGGGCTTCTAAGATAAATATTTTCGACTCATACGATATAGATGCACTTGACGATGCCGCAAATGAACGTCTTAAAATAGAAAAAGAACACGAAGAAGAGTTAAAAAGACAAGAAGAAATTGAAAGACAAAAAAGAGAAGAGCAACTCAAAATTGCAAAAGAAAGACGCAGGCGTAAGGAAAAACTATATAAAAAAATAGCATTGATTACTATTATTGTCACTTCTATTTTAATTATTGTTCTTACTTTATTCTTTATGATTATTCAGCCTAGCTTTAAATATAATAATGCGATTAGATTAATTAAAAGCGGAAATATTATTGAAGCCTATGAGTTGCTAACCGAGATTGAAAGTTATAAAGATAGTAGGAAAATAGTAAATTCAATATACGATGAATATATAGTTGAAAAACTTAAATCTGCAAAAATTGGTGATTATATCTTCTTTGGTGAATATGAGCAAGATAATAATTTTTCTAATGGCAAAGAGAAAATAGAATGGATTGTACTTGATAAAAAAGATGAAAAAATATTTGTTTTCAGTAAGTATGCACTAGATTGGATGAGATATAACACGGAATACTATGCTGTTACATGGGAAACCTGTTTACTTCGCAAATGGCTAAATAATGGATTTATAAATTCAGCTTTCTCTCCTTATGAAAAATCAATGATTTCAACTGTTGAAGTATCTGCAGATGAAAACCCCTCTTATGATACGCCTGCTGGAAATTCTACATATGACAAAGTGTTTTTGTTAAGTATAGACGAAGTAAATAAATATTTTTCTTCAGATATGGAAAGGCGATGTGAAGCGACCGATTACGTAATCAAGCAAGGAGTTAATGTCGGTAGTTCTGATGAAGGTTTTTTATGGTGGCTACGTTCTCCTGGTCAAAATGAAATTTATGTTGCTACTGTTACATCAGATTATGGACATATAATCGATAGCGGTCACTATGTAGGTGAAAAATATATTACCGTACGTCCTGCTATGTGGATTGACTTTTCCCAAAAAAACAGTCAAGAGGATTTTTCATCTGAAATTTATGAAGACTTAGAAGATAATTCGTCTGAATCATCACAAGACGTTGAATCGACAGTCAACAAAACAGGAGGCAAAAGTTCATCATATATTAATGCTGAAATAGGCGACATTATATATTTTGGTAGTTGCGAACAGGATAATGACTTGAGAAATGGTTCTGAAGCCATAAGCTGGTTTATTCTTTGCAAAACCGATGATAGCATAATGGTTGTAAGTGAAAAAATTCTTTACTATTTACCATATAATGATGGTAAATCGCAACGAATTACATGGGAAGAATGTTCTTTAAGAACTTGGCTTAATAGTGAGTTTTTAAATATTGCTTTTTCCGACGAAGAAAAGAACCAAATTAATCAAGTCATCATAAATAATGACGACAATCCTGTTTATGGAACTGAAGGTGGAAACAATACCGAAGATAAAATTTTTTTGCTAAGTTGTGAGGAAGCAGAACAATATACGAAATTACGTAATTATTCATTGATTGAAGAGACGCCATATTCTCGAGCTGATGGTTTAGAACGCTATGGATACATAAATGATAATTATGTATTTCTCCGCTCTCCAGGAAGTGAAAATTATACTGCTTCTTTGATTTTAAACGGTGAAGTACAATATTTTGGTGAGGTAGCTGGGAGTTGGGAACTTTGCGGAATTTGCCCAGCCATGTGGATTGACATTTCAGAATAAAGCAACGAATACACTTTGTATACGTGACATCTGTCCAGCGGTGTGGACAGATGTCAAATTTGAAAGAGCACATTGCCTTGTTTGGCTTGGTGCTCTTTTTTCATTGCATGTTAAAATGGTGCTTTTGCCTCAAAAAAGATGTAGCAATTATCGTCATCTATTGCTGACGGGTCTGGGACAATATATCTTTTTTCTTGCAATTCTTTTATTGCTTTATGGTATGACCCTTCAGAGATTGAAAGAGTTTTTACGATATGCGCTCTTGAAAGTGCGAACCGTTCTTTCATGTCTTTGCGCATGCCAAGATAAATATATACTTTAAATGCAGTAACGCTTAAATCGGATAGTGCCTCTTCAAGAGCATCATCATTCCAAAGAGTGTATGGGTGAAAAGCATCTTTGGGGACAGGAACAAAACGCAATAATTTTTGGTTGGTATAGGCTTTTGGCATATTATTCCTCCATAAAATATTTCTGTTGTATAACGATATTAGCACCTTTTATAGGTCCCATCAACAGGATGTATTAAATTTTGGTACAACCTTGAATAAGCAACTTGTTATCATTTTTTAAGAATAGTTAAAACGCCTGCAAAGCCAAAAGGTGGAACGGGCATCCTCATCTTGTTTTCGCTATTGTATAGTGGAGCGGGATTTGCTTACGATACTTTTGCAACGGAGGAAGAATGAGCACGGAAAGAAAAAGAGTTTGAGCACGGATGCTCAAGCTCTTTTAACACGCTTTTTCTAATCACCATCTACTAAAAGCAAAAGGTTGTCTAAGAGTAAAAACAATTGAATACAATCTCTTTTTCTTACCGCTCTAGTGGTCATTCCATGCATTAAGAAATGTCTATTAATTAATGGGGGTTCATTTTTGAAATTCGGGTATGTTTTGAAAAACTCCTGTAAACAAGCTATAATATTTGCACTATACAAAGTTTCGTATAGTATTTGTTCTTCTTTGCCATTCAATTTTTTATTTAATTTTTTAATCGCGTTCCATCCAGTGTCACGTTTCTTAGTTCTTGTTCCTTGACATCGTATGAGTTTGCTATCTATAAAACTAAATAAAATATGAGCACATGCTCTATATTGGCTGTTTTTATAGCAAAAAATAGCTGATTCCAAATCACTTTTTTTTAACGAAGATTTCCGGAGGTCTTTAAATATTTCTTCAATTTCTTCATCCGTGCAATAAGCCATCATTTGAGAGTTTGCTTCTTTAATTCCTTTTGGAGCCTCGTCAAAAAAGTTTGGAGGCGAAAATGGTAAATATGTCCATCCCAATTTACCCCATTCCTTGTGATGTTCCAAAAGTTCTTTTTTCTCGTCTTCTGATAATTCTGGAACTTTTAATGCTTCTAGTGTTTTTACTAAGTTCTCATAAACTACAGAAAAATCAAAATTTTGAACTGTTTCCGAACAAACTTTTATTGTTGATGATATTCCTTCAAATACGTTATTTCGCATTTCAGCAATTGCTTTTCTAACATATGCGAATAGGTCATGTACAGATGAAAGATATTCTTCATTAAAATAATTAAAAGATTCTGTTGTGTCCTTATCATCTGTAAGTTTTTCTATTTCTTCATTTAAATTGTTTTTTTCTTTTTCCTCTGATAATTCTTTTTCTTTATCTTCTTCGTCCATATTTGATTATTTATCCCTCCACTAATTCTTGGTACATCTTCATAAGCTCGGCGACGCAGGCGGATTCGGAGTTAAGTTTACCCCAAAAGCCATAGGCTTGCATTACAGCTTTGTCGTTGGCTTGGTGAGCCTTGCGAAGCTCCGGCGGCATGGTAAGTTCGTCGTAAAGGTCAGCAAGAGAACAATCGGGATAAAGAGCACGAGCATCCAGAATTGCCTGTGCAGTCTGTTCAATTTTTGCTTTCTGCTCTTCTGTTGGCGTAGGCCAAGGGAAATTGTTATAAACAATGTTCTTAGAATACCTATAACTCGGTCCATAATATCCACAAGTTGCACGCATCCAAGCCATGTGAACATTCGACATTAAAACGCCAAAATGATAAATTGTACCATTCGGAATGATTTTCACAAGATTACTACACATTTTATCTGGCGACAAAAAACCCATTGGCACATAACGTCTTGTAGCAATAGTTGCTTCTGGAATAACAATATAATTGCTGTGTGGCAGATTTTCGACATGGAATCTGGTAGGTTTATCTGCTATTTTTCTTGTACCTTCACTTGTGCTATTAAGGCGGTATTCTTTAACGGCTTGCACTCGTTTCATACACTCCGGCATTTTTCTCAATTCGTTTGGAGGGCAGAATCCGAGCCATAAACAAAAACGTTTCTTATTATATAAAAATTCATTCGCCCCAAACCATGGTCTAAAATATTTTTCGGACAAAGGTTCTTTTGAAACAAATTCTTTCATTTCATCTTCTGTAAACAAATAAAAGCCACCGTCAATAGGTTTATTTCCAATTCCAATTTCCGGGACATCACACAGGGGCTTATTTCTGCTTTCTACAAAAACATCATCAGAATCAACCAAATAAGCATTTATATTTTTTGCCTGTCTTGTTGTAGTTCCTTCATAGATATATTTTACCTTATGATTATGGTTAGTTCCAAAACCAACTATCACACAATAAACAAGTGCGTTTGCATTTGCTTCATTTCCCCACTTGAATGTGCGATGAGCAAAATTTATATGAATTTTAAATTTCTCAAATAATGGTTTCCACACAGCAGCTACTTGCTCGCCCTGTGTTATTGAGTTTGTAGAAACAAAAGCGGTGGTAATATTTGAATTAGCCATAATTTGAGAGGCTTTAAAAAACCACCCCGAAACATAGTCAATGGTTCCACTATTTTTAGAATCAGAATACAAAGAAACAATGTCATCTCTTTGTTTTTTTGTCATAAATTTTGCACCAACAAACGGCGGATTTCCCATGATGTAGTTGAGCTTGTCCTTCGGAACAACATCCTCCCAGTTAAGGCGAAGAGCGTTTCCTTCTGCAATATTGGTGTAGGATTTGAGCGGAAGGAAATCAAGGCTCATGTGAACAATGTCCTCGGTTTTCTTGAGCATCTGGCTCTCTGCAATCCAAAGGGCGGCCTTTGCAACGGAAACGGCAAAATCGTTAATTTCTATTCCGTAAAACTGACTTATGGAAACTTTAATCGGTTTCGTGTATTCGCCGAAAGAAATCTGTCCGTGGAAAAGAATAGCAAGGACTTCGTTTTCAAGTTTACGCAGGCAAAGATAAGTTTCGGTAAGGAAGTTTCCTGAACCTGCGGCAGGGTCAAGGAAACAAAGCGATGCCAGTTTGTCTTGAAATGCTTTTAACTTCTTCTCCTTTATTTTATCAACGCTGATTTCACAAATTTCCTCAAACTCCGCTCTTAAATCATCAAGAAAGAGCGGGTCAATTACTTTGTGGATATTTTCGATAGAGGTATAGTGCATACCGCCGTTTCGGCGGGTTTCTGGGTTCAAGGTGCTCTCAAATACTGCGCCGAAGATAGTCGGGCTTATTTCAGACCAGTCAAAGCCGTCGATAGCATCGGAAAGCAGCAGTTTTCTACATTCTTCAGTAAACATCGGAATCTCAACATTTTCATCTGCAAAAAGTCCGCCATTCACATAAGGAAAAGCGGCAAGTTCAGGTTCCATGTATGGGTCGCGGTTTTCAGGCTTTGTATCGAGGACTTTGAAAAGGTCAATAAGAGCCTTTCTGAAATGAACTGCATCGTATTCGGAGAGGTAATCATGAAACATTCCGCGGCGCCCGAATATACCGGCATCCTCTGCGTAAAGGCAGAATACGAGACGGACACAGAGAATATTAAGGCTTTTAAGAGAGCTTTCACTTTCTTTATCTATGTATTGGCTTAAAAGGGCATTGTAGAGTTTTCCTACTATATCGCCCGCTTGTATTGAGACTTCCATCTCTTTTTCAAGGTGCTCATCCGTATTGTTTACAAGGAAATTGAGGCGGTAATATTCTTTTTCAAGATTTGCAAGAAGTATTATTTCAGGCTCGCTATTTGGGCGCTCCATGTCATAAACATAAAAAGATTCAAAGTTACAAGTGACTATCCAACGGGGGCGTTGAGAGTAAGGAATGCTTAGGGAATATCTCTGTGCCTGTTGGAACGGTGTGAGGAAAGAACCGTCAGATTGTCTTATTTTCTTGTTGAGGTCTTTTCCACGGCTCTTCTGCTCAATCATTACATGAGTTGACGGAATCATGCCGTCGATAAAGCTTGTATTATCGAGGTGAACTTGCTCTTCAAAAGTTATAAACTGTTCGGGCTTTTCTATTCCGAAAACCTCATTGAGAAGCGCAAGCCAGAAGGGTTGACTTTCTCCTTTTTCGTATCCTTTATCTTTCCAATATTCTACAAATTCCTTTGCGGCTTTTCTTTGTTCAACGTCTTTCATTGTGTGCGCACCTGCCTTTGTTTTCCATAGCTTAATTATAATACGTACACAAAAATAAAACAAGGATTTGATTATTATTTGGGACTTTTCTGGGACGTTTCACATATCCATTATCTTATGCTATACGGTTTCTATTATCTTTTATCTTTTGAAGGCGCACTATGTCAAGGTTGCCGAAAGAAAATCGATTGCATAGTTCGCGAATTTTTATATATTCTGTATTTGTGAGCACGAGATAAATCTATTTGAGCACGATTTGTAAAATGCTTATTTTCTTGATGCTCATCGGGAAAAATGCAATTGAAAATTGCGAATTTTTAACCGAACAAAAAACCGCACAACTGACCGCACAGACCGTACAAAAAGGTTGATTTTTTGCCGAAAAAGTGATATAATAAAATTACAAAATAAGTGGACTTTATGGCTTACTTATCAGGTTTTTTGAGATATGGACGGTTAGCTCAGCTGGTAGAGCTTCCGCTTGACGTGCGGAAGGTCAGGGATTCGAGTTCCTTACCGTCCACCATTTGAAAAGACCTGTTAAAATCGCGAGATTTTGGCAGGTTTTTTTGTTTTATGGCTCAAGAATTTGATTGATTTTTCTTCAAAAACCGCACAAAAAACCGCTGAGATATGATTTGAATTTACGATAAAACCCCGCAGAACGCTTGTGGTATCTGCGGGGTGAATTTTATCATATCTTCTTTTGTCCAGGTTATACCGTCGTCTGCGGAATTTCACCGCATCAGCGTCTCCACTCCCAGGCTGTCACCGTCGGTCAGGGACTTCACCTTGCACCGAGGATTATTATTTGACGGTTCTTTTTAGAACTCGTAAGGAGGATTGCCGGAGAAGTCGGCAATCACGCCGTGGGGATCTTCCAGATAGAACACCTCAAAGATGGGGTTGTCGGCGGTCTGGTACTGACCCTTGACGATGGGATTGTTCATGCAGCCTTCCTTGACGGCCATGTTATTCTCGAACACCGCCTTGCCGTGCAGGCGGATCCATGCGTAGCTGGGGCTGGAGACGGACACCTCCACATAGGGGTTTTCCTGCATGTCCTTGTAGACATCCTTGGTGTTATTGGTGCAGAACCAGAGCTTGCCGTCCTGCTCGAAGCAGAACATGAAAGGACGGCACTTGGCTTTACCGTCACGGCCAACGGTGGCAAGATACTGAACAGGGTTTTCCTGCAAGAATTGAGCGACTTTTTTCATGGTGATTACCTCCAAAATGTACTTTGTTTGAGAAAGGTTGATTTTTCCTTCCGCTGGTATTATAATAGCGCCGTAGAGCCAATTCGTAAAGTAAGCACAATATTGTGCTGTAGTTACTGAAAAGAAACTATTGGAGGATATGATATGGAAGATATAAAAACCATTGAAACAACGCCGGCAAAAGATTTGCCTGCCTGCCCTGTGGAAACCACCCTCATGCTGATCGGTGACAAGTGGAAGGTCCTGATTCTGCGGGACCTGATTCCCGGAACCAAGCGCTTTGGAGAATTGAAGAAATCCATTGGACATGTTTCGCAAAAAGTCTTGACGGCTCAGCTTCGGGATATGGAAGCAAGCGGGCTGTTAAGCCGTAAGGTCTATGCGGAGGTACCGCCCCGTGTGGAGTACACACTAACCGATCTGGGCTACAGTTTGAAGCCTATTTTGGACGCCATGTGGAATTGGGGCGAAGAATATAAGGCAAAACAATAAAAGCCGAAATACCGACCCGGTGTATTTCCAGGTCGGTATTTCGGTCTTTATAATATATTTTGGCGTATAAAAAAGCAGCGCTTTTTTGTTCCGGTTGCTGCAGAAGTGGCACAGGTAAAGATTTGTTGTAATTTTCATGTATCAAAAACCGCACAGATAAGTCATTGCAATATATAAGAATATTTCGCATATTTAATATTTAATAAAAAGTTAATTGAATATTTCGGGCCGAGGCGTTATAATATATAAGCTTATCATGGAAAAGTATGCGAAAGGGGAGGACGAAATGAGGATAATCGGCATTGACCCGGGCTATGCCATAGTCGGGGTCGGGGTCGTGGACTACGTCAAAAACAAGTTCTATCCCGTCAAGTTCGGCGCGGTGGACACCCCCGCCGGCACCCCTTTCATCGATCGGCTTGAGATGATTTACGACACGGTGGCTGAGGTCATCGAGCAGACGAAACCTGAATGTATGAGCATTGAAAAGCTCTATTTCAACAACAACCAGAAAACCGCCATAGATGTTGCGGAGGCCAGAGGGGTCATACTTCTCGCGGCGAAAAAGGCGGGAATACCGATTTTTGAATATACCCCTCTTCAGATAAAAAATTCCCTGGTGGGCTACGGCAGGGCGGAGAAAAACCAGGTGCAGATAATGGTGAAGGAGACCCTGCGGCTGGAGTCCGTCCCGAAGCCGGACGACACCGCCGACGCCCTGGCGGCGGCCATCTGCCATGGGTACAGCCACGGCTCCAGGCTGTCGAAGGTGCTGGAGAAATAGGGCATTCGCGGTTTGAGGAAATGTGCGTTCCCCGGCATGGACGGAAGGGATTTTATTGGCGGGCGGCGCGATGCAAAAACAGTAAGGATGTGAAACTATGATATACAGCCTCAGCGGAAAGCTGAAACATGTTGAAAACGGAATGTTTGTGGTGGAGTGCGGGGGCGTCGGCTACCAGTGCAAGGCCTCCGGCACCACCGTTTCCTGTCTGCCCCCGGTGGGGGAGACAGTGCAGGTCTACACCACCATGACCTTCACCGCGGAAAACGGCCCGGACCTCTACGGTTTTTTTGACCGGGCGGAGCAGGACTGCTTCAGGCTTCTTACCGGGGTCTCCGGCGTTGGGCCGAAGGCCGCCCTGGCGGTACTTACGGAGTTCACCCCGGAGAGCTTCGCTCTGGCGGTGGCCTCCGGCGACGTAAAAGCTATAACGAGGGCCAAGGGCGTCGGCCCGAAGGCCGCCCAGAGGATAGTGCTGGAGCTGGGGGACAAGGTCTCCGGCGACGCCGTTTCAAAGGGCTTCAGCAGCTTCGGCGCGCCGGCGGCCCCGGCTATAAAAGGCAACGCCGGGGAGGCAATTGCCGCCCTCGTGAGCCTCGGCTACTCCAATTCGGAGGCCGCGGCGGCGGTGGGCAAGCTGCCCCAGAACGATTCCGTGGAGGATATGATAAAAAAGGCGCTGCGCGCTTTGGCAATGGGATAAGGAGGAATGAGCTTTGCTTTCAGGTGAACGCGATTTTGAAAACCGCATAGTCGCCCCGGAGATGGAGGAGATGGACCGGGAAAACGAGCTTTCCCTCCGCCCGCGCACCCTTGACGAATACATAGGCCAGACCAAGGCCAAAGAGAATATGTCCATTTACATTGAGGCGGCTAAGCGCCGGGGCGAGGCGCTGGACCACGTGCTTCTCTACGGGCCTCCCGGCCTTGGCAAGACCACCCTTTCGGAAATTATCGCAAATGAAATGGGCGTCGGCTTCCGCATCACCAGCGGCCCCGCCATTGAGCGCCCGGGGGATTTGGCAGCGCTTTTAACCAATCTGAACGAAAACGATATACTGTTTATTGACGAGATACACCGCATGAACAGGAGCGTTGAGGAGGTGCTCTATCCAGCAATGGAGGACTTCGCCCTCGACATTATCGTCGGAAAGGGCCCCTCCGCAAGGAGCATCAGGGTCGATCTGCCCCACTTCACCCTCGTGGGCGCGACTACGAGAGCGGGCCAGCTCTCCGCCCCGCTTCGGGACCGCTTCGGCGTCATCGCCCGGCTTGAGCTTTACACCCCGGAGGAGCTTTGCAGAATTGCTGAGCGAAGCGCCGGGATTTTGGGCATAGATGTTGAGCACGAGGGCGCCATGGAGCTTGCCCGGCGCAGCCGGGGCACCCCGCGAATCGTCAACCGCTTCCTCAAAAGGGTGAGGGATTTCGCCCAGGTCATAGGGGACGGCACCATTACGAAGGACATAGCCGCGGAGGCCCTGTCCCGGTTGGAGGTCGACGAGCTGGGCCTCGACGCCATTGACCGCCGGCTTCTGATGATGATGATAAAGAATTACGCGGGAGGCCCCGTGGGCCTCGAAACCCTGGCGGCGGCCATCGGCGAGGAGGCCGTCACCATTGAGGATGTTTATGAGCCCTACCTCATGCAGATAGGCTTCCTCAGCAGAACGCCGAGGGGCCGCTGCGCCACCGCCCTTGCCTATGAGCACCTCGGCCTCGTGCCGCCCATGGAGCAGTGCTGCGGCGAACAGCTTAGAATTGGAGAGTGATTTTACTTTGGGAAGAATTTTCGGAACTGACGGAGTGCGCGGCATAGCCAACGAGAAGCTCGACGTGGAGCTTGCGCTGGCGATTTCGAGGGCCGCAGGGACCATAATAAAAAAGGACGGCTGCGAAAAGCCCAGGATACTTGTGGGGCGGGACACCCGCCTCTCCGGCGAGATGCTTGAAGCCGCGGTGTCCGCGGGACTTTCCTCCGTGGGCTGCGACGTGGAGCTGCTGGGCGTGGTGCCAACTCCGGCGGTGGCCTACCTTGTGAAAGAGCTCGGGGCGGACGGCGGCGTTATGATAACCGCCAGCCACAACCCATACATGTATAACGGCATAAAATATTTCGGCGGAAACGGCTTCAAGCTCACCGACGGGCAGGAGGAGAGGATCGAAGCCATGATACTCGACGGGCGGGAGCCCATGGCCCTGGCCTTCGGTGGGGATATAGGCACCGTCACGAGGAATACCGCCGCCGTGGAAAAATATATTGACCACATAGCCTCCGCCGTGGGGAGCCTCAAAGGGCTCAGAATTGCCGTGGACTGCGCCAACGGCGCCGCCAGCGCTGTGGCGGAGAGGGTTTTTGCCAAAGCGGGGGCCGACGCGGAGTTCATAAACTGCAGTCCGAACGGCACCAACGTCAACGAAAACTGTGGCTCCCTCCATATAGAGGGCCTCGGTGAGTTTGTGAAAGAAAAGGGCTTTGATCTGGGCGTCGCCTTTGACGGCGACGCGGACCGCTGCCTCGCCGTGGATGAAAAGGGCGAGGTCATGGACGGCGACGTCATCATGGCGGTGCTCGCAAAGCGCCTTGCGGACGGGGGCAGGCTCAAAAACAACACCTTTGTGCCCACCATAATGAGCAATATGGGCCTTTTCAAGTTCGCGGAGGAGAACGGCTTCACCTGCTACCCCACCAAGGTGGGCGACAGGTACGTGCTTGAGACGCTGCTCAAAACCGGCGCAAACCTCGGCGGCGAGCAGAGCGGGCACATCATACTCAGGGACTACATGACCACCGGCGACGGTGAGCTCTCCGCGCTGATGCTGGCGGAGACGGTGAAGCTCGCCGGTGAGAAGGCCTCGGAGGTCAGGAAGGTCATGACCCTCTACCCCCAGGTCATGGTAAACATAGACGCTACGCCGGAGATGAAGGCCCGGCTCAGCGACCCGGAGGTCAGGAGCTACATTGACATAGAGACCCGCAGATTCGAGGGCGACGGAAGGATCCTCGTGCGTCCCTCCGGAACAGAGCCCCTCATAAGGATAATGATAGAGGGAAAGGACAGGGCGAAGATAAAGGCCCTGGCCGGCGAGTGCGCCGAAACGCTGAAAAATATGCTGGAATGAAACCGGGAGCACAGCTTTCCCGCCGATATTAAGAAATTAAAACCGAGGTAAAAATGAGATACACGAAAGACTGGAAAGATTACGAGCTGCTGGACTGCTCCGGCGGGGAAAGGCTGGAGCGCTGGGGAAACGTCATTTTGATAAGGCCGGACCCCCAGGTCATCTGGAACACGCCCAAAACCCACCCTCTCTGGCAGAGGGCGGACGCAAGATACGTCCGCTCGAGCCAGGGCGGCGGCCACTGGGAGTACAGACGGGAGCTGCCCGAAAGCTGGAAAATAAGCTACAAGGACCTGACCTTTAAAATCAGCCCCACGGGCTTCAAGCACACGGGCCTTTTCCCTGAGCAGGCGGTCAACTGGGATATGATGCGCGAAAAAATATCCGGAGCGGGCAGGAATATCCGGGTGCTCAACCTCTTTGCGTATACCGGCGGGGCGAGCCTTGCCGCCGCTGCGGCGGGAGCCTCGGTCTGCCACGTGGACGCCGCCAAGGGCATGGTCCACTGGGCAAGGGAGAACGCCGAGCTTTCTGGCCTCTCGGAGAGGCCTGTGCGCTGGATAGTGGACGACTGCGCGAAGTTTGTGGAGCGGGAGATACGCCGGGGCAGCTTCTATGATGCCATAATCCTCGACCCGCCCTCCTATGGGAGAGGGCCCGGGGGCGAAGTCTGGAAGCTGGAGGACCAGATTTACGGTCTCATCAGCCTCTGCACCGGCGTGCTCACGGAAAATCCCCTTTTCGTGCTGCTCAATTCATATACCACCGGCCTTTCCGCCAGCACCATGGCCTACGTCCTCGGTGCGAACATGAAAAAGTTCGGCGGAAGCGTCTCTGCGGAGGAGATCGGCCTGCCTGTGACGGAGAGCGGCATGGTGCTGCCCTGCGGCTCCTCGGCCATCTGGACCGCGGAATAAAACAAAAAAGCGAAATATCAAAGGTGCAAAAGCGCCCGTTACCCATATAAGGGAGGAACGAAAATGAAGGACCCAAAAATTTATCTTATGAAAGACCCTCTGCTTCATGCGGACATGCTGGACAGCCTCGACGCCGGAAAAGCCACTGTGGTATATTCCGAGGAGGACGGAGTGATGCTCAAAAGTGGAAATGACCTTTACCGCATCTCCACCGAGAGCGAGGACACTCTCCGCAGGCTCTGCAAAATGATTGAGAGCGACCGGGACTACGACATAGTCACCCACCAGTTCCGGCTCATATCCGCCATCTATGAGGAAAAGGGCCTTTTTGACATACTGCCCTGCCGCCAGGCGGTGTACCGGGGCGAAAAGCTCCCGGAGCCGGAAATTCCCGGCATAGAGTTCCGCCCGCTGACCATGGACCAGCTCTCCTTCGTCACCGAAAACTATGACAGCGACGAAAGATATATTAAAAGCCGAATTGAGGACGGAATGCTCGGCGCCTTTGACGGCGAAAAATGCGTGGGCTTCATCGGCCGCCACGGGGACGGCTCCGTGGGCCTCCTTAAGGTGCTCCCGGCCTACCGCCGCAGAGGCATAGGCGAGGGGCTTGAGTCCAGGATGGTCAACCGGGTCCTCAGCGAGGGGCGGGTGCCCTACGACCACGTGGTCATCGGCAACGACGCCTCCATGAGCCTCCAGAAAAAGCTCGGCATGGAGTTTGCGAAAAACATGGTGGTGTGGCTCTGGAAAAAGGACTGAGCTTTTTAATTTCGGCAAATACAGATTTTATATAAAAGGACGGACAAATGGCAAAAGGAAAATTTATTGAGGCAAAAAAAATCAGCTTCAGCTATCCGAGCTACGACGGCACCCTTCCGGAGCTTGTGCTGGATGACGTCAGCATAAATATCAACGAGGGGGAGCTCCTGGCGGTGCTCGGGCACAACGGCAGTGGCAAATCCACCCTTGCGAAGCACTTCAACGCGATACTCATTCCGACGGAGGGCAGGGTCACGGTGGACGGCATGGAGACCTCCGACGAAAACCGCCTCTACGAGATACGCCAGGAGGTGGGCATGGTTTTCCAGAACCCGGACAACCAGATAGTGGCCACCATTGTTGAGGAGGACGTGGCTTTCGCCCTCGAAAACCTCGGCGTACCCCCGGAGGAGATACGCGAGAGGGTGGACGCGGCGCTTAAAAAGGTCGGAATGTATGAATACCGTATGCACGCCCCGGACCAGCTCTCCGGCGGACAGAAGCAGAGGGTCGCCATAGCCGGCATTATCGCCATGCGCCCCCGGTGCGTGGTGCTCGACGAGCCCACGGCAATGCTCGACCCCAAGGGCCGCCGGGAGGTCATGAGCACCATAAAGCAGCTCAACTCTGAGCTGGGCATCACGGTGGTGCTCATCACCCACTATATGGACGAGGCGGCCATGTGCAGGCGCATAGCCGTAGTTGATGACGGCAGGGTGCTGATGGACGGCACCCCGAGAGAGGTTTTCAGCCGGGTGGACGAGCTCAAGGCCCACGGCCTTGACGTGCCCCAGGTGACGGAGCTCTGCTGGGAGCTTCGTAAGGAGGGGCTGGACCTGCCCTCCTGCGTCCTGACGGAGGACGAGTGCGCCGCCGCCATTGAAAAACTTCTGAAGGGCGGTGCTCAGAATGGCTGAAATAATGATCAAAACCGAGGAGCTCCGCTATTTGTATTCGGCGGACACTCCATATGAGCACGTGGCCCTCGACAACGTGAGCATAGAGATAGAGAAGGGCGCCTTTGTGGGCCTTATCGGCCACACCGGCAGCGGCAAATCCACCTTAATTCAGCACCTGAACGGGCTTTTGAAGCCCGCCTCCGGCAAGGTTTATATTGACGGGGAGGACATCTGGGCAAACCCGAAGGATATACGCCGTTTCCGCTTCAAGGTGGGCCTTGTGTTCCAGTACCCGGAGCACCAGCTCTTTGAGGAGACGGTCCGCAAGGACATTGCCTTCGGCCCGAAGAACATGGGCCTCTCCGATGAGGAGATCGAAAAGCGCGTTCTGGAGGCCGCCCGCTTCACGGGTCTCTCCGAGGACTATCTCGAAAAATCCCCCTTTGAGCTTTCCGGCGGAGAAAAGCGCCGGGTGGCTATTGCGGGCGTCCTTGCCATGGAGCCGGAGGTGCTCATTCTCGACGAGCCCACCGCCGGCCTTGACCCGAAGGGCAGGGAGCATATTCTCGCGGAGATAAAAGCCTATCACGAGCGCCGGGGCGCCACCATAATACTCGTCTCCCACAGCATGGAGGACGTGGCCCGCTTTGCGAGCCATGTGCTTATAATGGACCACGCCAAAGCCGTCATGTACGGCAGGACCCGGGAGGTTTTCAGCCGGGTGGACGAGCTGGTGGAGCTGGGGCTCGAGGTGCCCCAGATAAGCCGGGTTTTCGCAAAGCTCAGGGCGGACGGCATAGCCGTGCCGGAGAGCGTGCTAACCGTTTCGGAGGCAAAGGACGCGGTCCTGGGCCTCCTCGGGAAAGGGGGCGAAGCCCATGCTTAAGGACATAACCTTCGGCCAGTATTTCCCCGGGGATTCGGTGCTTCACCGTATGGATCCCCGCATGAAGCTCATACTGACGGTGGCATATATCGCCCTTCTGTTCGTTGCGGACGGCATGATACCCCTGCTTTTCGGAGCGGCTTTCGTGGTGCTTGCCTACGCCCTTTCAAAGCTCTCCTGGAAGCTGGTGCTGCGCTGCATAAAGCCCATTATTCCCATAGTGGTTTTCACCGCGGTGCTCAATATTTTCTTCATCGGTGGCGAGCCCCTTTTTGAGTGGGGATTCATAAAGATTTCCGACAGGGGCCTGCTCACGGCGGCTCTCATGTGCGTGCGCATTGTGAGCCTCATAGCCGGCAGCAGCCTTCTGACCTATACCACCACTCCCATTGCCCTGACGGACGGTTTGGAGAGGCTTTTGAAGCCCCTGACCAAAATCAAGGTGCCCGTGCACGAGCTTTCCATGATGATGACCATTGCTCTGCGCTTCATTCCGACCCTTATTGACGAGACGGGCAAGATAATCTCCGCCCAGAAGGCCAGGGGCGCGGATATGGACAGCGGCAACGCCATACAGAAGGCCAAAGCCCTGGTGCCTATCCTGATCCCGCTGTTTGTTTCTGCCTTCCGCCGGGCGGACGAGCTGGCTCTCGCCATGGAGTGCCGCTGCTACCGCGGCGGCGAGGGCAGGACCAGGCTCAAGCAGCTCAAAATGGCCGGCAGGGACTGGGCCGCGGTGGGCGTCGTCGCCCTGTTTTACGCCGGGGTGATACTGCTCAATATCTTCGGTCCGGAGGTGCTCAAGCTGTGAGGAACCTTCTTTTGACTCTTTCATACAGGGGCACCAACTACCACGGCTTTCAGGTGCAGAAAAATGCTCTCACCGTCTGCGAGGTGCTCCAGGACGCCATGGAGACGCTTTTCAAGGAGCGCCCGGACGTAAAGGGCTGCTCCCGGACGGACGCAGGGGTCCACGCGAATATGTACTGCGTCAGCTTCAAAACTGAGAGCGACATGGACTGCGAGCACATACGCCGCAGCATCGACGCCCTTTTGCCCGACGATATAGCGGCGGTCTCCTGCGAGGAGGCGGCAGAGGATTTCCACGCCCGCTACTCCTGCAGCGGAAAGCGCTATGTGTATAAAATCTGGAACGCGCCGTATATGAGCCCCTTCTGGCAGGGGCTGGCGCTTCATTACCCTAAACCCATTGATGAGAATTTCCTCGACGCCATCTGTACGGATTTCATCGGAAAACATGATTTTTCCGGCTTTGCCGGGGCGAAAAACGAGCAGGAGGACTCCACAAGGGAAATTTTCGACTGCGCAGTGGAGAGGGAAGGGGAGCTTGTGACCTTTTCGGTCACGGGCGATGGCTTCCTCTATAATATGGTGCGGATAATGGTAGGCACGCTTCTCGATATAAACGAGGGGCGGCTGGAGCCGGAGGCAATTTCCGAGATACTGGAATCCGGCGACAGAAGCCGGGCGGGCAAAACCGCCCGCCCCGAGGGGCTTTACCTCGATTACGTCTATTATAATGAGGACAGTGACTGATTTTGGCAAGTAATTTTGTGACAAACGAATTGCCCGAAAATCCCACGGCGGTAGCGCTGGGGGTCTTTGACGGAGTGCACCGGGGGCACAGGGCCGTGCTCGGGGAGGCCGTCTCCGACGGCGGGCTGGAGCCCTGGGTATTTACCTTCTCCGAAAAGAGCCTTCCCACCGGGAAGGGCGGCGCGAAACGCCTTGAGCCGCCCATGCTCAAATACAGCATTATGAAAAAATGCGGCATCGCCCACGTCTACGCCCCGGACTTCAGCGATATGAAGGACCTTTCCGGGGAGGAATTTTTCAAAAGCGTGCTCATTGAGCATCTCAAATGCAGAAAGGCTGTCTGCGGGGCGGATTTCCGCTTCGGAAGCCGTGCTTCCTGCGGCGCCGCCGAGATGCGCGCCCTCTGTGAGAAGTACGGCATTGAGTGCAGCATTGTGGAAAAGGTCTTTGACGGGGATGAGGCCATAAGCTCCACCCGCATACGCGCCGCCGCCGAGAGCGGCGACATGGAGACCGTTTCCCGCCTCGCAGGGTATCCCTTCTGCATCGAAAAGGAGATAGTCGGCGGGAAACATCTGGGACGGGAGTTCTCCCTTCCCACCCTGAACCAGCTCTTTGACGATGGGTACATAATTCCGAAGTTCGGCGTCTACGTCTCCGCCGCCTATATTGACGGGAAATTTTACCCGGCGGTCACGAACGTGGGCGTCAAGCCCACCGTCTCCAACGAGAGGATACCCGGGGCGGAGACGAACGTCATCGGCCTTTCCGAAGACCTTTACGGAAAAACCGTTTTTGTGTTCCTGCTGAGCTACGTCCGGGAGGAAATGGTCTTTGAAAGCCGGGAGGCGCTCTTTGAGCGCATAGCCTTTGACCGGGCCAACGCCGAAGCCGGAGCCGCCGAGTGGATACGCGACCACGGCAGGGAGACGGCGGATATTTTAGGAATATAAACTATAATCGAAAGGGCGGCCGGAAGGCCGCTCTTTTTGCGCGAAGCACCACCTGAAAGTATTTCCCGAAGCCCTGCAATAAACTGGGAAATTTTGCACACTAATATTATGTTAAATACAAATTTAAAAGAGGGGGACAATAATGCTGAAAAAATTTGCAGCAATCTTAATGGCGGCGCTTCTTGCGTTTTCGCTCTGCGCCTGCGGGCGGGAGCCCGCGCCGGAGCCGGGCACGCCCGGAAACAGCGTCAGCGAGGCTGAAACTTCACAGCAGGAGAGCGCAGCAGCGCTCGAAAACGAGCCGGAAAGCGATATAGAGATACCTCTCGAGGGGGAGTATTTTACGCTTAAAAGCTCCACCCCCATGGGCGTCGTTTTGGAGGCGCTGGAGTTTGATGACAGGGTAATCGTCTGCCACGGAGGCGCAGCGGAGCAAATGGGCATAAAAGCCTACGACAAAACTACGGGCGAGGAGCTTTTTGAAATTCCCGTTCCGGCGCTTGACGGAAGCTATCACCGGGAGATGCTGAAATGCGACTGGGAGCCGGGCTACGATTTCTGTATGATACTGAGCGGCACGGTGGTCTATTTTGACAGCATGAACGAAAAAGAGCCCCTCGAGGTGCCGATTCCGGATGAAGTACTTGCGGAAAACGAGTATCACGCCGACTTTAACGGCGAAAGCTATATTTGGATAAACGACGAGGGAGTTATGCTGATGCCGAAGGGCGGCGAAGCAGAACTTATTTTGGATAACGCCTCAATAAAAACTGAGTTTTACAAGAAGCTCGGGGAATTTCCCTTCGAATCATACGCCCCGCCAGAGGAGAGCCTCGGCGAAAATTTAGGATTCCATGATTGCCGTTTCGTCTGCGGCGGGAAAAAAGTGGCGGCGGAGTTTTATGATGACCACGCGCTTTATTTCGGTATGGTAGTTTACGATATTGAAACCGGCGCCGCCGAGACCGGCTGCAGCTACACGGAGATGGAATCGGTGAGTTATATAGGCGGCGACGGCGTAAAAAATAAATACATTCGAATCGGGAACGCTTCCGGAGTCCGTCTCATAAATACGGAGGATGCAAGCCACAGCGATTACCCTTACGTGGCTGATTATAATAGCGGGTGGCTGTCCGGCACCTCCGAAAATTTCGCCGAAGCGGAATATGAAAATTTCAACGATTGTACAGGACTAAAGCTCTACGCCAATAAAAACGGCGAGAGAGAGCTCCTTGTCTCCGCGACGGACATGGACGCAATGATTTTCGTTGAAGCGACAACGGAAAATTACGTTTTTATTGAGGGCTTTAAAGGCGAAGAAATCTGGGTCTGCATGGTGAAATGCACCTGAGGCTGTAAAGTATAAGAAAAGAGTGACAGTAATGCCGAAAAATTTGCGGCGCGGGAAGGAAAATTTTCTCCCCAACCCCCTTTACAAGCGCCCGGCGTTATGATATAATTCTAAAGCTGACTATGGGTCAGACTGTATAACTCCTTCTCGGAAAAGGGTTTGTACGCAGAATGTGAAAGCATCCGGTTGCGTGTGCCTCAAGAAAGTCGCCCTTTCCTGTGAACGAGCCAAATTTTTAAATGAGGTGAAATGAATCATGATGAGACAAGAAGAAAAAACCGCTATCATCGAGGCTAACCGCCTTCACGAGACCGACACCGGTTCCCCCGAGGTCCAGATAGCAGTCCTTACCAAGAGAATTGCCGACCTTACCGAGCATCTCAAAGAGCACAAGAAGGATAACCACTCCCGCCGCGGCCTTTTCAAAATGGTCGGCCAGAGAAGAAACCTTCTCAACTATCTCAAGAAAAAAGACATCGAGAGATACCGTGCCATCGTCGAGAAACTCGGCATCCGCAAATAATTCTGTCAATTTTGAAGTCAGGCGGAAAAATTTCTTTCCGCCTGACTTTATTGAGTTTATAAGCCAATAATAAAAGTGCGGCGAAAACGGCAGACGTCGGAAATAAGCAGTTAATCGAGGGGCCGAAGGGCTTTCGGCTTTTGGATTTATTGTTTATTCCCGCCTCCGCTTTGTTTTTGCTGTACGCGAAACTAAACGGAGGTAAATTTTTATGTTTGAAAATTACAGGGTTTTTGAAACCGAATTTGCCGGCAGAAAAATCACCTTTGAAACCGGCAAAATGTGCTGCCTTGCCAATGCTTCCATCATGGTAAGATACGGCGAGACCGCCGTGCTTTGCAACGTCACCGCCAGCAAGACCCCCAGAGAGGGCATCGACTATTTCCCCCTTTCCGTGGACTTTGACGAGAAGCTCTATTCCGTGGGCAAGATCCCCGGCTCCTTCCCCAGAAGAGAAGGCCGCCCCACCGACAGAGCTATCCTTGACAGCCGTGTGGTCGACCGTCCCATGCGTCCCCTTTTCCCGAAGGATATGAGAAACGACTGCGCTGTGGTTATGTCCGCCATGTCCGTTGACCCGGATTACCCCTACGTCATCTGCGGCATGCTCGGCGCCTCCATGGCCGTGGCAGTTTCCGATATTCCCTGGAACGGACCTATCGCAGGCTGTCAGGTAGCCCTTGTTGACGGCGAAATCATCCTCAACCCCACCGCCGAGCAGGAGGAGAGATCCGACCTGCACCTCATTGTCAGCTCCACCGACAAGAAGGTCGTCATGATTGAGGCCGGCGCCAACGAGGTCGATAACGAGACCATGCTCAAAGCCATTATGACCGCCCACGAAGAGAACGTCAAAATGGTTAACTTCATCAACAGCGTCGTTGCCGAAATCGGCAAACCGAAATTCGAGTACCAGAAAATCGAAGTTCCGGAGGAGATGTTCGAGGCAATCAAGGACTTTGCCATCGAGGACGTAAGAGCCGCCCTTGATACCGACGACAAGAACGTCCGCGACGCCGCTCTTCAGCCCGTCATCGCCGCCGTCCACGAGAAATTCGACGAGGTATATCCCGACGACATTCTCAAAATCGACGAGGCTATCTACAAACTCCAGAAATACGTTGTAAGGCGCTGGCTCATCGACGACGGCAAACGTGTCGACGGCCGCGGCCTCGACGAAATCCGTCCTCTTGCCGCGGAAGTGGGCCTCCTTCCGAGAGCCCACGGCTCCGGTATGTTCACCCGCGGCCAGACCCAGGTGCTCACCACCGCCACCCTCGGCCTTGTGTCCGAGGCGCAGGAGCTGGACGGTATTGACGGCGTGACCGAGAAACGCTATATGCACCAGTACAACATGCCCTCCTATTCTGTCGGCGAGACCAGACCCTCCCGCGGCCCGGGCAGACGTGAAATCGGCCACGGTGCTCTTGCTGAGAGAGCTCTCGAGCCCGTTATCCCCTCCGTGGACGAGTTCCCCTACGCAATCAGAACCGTTTCCGAGGTTCTCTCCTCCAACGGCTCCACCAGCCAGGGCGCTATCTGCGGCTCTACCCTTGCCCTTATGGACGCGGGCGTTCCGATCAAAAAGCCCGTCGCCGGCATCTCCTGCGGCCTCATTACCGAGGGCGAGCGCTGGATGACCATGGTGGACATTCAGGGCCTCGAGGATTTCTTCGGCGACATGGACTTCAAGGTTGCGGGTACCCGTGACGGCATCACCGCCATTCAGATGGACCTCAAGTGCGACGGTCTTACCCCCGAAATCATCAGAGAGGCTCTCGACAAAACCGAGAAAGCCCGTCTCTATATCCTCGATGAGATCATGGCGCCCGTCATTGCGGAGCCGAGAAAAGAGCTCTCCAAATATGCTCCCAAAATGCTCTCCATGGTCATTGACGTGGACAAAATCCGCGACGTCATCGGCTCCGGCGGCAAGACCATTCAGAAAATCTGCGCCGAGTGCGGCGTAAAAATCGACGTCGAGGAGGACGGCCACGTATTCGTCTCCTCCACTGACATTGACAACGCCAGAAGAGCTATCCAGGTCATCCAGACCATCACCATGGACCCCGAAGTGGGCGCCATCTATAAAGGCAAAGTCACCAGACTTATGCAGTTCGGCGCTTTCGTTGAAATCGCCCCCGGCAAAGAGGGCCTCTGCCACATCTCCAAGCTCGACAGCAAGCGCGTGGAGAAGGTCGAGGACGTTGTCAAACCCGGCGACGAGGTCGTTGTGAAGGTCGTGGAGATCGACCAGCAGGGCAGGATCAACCTTTCGAGAAAAGACGCCCTCGCGGACATCGAAGCGAGACAGAAAAGAAAAGAGCAGTAATGATCTGTGAAAAAAGCTCCCCGAACGGGGAGCTTTTTTGCTTGCGAGGGAGGGGAGTAGAACAATTTACTGTAGGGCGGGGTCTTGACCCCGCCGTCAACACGCCGTCGGCCGTGTTGAATCGGTGCGAAACCGTAGAGGCGGATATTATCCGCCCGATTTGCAAATTGTTCGCACATTTGAAAACGGAACGAAGGGCAAGGCTTGCAAAGTTTTTTAAACCGCAAATGAGGATTTAGTTACTTAATTTGATTTGTGCAACCGAAACTTTACATTTAGAAAACGCAAAATGCTGGAGATAAATTAGAAAAGAAGCTATGATTTGCTAAAAATGAATGTCCAAAACGGAGGGATAACTATGACGCTGGGTAATAAATTATCGAAACTCAGGAAAGAAAACAATTATACACAGGAGCAGCTTGCAGATATACTCGGGGTTTCGCGTCAGGCAATAAGTAAGTGGGAGAGCGACGCCGCATACCCGGAAACAGACAAATTGATACGCATCGGAGAACTTTACGGTTGTTCAATGGATTATCTTATAAAAGATTCCGTAGAGGAACCCTCCGGTCGTAGCGGATATACTCATTTTTTCGGTGTGCTTAAAGAGAGAAAAAGCGAAAAGACCTTTATGGGTCTTCCTTTTTGGCAAGTCGGAAAGAACGCCAGGGGAATAGTAGCTGTAGGACTAAATGCAAGAGGAATAGTAGCCGTGGGGCTTATTGCAAGGGGAGTTTTTTCCTTTGGGTTGCTTTCGGTGGGATTTTTGTCATTGGGATTTTTGTCTTTAGGTCTTTTCAGTTTGGGGATGATTTCTCTTGGAGGGCTTTCTGCCGGATGCTTTTCGGCTGGAATATTCTCTGCAGGGGCAATAAGCCTTGGAGTTATATCCTTTGGTGCGATAGCCTCAGGAGATTTTTCCGTGGGAGCCCTTGCAATAGGAAAATATTTTGCGATGGGCGATGACGCAAGGGCGGTGATAGCTCTTGGCGACACAAGGGCGACGGGAAGCCTTTTTGAAAAACTCGGCAAGCTGACAAAAGAAGAAATAGACGAAGTAAAGATGCTTTTGGACTCGTGCGTGCCAGCCTATCTTTACTGGGCAAAAGAGTTCATAAAGAGGTTGCTTTGAAGTGCGGGAAATATCTGATACTGCGATTTCCCGTTTGGTGAAAATTGCTAAAAAATAAACGGGATTTTTGTGAAAAAATCTTAATTTACCCCTTTACAACCGGCGAAAAATATCTTATAATAGACGCTCATGCTATTTTACAGATAAGGGGTCAACTGATGAAAATTCTTTGGAAAAACCTTCCCGAAAGGCGCAGCCGCGTTGTGAAAATACTCTGGTCCGTTTTCGCTATGATTTTTATTTCCTTCGGCATATATCTCCAGCTCGAAGCAGACATAGGGCTCTCCCCCTGGAACGCCCTCAACCAGGGCCTTGCGAACGTCCTTCCCATGAGCTACGGCGCAGCTACCGTGGTTTCCTCCCTCGTGATAGTCGCCGTTGACGTGCTCCTTCGGGAGCCCATTGGCGTCGGCACCGTGCTCGACTGCCTGCTCATCGGCGTCGCAGCGGATTTCTTCACCTGGCTTGACCCCGTTCCGGATACCGACTCCATGGTGCTCAAAACCGCCCTTTTCATGCTCGGCCTCGCCGTGCTCTGCTTCGGCCAGTTCTTCTATATGGAGGCGGCCCTCGGCTGCGGCTCAAGGGACGCTCTGCTGCTGGCGCTCTGCAAGCGCTTCAGCAAGCTCTCAGTCGGCACTATAAACAATCTCATTTTCCTAGTGGTGCTGGCCGCAAGCTGGCTGCTGGGAGCGACCATCGGCCTTGGTACCGTCATTTCCGTTTTCTGCAACGGGCTGATGATGGACTGGGTGTTTAAGCTGGTGAAATTCGACCCGCTGGACGTTTGCCATGAGGATATCATCGCCACCGTGAAGGGCCTTTTCATACCGGAAAATCCATCCTTCGAGCTTGACTGACACAATAAAAAAAGCGCCCCGAAGGGCGCTTTTTTGCTGTGGGGCCGGAGCCCCGTCATATAAATTCGTCCGCTTCTTTCCCTGTCAGCAGGGTGATAGCTGTGGCAATGAAATGTTCGTGCTGCACCTTATACGGCTCAAAATGCACGAGGCGGAAAATCACGTCCATCAAAATGCCGTTTCCGAATACGGAGAGCACCGTTCCCAGCCCAACGGTGGCCCCGAGGGCCCAGCCGAGCACGAGCACCGTCAGGAAAATCAGGTTATTTATGGTGCCTACGGAGAGCTTGCTGAACCGCTTGCCCAGAGCCACGGTCAGGGAATCCCTCGCGCCGCAGCAGAGGGCGGCGCTCATGTAGAAATACTGGCCGAGGCAGACCACCGCAAGCCCCATGATGAAAATGACAACCTTTATCCAGAGCGATTCAAGCTCCGGGGCGGGGTCGATGCGCTCAAAAAGGTCCGTAAATATGCCTATGAGCACGGAGTCGAGCAGAGTCCCGAAGCCGATTTTTTCCTTGAGCACCAGGTCTATGACGAGGACGGCGCCGGAGACGAGAATGGTCGCCGTGCCGTAGCTTATGGGAAAGGTACGGCTGAGGCCCTGATTCAGAGCGTTCCAAGGGGAAAGGCCTATGTCTGCCTTAAGCTGGAGATATATGCCGAAGGCAATGAAAATCATGGTAATCGAGGTAATAAATATCCTCATAAGGCGGTTTTTCCGGGGCGGGAGCCCATGCCATATTTTTTCCATTTCGCACCTCTGCGGTTTAAAGAACTGAATTAAACCGATACTAACACAAATTTTTGCATAAGTAAAGTGCAAAATTTTTTTAAGATGAAACAATAAATTCGTTTTTTCGCACTTATATATAGGCCGCTGTATAAATATATAAATTTAAATAATATATTAAAAGTGGCATAATATACTTGAAAATATATAGCTTTTTATGTATAATAGCTCTGAATAATGGAGAATTATGTTCACCGGAGGCGGAATATGAAGGAGATATATCTTGACAACAGCGCCACGACCCGCGTATATAAAGAGGCCGCGGACGCCGCGTATTCCGTCATGACGGAGACCTACGGCAACCCCTCCTCCCTCCACAGCAAGGGGATAGAGGCGGAGCAGATAATGGAGGACGCCCGGAAAAAAATTGCCGACGCCCTGGGCTGCGACGCCGGCGGGCTCGTATTCACCTCCGGCGGCACCGAGGCGAATAACCTCGCCGTCATCGGCGGCTCCCTCGCCAGAAAGCGCCGGGGGAACAGGGTGGTCATCTCCGCCTATGAGCACGACTCGGTGATGAAGGCCGGGGAGTGCCTCGAGGAAAACGGCTTCGAGGTGGTCCGCCTAACGCCGGACGAAAGGGGCGAAATAACGCCCGAAGCGGTGGCGGACGCCGTGGACGGGAAAACCGTCCTCGTGTCCGTGATGCTCGTTAATAACGAGGTGGGGGCCATAAACCCCATAGCCCGGCTTTCCGCCGCGGCAAAGCGCAAAAACCCGGAGGCGGTTTTCCACTGCGACGCCGTGCAGGCCTTCTGCAAAATGCCCTTCCGGGCGGATAAGCTCGGGGCGGATTTGGTCACCGTCACCGCCCATAAAATCGGCGGGCCCAAGGGCGTGGGCGCCCTGTGGATTAAAAAGGGCGCAAGGGTGCTGCCGCTTCATTTCGGCGGCGAGCAGGAAAAGCGCCTGCGACCGGGTACCGAGGCGCTGCCCCTGATAGCGGCCTTTGGCAAAGCGGCGGAAATTTCAAAGGCTTCCCTCCCGGAGTTCCAGAGGAAAATGGAGGAGCTCCAGAGCCGCCTTCTGGAAGGCATAGAGGACGAGCAGGGGATACTTCTCAATTCCAGGGGAAACGCCCTCCCGGCTATAGTGAACGTCTCCGTTCCCGGCATAAGGAGCGAAATCATGCTCCACTTCCTTGAGAGCCGGGGAATATATGTTTCCAGCGGCTCCGCCTGTGCCCAGGGGGCAAAGAGCCACGTGCTCAAAGCCATGGGCTATCCCGCCGAGAGGGTGGACAGCGCCCTGCGCATCAGCTTCGGGCGGGAGAACACCCCGGAGGACGTGGACGAGCTGCTTCGGGCGGTTAAAGACGCAATGCGGGAGCTTTGCAGATAAAGAGGTAGTTTGATGAAAGAAATCATTTTGATAAAATGCGGCGAAATCGCCCTCAAGGGGCTCAACCGCTCGGGCTTTGAGGACAGGCTCGTTAAAAACTGCAAAAGGCGCCTCGAGACCCTCGGGGAGTTCCGGTGCTGGAAGGCCCAGTCCACCATATATATCGAGCCTCAGAGCGAGGACATAGACCTTGACGAGGCGGTTTCCCGCCTCCAGAAGGTTTTCGGAATAGTGGCCCTCACAAGGGCCTGCGTCGCCGAGAAAAACTGGGAGGACATTGCCCAAAAGGCCCCGGAATATCTGGCGGACACCCTCCCTTACCTCAAGACCTTCAAGGTGGAGGCCAAGCGCAGCGACAAGAGCTTCCCCATGAAATCCCCGGAGATAAGCCGGGAGATGGGCGCAGTGCTTCTGTCGAGATTCCACCACCTCAAGGTTGACGTCAACCACCCGGACATAGTCGTCATGGTGGAGATACGCGAAAAATACGCCTATATCCACGGCGTGCAGCTCCCGGGCGCCGGAGGCATGCCCGTTGGCACCAGTGGGCGGGCGCTGCTGCTCATTTCCGGCGGCATTGACAGCCCCGTGGCGGGCTACATGATGGCAAAGCGCGGCCTTGAGATATGCGCCCTCCACTTCCAGTCCCCGCCGTACACCGGCGAGCGGGCCTGGCTCAAGGTGCAGACCCTCACCGAAAAGCTCACGGAATACTGCGGCGTTGTTGACCTTTTCTCCGCCGGCTTCACCGAAATTCAGGAGGAGATAAAAAACAAGTGCCCGGAGGAGCTTTTCACCGTCATAATGCGCCGCTTCATGATGCGTGTGGCCCTGCGCCTTGCTGAAAAGGAGGGCTGCGGCGCTATCATCACCGGCGAGAGCCTCGCCCAGGTGGCGAGCCAGACCATGCAGGCCATTGCCTGCACCGACGCCGTTTCAGACATTCCGGTTTTCCGTCCTCTCATCGGCATGGATAAACAGGAGATAGTGGAGATTGCCGAAAAGATAGACACCTTTGAGACCTCCATTCTGCCCTATGAGGACTGCTGCACGGTCTTTACCCCCCGCCACCCCCGCACAAGGCCCACCCTCGATATGATTGAGGAGGCGGAAAAGGCCCTCGACATAGAGGCGCTGGTGGACCGCTGCGAGCTTGCTCACAAAAGATTTAAACTTTATCCAACAAGATGACACATTTTTATTATAGAATTATTTTGAAAGGAGTGATTTCATGCAGTCAGAGATACTTCTGCTGAGCAGCGTAAAGCATGAAAAAATTGCTTCCCTCGTGCAAAGGGAGTTCGAGCTACTTGGAGTCACCAACATCAAAGGGGTCCGCATTGACGCGGAGCGTCAGGCAATACATAAGGCTGTTGCCCAGGCAATAGCGGACTATAACATAATAATGATAATCGGCGGCATGGGCGAGAGGGAGAACAACATCACCCCTGCGGCGGTCTCCGCCGCCATAGGCTTCCCGACAGTTTCCAAAGACGGGGAGGTTTTCCCCCAGGGGGCGGAAATTTTCCGCAGCAAAAAGGGCAGGCCCAGCGGCTGCGCCGTTGCCCAGGGCAACCAGTGCATAATCATGCTCCCGGGGGACAGGGAATCCTTCCAGTTCATGCTCTGCTACCGGGTGACAAAATATCTGGCCGATTTCATCGGCAGGCCCTATTACCTCAAGACCCTTCGGGCCGCCGGCATCACGAAGGATAAAGCGGAGGAAGCGGTCCTCGGCCAGAAGACATACGGCGCGGGAGTGCAGGTATTTGAGGACGGAGGCGAAATGGCCGTCCAGATTTACGCCTCCGGCGCGAACAGTGTCGAAGCGAAGGAACGGGGTTCCGCTGCCATGAAAAACGTCATAGCGGCCCTCGGGAACACGGTCTACGCCGTGGACGCCGAGAACGTGGGCCAGGCCTTCGGCCGGGAGCTCGCCAAAAAGGGCCTCAAAACCGCCATTGCGGTGGAGGGCGTGCAGAAGCTCGAAATCATGGGCGCCGCCTTCACAAGCGAATATATTGATAACTACCTCGGCACCTCCCAGGGGGTGGAGAGGTATGAGATACCTGAAAAGCTGCTGCGCCGCCACGGCGTAAACAGCGACTGGACCGCTGCGGTCCTCGCCGGGGAGGTCACAAAGCACAGCGGCGCCAACATCGGCATAGCCGTCACCATGGACGTGGAAAAACCGGGGGACGGGGCCTACGTCGCCGTCTGCATGGGGGACAACGTCTGGACTGAACGGATTCTGGCCGAGAGCCGGGACGAGCTCATAGCAGCCGCAGGCAGCAGAGCCGTGCACCTTGCCCGGGCCGTGGCCTCCACCTATCCAAAAGTATACGAAAACGCCGTTTCCCTCATGGGAGCCGTCTCCGGCAAGACGAAATTCGCCACAGCGAGCACCGAGCGCAAGCGGAAGTGGTACCAGAGATTCATACCCATGAAGGGCGACAGCGTCAGCGAGCTCATCAGAAAGACAATTTTCATCATCTGCGTGCTCGTTTTCCTCGGCTGCATGGGGTACCTGAGCACGAAGCTCTTTGACAGTGTGAACCACAGAAGCCTCGCGGCAAGCCTCCAGGCCATGCTCGGACAGAACGGCGACGTTCCGGACGACTGGGAGTACCTTGACAAGCTCTATGACCTCTATCAGGAGAACAACGACCTCATAGGCTACATTCAGATCGAGGGCACCAACGTGAACTTCCCGGTGGTGCAGACCGTAGAGCCGGGCAAGGACGGCGCCACGGGCCAGTATTACCTGAGGCGGGACTACTATGGCAACAACTCCATGTACGGCACCCCCTTCCTCGACTACCGCTGCCAGGTGAACCCGGATTATCAGAGCACCAACCTCATAATTTACGGCCACAACGTCTATGACGACGGAAAGATGTTCTCCGACCTCAACAAGTACCGCAAGCTCTCCTTCTATAAGGAGCACCCGGTGATACAGTTTGACAGCCTCTATGAGGAAAACCAGTGGCTGGTCATCGGCGTGGTGCTCACCAACGCATACAGCAAGGACGGCCCCATCTGGAACTACAACAACTTCATAAACGGCACCGAGGCCGAGACCCAGGAGTTCATAAACGAGATAGCGAAGCGCACCATGGTGGTGACGGGCGTTGATTATAACGCAAACGACAAATTCCTGACCCTTTCCACCTGCTGCTATGACTTCACCGACGCCAGAGTGGTCGTGGTGGCCCGCCAGGTGCGGGAGGGCGAGGACATAAGCACCCTCGACACCTCCAAGGCCTACTACAACTCCAACCCGCTGATGCCGGATAAATGGTACGTCGCCATTTCCCAGGCCCAGCAGTCCGACGCGGACGCCGCCTTCGGCGACGCGGAGGACGTCAGTTCCTCTTCTTCCTCCTCGGACAGCTCCTCCGACGGCGAGGTATATGAAATCAGAATCATCAAGAAGCCCGACAAGCTCGTCTATAAGGTGGGCGAGAAGATAGACACCTACGGCATGGTGCTCAGAGTTTACAGGAGCGACGGCAGCTACGAGGATATATATGAGGACTTTGACATTGATCCGGACGGCGTGCTCGTCACCGAGGGCGACTGCGAGGTCATGGTGTACTACGGCGACCTTGCCACAACCTTCATAGTGGAGGTGGAGTCCAAGGAGAGCAGCTCCTCCAGCAGCAGCTCCAGCTCCAGCAGTTCTTCGAGCAGCAGTTCCTCCAGTTCCTCTTCCAGCAGCTCCTCCAGCTCTTCCAGCTCCGAGACAAGCAGCGAGCCGCCCTCTTCCTCTTCGGAGAGCTCCTCCGAGCCGAGCTCCGAGAGCTCACAGGAAAGCGAAATCTCCGAAGCGGAGAACTCCTCGGAGTCCACAAGCGCTGTAAATACAGTGCCGGTCTCCATAAAAAACGCGGCAGGCAGCGCCCCTGTGACGGGTATATCATACAGCGGCGCGTACAGCCCCTACTATGAGGAATCCCTCGTAGATACGGTCACCGTCAACGGCAAGACCATGAGCGTCTATGACGCCGTGTGCCAGATAGTGGCCTACGAGGCGGGCACCGGCCAGCCGGACGAGCACGTCAAGGCCCAGGCTGTGGCTTCATACACCTATCTCATGTATAACGGCGGCAAGATCAGCGCCGGCACGAGCACCGCGAAGCTCGACAGCCAGATAAAAAGATGCGTTGCCGAGGTCATCGGCTACGCCGTTCTGGATGACAGGAGCGGCGGCTACATTCTCGCCACCTATTTTTCCGAGAGCTGCGGCACTACCGCCTCCGCCGAGTGGGTGTGGGGCTACGCCAACAGGAACCTTGTATCCGTCTCCTCACCGGTGGACGGAAACACCGCCGGTACCTATGAGATTTCCTCCTCGGACTTCGCAAAACTTGTGGAGAGCAAGACGAATATCGTCCTCAGCGGGGACCCCTCAGGCTGGGTGAAGATAAAAAGCTACTGGGGCGGCACGGACTATGTAAACGAGATTTCCCTCGGGGGAAAGACCTATACCGCCCGGTACCTGCGGGAGAGCATTCTCGGCAGCTCCAAGCTGCGCTCCACCGCCTTCAGCGTAAAATATAACGCCGGCAGCGACAAGCTCGTTTTCACCACCTACGGCTACGGTCACGGCGTGGGAATGAGCGCCGTGGGCTCCATAGCCTACGCGAAGCAGGGCTATACCTGGGACCAGATACTGCTCAAATATTATTCCAACTGCTACGTTGGCATGAAATACTGAAAAGCTGAAAAAGCGCCGCTAAAAGCGGCGCTTTTTTGCGCCTCATTCCGCCGGGCGGATTAAAGTTTCATATAAAATAAGCATCCGCGCAGCTATGCCGCGCGGATGCTTTATTATTTGCGCCGGCGCTTTTGGCGCGGCGCTTTCGGTACTTACATGGAAAGGGAGGTCTCGGGTCTGCCCGGCGCGCCGGGCTTTTAAAAGACGCTCAGTGGATAAACAGGCTGAGGATAAGCAGCTCGATAAAGCCGACGCCCCAGGCCACTGTGGAGGTCACGGACCAGTTGCGGATCTGTTCCTTGGTATCCTTGATGCCCATGAGGTTGTTTACGACCCAGAAATAGCTGTCGTTGAAGTAGCTGAAGAACAGGGAGCCTATGCAGGCTGCGAAAGCGCCGAGGATCATGCTGGCGCCGGCGGCCTCGAGGATCGGGGCGCAGATGCCTGCGGCAGTGACCATAGCCACGGTGCCGGAGCCCTGGATGAAGCGTACAAGGGTGGATACGATGAAAGGAAGAATGATTATCGGGATTGCAGTCTTTGCGAGAAGCTCAGCAACGTAGTTGCCGGTGCCGCTGTCCTTGAGTATCTGGCCGAGGGCGCCGCCGCCGCCGGTTACAAGAATGATGATACCTGCGGAACGGATACCGGTCTCCATTTCAGCGAGAGCGGTTTTGCGGTCGAGCTTTCTGCCGAGGACGAATATTGCAAGGAGAAGGCCGATGCCTACGGCGATGATAGGAGTGCCGAGGAAGGTGATCACCTTGCCGGCAGCGGTGCCGGAGATGCCCACAGCAGCAAAGATGTTGTTGAGAAGGATGAGCACGATGGGAGCGAGAAGGGGAAGAAAGCTCTCAAAGGCGGAGGGAAGAGGACGGGAAGGAGTGAGGACGTCCATGCCGGAATATTCCTCAATTTTCTCGGGACGCTCCCAGCCTTCATCGTTGTCGGCAGGGACCTGGTAGATCTTTTTGCCGAGCCACTGGCAGTAAAGGGTCGCCGCTATGGCCATAGGAAGGGAGATGATAATGCCAAGGAGAATGAATTTGCCCACGTCAACACCGAAGGTGCCCGCAACGCCCAGAGGGCCGGGAGTCGGAGGAACGAGGGAGTGGGTGATCACAAGGCCGACGGCAAGAGGACCGGCGATGGAAATGATAGAACGGCGGGTCTTTTTGGAGATAGCCTTTGCAATGGGGCTTACGACTACGAAGCCGGAGTCGCAGAATATCGGAATGGAGACAATGAAGCCGGTGAGGGCCATTGCCCAGTGCTCATGCTTCTTTCCGAAGAGCTTGATAAAGGTGAGAGCCATGCGCTCGGCGGCGCCGGTCTTGTCGAAAATCTGGCCCATCATCACGCCGAAGCCGATGATAATGCCTATGCTTCCGAGGGTTCCGCCAAAGCCGCTGGTGATGGAGCCGGGTATCTGCGCGGGGTCCATGCCGCCCACAAGTCCGATGACTACTGCGGCGATAATGAGGCCGAGGAAAGCGTGTACCTTAGTTTTCAAAATCAGAACAATGAGAAGAACTATGCCGATGAAAAGCGCTATCAGCATTTGAGCTCCTGAATCCATAAATATAACTCCTCTCTGAAATAAAATTGACTAAAAGACTTATGAGTGAACCTCCCGTTTTCACTTCACTGCCGGAGAAACGCCGGGGCGTATTTTACGGCGAGGCGTACGGCTTCCATCATGCTGACCGCGCTGGCAATGCCTTTTCCCGCAATATCAAAGGCGGTGCCGTGGTCGACGGAGGTGCGCAGTATGGGCATGCCCGCCGTGATCGAAATGGTGCGCTCGAAATCGAGCGTCTTTGTGGCAATGTGCCCCTGGTCATGGTAGAGGCTGAGCACACTGTTGTATTTGCCGTGGAGCGCCTGGGAAAACACGGAGTCCGCCCCTATGGGACCGGCTACCTTGTAGCCCATTTTCTGGAGCTCCTCCACGGCGGGGAATATCTCGTTTACCTCCTCGTCACCGAAAAGGCCGTGCTCGCCGCAGTGGGGGTTGAGCCCCGCCACGGCCATGGTGCCCTCGGTGATGCCGAGGCGGCGCAGAGCATCGGTGCAGCGGATGACATAGTCAATGATCCGATCCTTTTTGACGGCGTCGCAGGCCTTGCGCAGGGAGAGATGCCTTGAAAGGAAGAAAACCCGCAGGTTCTGCACCTCGAAAAGGGTCAGGGGGTCCTCCGTGCCGGTCAGCGCGCCGAAAATCTCGGTGTGGCCGATGAAGTTGACGCCGCCGGCGTGAAGGGATTCCTTGTTTATGGGCGTTGTGGAGACTGCGTCCGCAATGCGCGCGTTGGCAAGCTCTATGCTTTTTGCTATGTACTCATAGGCGGCCTTGCCGCACATGCCGCTCACTTCACCCACCTTGAACTTATCCATGTCCACGTTGTCAAGGTCGATGAGATTGAGCACACCGGGGCGGTAGTCCCCGTCCCTCGGGTCCTCAACCACGTTGATTTCAAGGCGGGGCATGCCGGGGTAGCCCATAGCAAGCTCCAGAACCTTTTTGCTGCCGACTATGACGCAGCGGGCTATGCTCTGGGTGGTCTCGTCGGCGAGGGTCTTTATGACTATCTCCGGGCCGATGCCGGCGGGATCCCCCATGGGAATAGCTATCAGTGGATTCATATAACTCCTCCTTTTCTCCGATTTATATATGTCAGGTTATGTGTTCCTGCAAATAGGATACGCAGGTGATCATGGCCTTTTCATTTCCGACCATGCCTCCCTTGCTGATAAACGCCTTTCCGGAAAGGCTGCCGCCTATGGCTATGCCGAAGCCCGCCAGCGGCACCACCTCGTCCATGAGGCGGAGCCCCACGGTGCCTGCGGCGCTGTGTATGGCGGCGGTGATGTCACCGCCGGTGGAGTAGACGCCCTTTATTTCGGGGCAGGCGGAGAGGACGCGCAGCGCCACCTCCGCAAAGGCGGTGTTTATGAGGTCGGAAAGGCCCTCGGCGTCAAGGTTCCGCTTTTTCATATAGGGCTCGAAGGGAACCCGCCTGTCGGGGTCGATGCCGGAGCCGATGACTGCCAGAATGTCCGAGTCGGCGGAGCGGGCGATAAGCTCGCAGGTGAGCCTGTCTATCTCCTCGAGGCGGCTCTCGTCGCTGTCGAGGATCCGGGCAGTGTCCATATAGACGGCGGAGACGGGCATGCCTGACAGGAGCACCTGGGTCTGGGCGGCGGCTACGCCGTTGACGGAGCCTATGGCGCAGAATATCTTTCCGGCGCATTTTTTTGGCCCGGAGGAGATGAGGCGCTTGCCCATAATGGCGGTGAAGGGGCCCGGGTCCACGGTGACCACGGGCGCGCCGACCTTTATCAGGGCGTCGGCCACGGTCTCCATATCCTCGTCGGTGACGCTGTCCACAAGCAGTATGCGCGCGCCCTCGCTCTGAGCCTTTTTCACGGCGAAGCTCAGTCTTTCGGCGCCGTTATGTACCTCGTCCAGATGTATGGCTGCAACGGGGTAGCGGCTCTGCCTCTGGAAAAGCTCCAGAGCATCGGAGAGGTGCACCGGGCACATGGGGTCGTTTGCGGCCTCCGTCTTGCGAAGGGGCTTTCCGTTCACCAGCAGGTGATTTCCCACGAGGATTCTCCCGGAGGAGGGGAAGCAGGGCACGCATACAGCCAGATATTCCGGCCCCAGCGTGTCAAGAAAGGCGTCCGTCTCGCTGCCGAGGTTTCCCCGGAGGGTGCTGTCAATGCGCTTGGCATAGAGCCGGACCTCCGGCCCGGAAAGCAGCTCAAGGGCTTCCTTCACCCGGGAATAGGCCTCCCCGGAGGGGACGGCACGGCTGTCCGTGGGCAAAACAAGGCAGTCGCAGCCGGAAAGGGCCGAAGCCTTGTCAATTCCGGAGCGCAGGAGGGTGAGAGTGTCAAAACCGTTCTTTTTAAGAAGAACACCTGTGGCGTTGGCGCCGGTGAGGTCGTCTGCCACAACTACACATTTGGGCATGGGTCTAACCTCCTCTTATTGAATATAGCTGCGCGGCAGGAAGCCGCGTTTTGTACTGGATGAAAATGTATGTGGATTGTGCACATATTAAAAATCAATATTTTGTGCAAAATGTCAGTTTTGAAATTTTTTACGGTTTTAAAATTTGTCATATATAGTCGAAAAAATAAATCTCTTTGTTGGGAATATTATAGTTTATGCACAGAAATATGTCAATAATTACAGTGTAAAATTTATGTAAAACCGTGGATTTTACGTATGATTTTCCACGATAAACAGGAGGAACATATAAAATCATACAAAAAAAGCGAGCCTTTTTCCAAAAAGGCTCGCTTTTTATCAAATTATAATGCTTTTTCCTGTCATGGCGGCGGGCTGTTCGAGGCCCAGCATTCTGAGCATTGTGGGGGCAATGTCCGCGAGAACGCCGCCCTCCCGAAGCTCGCAGGGATAATTGTAAACAATAAATGGCACGGGGTTGGTGCTGTGGGCGGTGAAAGGGGAACCGTCCGGGCTGAGCATCACGTCGGCGTTGCCGTGGTCGGCGGTGATGATGGCGGCGCCGCCCAGCTCCCGGATCTTTTCGGCGATTTGCCCGACGCACCGGTCCACCGCCTCGCAGGCGGCCACCGCCGCTTCAAAAACGCCGGTGTGGCCCACCATGTCGGTGTTGGCAAAGTTGAGGATCACAACGTCGTATTTTCCGCTGTCCAGCTCCTCCAGCAGCTTTTCCGTCACGAGGTAGGCGCTCATCTCCGGCTTCAGGTCATAGGTCGCCACCTTCGGGGAGGGGATAAGGTCCCGGTCCTCCCCGGGATAGGGCGTCTCCACACCGCCGTTAAAGAAAAAGGTGACGTGGGCGTACTTTTCCGTCTCCGCAATGCGGAGCTGGCGAAGCCCCAGCTTTGAAACGTATTCGCCGAAGGTATCTTCGAGGCTCTGGGGCGGGAACGCCACGGAGACGCCGGAAATTTCGGCGTCATACTGCGCCATGCAGACGAAATTGACATCCAAGGCCCTCCGGGCAAAGCCGTCAAACTCCCTGTCGACTATCGCCCGGGTCAGCTCCCTCGCCCTGTCGGGCCGGAAGTTGAAGAAAATAACCGAGTCCCCGTCCTTTATCTGAGCACCGTGCTCACAGCAGAAGGGAACGATAAATTCGTCGGTGATTCCCTCGTCGTAGCTCTGCTGAACGCCGGAAATCGGGTCCTCGATGAAAGGTCCCTCGCCCTTCACTATGGCGTTATAGTGGCGCTGGACCCTGTCCCAGCGTTTGTCCCGGTCCATGCCGTAGTACCGCCCGCCGACAGTGGCGATCCTGCCAATCCCCGCCTCTGCGAGCTTCGCCGAAAGGCGCTCAACGTAGCCCTTTCCGGAGGTGGGCGGTACGTCCCGCCCGTCCGTGAAGCAGTGGACATAGAGGTGCTCGACGCCCCGCGCCTTCGCCATGTCTATGAGGGCGAAAAGGTGCTCAAGGTGGCTGTGTACCCCGCCGTCCGAAAGGAGGCCCATGAGGTGGAGGGCGCTGCCATGCTCACGGCAGTTTTCCATGGCGGAGACAAAGGCCGGGTTTTCAAAGAAATCCCCGTCCGAGACGGATTTTGTGATGCGGGTCAGGGGCTGATACACAATGCGCCCGGCGCCTATGTTGGTGTGGCCCACCTCGGAGTTTCCCATCTGCCCCGCCGGTAGCCCAACGTCGAGGCCCGACGCGCCGATTATGGTCATGGGGGATTCGGCTTTTATCCGGTCGAGATTCGGCATTCTGGCGGCGCGTATGGCGTTGCCGTAGTCGCGCTCGTTGTAGCCGAAGCCGTCCAGTATCATTAAAACAAGAGGTTTCATATTTTCTCCTTATTTTGAAGCCGCGGCGACAATGGCGGCAAAGTCCGTCGCTTTGAGGGAGGCACCGCCGATGAGGCCGCCGTCCACGTCCTCTTTGGAGAGGAGCTCAGCGGCGTTCTTGGCGTTCATGCTGCCGCCGTACTGAATGGTGATGCCCTCGGCGGCTTCGGCGCCGTAGAGCCTGCCTATGAGCTCCCGCACGAATCTGCAGGCCTCCTCCGCCTGGTCGGCGGTGGCGGTAACGCCGGTGCCTATGGCCCAGACGGGCTCATAGGCGATAATGATATTTTTAAGCTCCTCCGCGGAAACGCCGCCGAGGGCCACTTTCACCTGTTTGCCGACGATTTCCTCCATAATGCCCTGCTCACGCTCGGCCAGAAGCTCGCCGCAGCAGAGTATCACTTTGAGCCCGCCGTCCAGGGCGGCCCGGACGCGCTTGTTGACGGTTTCGTCGGTCTCGCCGAAATACTGCCTGCGCTCGCTGTGGCCGATGATGACGTATTCTGCGCCCACGTCCCTGAGCATGGCGGCGGGGATCTCGCCGGTGAAAGCACCGTGCTCAGCCCAGTGGCAGTTTTGAGCACCGACCTTTATGTTGCTGCCGGCGGCGGTGCTCACAGCGGTCTCAAGGTCGAGATAGGGGGTGCAGACTATGACGCCGCAGTCGGCGTCCTTGACGAGGGGGCGAAGCTCCTCCACGAGGGCTTTCGCCTCCGCCCGGGATTTGTTCATTTTCCAGTTGCCGGCGATGACGGCGGCACGTTTGGCTTTATTCATAGGTGTTTCTTCCTTTCGTATGCTGTGCTGTTCTGTGAAGCGGAGCGCCGGGGCGCTCCCTCTTATTTGTCGTTAAGCGCCGCGATTCCCGGCAGCTCCTTGCCCTCAAGGAACTCGAGGGAAGCGCCGCCGCCGGTGGAAATGTGGGTCATTTTGTCGGCGAAGCCGAGCTTTGTCACCGCGGCAACGGAGTCACCGCCGCCGATGATGGAAATGGCCTTGGAATCGGCAATGGCCTTCGCCAGGGCGAGGGTGCCCTCGGCAAACTGCTTGAACTCGAAAACGCCCATGGGCCCGTTCCAGACAACGGTGCCCGCGCCGGAGAGAGCTTCGGAATAGAGCTTCACGGTTTGGGGGCCTATGTCCATGCCCATGAGGCCATCGGGAATGTCCGCGCCGGGCACGGCCACAGCCTCGGCGGCTTCGTCAAATTTCTCCGCCCCGACGTGGTCCACAGGGAGCAGGAACCGAACGCCCTTTTCCTCGGCCTTTTCGAGAATTTCTTTCGCAAGCTCCAGCTTGTCGTCCTCGCAGAGAGAGGTGCCGACGCTGTGCCCCTGGGCCTTGAGGAAGGTGTAGGCCATGGCGCCGCCCACTATTAGGGTGTCCACCTTGTCAAGGAGGTTTGTGATGACGCCGATCTTGTCGGAGACCTTAGCGCCGCCGAGGACGGCGACGAAGGGCTGGATGGGATTTTCAAGAGCTCCGCCCATAACCTCGATCTCCTTCTGAATGAGGAAGCCGCAGACTGCGGGCAGATAGTCCGCAACGCCAGCGGTGGAGGCGTGGGCCCGGTGGGCGGTGCCGAAGGCGTCGTTCACGAAAACGTCCGCAAGGGAGGCAAGCTCCTTCGCAAACTCGGGGTCATTTTTGGTCTCCTCCTTGTAGTAGCGCACGTTCTCGAGGAGGGCGATTTCTCCGTCCTTGAGGTTGGCGGAAATGTCCTTTGCGTCCTCGCCGATGACGTCACGGCTCATGCGGACGGGCTTTCCGAGCAGCTCGGAAAGGCGCACGGCTACGGGGGCGAGGCTTGCCTCCGGCAGCCATTCGCCCTTCGGGCGGCCGAGGTGGGAGCAGAGTATGACCCTGGCCCCTTCGTCGGAGAGGTATTTTATGGTGGGCAGGGCGGCGACTATCCTCTTGTCATTTGTGATGACGCCGTCCTTGAGCGGCACGTTGAAATCACAGCGGACGAGCACGCGTTTGCCCTTAAGTTCAATATCCTTTACGGACATTTTGTTCAAAGCATTCATTGGCGAAACTCCCTTTCTATGTAAAAATATACTAACATATATAAATGTGGCAGACACAAAATGCCATAATTACTATATTATAAAATGCCCCGCATTTCAAGCCGAAAACTGAAACTATGGCGTTTTGCCGAAAAAATCTCTCCGAAAATCCCGCTCGCCTGCCAAAATTCCGCCCCGGGGCCCGGGCGGAAAAGCCCGGATTTGTGCAGAGTGACGAAAGGGCCGCCGCCCCCGGGCATAACCTGTCCGCCCCGCGCATATCCTTTACCGGAAACCCAAACGGAAGGACGGAGAAAAAATGAAATTTCGGGCTCTTATCATCGCCATAACCCTGACGGCCATGCTCTTTATCCCCATGGCGGCGGCTTTTCAAGGCCGGGAGATACCCCGGGAGGAAGCCGAAAACAGCGCGAGCACCTCGTCGGAGGGGGAGTCCACCCAGAGCGGCTCCCTGGGCGCGTCGGAGACTGACAAGGAGGATGACTTTACAGACCTATGCTTTCGCATATACGACCTTTCGGAGAAAAAAGTTGTAAATATCGGCTATGAGGACTACGTCCGGGGAGCCATAGCCGCGGAAATGGGAGCGGGATTTGAGTTTGAGGCCATGGTGGCCCAGGGGACCGCGGCCCTTTCCTGCGCCCTCTATGAGAAAAACACGCATTTCGCCGCGGACTACGACTTCACCGCGGACCCTGCGAATAAGCTCATATACATAACCGAGGAGCAGGTGAGGGAGATATACGGCGCGGCCTTTGACGAGAGCTGGGAAAAGATCTGCTCTGCGGCCTCCGAAGCCATGAAAATGGTTGTGACTTATAACGGCACCCCGGCCATGACCGTCTACCATGCCATTTCCGCCGGAACCACCGAGAGCGCGGAGAACGTCTGGGGTGGGGCCGTGGACTACCTTGTGCCGGTGGAAAGCCCCGGGGACCCCCTTTCGCCGGATTTTGAGAGCACCGTCACTGTTCCGAAGGCCGAGGCGCTGGCCCTGCTCAACTCCTACGGCGCGGGGCTCACCGGCGACCTGCCGGAGCAGTGGTTCGAGGGAGCCGAGCGCAGTGAGGGCGGCTACGTCGTGCGCCTCCAGATAGGAGCAGCCACCTTCCCGGGCACGAAGCTCAGAAGCCTTTTCGGCCTTCGCTCCACGGCCTTCGCCGTGGAATATAAGGACGGGGAATTTGTTTTCACCGTCCGGGGCTACGGCCACGGGGTGGGAATGTCTCAGGTGGGAGCCAACTATATGGCCAAAAACGGAGCCACAGCCGAGGAGATTCTGGAGCACTACTACCCCGGTACGGTCATAGCGCCCTGCACATAAAAAATGGCCTTTCCTGTCGGAAAGGCCATTTTTTATATACAATTTGTAGAATTTACTCGACTCTGTACCGTTTGGAAAGAGCTTTGCAGAATATCGGGGAAAGTATGGCGGCCACCACCACGGCAAAAATTGCGTTGAAGCCGGAAGTGATGAGCTTGGTGGCGCAGGCGGTGAGGGCCGCTGCGGCGCCGCTGCCGCTGATGACAAGGGTAATGTAGGATTTGCCGATGTGAAGCACAAGGTAGGTCAGCGCGCCGCAGGCAGCGCCGATAACGTCCTGTTTGACGTTTTCGCCCTTGTTGCCGCCAATGTGGGAAACAAGTCCGCAGACAAAAGCCATGGCAAAGAAAAACACGAGGGTGAAGGGCGCGCTTGCCACAAAGGCGGGGTCGGTCAGATCATAAAGCATGGAGCCTATGCCGGCGGCGAGGCCGCCCTTGACCTTGCCGAAAAGGATAGCGCCAATGAGACATACCGCGTTGCCGGTTTTGAGCATGGTGGGGCCGGCAGGGGTGGGAATGGGGCCTATTTTGATAAAGTAGGTAGCCACAAAAACCAGCGCCGCAAGGACGCCTATTTCCGCGAGGTCGCGGACAGTGAATTTTTTCATATAAATCGCCTCCAAATAAAACTGATTCATATTTTAATGACAAACAGAGCGGTTTTCAAATTTCGGTTTTGGGATAATTTTGGATTTTGTTTTGTGCAAAAAGGCATCCGCCGCCACGAAAAAGGCGGCAGATTTGCACAAAATCACAATAAAATCAGGGCGTTTGTTTTTTTTGAAAAACGTGTCCTGTGCATTATGCACAAAAAGGCGGCTTTGAAAGGCTTTTTTGCCCGCAAAGGTTTAAAAAATTATTTTTTTGAGATAAAATTATCTCATCACATAACAGCCGGAGGACGAAAATGAAACAGGAAACGATAGATATGGTTTTAAAATTCCGGGATGACCGGAACTGGAAGCAGTTCCACAACCCGAAGGACCTTGCCATCTCCATAAGCCTTGAGGCGGCGGAGCTTCTGGAGGTTTTCCAGTGGAGCGGCGCGGACCTTGACTGCACGGAAAAGCGCACCAAGGTCCGGGAGGAGCTGGCGGACGTCGTCAACTACTGCATACTGATGGCGGACGCCTGCGGGCTGGACCTCGACGAGATAGTGCGGGAGAAGGTCCTCCGCAACGCCGAAAAGTACCCGGTGGAAAAGGCCTTCGGTAACAAGGCAAAATATACGGAGCTGTGACAAAGAGCGCCGCGGGAAGCGGCGCTCTTTTCGGCTGCGGGCGGGTTGCCTGCCCGCTTTGCTCCGCGCAGGTCACGTCAGGGAACGCCGCCTTGTGAGCGCCTTGCGGCGCCCGAAAATTCCGCCAGCGGCGCATTGTCGGCGGCGCCGGGTCTTGACCGATTTTCGCCCGACGGGCGCGTTAAACGAGCCCTTCAGGCGTTCCGCCTTACTCCCCATTCCGGCATTGCGGGGCCCCTGCCCCGCGGAAAACAGGCAGCGCAGGTTGTGGGGCAGGCCATTAGCCCGTCAGCCCGTGTGCTTTCCGCCGTTGTCAGCCACAGCATAAACCCGCCGCAATGTTCCCGTGGCCCTTCGCCCGTCCGGACGTTTTCAGGCGACGGATAAAATAACTGCTCAAAACAAAAAGCGGCGGGCCAAAGGCCCGCCGCTTCACTGTTCATTTTTATTCCCCTGTCCAGTACTGGACCACCTGATAGGTGGAGGGCATTGACACAAGGGAGGAGTTTACGTATTTGTTGAAGGCGGTGATGTTCTCGATGGTGTGGGTGCCGCCCTGCTCAACGACCATTCCGGTGAGCACCGCTTCGTAATAATAGAAGGTGATGTTCCCGGCGTCGGTGGTATATTTCTCATAGCGGCAGCTTTTGCCTCCGAAATCCCCCTCGCCGCTGCCGGAGTAGGCTATGTTTTCGGTGGAGATCTCAATGGGAACGGCCTTGTAGTTCGCGGGGTTCACGGTGAACATTTTCGCCTGGTTATCGTCGATGTAGTAATAAATGCCCTCGCTGAGCACTATGTGCTCATGGGGAATTTCCGGCTCGATGGGGTTCCCGTCCTCGTCATACTGGGGCTCGGTGTCCTCCATTTCGGCGGGCTCGGGGTAGGTGGAGCCGTAGCGCAGGCCGTTGCTTCCGATTTCCACCTCGGTGCCGTCGGAGAGGTAATAGATTATGTGATAGGTGCCGCTTTTGAGCATGTTGACGTAGCCCTCGGAAAAGATTATCTCGTGCTCGGCGGTCACTTCCTCGCGCCCGGTGAGCTGGCCGATGACGAGCTCCACATCGTTTGGTATCAAATCGCCGAGCCTGTCGAGCCAGTTCCCGACGGTCTCCGCAAAGGAGCAGCCGGAGAGGGAGAGCACCAGAGCGAGGCAAAGGGCGGCGGCCATGATTTTTTTTGCCATTTTTTATCCTCCGTTAACAAATTTTGCGCAGCAACCTTATATTTTCGGTTGACTGGACAAATAATTCGGGTTATTATTTATAGGTAGTTTTATCCGTATGGGATAATTATATCCGATTTAAAACCTTTTGTCACCACTTTTAATCAAAGTTAATATACTTTTAAAATTTATATTTTGTGTTTTTGGGGGAAAATATGCAGAGAACAGGTTTTGACCAGGGAAAGTATTTCAAAATGCAGTCGGAAAAAATCAAGGAGAGGATCAGCCATTTCGGCGGCAAGCTCTATCTTGAGTTCGGCGGCAAGCTGTTTGACGACTTCCACGCTTCGAGGGTGCTCCCGGGCTTTTCGCCGGACACCAAGGTGAGGCTTCTGGAGGAGCTTAGGGACCAGGCGGAGATAATAATTGTCATAAACGCCGGGGACATTGAGAAAAACAAGGTCAGGGGCGACCTTGGCATAACCTACGATTTGGAGGTGCTGCGCCTCATCGACGCCTTTTCTGCCATGGGACTTTACGTCGGCAGCGTCATCATTGCCCAGTATTCCGGCCAGCGAGTGGTGGACCAGTTCCGGGGCAAATTAAAAAATCTCGGCATAAAATCCTATCTCCATTACCCCATTGAGGGCTACCCCGTGGACGTGAATCACGTCATCAGCGAGGAGGGCTTCGGCCGCAACGAGTATGTTGAGACTACCCGCCCCCTCGTGGTAGTGACCGCCCCGGGCCCTGGCAGCGGCAAAATGGCCACCTGCCTTTCCCAGCTCTATCACGAGAACAAACGGGGTGTCAAGGCGGGCTATGCCAAATTTGAGACCTTCCCTATCTGGAACCTGCCCCTGACCCACCCGGTGAACCTCGCCTATGAGGCCGCCACCGCCGACCTCGACGACGTGAACATGATAGACCACTACCACCTTGCGGCCTACGGCGAGACCGCCGTGAACTATAACCGGGACATAGAGGTTTTCCCGGTGCTAAACAGAATGTTTGAGACCATTATGGGCGAAAGCCCCTATAAATCCCCCACGGATATGGGCGTCAACATGGCGGGCTTCTGCATCAGCGACGACGAGGTCTGCCGCGAAGCGGCAAAGCAGGAGATAATCCGCCGCTATTTCGACGCCGCCTGCGACTGCCGCCAGGGAAAATGCGACGAGAACCCCATGCTCCGCTGTGAGCTCCTTATGGAGCGGGCGGGCACCGGAATTGCGGACAGGCCCGTGGTGGCCGCCGCCCGGGCCAAGGCGGAGGAGACCGGCGCCCCTGCCACCGCCATACAGCTGGCGGACGGCAAAATCATAGTCGGAAAGACAAGCTCCCTTCTGGGCTCCTCCGCGGCGGCGCTTCTGGACGCTCTCAAGGAGTCCGCGGGCATTGACGATTCGGTGAAGCTCATAGACCCGGCGGTCATCGGCCCGGTGGAACAGCTCAAGAAGGTGCACCTCGGCCACAACAACGCCCGGCTCCACCTGGATGAGACGCTGCTTGCGCTGGCGGTCAGCGCGCCCCACAGGGCGGACGCCGCCAGAGCCATGGACTGCCTGCCGGAGCTTAGGGGCTGCGAAGCCCACTCCACGGTCATTCTCTCGCAGGTGGACACCCGGACCTTCAAGAAACTCGGCATGAACCTCACCTGCGAGCCGCAGTACAGGAAACAGAAGCTGTACCACGGCTGATTCACCCCAAAACGGGCAAAGAAAGGAGCACCGATATGAAATTTGTATCCTGGAACGTAAACGGCCTCAGGGCCTGCATGGGAAAGGGATTTATGGACAGCTTTAACGAAATGGACGCGGATTTTTTCTGCCTCCAGGAGACAAAGCTCCAGCCTGGACAGATCGAAATGGAGCTGCCGGGTTATTACCAGTTCTGGAACAGCGCCGAAAAGAAGGGCTACTCCGGCACCGCCATATTCACAAAGCATGAGCCTCTTTCCGTTGCCTACGGCATGGATGTGGAGCGCCACGACCACGAGGGCAGGATAATCACCCTCGAGTACCCGGATTTTTACCTTGTGGACGTATATACCCCCAACGTGCGCCGGGAGCTGGAGCGCCTCGACTACCGCATGGACTGGGAGGACTGCTTCAGGGATTACCTCTGCTCCCTCGATAGGCACAAGCCCGTGGTGGTCTGCGGAGACATGAACGTTGCCCATGAGGAGATCGACCTCAAGAACTACAAGACCAACCGGGGCAACGCCGGCTTCACCGACGAGGAGAGGGCCAAAATGACCGAGCTTCTCTCCGCCGGATTTTCGGATACCTTCCGCGTCCTCTATCCGGACAGGACGGACGCCTACTCCTGGTGGAGCTACATGTTCCACGCGCGGGAGAAGAACGTGGGCTGGCGCATAGACTATTTCCTCTGCTCAAACCGCTTCTGCGAAAGGCTGGAGGACAGCCTCATCTATCCCCAGTACCTCGGCAGCGACCACTGCCCCGTGGCGATAATAACGAAGGAATAAAAAGGGCCGGGGAGTACTCCCCGGCCTTGGATTTAATATAGGCTTTTACGATTTCAATAGCGTTTTAATTATTAACACCATTTTTTATGTTTATTTTCAGAACGTCAAATTTATTTTATCGGTTTTAAAGAGCTGATCGTAGTTTTTAGAATTGTAAGCAACAAATGAAAGCTCAACAGTCTCAATGGTCATAATATCATTATCTTCAAGTTCGGAACTCAAAAATGTTATAGTATCAACGGCGTGTTTTCCGGGAGCAACATCAGATGAAAAATATCCGTCAATCATAAATCCGTTTACGGAAACATCTCTTGTTTGAATGGTAACGCCTTTATCAGTATTGTTTTCAATGTAAACAATGATTTCTTGTCCGAGGAAGGCATCATCATTTAACCCTTTTATGACAATTTTTACACCGCTTTCGTCATAAACAACTTCGCCGCTATCATCAAAAGTATATTGGTAAGTGTCAGCAATGGAAGTTTTTATTTGAATTTGTTCAGTTTCAAGATATGTTTCCCAATTATCACTTGTAACGATATAGAAAGAAAATTCAATGTCAGCAATATCGGAAATTCCACAAGAGCTTAATTCACTGCTCATGACGGTGATACTTTCATTTGCCTTTTTTTCGTCAGCAACATCAGTTGAAAAATAGGTATCAATCATATATCCATTAATAGATGAATTGCGTGTTTGGAACATGAGGTCCTTACCGGAATTATTCTCGATGAGGAGCTTTATTTCAGTTCCCATAAAACTTTCTTCAAGGCTTTTTGCGGTTATTTTAATGCCTGCTTCATCAACAAGAACAGTTTCATTTATTGCCGCTTTAGCAGTTACGGAATTTGTAGGCTGTTCCGGTTGTTCGTTTTTACCGCTGTTGGAGTTGTTGTCAATGGTATTATTAGAAGGCTGTTTGATTTCCTCATCCGAAGGGCTGCCGCAAGCGGTAAAAGAAAGTAACATAACAAGAGCAAGAACAAGAGCAAGAACAAGAGCAAGAATTCTTTTCATTTTTATTTTCTCCTCACAAAATTTTGGTGTTTTTATTATACACTTGTTTGGAATATTTTTCAATTCGACAAATATACAAACTTTTTTGTCTAAATATGTAAAAATAATAGATACAGCGACCACTGCCCCGTGGCGATAATAACGAAGGAATAAAAAAAGGCCGCCTCATTCGAGGCGGCCCTTTTTTCTTTTATTTCGCGAGATAGTTTCTGAGCGGCTTTACAATGTGGGGCAAAAGCAAGCCCAGAATGAACGCCGTAATGACCCCGGAAATGATACGGGGAATGACCATTCCGAAAACCCCGGCAAAGGTGTAGTAGCCGTAGATTTTCGCGTCCAGATACATTACCACGGTGTTCACCGCCGTAACGACGAGCGCGCTCAGAATGGTTATGAACTGGGTCTGCCTGAAGCTCATGTCAAAGCCGCAGCGTTTGGCATAAAAGCCCACCATAAGCCCGCGCACCGTCGCAGGAATCATCCAAAGCGGGGTGGTAACGGTAATGCCGTAGGTGAGCAGCTGCTCCATAAAACTGCCCAGAAGTCCGATGAGCATGCCGTCTATGGGCCCAAACAGGGCGCCGCCGACAATTATCGGCAGGCTTGCCACAGAGATGTTCATGCTCCCGAGTCTGATCGTTCCAAAGAGACTGAGCACAACGTACATTGCGACGAGCATCGCGATTGTTACAAGGCGTTTCGGTTTCACGGTATCCGCGCCTCCTTTTCAATTTTTTATACGTTGAAAAGGAATTCCACTACGTCGCCGTCCTGCATGACGTACTCCTTACCCTCGCTGCGCATAAGGCCCTTTTCTCTGGCGGCGTTCCAGGAGCCCAGGGCGATGAGGTCGTCGTACTTCACGATTTCGGCGCGTATGAAGCCCTTTTCAAAGTCGGAATGTATGGTGCCGGCGGCCTTCGGAGCCTTGGTGCCCTTTTTGATGGTCCAGGCTCTGACCTCCTTTTTGCCGGCGGTGAGGAAGCTCATGAGGCCCAGAAGGTCGTAGCTCGCCTTTATCATGCGGTCGAGGCCGGACTGCTCGAGGCCTATCTCCTCCAGAAACTCCTTTTTCTCGTCCGGCTCCATGTCGGAGATGTCCTCCTCGAATTTGGCGCAGACGGGCATGACTGCGGAGTGCTCAGCGGCGGCTATTTCCTCCACCTGCTTGAGGTTGGGGTTGTTTTCAACGCCGTTCAGAAAGTCGTCCTCGGACATGTTCGCGGCGTAGATTATGGGTTTGTTTGAAAGGAGCGGGACGGAGGCCACTATGGCTCTTTCGTCGTCGTCGGAGACGGCGAAGGCGCGGGCGGATTTGCCCTCCTCAAGGTGCGCCTTGAGGCGTTTGAGCAGCTCCAGCTCGTCCGCGAGGGAGCGATCGCCCTTGAGGTCCTTTTCCACCTTGGCAATGCGGCGGTCGAGCACCTCTATGTCGGAGAAAATGAGCTCGAGGTTTATGACCTCGATGTCGCGTCCGGCGTTTACGGAGCCGTCCACGTGGATCACGTTGTCGTCGTCAAAGCAGCGGACGACGTGGATAAGCGCGTCCACCTCGCGGATATTGGCGAGGAACTTGTTGCCGAGGCCCTCGCCCCTGGACGCGCCCTTAACAAGGCCCGCAATGTCCACAAATTCGACGGTGGCGGGGGTGTATTTTTCCGGGTCATAGATTTTTGCCAGCTCGTCGAGGCGGTGGTCCGGCACCGCGACGACGCCCACATTCGGCTCGATGGTGCAGAAGGGGTAGTTTGCCGCCTGTGCGCCGGCGTTGGTTATGGCGTTAAAAAGGGTGGATTTGCCGACGTTCGGAAGTCCTATCATTCCGAGCTTCATAAAAAATCGCCTTCCTTTGTCTTTGTAGTTTCTTATTTTTGTTGCCAAATTCCTTTGGACGATATACAATAATAATTATATAATAAATTCACGAATTAACAAGAGAAATTCCGAAAAAATAATCAATTTGTTAAAGAAGTGTTCATTTCTCTAACGTAAAATAAGGTATAATAACAATGGGGCGGGGCGCTTTTCTGAAAAAGGAAGGTCAAAAGCCCCGCCGTAAATGAGAGACAATGCGTATTTACATAAAAGAGGAGGAAATAAAATGTCCACAGCGAAAATCCTTTTAGCCGACGACGACAAAAACATCTGCGAGCTTCTCAAGCTCTATCTCGAGAAGGAGGATTACAGCGTAGTCCTTGCGGGCAACGGCGAGGAGGCCCTTGCGCGCTTTGACGAGGAGAATCCTGACCTCATTCTTCTGGACGTGATGATGCCGAAGCTGGACGGCTGGCAGGTCTGCCGGGAGCTCCGCAAAAAATCCGAGTGCCCCATAATTATGATAACCGCCAAGGGCGAGACCTTTGACAAGGTGCTGGGCTTGGAGCTGGGGGCGGACGACTACGTCGTCAAGCCCTTTGAGCCGAAGGAGATAATCGCAAGGATAAAGGCCGTCATGAGAAGGACGGGCAAGGCCTCCGCAGAGACGGACAAAAAAGAGGTCAGCTACGACAAGCTCACCGTAAACATGACGAAATACGAGCTCAAGGTGGACGGCAAGGTCATAGACACCCCGCCCAAGGAGCTGGAGCTGCTTTTCCACCTTGCCTCCAATCCGAACCGCGTCTATACGAGGGACCAGCTCCTCGACGAAGTCTGGGGCTTTGAGTATTACGGCGACTCCCGCACCGTTGACGTCCACATCAAGCGCCTGCGCGAGAAGCTGGAGGGCGTCTCCGACAAATGGTGCCTTAAAACTGTCTGGGGCGTCGGCTATAAATTTGAAGTGAAAGACGAATAATATATGGCAAAAAGGAAAAATTCGCTTCGCAAATCCCTCTTTAACCGGTATTTTGCCACCTGCTCGGCAGTTATTTTCTCCATAATCGCCCTTATGGGCGTGCTCATTCTGGCTTTTTCCGCCACGTATTTTGAGAACATGAATCAGGACGAGCTGCGCAAGACCGCTCATCAGGCGGAGCTGCTCACCCTCGGGAACATGGCGAAATATGACTACCAGAAGGTGTCCGTCACAACGCTCCAGGCGAGCTACGATATAATCTCCAGCACCACCGGCTCCATAGTTTTCCTCACCAACACCGAGGGCAAGACTCTCGTCTGTTCAGAGGGAAGCAACTGCAACCACAGAACGTATACGGTGGAAGAGAAGGTCATGGAGAAGGCCCTGGCCGGGGAGTACAGCGAGTCCGGCACCCTCGGCGGCATATATAAATCCTCCCACTACACCGTGGGGATCCCGGTGAAATACGGGGATATGGTCATGGCGGTGGTATTCGTCTCGGCGGACGCCTCGGACCACCTGTTCTACGTCATGGACATTATGGATATCATCTTCTTCTGCGCGCTCATAGCGACGGTGCTCTCCTCCGTGGCCATCTATTTTGTGACCAATAAGCTAACAAAGCCGCTGCGCATCATGGCGGCGGCCACAAAGAGCTTCTCCGAGGGGGACTTCACCGTGAGGGTCCCGGTGGAGGGGGAGGACGAGATAGCCCAGCTGGCGGTGGCCTTTAACCACATGGCGGACTCCCTTGCGGACCTCGAATCCGTAAGGCGCAGCTTCGTTGCCAACGTGTCCCACGAGCTGAAAACGCCTATGATGACCATAGGTGGCTTCATAGACGGCATACTCGACGGCACCGTCCCGGAGGAGAAACAGCGCCAGTATCTGGAGACTGTCTCCGAGGAGGTCAAGCGCCTTTCGAGAATGGTGAAGTCCATGCTCAGCATTGCAAGGATAGAGGCCGGGGATACCAAGATCTCTCCGACGAATTTTGACATAAACGAGCTTGTGTGCCGGACGGTTTTCGCCTTTGAGCAGAAGATAGAAGGCAAAAACCTCCAGGTGATGGGTCTCGGCTCCGACGAGGTCTACGTCTATGCGGACAACGACCTCATACATCAGGTGATTTACAACCTCATTGACAATGCCGTCAAATTCTGCAACGAGGGCGGCTGCATCAGCTTCTCCTATAAGACGGAGGACGGCAAGGTTTTCGTCTCCGTCAGAAATACCGGCGAGGGCATAGCCCAGAACGAGCTGCCGAGGCTTTTCGACAGGTTCTATAAGACCGACAAGTCCCGCAGCCTTGACAAGACCGGCGTGGGCCTCGGGCTCTATATAGTCCAGACCATAGTGAACCAGCACAAGGGCGACCTCATAGTCCAGAGCGTGGAGGGCGAATACACCGAATTCACCTTCTCCGTCCAGGCCGCGGACCCCAAAGCGATCAAGGAGCAGCGCAGCAAACGCCGCATGCCGGAGGAAACGGACGCCGGCAACACCTGATATTCACGAAAAACCCACAAAAACTGTCCAAAATATTAAATTTTGATTTAATTTTATTTCATATTTTGCGGTTACAATAAAAGCACAAAGTCAAAAATAACTTCTTTAAAAAAGAGAGGTACTTTTATATGGACGAATTTGAGAAAAATGAAATGAACGGAGACGGCGCCCAGGGCGGGGAACCCAAGAGCGCGGGCGAAAACGGCAGCCAGTCCTCCGAAGCGAGGAACACCAATGCCCCCTCCGGCTGGACCTATTCCGCCAACACGAACCAGTATGCTTCGTGGGACGGAAACGGCGACCAGAGCGGCGCCCAGTGGAACCAGAACCAGCAGGGCCAGCAGAACCGGCAGCGCCGGGAGTACGGCACCCAGTACGGCTATTACAGCAACCAGGGCCCGACTCCGAACTATTACAGCAACAACGGCGCAAATCCCTATAATAGCAATAACAACAACAGCTACCAGTGGGATTTCAACCGCTATGAGAGCGCCGGCGTGAATAATGCCCCGAAGAAAAAATCCTCCGGCAAGGGCTTCAGGGTTTTCCTGATCCTCATAGCCGTGATACTCGGCTGCTGCGTCATTGCTCTCGCCTCCTTCGGAATTTACAGCCTTGTGACCGATGAAGCGCCGTTGGACGGAAACTCCGGCTCTTACAGCAGCCAGGGCGGTCAGGACAGTGGGAACGACGCCCAGAACAGCCCCCAGTTCAGCCTTGAAGCGAAACCCGACGGGGAGGAGACCACCGTCTCCGCCGACGGCAAGCTCTCCGCCACCGAGATTTACAGCACCGTAAGCCCCTCCGTTGTGGGCGTCGTGCAGTACCAGTACGCGGCCTCCTTTGAGCCCTCCGGCTCCGGCTCCGGCATCATCATCAGCGAGGACGGCTACATCCTCACCAACGCCCACGTGGTAAAGGGCGCCAGCGCCGTCAAGGTGGTTCTCTATAACGAGGAGGAGTACGAGGCGAAAATAGTGGGCTCCGATGCTCAGACCGACATCGCCGTGCTCAAAATCGAGGCCAACAACCTCACTGTGGCAAAGCTCGGGGACTCCACTCAGGTAAAGGTGGGAGAGACCGTCTACGCCATAGGCAACCCTGGCGGGCTCAGCCTCCAGTCCAGCTTCACCGACGGCATTATCAGCGGCGTTGACCGCCTTGTAACCACCAGCGACAACACCTACGCCATGACCGTGCTCCAGACCAACGCGGCTATCAACCCCGGCAACTCCGGCGGCGCCCTCGTCAACGAATACGGCCAGGTCATAGGCATCACAAGCTCCAAACTTGTGGACGTGGACTATGAGGGCATTGGCTTCGCTATCCCGATCCACACCGCCGTCCCGATAATTGAGGAACTCATTGACCACGGCTACGTCTCCGGCAGAGCGAAGCTCGGCATCACCGGCTGGACCGTGGACTCCGTCACCGCAAAATACTATGACGTGCCCGTGGGCGTCCAGATAGTCAGCATTGATGAAAACGGCAGCTTCGCCGGAAGCAAAGCCCAGGTGGGCGACATTATCATAGGCTTTGACGGATATGAGGTCACCAGCATGGAGGACCTCCAGAGCCTGCTCACCGAAAGCTCTCCCGGCGACGTGGTTGAAATCGAGCTTTACCGCTATTCCGTCACCGGCGGCAGCGGCATCACCTTTAAGGTGACCGTCACCCTTGTTGAAAACAAGGGCTGATTACAGATTACAAGTTTTTTATATTTTCTCCTTATTGTCTTTGCAAAGAGCGTCCCTCTTCCGGGGGACGCTTTTTGCGTATGCAAAAATGGCGAAAATATCCTTAAATAAATTCTGCGGCGGGAGCCATGCTAATTTCTGAAAAAACAAAGAATGGAGTTTATGCGTTTTGAAAAGATATACCCTTGAAGTGGACCCCGCCGCGGCAAAATTCTATGAGCGGGTGGGGGAGATAGCCAGCATGCCCGCTGAAAAAATCATGGAGGAGGCGCTTTTCAAGCTCGCCGGGGAGCTTGCGGCAAAAGCCGTGTTTTTTGACGGAAGAAACGGTCTGTGATATTGTAAAAAAAGCTCGCCTTTGATATAATTAGATTACTCAACGAGATCGGAGCCAAAGGAATTTCGGTTGCAGATTTTGATATACAGTTTTCTGAAATAGAGAGTCTGGAAGATATACTTCCTATTTTTGATTTTAAAATAGCTGAGGAGGAGATGGAACTTCCGGAAAAAATTATTGAATATATGAAAATTTATAGGGAGCTTTTTAAAAAGGAACTATTTATTTTCGTTAATTTGAAAAGCTGCTTTTCCGAAAGCGAAATAGAAAATTTTTATAGTTATGTTTTCTATAATAAATTTAATGTTCTTCTGTTGGAAAGTTTCCAGCGTGGGCTTCCGAGAAATGATGAAAACACAATAATAATCGACAGCGATCTTTGCGAAATAGATTGAAATGAAACAAAAAGAAGATTATAATGTTTTTACCATTTATTTTGCAACTGGCTTTGGTAGGGCCGGTGTACTTTTTCCTCGTATATTGTTTGTGGATTTGAAGTTTGAGGTTTGAGAGTAGTGTAATTTTAAATGGTAGTGAAACGAAATTTCGGCAATGCTTGCAGAAACGTTAGTTTGAGAGTAGTGTAATTTTAAATGGTAGTGAAACCCCACAATTACGACAGTTATTTAATTTGGAGTTTGAGAGTAGTGTAATTTTAAATGGTAGTGAAACTGAGGTGGTTAAGAAATTTACTGAACCTTAGTTTGAGAGTAGTGTAATTTTAAATGGTAGTGAAACCCGCGGTCTTATATTCGCCGAGCGCGGTCTGTTTGAGAGTAGTGTAATTTTAAATGGTAGTGAAACAGCCACTCCTCAGTTTGAGCGCATTTCCTAGTTTGAGAGTAGTGTAATTTTAAATGGTAGTGAAACCCTTGAAATGGTGGGGCTTGCCTCCATACTGTTTGAGAGTAGTGTAATTTTAAATGGTAGTGAAACCTGTCCGGACGGCGGCGAATGGGTCGAGCTGTTTGAGAGTAGTGTAATTTTAAATGGTAGTGAAACAAAGAGCTTGCTGCTCCAGAGGTTGCAAAAGTTTGAGAGTAGTGTAATTTTAAATGGTAGATAAATTGCTAAGTTTACATCGTTGCCGCAGTAGCCGCCGTGCTCAAGGTGAGCATACGGTAATATTTTGCTAACCTTCTCAACCTTTCAATAGAAAACGCAAATAGCCGACCGGGTTAAATCCCCGGTCGGCTATTTGGCATTTTTGCACGATTTTTCATCAACATATGTCAAAGCAACGTTATTTTTCATCAATTGGAGCAGAATTTGTCCATCTAATTTCAATGTTTAAAGCTTTCATAAATAAACCGTTTATTGAAGTCTATGAAATATATACTAAACACAAAACGTAGCACAGGATTTTTCTTGTGCTACGTTTTATATGTCAATACATATTTCATCTTTTTCATCGCCACTACTGTTCATTACTGATATTAGCTGTAAAATAGCCTGCTTTTGTTCGGCGGTTAACGTTACCCAATTATTGAAAAGCTCTTGAAGATCGGGCGAAAGCTCAACTAAATCTCCATCTGAAAAGAATTGTGACAATGTGATACCAAATGCTGTACAAATTGATTCTAAAGTAGTAATAGAAGGCATAGTATTTCTTTTAAAAATATTGGCAAGTGTTGATTCTGATAAACCACATTTTTTCGACAGTTTATATTCAGTCCATCCTCGTTCAGACATAAGTTGACGTAATCTTTCATGTACTTCCATACGTACCACCCTTTTGTATTCATTTTACAATTTTATTAAATAGTTTTATACTAAATACTTGTAATTAAATTACCGTTATGTTAAACTGTATAAAAACGGATATGCTAAATAAGGAAGTTCTACCATGAAAAGAATAAGTTTGTTATTTCTTGCAACGTTTTTACTGATAACTGGATGTGTACAGGTTTTTGCTGCAGAAAATGATACAAATATTATTATGGATGTTATATCAGAACCAAGCAGTGAGAACGCGATTGTAAATATTGTAATTTCAGGGAATTCGGAGCCTGAAATGATACAGTTTTGTTTGGGATATGATCCTGATAAAATGGAATGTGTCAGTGCTTCAGTTGGTAGCGTGCTCAGCGGAAATACAGCTCCGACAATTAATGTGGAAAATGGGAAAATTTATTTTGTTTGGGATTCGTTAAGACCGATAACAACTGAAGGTGTTTTACTTCAGCTTGAGTTTAAATCAATAGACAAACAAGCGGATTCGGAAATTTGGATAGATAAAGAAAAAAGCTTTATTATTGCCGATGAAAGTTTTAACAATATAGCTCAATCCGATAAAGTAGAAAATGCGATTGTTTTCAGTTCAGAAAACAGTAATTCTTCCGAAAGTGAGACAAGCAGTTCAACAGGAAATGATTCATCACAGACACAAAGTGAAACAAATACAAGCGGACAAACCTCTTCGACGAATGAAAAAGTTGAAGAAGGATACAATAACGGTCTCACTTTGAAAGACAATAAACTTTCTGTAGAGATGGATAGTGAAATAAAACTTGATGTTGAAGATGCAAACGAAAAGCTCGTTTGGTCAAGCAGCAATGAAAACGTTGCCGTTGTCGACGAAGACGGAAATATCACGGCAATAGGCCCCGGAACGGCAACAATAACTGTGACGGACGAAAGCGGCGGGAAAGAAGCTTCCTGTGTGATTACAGTAACGGATACGCTTGAGACCGAGGCAAAAACTGAAAAAACAAATATGTTAGTGCCGCTTATGGTGCTCATTTGTGTAGTTGTTGTTTTGTTCGTTGTAATATACGTTAAGCGAACAAAATCGAAATCTGTTTAGTAATTATTTTGTTCCATAAAATTTGCTTGAGTTTTATTTGAAGGGGAATGAAATAAAAATGAAAAAAGCGTTGGCTTTGATTTTAGCGGTTTGTTTTTTGCTTTTGACACTTAATGTGGCGTTTTCGGTGGAGCAAAGCGCAAATACGGGGCAGCAAATAATATTTGAAGATGGTGCCCAAGTATATGCATCTCCAATTACCTGTGTAAACCCGTTTTATGAAGGTGTAATATCCGAGGATGACCTCGTCAAGCCAGATGAATCGGAAAGTTCAATAGCGACTTATAGTGATCCGGAATATCTAACCGACATAGAAGCTGCCGGTGCGGTTTTGCGCGAGGGCCTGAAACAGAGGGTAGAAACAATAAGTGTGTACTATATAACCGATTTTAATATATGTGCAGCAGATCAAAAGGAGGAGCATCAGAAACTAATTAATGCGATTTTTGAGGTTGCTTTAAAACATACCGGTAATCCTACGGAAGGCGATTACCTTAGATTCCAGTTCGCCGGATATAGTGAATCAACGTCTGGGTATTGGGATCCAGAAGATGAAAAAGGCTTTTACTATTTCACATTTACATATACAGTGACGTATTACACTAATACGGAACAGGAAGCTCAACTTGATAGAGAGATTCAAACGGTAGTTTCGTCGCTGGATTTGTCTGCAAAAACCAGTTATGAAAAGGTTTGCGCAATATATGATTATATATGCAACAATATTAAATATGACTACGATAACCTTAGTGATACCAGTTACTTTTTGAAATATACGGCCTATGCGGCGCTGATCAATAAAACAGCTGTGTGTCAGGGATATGCAAATCTGTTTTACCGAATGGCGCTCGAAGCTGGGGTTGATGCCCGTATTGTGTCTGGAATAAGTGGTGGAGGGTTTCACGCCTGGAACATAGTAAAACTTGGAAAGAAATATTATAATCTTGACTCAACGTGGGATGCTGGAAGAAGTACATATAGCTTTTTCCTTAAATGTGACGAGAATTTTAATGATCACACAAAAAATAGCAGTACCGACAATATAGCAATAGATTATACTTCAACAGAATTTACTACAGCGTATCCGATGAGTACTACTGATTATGATCCTTCGGCTGTAACGACAGCGTTACTCTCGGTTACTACTACTCAAGCAGTTCCCGGAGAAATTGCAAATGTATCAGTACTTATAAGCGAAAACACAGGAGCCGAGGTAATACAGTTCTGCTTGGTTTATGATTCGTCCCAGCTTGAGTTCGTTTCATGTTCAGAAGGAAGCGTTATGAGCGGGAGAAGCCCGACAACAAATAATGTTGTGAATGAGGCCGAAAATAAAGGAAGAGTATATTTTGCTTGGGAAGACATAACGGGAATCACGGATGGAGGATCACTTCTCGATCTTAAGTTTAAATTAAAAGACAGCCTTGCGGTGGGAAACAACATTGAAGTGGCTATTGATTATAATGATGAAAAAGAAAGTAGCGTTATAATCGGAAAATCCGATGGCGAAAACCAATATGAGGAAATAGAAACCGAAACTTTGAACGGAAATGTTGAGGTAGTTTATGGGGTATCTGTGAGCGGCACGGTGACAAGTTTCAACAGCGATACTGACGATGTGACGATTCAGCTTTTTGCAGGAGACGCTTCTGAGGCAACATATACCGTCACTGTAAATGGAAACACCGCCGAATATTCCATTGAGGGCGTGGCCGCTGGTACTTACACTATGAAGGTGATGAAGCTGAACCATGTTACACGGGAATATACCATCACGATATCCGCTGGCAATGTAACGCAGGATGTGGAGATTTATCTGATGGGAGATGTTGATTTGAATGGAAATATTGACGTCAATGATGTAAACATAATGCGCCAATATCTTGTTGGGAATCTGACGAGTTTGAGCGACATACAGCTTGCTGTATTTGATGTCACACAGGATGGCGTTACTGATATAGCTGATCCGAACCAGATTCTGCAATATCTTGTAGGTAACAGAGCGTCTATATATTAAAATTAAAGAGTGAAAGGTAGAGAAAAATATGAAAAAAGCAACTAGTATTTTGCTGGCAATTGCGATGCTTATGACATTGTTGCCAACAATTGCATTGGCGGCTCCAGAGACACAGTTCCAAATAGAGGTAACAACAGAAAGCAGTTTAACCCAACTTAAAGCAGGGGACACCGTGACAGTAAAAGTGAAATCTCCTTCTACCGCAATTAGTACTTTTAATCTGATTGATGTAGGTATTACCTTTGACAAGGATAAATTCTCATTAATCAGCAGAAAAAGTACAGAAATCAAGGCGGCGTATGGCAATGCTTTTTCCGAGGATATCGAATTTGAGTTATACAGCCAGACTATGACTTCTGTGGCAAACGCAAATAATAGCGGAAAAGTCAATATTGTTACCACAAATTCCAATTTATCTATTTAACCCTCTAAAAACCCTGTATTTTCAAGGCTCTTCGCCTGTGTA
>JBJEQR010000040.1:0-6936 GCA_051881855.1 Oscillospiraceae bacterium
AAAGCGCTTCACCCCTACCGTTTGCTCCCGCAAACGCTCCCCCTGAGGGGGAGAAACTTTCGCCGGGAAAGGGCATCTTTCTAATCTCAACTGCTGTCGTTCAGGCCGACAGCAGATTTCCAAAATACCAAGGCGGCACGACCCTTTGCGCTCCGCGCCCCACCCCCTACCCCCTCGTAGGGGGTGTTGTTCCGCAAAATCTAAACATACAACGCGGAGCGAGCACGCCAATGTGACATATCGTGCTAAAATCTGTGCGGGGCGGCGGTAGCCGCTGTCCGCTTATGCACCCCATATACGTTTCGCTCGCATCGTGCTATATGCTTTCCTCTCCTTTTTTGCTCTGCGCGGTTCCCTCGGGAGGGAACCTGATTGCGGCAGCAATCCGGAGGGGCCACAAAGGGGTTTTTCAAGGGGAAAACCCGGGGTCCCCTTGAAAACTTTTCTTTCAGGTTACCCAGTTTCTTTTGGTTACAAAAGAAATGGGGTAATAAAATATTTTCCTTTTTCTCAGAAAAAGATGGGAGTACATATTCCCCACGGAACGCCGGGGACGGCGCTCCCTATAACTTGTGACTTTGCATAAAGAGCAAAGAGCCGTCCTCATTATGCGGCCGGATTTCCTGCGCCATTTGGCGCAAAACTGAGAATTTACACACCGAAAAGACAGAGAGGTGAAAGAAAATGGCAAATGAAAACCCCATGCTTCTGGGGATAGAAATGCCATACAGCCTGGAGGCGGAGCAGAGCGTGCTCGGCGCGGTGCTCGTGGAGCCCGGCGTGCTCGCCGAGCTCATCGAGAAGCTGAAGCCGGAGTGCTTCTACCGGCCACAGCACAGGGCGCTTTTCGGCGAGATGGTGCGCATGTTCACCGCCGGCGAGCCGGTGGATTTCATCACCGTGCTCGAGGCAGCCAGAGAGGCGGAGATTTTCCAGAGCGAGCAGGAGGGGAAGGTTTACCTCTCCCACCTTATGGAGATAGTGCCCTCGGTCAAGAACCTCTCCGCCTACGTTGACATAATCCTTGACAAGCAGCTTATCCGGAGCCTCATGGAGGTGTCCGGCGAGATAATGAGCGAGGCGAGGGAGAGCGGCGCCGAGGGACGGCTGCTGCTGGACTCCGCGGAACAGCGCATTTACGACATACGCCAGGGGCGGGAGGCCAGGGGCCTCGTGCCCATCAGCGAAACGCTCATAGAGACCTATGACAGGATCAACAAGCTGAACGGCGAGGACAGGGAGCAGTACCTCGGCATCAAGACCGGCTATTCCGCCGTGGACGAAAAAATAGGCGGCCTCAATAAGTCCGACCTTATCATCATAGCGGCCAGACCCGGCATGGGCAAGACGAGCTTCGCCCTCAACATCGCCGCCAACGTCGCCATAAAATCCAAGAAAAAAGTGGCTGTTTTCTCCCTCGAAATGAGCAGCGAGCAGATAACCACCCGCATGCTCTCCTGCGAGGCCTGCGTCGAGAGCCGCAGGATACGCAGCGGCAGCCTCGAGCCGTCGGACTGGATACGCCTGACGGAGGCGGCCCAGTTCCTCAACAAGGCCAATATCCTCATAGACGACACCGCCGGCGTCACCGTTTCGGAGATAAAGGCGAAGCTGCGCCGCATAAGGGACCTGGACCTGGTCATTGTGGACTACCTCCAGCTCATGTCCAGCGGCAAGCGCAGCGACAACAGGGTGCAGGAGGTCTCCGAGATGACGAGGAACCTGAAGCTCATGGCAAAGGAGCTGAACGTCCCGGTCATAGTCCTCTCCCAGCTGTCCCGTTCCACCGAGGGCAGGCAGGGGCACAAGCCCATGCTTTCGGACCTGCGTGAGTCCGGCTCCATTGAGCAGGACGCGGACATTGTTATGTTCCTGTACCGCGAGTCCTATTACCAGCTTCAGGAGGGCCAGCCCGCACCGGAGCAGGACACCGTCGAATGTATCGTTTCAAAGAACCGCCACGGCGAGACCGGTACAGCCGTCCTCCGCTGGGACGGCCAGTACACCAGATTCTATACTCTTGAGGAATACCGCAGTGAGTAACAGTACCCTTACAGCAGAAAACTTCTGGGCAAAAGCCGAGGAAGCGGGGCTACTCAGCCGGGGGGACCGGGTCGTCGCTGCCGTTTCCGGCGGGGCGGACTCTTCAGCGCTCCTGCATCTCCTGTGGAGGCTGCGGGAGGAGAAGGGCCTTCACCTCCTCTGCGCCCACGTGAACCACAACCTCCGGGGTGAGGAGAGCCAAAGGGACGAAAACTTCGTCCGGGGGCTGTGCGAAAAATATGAAATACCCATAGAGGTGCTGAGCGCCGACGTCGGGGGCTTCGCCCTTGAGCACGGCATGAGCACCGAGGAGGCGGGGCGGAAGCTCCGGTATGAGTTTTTTGAGCACTGCGCAGAAAAGCTCGCCCCCGGGGCGAAAATCGCCACGGCCCACAGCCTTTCGGACTCCATAGAGACCTTTATTTTCAACGCCGCCCGGGGAACGGGGCTTACGGGCCTCTGCGGGATACCGCCCCGGCGGGGAAGGATAATCCGACCGCTGTGCTGGTTCTCCCGGGGGGAGATAGAGGGCTACTGCGCCGAAAACGGGGTGCCTTTTGTGACGGACAGCACGAACCTTGCGGACGAATACACCAGAAACAGGATACGCCACGGCGTCACGCCGGTGCTCAGGGAGGTAAACCCGGAATTTGAGAGAGCCTTCGGAAGGCTCTTTGAGAGCCTCAGAGAGACCGACTGCTTCATTGAAGCCGGGGCCGCCGCAGCCCTTGAGGCCGCGAAGCGGCCTCAAGGGCTCGACGCCGGCGCCCTTCGGGCGCTGGCGCCGCCGCTTAAAAAGCGGGCGGCGGCCCTGATCCTCGGGCGCTTCGGCTTCGGGGTCAGCGCGGAGAGGGTGAATTTCCTTGCAGGCGCCCTTGGCGTGGGAGATTTCAAGGCGGAGCTTTCAAAGGGCGCGTACCTCGTGCAGAGGGGAGGGCTGCTTTTCCGGGAGGAGAGGCAGGAGCCCCTGCCGGAGATAGATGAGAGGCCCTTTTCCGCCGGGGAAACGGTCCTTTTTGCCGGAAAGACGGCGGAAATCGAGCTTCTGCCCTATGAGGAATTCAAAAATTTACACAAAGTTAATCATTACGATTTAAAATTCACATTTGACTATGGTAAAATACGTGGAAAAGCCGTAGTCCGTTCCCGGCGGGAGGGCGACAGGATAGACCTCCACGGCGGGACAAAAACTCTGAAAAAGCTCTTTATTGAAAAGAAAATACCGGCCCGGGAGCGAAGTTCCGTCATGGTGATAGCCGACGGAGAGGGCGTTCTCTGGGTGGAGGGCCTCGGCGCCGCAAGGCGGGCGAGGCTTTCGGGGAAAACTCAAACCGTGGCGGCGGTAAAAATCCGCCGGAATAAAAATTTTGATGCGGAGGATGCGGCAAAATGAAGTACAACATGAAAGACGACATCGAGGAAATTCTTCTTCCTGAAAAGGACCTGCAGAAAGCGGTCAAAAAGCTCGGAAAACAGATAAGCGCGGACTATGAGGGCAAAAACCTCATGCTCGTGGCGGTGCTCAAAGGCTCCGTGATTTTCATGGCGGACCTTATGCGGGCCATAACCATTCCGGTTTCCATCGACTTTATGTCCGTTTCGAGCTACGGCGCGGGGGTCAAGAGCAGCGGCGTTGTCAAGATAATAAAGGACCTTGACCACGACCTGTCCGGCTACGACGTGCTCATAGTGGAGGACATTCTCGACAGCGGCCTCACCCTTTCCTACCTCACCAACGTCCTTCGCCAGAGGAACGTGAGCTCCATCAAGATCTGCACCCTCCTCGACAAGCCCGAGCGCCGTCAGGTGGACATCAAGCCGGATTACGCCTGCTTTGTGGTGCCGGACAAATTCGTTGTGGGCTACGGCCTCGACTACGACCAGAAATACCGCAACCTGCCCTACGTCGGCGTCGTGAAACCGGAGGTTTACAGCAAGTAAAAGCCGCTCACCCTTGCCTCCCCTTATCAGGGGAGGTGGCTTTTCGGCATTTTGCCGAAAAGCCGGAGGGGTACTTACGCCTTGAAAGCTGTAAACTGAAAGCAGATCTATCTGTCCGCTTCTTCAGATATACCACCCCTCAGGCACGGCTTTGCCGCGCCAGCTCCCCTTGTCAGGGGAGCCAAGAATGGAGAACTATGGAACACCGCAATGAAGAAATGCTGTCCAGAGCCCGGGCACTTCGGAAAAACATGACCGGGGAAGAACGGCGGCTTTGGTTTTGTTTCCTTAAAAATTATCCTGTTCGTTTTCGGCGGCAGGAAATTATAGGCGGATATATTGCCGATTTCTATTGCCGGGCGGCAAAGCTTGTAATCGAGCTTGATGGCTCACAGCATTACAGCGATGAAGGTATTCTGAAGGACAGGATACGTACCGGGCGTATAGAGGAGCGCGGGATCACCGTTATGAGAATACCAAACGGATAAATAAACAGGAATTTCAAAGGCGTTTGCGAATATATAGATAATTTTGTGAACGCCGCGCGGGAGCTGAATTAAAGCCCCGCCCCACAAATTTGCCAATCATTTTTTATATAAATCGGAGTTGATCATTTGAACAATAAGGTACGCAGCATAATTTCATACGCTTCGGCGATCCTGCTGCTTCTTTTCCTGGCTTCATTGCTCTATACCATGAACCAGGAGGAAGTCACCAAGCTGAAATACTATGAGGTGCTCGAGCTCTTTGAGCAGGGCAAGGTGGAGGAGTACACCCTCGACCTCGGCACCGGCGACCTCACCGCGAAAATCGAGGGCGAGGAGAAGGAGCTCAAATACACCGTCCCGAACGTCAGCGTGTTCCTCAGCGACGTGGAGAGGATCGTTGAAAAGACCGGCGCGGACATCACAGCCATGCAGCCGGACTACATTCCCATAAAGGAGACCCCCTGGTGGGTGTCGCTGATCCCGACGCTGCTCCTCGTGGGGGCCATGGCCGTTTTCTGGGTGGTGATGATGCGCCAGCAGGGCGGCGGCGGAAAGGTCATGAACTTCGCCAAGGCCAACTATAAGGACAAAAACAGCGACAAACCCACCACCTTCAAGGACGTGGCGGGCTGCAAGGAGGAAAAGGAGGAGCTTGAAGAAATCGTTGAGTTTCTCAAGCACCCGGGCCAGTTCAACAGCCTCGGCGCCCGGATACCCAAGGGCGTTCTGCTCATGGGCCAGCCGGGTACCGGCAAGACCCTGCTTGCGAGGGCCGTGGCCGGCGAGGCGGGAGTGCCTTTCTTCTCCATTTCCGGCTCCGATTTTGTGGAGATGTTCGTGGGCGTCGGCGCCAGCCGTGTGCGCGACCTCTTTAACGAGGCCAAGAAAAACGCCCCAGCCATCATTTTCATAGACGAGATTGACGCCGTGGGTCGGCACAGAGGCGCGGGCCTCGGCGGCGGTCACGACGAGCGCGAACAGACCCTGAACCAGCTCCTTGTGGAGATGGACGGCTTCGGCAACAACACCGGCATTATCGTCATGGCGGCGACCAACCGCGCGGACATTCTGGACCCGGCTCTGCTGCGCCCGGGCCGTTTTGACCGCCAGATAGCTATCAGCGCTCCGGACGTGGACGGCCGTGAAGCCATTCTCAGGATACACACCAGAAATAAACCCCTCGCTCCGGACGTGGACCTCTCCGTCATAGCGAAGTCCACCGCGGGCTTCACCGGCGCGGAGCTTGAAAACCTCGCCAACGAGGCGGCGCTGCTTGCGGCGCGCCGCAACAAAAAGGCCATTACCATGCAGGAGATAGAGGAGGCGACCATAAAAGTCGTCGCCGGGCCGGAGAAAAAGTCCAAAAAGGTCAGCGACAAGGACAAACGCCTCACCTCCTACCACGAGGCGGGCCACGCGGTGGTCACCTATTTCTGCAAGACCCAGGACCCCGTCCACGAGATCTCCATTGTGCCCAGGGGCTACGCCGGGGGCTACACCATGAGCCTCCCCAGCGAGGACCGCAACTATGTGACGAAGCACTTTATGGAGGAGGAGCTCTGCACTCTCCTCGGCGGGCGTGTGGCTGAGAAAATCGTTCTTGGCGACATCTCCACCGGCGCCTCCAACGACATTGAGCGGGCCACCAGCATCGCCCGGAACATGGTCATGCGCTACGGCTTCAGCGAGAAGCTGGGTCCGATGGTTTATGGCTCCGACGAAAACGAGATTTTCCTTGGACGTGACATCAGCCAGGGCCGCCACTACTCCGACGAGGTGGCCTCGGACATCGACGCGGAGATCCGTCTTTTCATCGACGAAGCCTATGAGAAGGCGGAGAAGATTCTCACCGAGCACCGGGAGAAGCTCGACGCCGTGGCCGCCGTGCTCATGGAGAAAGAGAAGGTCACCGGCGAGCAGTTCGCCGAGATAATGTCCGGCAAGGCTCCGGAGGAAACTACGGAAGCTCCCGTTTCGGAGAGCAAAGCTTCCGCCGAAGCTCCGGAAACCAGCGAAAAAGAATAATATATTATTGTTATAATATATAAAGAAAAGCGCCGCCCTCGGGCGGCGCTTTTTTGCGCTTGTTCGGACATAAAACTGTAGGGGCGGATATTATCCGCACGGTTTGCCTTTCCCTTGAGGGGAAGGTGTCGCCGTTAGGCGACGGATGAGGAAGCCTTCCCCTCTGGGGCGTAGCCCGCTCGCTGTATCGCCCACTGGGCGCGCTTCGCGGGCTACGCTCATCAGGGGGACGCTCTCAGCAAAGGCGCGCTAAATGAGTTTCTCACGATACGAGCAAAACGGATATGGGGTGCAAAAGCGGACAGCGGCTCCCGCCGCCCCGCACAGATTTGAGCACGATATGTCACATCATCGAGCTGATGTTGCAATCCATCCCCCCTATGAGGGGTCTGGGGGTGGGTCGCGGAGCGCAAAGGGTCGTGCCGCCTTGGTACACTGA
>JBJEQR010000041.1:0-32015 GCA_051881855.1 Oscillospiraceae bacterium
CTCCGGAATACTCAAATACGCCCTGGCGCTGCTGCGCCCCTTCAGCTTTGCCTTCATTTTCGCGTATATTCTCAACGGGCCCATGATGTTCTTTGAGCGCCACCTCGCTTTCATTGAGAAAAAGCGCCCTCTTGCCGCCCTCAAAAGGATACTCGCCATAGTGGCTGCGTGGATAGCCGCCGTGGCCATTCTGGCCCTTTTCTTCTCCATAATAATCCCGGACGTCAGCGAGAGCATAAACACTCTCATTACGAACATACCCGGCTATTATGAGGGGGTCAAGACCTTTATTCTTGAAGTGACCTCAAGGTACGGCATTGAGACCGATTTTCTCGACCCGCTGCTGGAGTTCGAGATAACCGCCGACGGCATCATGGCGCTGATCCAGAAATACAGCGCGGAGCTTCTTCCCCAGATAGCGAACATAGCGAACATCTCCGTAAAAATAGGCAGCTTTGTCATGGACTTTGTGCTTGCCATAATCGTCTCAGTCTATTTCATGTTCAGCAAGGAGACGCTTATCGCCCAGCTCAAAAAGGCGTGCTACGCGCTTTTCGGCAGGAAATTTGCCGGCACCGCCGTCCGGGTCGCCCGGGAGAGCCACAAGATTTTCAGCGGCTTCATAAACGGCAAGCTGCTGGACTCCCTTATCATGGGCATACTCTGCTTTATCTGTACGAGCCTTTTCGGCTTTGAATATTCCCTGCTCATCAGCTTCATAGTGGGCGTCACGAACATAATCCCGTTTTTCGGTCCGTTCATCGGCGCCGTGCCCTGCGTGCTCATTCTGCTCATGGTGGATTTCTGGCAGGCGTTCTGGTTTGCCATTTTCGTGTTCGCGCTTCAGCAGCTTGACGGCAACGTCATCGGCCCCAGAATACTCGGCAACAGCACCGGCCTTCCGGCCCTCTGGGTAATGGTCGCCATTCTCATCGGCGGGGACATGTTCGGAGTCATAGGAATGTTCATTGGCGTTCCCGCCTTTGCGGTCATCTACAAATTTGCAAAGGAAATTTTTGAATACCTGCTCAAAAAGAAAAATATGCCCCAGGAAACGGAGGCATATAAAGTCATAAAGGGCAGTAAGGATAAAGACGAAATCGAGAAAGGAGAGGAGACAATTTGAAAAAAGTCAAACGCGTTTTCTGGATAGTGCTGGACTCCTTCGGAGTCGGTGAGCTTCCGGACGCCGCCCTCTTCGGCGACGAGGGTAGCAACACCCTGGCGGCCTGCGCCGCTACCGGGGAGCTTGAAATTCCCAACATGATAAGCCTCGGCCTCGGAAATATCGAGGGGGTTTCCTGCCTTGAAAAGGCGGCTTCGCCCCGGGGCGCCTTCGGGCGCATGAATGAGCGGAGCATGGGCAAGGACACCACCACCGGCCACTGGGAGCTGGCGGGGCTCATATCCGAAACGCCCTTTCCTACCTATCCGAACGGCTTCCCGGAGGAAGTAATAAACGCATTTACGGAGGCCACGGGCCTCGGTGTGCTCTGCAACAAGCCCTACAGCGGCACGCAGCTCATTATGGACTACGGCCGGGAGCACATGGCCACCGGAAAGCCCATAGTCTATACCTCAGCGGACAGCGTTTTTCAGATAGCCGCCCACGAGGACGTGATCCCTCTCGAAAAGCTCTATGAGATATGCGAAAAGGCCCGGAAGATCCTCACGGGCAGGCACGCTGTGGGCAGGGTCATAGCAAGGCCCTTCAAGGGCGAATATCCCGATTTTTACCGCACCTCCGGCAGGCATGATTTTTCCCTTGTCCCGCCGAAGGACACCGCCCTTGACGTTTTGAAGGAGGGCGGCCTTGCCACCATCGGCGTCGGCAAAATTTACGACATTTTTGCCGGGAAGGGCGTCTCCGAAACCTTCCGCACCGGCCCAAACAGCATCGGCATGGAGCGCACCTCCGAGCTTCAGCAGAGAGATTTCACGGGGCTTTGCTTTGTGAACCTGGTGGACTTCGACATGGTATACGGACACAGGAACGACGCCCCGGGCTACGCCCGGGCTCTTTCGGAGTTTGACAGGTGGCTGGGCGGCTTCATGGAAAAAATGGAGCCCGGGGATGTTCTGATGATAACCGCCGACCACGGCTGCGACCCCGCCACCCCCTCCACCGACCATTCCAGGGAGTACATACCCTTCCTTGCCTATGGCGAAGCGGTAAAGCCCGGCGCAGACCTCGGCACGAGGGCCACCTATGCCGACCAGAGCAAGACCATTCTCGACATGTTCGGCATGGATCTTTCCCGCACCGCCGGGGAGAGCTTCCTCAGTGAAATCGAGGCCTGAGGAAACCGGTTTTTGAAGCAAAAGCCGAAATAAATATTTTTAAGTATTATACTGTAAATTATATAAATAAAAAGGAGAAAACACATGAAAAAGGTCGCAATGCTGACAATAGCCGCGATTTTATGCGGAATTCTGCTCTCCGGCTGCTCTTTTGTGGTAAACGGGATCAATGAGGCGAAGGACACAGTCGTGCCCATAACCCTCGCGGACGATTACAAGACCATTTCCCTTTCCCAGCCGGACAGCACCGAGGTCAAAACCATAGTTTTTGACAACATTTCTTTTAACGGCGACGACGACGGCATAGTAATAAAAATAGTCCGGGCGGAAAATCCCCGGGTGGACGCCACGTACAGCACCGAGCTTGACAACTACGATTTCAAAGTTGATTTCAGCGACGGTGAGATAAAAATTTCAGTGGATAAACAGCGCTCCTTCATCACAAAGAAATTCATCCTCACCGTCTATGCAAATTTCGATGAGATACGCGTGGAGGGCGGTATTCCCCTCTCCGTGGACGCCGCGGGCATTTCCGATTTCAGCCTTGACGTTTCCGGCGCGGTGGAGGCCAACGTCTATGGGCTCAACGTAAAGTCCGCCTTCATTGACGTAAAGGGCGCCGGGGACGTGGAAATTTCCGGCGCGGCGGAGAACTTTACGCTCAGCATAGCCGGCGCGGGCGAAATTGACGGCAGGGAGCTTCTCTGTAAAAACGCCAGCATTGAAATTTCCGGCGCGGGCGAAGCGGACATCTCCGTCACGGACACGCTGAACGTAAAAATCTCCGGCGCGGGCGAGGTGGAGTACTACGGCAGCCCCTCCGTGACGAACAATTCCGCCGGAGCCGCCGAGGTGAAGCAGAAATCCCCGGAGACCTATGTGAGCCGCGGCTCGGATATTTAAAAACATGCAGAAAAGCGCCGCCACGCGGCGCTTTTCTTGCGCCTTTTAATTTCGCTCCCCGAACGTTTCTGTGAAAATGTTAAAAATATTTGTTCCGATTTCAAATTTCATCTTTTCACTGCCGTTTTTTTGTGTTATATTGAAATAGAATACGAGGTGAGAAAATGGAATTTCAGGTTGAAATTATAAAAAGCATACAGTCCGTTGCGAGCCCCGCTCTGGACGTTATTTTTCAGATAATCACCATGTTCGGCGAGGAGCTTTTCATTATTCCCATTGTCGCCCTCATCTTCTGGTGCATAAACAAGGAAATGGGCTACTGGCTCTGCTGGTGCGCCGCCATGGGCAACCTTGCGGTGAACTCCGTAAAGGGAATTTTCAAGGTGGAGCGCCCCATCGGACATGAGGGCATACGCACCCTCCGGGCGCAGACCGCCACCGGCTACTCCTTCCCCAGCGGACACACCCAGGCCGCCGCCAACGTATATACCGCCATCGCAAGGGCGGTGAACCGCAAGCGCTTCTGGGCCATTGCCATAATCCTGCCGCTTCTGGTGGGCATTTCCCGGCTCTATCTGGGCGTTCACTGGCCCACGGACGTAGCCGCCGGCTACGCCATAGGCATCTGCCTTCCGCTGGTGCTCTGGCTCTTTTACCGCCGCTTTGCGAAGCACAAATTCCTGCTTTTCTTCATAAGCTCCGTTTTGTTTTCCCCCTTCTGCTTCCTGACCGGGGATATAGCCGATTTCTGGAAGAGCTTCGGATTCGGCATCGGCCTTGCCGTTGGAGCATATATTGAGACGAAATTCATCAATTTTGACATTGAGGGCAGCTTCAAGACAAAGGCCCTGCGCTTCTGTCTCGGCCTTGTGCTCGTCATCGCCGTCTACGGCTCCATGAAGCTGCTGCTTCCCGCAGGAAACCTCATTGCATTTATACGCTATTTCTGCGTGCCGCTGACTGCCGTGGCGCTGTGCCCCGCGGTTTTCAAAAAACTCCACCTTTAAAAATTTTGAGCACGGAGGCTTCCGTGCTCGTTTTTTAGTTTTCGGAAAGGGGGCCTCGCCCTGCGCTACTACGTGCTCAATAAGCCTGCGGGCCTCGTCACCTCCACCCGGGACCCCTCCCTCGGTACGGTCATGGACTGCTTTCCGCCAAGGCTCCGGCCGGGGCTCCACCCGGTGGGCCGCCTCGACCGGGACACGGAGGGGCTTTTGATAGTTACCGACGACGGGGATTTCACCTTCCGGCTGACCCGGCCGGAGTTTCACATTGAAAAGCGCTACTTTTTCCGGGCCTTCGGCACCCTTGACGAAGGCAAAGCCGCCGCCCTGCGGCGGGGCGGCGCCCTTTTCGGAAGCGGCGCTCCGGCCCGCCCGGCGGAAATACTGGATTTTTCCATGGGTACCGTTTCCGAAAGCGCTTCCTTTATCCCGGAGGAAAAGCGGGCCCGGGCCCTCCGCAACCCCGGCGGCAGCGTCGTTTCCGGCGTCATCTCCGTCACCGAGGGGAAGCGCCACGAGGTGAAGCTGCTCCTTCGCTCCGTCGGATGCAGCGTTTTTTACCTCAAGCGCCTGTCCATGGGGGAAATCACCCTCGGGGAGAATCTCGCCCCGGGAAAATTCCGGGAATTTACACCGGAGGAACGGGAGTATGCCGAAAGGCTGAGAAAGGTATTCATCGAGCTTTGATATATAAAAAATGGGCGGCGTCTGCCGCCCATTTTTGTTTTCAGCTTTTGCGCTGTTGCCATGCGCAGCGTCCCCCTTTTTGTCCGCCGTTTCCCGGCAGACTTTTGCGCCTCTGCTGTGTTTTCCGCTTTTTGCCTTACGGCCCTGCTGTTTTCCTTTTCCGCCACCCTCCGGCTGCCCCGCCCGCAGCGCCATTTTTTCGGCGGAGAAAACGCCGCCCCGCTTTACTGCGGGGCGGCGTTTTTCTGAATATGAAAGTTAGGAAGGAAAAAATCAAATTGTCAGAGCAGGTTTATGCCCTCTGCCGCGCAGCGCGCAACGGTCTCCTCCGGCCAGACGGAGGACTGCACCTCGCCTATATGGCGCTTGCCGAGCAGGAGCATGCATATGCGGGACTGGCCTATGCCGCCGCCCATGGTCTGGGGCAGCTCCCCGGCGAGGAGCGCTTTGTGGAACGGGAGCTTTGCTCTGTCCTCGCAGCCGCTGACCTCAAGCTGGGCGTCGAGGGCCTTCGGGTCCACCCTTATTCCCATGGAGGAAATCTCAAAGGCGTGCTCGAGCACCGGGTTCCAGACGATTATATCGCCGTTGAGGGTCCAGTCGTCGTAGTCCGGGGCGCGCCCGTCGTGGCGTTTGCCGCTCTTGAGCGGCCCGCCTATCTGCATGATGAAAACTGCGCCGTGGCGCTTCGCGATGGCGTCCTCCCGCTCCTTGGGGGAGTAGTCCGGGAACTCGTCCTCCAGCTCCTGGGTGGAGACAAAGGCGATTTTATCCGGCAGGAAAGGCTTAATGCAGGAGAAACGCCCGCAGAGCTTGAACTGGGTCTCCTTGAGAGCCTCATAAATATCCTTTACCGCTATCTGAAGCGTGTGGAGGTTCCTCTCCTCGGGGTTGATTATTTTCTCCCAGTCCCACTGGTCCACATAGACGGAATGAAGCGGGTCCAAGTCCTCGTCCCGGCGTATGGCGTTCATGTCGGTATAAAGGCCGGTACCGCACTCAAAGCCGTATTTTTTCAGCGCCATGCGTTTCCACTTTGCGAGTGACTGCACCACCTGAACGTCCTTTTGTATCTTGAGAATATCAAAGCTAACCGGGCGCTCCACGCCGTTCAGGTCGTCGTTGAGGCCGCTTTCGGGAAAAACGAAAAGCGGGGCGGAAACACGGGTCAGCTCCAGGGCATCCGCGAGCTCGCGCTCAAAGCTGTCCTTTATAAATTTTATGGCAATTTCGGTTTCGAGTATATTCATATTACCAAACCTTGCCTCTCTTTCTGCGTTTGTCACGAATAACCCTCCTTTTTTAAAAATCTTTTTCAATGGTAACACTTTGCACCGTTAAAGTCAATGATTTTTTTATTGCATTTGCGCCTTCTTTTGCAGGAGTATCGGCGAAAGGCGCAAAATGCCCCAATCTTTCAATAAATATGTTTAAAAAACGGTATAAATATGTTATACTAAATTGTTAATTTATATTTTTTGCTCCTTTCGGAGGTAATTTATGACTGACATTGAAAAATTTTTTGAAAAAATGAAGGACAAAAAGGTGGCTTTCATCGGCATAGGCGTCAGCAACAGGGACGTGATACGCCTCTTTGCGGAGAAGGGCATCCAAACCGAGGCCAGGGACAGGGTCGACCGGGAAAAGCTCGGGGAAACTGCCGACGAGCTTGAAAAAGCAGGGGCTGTGCTGAAGCTCGGGGAGGGGTACCTCGACGGCATTGACGCGGACGTGGTTTTCCGCACCCCGGGCATGAACTGGTGGAACTCGACCCTTTGCGAGCTCCGCAAGGAGGGCAGGGCCGTCACCAGCGAAATGGAGGTATTTTTCTCCCTCTGCCCCTGCAAGAAGTACGCCGTCACCGGCTCCGACGGAAAGACCACCACCACTACCCTCATCTCCGAATTTCTCTCCGCCGCCGGAAGAACGGTCCACAAAGGCGGCAACATCGGGCGGGCGCTTCTTCCGATAGTCGAGGAAATCAGGGACGAGGACAGGGCGGTGGTTGAGCTCTCCTCCTTCCAGCTCATATCCATGCGCCAGTCGCCGGAGGTGGCGGTGGTCACCAACGTCGCGCCGAACCACCTGGATGTACACAAGGATATGGAGGAATATATCGAGGCGAAGCGCAATATCCTCCGCCACCAGGACGCTTTTTCCGTCTCCGTGCTCAACGCGGACAACGTAATCACCGCCAGCATGGCGGAGCTGGTGCGCGGGGAGCTGCGCTGGTTCTCCCATCTGAAGCCGGTCTATAACGGCGCGTACCTCCGGGAGGACGGAATGCTCTGCTACTGTGAGCACGGGAAAACGACGGAGCTTTTTAACCGGGACGAAATCAAAATTCCCGGGCTCCACAACGTGGAAAATTACCTTGCGGCCATAGCCGCCACCTGGGGCGAGGTGCCCGTTGGGGTCGTTGAGCACGTGGCGAAAACCTTCGGCGGCGTTGAGCACCGCATTGAGCTTGTGCGGGAGATCGACGGCGTGAAGTGGTACAACGACAGCATCGCCACGAGCCCCACCCGCACCATTGCGGGGCTCTCCTGCTTCAGCCAAAAGGTAATTCTCATCGCTGGAGGCTACGACAAGCATATTCCCTATGAGCCTCTGGCTCCCCACCTCATCGAAAAGGTGAAGCTGCTCATTCTCTGCGGCGCCACCGGGCCGAAAATCGCCGCCGCCCTCCAAAACGACCCTAACTATTCCGGCGAGCCGGAGATAATTTTTGTTGAGGATATGGAGAAAGCGGTGGCCACCGCCTACGGCTACGCCGAGGAGGGGGACATTGTGACCCTCTCTCCCGCCTCCGCCAGCTTCGACAGATATAAAAACTTTGAAATACGGGGAAAGCATTTCAAGGAGCTTGTGGGTAAGCTTGGACAGCTCGACGGGATCCCTGTGGAGGAACTTTAAGCGCATTTTCTGAAAGGAGCATCGGACTTATGAAGTTAAATAAACTTCTGGCCTTTGCGCTCGCTCTGGCGCTTTTGCTCTGCGGCTGCGGGGCGGAAAAGGCGGCGTATGAATACACGGCTGGCTACACCGTCGATACGGAGCCCTGCGGCGACTCCCGCATTTTTCCGACACACTATGAGGAGACCGCCGCCGGAGAAAATATATATCAGTTCAGCCCGGAGATAAGCCTTGAAGAACGGGCGGACTTCATTGAAAAGGAGGAAGCTCTCCTTGAAAAATGGGCTTCCCTTTGCGAAGATGTTCCGGGCGGATTTACATTCAGAGTGCTCCCGGGGTATTTCTCCCGGAGCGATTCCGAAAGCCGCACGGCGTATTTCGGAATTAACGAGGCGGGAACTTATAAGCAGGCTATTGCCACGGTTTTGACGATTTTTGGCGACTTCACGAATTACGGCTACTGCTACGCCCTGGCGAACGACCTTTCCGCACAGCTCGGCTGGGAGACGGAGGAGACCGCCGAGCTTGACATGGAGGTTTTCGCCGCCGAGCCCGCGCTTTTTAACCTCTCCTACCCCTGCTTTACGGAGCTTTGCTCCACAGAGGAGGAAATTGCCGCCGCGAAAGCCCTTTCCATTGAGATATACTCTTCCCTCGGGCGCCCCTATTCCGGCGACGGCGAATTTGCCGCCGCTGCCGCGGCAAAGGCCGCGGCGCTGGGCGTAAAGGACTTTTCGCCCAGCTACGTAGGCTTCGCCTACGGCGGCGGGAGCTGCCCATTAAGGGCGCGTACCCTCTATCTCGACGTTATGCGGGACAGCAGCTACAAAGCCGACGCCATCACGGAATATACCGGCGAGAGCGACTGGATGGGAAGGGTTTCAACCCTTATTGAAACTCTTGAAAATCTTGACCAAAAGCTTTCGCGCCAGCGTGAAGCCTTCGGCTTCGACGGAGACTACCTTGTTCCCACCGTCTTTAAGGACGAAATTCACGTAAGCTCCAGCGAGTTCTGGGGATATTTCACCCCAAGCAGTCTCGATATACAGGCTGTGGCTGTTTCAATCATCCCCCATGAATATAACCACTACCTTTTCCACGTCTGCGCCGACTATGACGGCATTTTCGGCATTGATAGCGGCGCTAACCCCTATCTTGAGGGCTGGCACGGCGAAGCCCTTGCCAACTATTTTGGCTGTGAGGAGCTCTATACGAGTTTTATCGCTGTTTACGGCGACCAAACTTTTGAGTACTATAAAAGCATCACCGGCCGCGAGCTCACAAAGCCCATTGATATGGCGGAATATTTCGACTGCCAGCTCAGCATGAGCTACCGCCTTGACCCGAAAATGTCTCCCAAATATTTTATGAGCCTTAAGGGGCGGGAGACCGTCTCTTTCTCCGCCTACGTCGCCCGGAATTACGGCGAGGAAAACCTTGTTAATATTCTTCTCCACCCCGGTAAATCCCCGGAATACGTAGGCAAGACCTTCGACGAGGTGGAAGCCGAGTGGGACGAATACATAAAAAACGGCCTCGTCCTCCCGCCGTCGGCGGAGGAATGGGTGCAAGAAGCCCTTGCGGAAAACGCAGAACAGAATTAAAAAATTCAATTCATTGAACATACAGGAGAAAATTTATGGACACTAAAGAAATTTTGCGCGCGCTTTGTGCGGCGGACGGAAACTCCGGGGACGAGCGCCTGGCGGCGAACGTGGCTGTGGAACTCCTTTCCGCCTACGGCGAGACGAAGCTCGACCGCCTCGGCAACGTCATCTGCACCATCGCGCCGGAGAAAAACGGCCGCCACGTGATGCTCGACGCACACATCGACCAAATCGCCCTTATCGTCACCGACATTAACTCCCGGGGCTTCCTCCGGGCGGCCCCCTGCGGCGGAATTGACCGGAGGAGCATCTGCGGAACGAGGGTCCGGGTCCTCGGAAAGGACGGGGAATATCTCGGAATCGTCTGTTCCGTTCCGCCCCACCTTCAGGGCGACGGGGAGCAGAAAAACCCCAAGCGTGAGGAAATTTTTGTCGACATCGGTTTTGGCAAAGAGGAGGCGGAAAAGCGCGTCCGCCTCGGGGACAGAGTCATGCTCTGCGGCAAATGGAGCGACATCGGAAACGGCTACGTCACCTCCCCCGCCCTCGACGACAGGGCGGGCTGCGCCTGCATAATTGAGGCGCTGGAACTTCTCAGGGGAAAGGAGCTCCCCTGCGGGCTGACCGCGGTTTTCTCAACCAGGGAGGAGACCGGCGGCGAGGGCGCCGCGGCGGCGGCTTTCGGCATTGCCCCGACGGAGGCCCTCGAAATGGACGTCAGCTTCGGAAAGACCCCTGACGTGAACGAGGTGGAGGCCAAGGCCATGAAAAAAGGCCCCATGGTGGGATTCAGCCCAGCCCTCGATCTGGCGATTTCCGAAAAGCTGACCGCTCTTGCTCAAAATCACGAAATACCCTATCAGGTTGAGGTCATGGGCGGCTCCACCGGCACCAACGCCGACGATATTGCAAGGGCCGGAGCCGGAGTTCGCTGTGGAATGCTCTCCATTCCCCAGCAGTACATGCACACAGCCATTGAAAAAATCGCAGTTGAGGACGTCAGGAACGTCGGGCGGCTCATTGCCGCCTACGTCATGGAAGGAGGGAACGCAGAATGAAAACCCTGCTTGAAAATATAGAGGCCCTCTCCATGGCCCGGGGCACCTCCGGCGACGAGGGGGCAGTCCGTAAGCTGATTTATGAAGAAGTGAAAAACTTCCCGGACTGCGAAATCAAAACGGACAACGCCGGGAACCTCATAGTCAGCAAATCCGGCAGAAAAGAGCCCAAGAACCGGCTCATGTTCTCCGCCCACATGGACGAAATCGGCTTTATCATCACGAATATAGAAGAGGGCGGCTTCCTCCGCTTTGCCGCCGTCGGCAGCGTTGACACCCGGGTGACCATCGGGAAACGGGTGCTCGTCGGGAAAAACGCCCTTTCCGGGCTCATAGGCAGCAAGGCCATTCACCTCGTTAAAAAGGACGAATTTGACAAGCTGGCGGATCTGGACGAGCTTTATATCGACATTGGCGCTGACAGCAAAGAGGAGGCCGAAAAGCTCGTAAACCCCGGCGACCGGGTGGTTTTCGACAGCGATTTTGCCGCCTTCGGCGACGGGCTCATAATGGGCCGCGCCCTCGACGACCGGGCGGGCTGCGCCCTGCTCATGGAGCTGCTCAAAGCCGACGCTGAATACGGCTTCACCGTCTGCTTCACCACCCGGGAAGAAATCGGCGGCAACGGCGCCTCCGCCGCCGCCTTCGGCGTCGACCCGGACATTGCCGTGGTGGTCGAAGCCACCACAGCCGGGGACGTTGCGAATGTGCCCGGGGACAAATACGTCTGTGAGCAGGGGCAGGGGCCCGTCGTGTCCTTTATGGACAAAGGCACCGTCTATGACATGGAGCTTTACCGCAGAATCATGGACCTCGCCGCGGAAAACGATATTCCGGCGCAGACAAAGCACGCCATCTGCGGCAGCAACGACGCCTCGGCCATTCACAGGACCAGGGCGGGCATCCGCCCAGCGGCAGTCTCCCTCCCGGCGCGGTATATCCACAGCCCCGCCGTCACGGTGAAGATCTCCGACGCCGAAAACACCCTCAGGCTGCTCAAAATCCTCTCCCGGGAGCTCTGCGAGCTATGATAAAGCTGCTTGACGACCTGAGCCTTCTGGATGGGCTTTCAACGGCAGAGCCCTATACCGCCTGCCTTTTTATGGCGGAAGGGGCGGCGCTCCTTTCGGAGCCGGATTTGATGGACATCTGGGTGGAGCTTGACGAAAACGGAAAGCCCCTCTCCGCCATAAAAGTGGATTCAAAGAAAATAACCCTTCTCTGCCCCGGGCTTCCGGGAATGGAGATGCTGTTTTTCATGACAAAGCTCGCCGAGGGCGGGATAAAGAGCATAGCCTGCGGCGAAGGGGCGATGCCGGTGCTCAAAAGCCTTTTCCCCGGGCGGATCGAGGAACTTTGCTTTATGCGGTGCTCAAAGCCCGCAGAAGCCGGAGAGCCCGGCTTTGAAATAAAGGTAAACGAAAATCTTGACGGCGTTTTTGAGCTTCTATGGAACATCGTGGAGGAGGGCGAAGCCCCCTCCCGGGAGCTCTGGATGCTCAAAAGCCGCCGTGGCATTGCCAAAGGGCAGACCACGGTGCTCACGGCGGAGGTTGACGGCAAGGCCGTCTCCACCGCCACGATCCGCGGACGGACCGCAAATGCCGGAGCCATATCCTCCGTAGCCACCCTGCCGGAATATCGCTGCCGGGGCTTTGCCTCAGCCCTCACAGCCGCGTGCTCAAAAATGCTCTTTGATGAGCACCGGGAAAGCTGGCTGGTGCCGGCGGACGAAAAGGTAAAAAAACTCTATGAGCATCTTGGCTTTGCTCACGCCGGCAAGTGCTATATACTACATCTCGACGAAAAGGAAGAAACGAAATGAGCGAATTTTTCAAAATTGACAGCCGCCTTCTTGACCTTGCCGAAAGGGCGGAGGCGGACTGCGCCGCCCCCTTTGCGATGGTGGGCGAAATTGAAACCTACAACTCCGAAAAGGTGCTCCGGGCCTTCATTGACAACCACGTCAGCGAGAGCCTCTTTGCCGGGAGCAGCGGCTATGGCTACGACGACCGTGGCCGGGAGATACTCGACAAGGTGTGGAGCCAGGTTTTCGGCGCAGAGGACTCCATGGTGCGCCACAATTTCATGAGCGGCACCCACGCCATTTCCACCGTACTTTTCGGGATTCTCCGCCCGGGGGACGTCATGGTCTCCCTCACTGGGACGCCCTATGACACCCTTCAGGGCGTTATCCACGGCCGGGGCGTCGGCTCCCTGGAGGAGTTTGGCGTGACATACAAGGAGCTGCCCCTCCTGCCGGACGGCAGCGTCGACTACGACGGGATTCCCGCCGCCGTCAAAGGCGCAAAAATGGCGTATATCCAGCGCTCCCGGGGCTACGCCACCCGCCCGAGCCTCACCATTGACGTCATCAAAAAGATTTTTTCAATCGTCCGCGAAGCGAACCCCGACGCCGTCTGCGTCACGGATAACTGCTACGGCGAGTTTGTGGACAAGCTGGAGCCCACCGAGGTGGGCGCGGACGTAATCGTCGGCTCCCTCATCAAAAACCCCGGGGCGGGCATCGCCCACACCGGGGGCTACATCTCCGGCAAGCACGAATTTGTGGAGCTCTGCGCCCACAGGCTCTCCGCCCCGGGCGTCGGGCGCGAGGTGGGCTGCACCCTCAACGAGCTGCGCCCCATGTATCAGGGACTTTTCTTCTCCCCCGGGGTCACCGCCTCCGCCGTCAGGACCGCCATTTTCGCGAGCCGTCTCTTTGAACTCTGCGGCTTTGAAACCAGCCCCCGCTATGACGAGCCCCGGACGGACATTATCGAAACTATCTCCCTCGGGAACCCCGAGGCGCTCTGCGCCTTCTGCCGCGGAATCCAGAGCGGCTCCCCCATCGACTCCTTCGTGACCCCCGAGCCCTGGGACATGCCCGGCTATGAAAATCAGGTCATTATGGCCGCCGGCTCCTTCAACCTCGGCGCTTCGGTGGAGCTTTCCGCCGACGCTCCCCTCAGAGAGCCCTACGCCGTATGGATGCAGGGAGGCCTCACCTACCCCACCGCGAAGGCGGGCGTCCTCCTTGCGGCCCAGTCCATGCTTGACTCGGGAAAGCTCAGTCTTTGATTGACAAGATGCTTCATTTATTGTAAAATATATTTTTGCGGGGCCCGGCCCCGCAGAATATGCGGGTATGGCGGAATTGGCAGACGCGCCAGACTTAGGATTTGGTGTCTTTAACGTGCAGGTTCAAGTCCTGTTACCCGCACCACGCCGCTGCAGACCATAAAAGTCCGCGGCGGCTTTTTTTCAACCTTTTTGGCTTTTACGCCGCAAATAACGGCTCATAGCAACAGCGGGTTGCTTGGCTTTCCTGTGCTATGATGCTATAATGTCCGTGAGGTGATGATTTACATGGAAACAAAGGATGTTATTTTTGAACTTAGGACCAAAAACGGGCTGTCCCAGGACGAGCTTGCGGAAAAAATCTATGTCACAAGGCAGGCCGTGTCCCGCTGGGAGACCGGTGAAACCGTTCCGAATACGGAAACGCTGAAACTGCTTTCAAAGCTGTTTGACGTTTCCATAAATACGCTTTTGGGCTCTCCCCGGAAGCTGATCTGCCAATGCTGCGGAATGCCGCTTGACGATTCCTCCATTAGCAAAGAGCCTGACGGTACCTTCAATGAGGAATACTGCAAATGGTGCTACGCCGACGGGAAATTTGTTTACACAAGCCTTGAGCAGCTGACGGATTTTCTGGTTGAGCATATGTCAAATGAAAACTGGCCCCCAAAGCAGGCACGGGCCTATTTTGAGACGCAGCTGCCAAAGCTCAGTCATTGGAAAAGCTTATAAGACAAATGAAAGTAGGAACCTTGAAAGGCCAAATAATTATGCATCAAACACAAAATGTTGATTTAATACCGCCGCACCCCTGTCACATTGCGCGGGGGTGCTTTTTTCATGCAATATTTACTAAAATTTTATTTATTCGCTCTTGCCTATTTTTGAGGAACAATTATAATTATATTTGTAAAAATATGATTTTATAACTCCAAAGGAGAAATATATGATTGATTTCAACAAAAAGAAAGGCTTTATCTGCGACATGGACGGCGTGGTCTATCACGGGAACAAGATCCTGCCCGGAGTCGTGGAGTTTATTGACTGGCTGCGCAGGGAGAAAAAGGAGTTCCTCTTCCTGACGAACAACAGTTGCTACACCCCCCGGGAGCTCCAGCAGAAGCTCGCCCGTATGGGGCTTGACATTTCGGAGGAGCATTTCTATACCAGCGCCCTTGCAACGGCGGCGTTTCTCCGGGAGCAGTCCCCCGGCTGCTCCGTCTATGCCATAGGCGACGCGGGACTGCTGAACGCCCTTTACGACGCGGGCATTACCATGAACGACGTGAACCCGGACTATGTGGTGGTGGGCGAGGGCAAAACCTACTCCTTCGACACCCTTACAAAAGCCGTGAACCTCGTCCTCGGCGGCGCAAAGCTCATCGGCACCAACTCCGACGTCTCCGGCCCCATCGAGGACGGCATCGCCCCGGCCTGCGGCGCTCTGGTGTCACCCATTGAAATGGCCACCGGCAAGCGGGCATACTTCTGCGGCAAGCCGAACCCCCTGATGATGAGGACCGGGCTTCGCCTGCTCCACTGCCATTCGGACGAAGCCGTAATGGTCGGGGACCGGGTGGACACGGACGTCATCTCCGGCCTTGAAAGCGGCATGTCCACGGTGCTGGTCCTCTCCGGCGTCTCAACGGAGGAGACGCTCAAAACCTACGGCTACCGGCCCTCCGCCGTCCTCGGCGGCGTGGGCGACATTGTAGCGGAGGCGGAAAAGCAGCGCTCTCTATAAAAAAGCGCCGCTTTGCGGCGCATTTTCTTTTTTATTCCACCCTTTCTCGGCATAAAGCCTTGACGGAAAGGGATTAAAGGAATAATATTGGAATATATAAGAAAATTTCTGGAAGTGATCTCAATGCGAACCTGCCCCGAATGCGGAGCCCAGTTTGAGGATGGAAAGAGTTTCTGTCCAAACTGCGGAAAATACCTGCCTCTTTACGCTTCCCCCACCCCGGCAGAGCCCTCCGGCGACCCTGTGGCAAAGCTCCTCAATATAGACGTGCCGGATCTTACGGAAAGCTCCCCCGAGGCTGAAAAGGGCGAATTTGCCCGGATATTTAAGGAGAGCCTTTCCGAAAGCGCGCCCGAAACGGCGGCGCCCATTTCCGAAAAGCCCGCCGGCAACCCGGCGAAAAAAGAGGTCAGCTGGGAGACCTCCTATAAAAACAGCCGCGAGGACGAGCCGGAAAAGGACAGCCCCGCCCCCGATACGGCTGAGGACGAAAATCCCCCGGCTGAAGACCTCGAAAACATAGTCCGGGCGGAGGCCGCCGCCATTGAGAAAAATGAGGTTCCCTCCGTGGGCAGCTTTGTGCTCACGGCGTTCCTCCTCTCCCTTCCTGTTGTGGGGCTTATCTATCTGATTGCCCTCGCCGTCGGTGGGACAAAGTACCCCGCCAAGGCAAATTTCGCCCGGGGCGTGCTCATGTTCATGCTCATAGTGTGTTTCCTGTGCTCAGCGGCGTTTCTCATTGCGGTGCTCGGCTTCGGTTTTGACCCTGCGCCCTATGCTGACGCTTTCTGGGAGGCGGTGCTCGCGGTGGGTGAAATTTTTTCGACAAAATTCTGAAAAATATATTGCAATTCAAAAAACAATATGCTAAAATCGAGAGCGATAAAATGATCTTTAAAGACGGTACAGAGAGACCGGCAAGATCGAAAAATCCCGATTTCCGGAATAACTGGAATTTTTCTATGGTCTTGCCGCGCGGCAGGACCATTTTTTGTTGCAAAAAACACGGAAAGGCGGTTTTCGTTTTGGAGTTTAAAGCTGATCTTATGGATTCCGAGGCGCTCAAACGCTGCCTCATCCGCATGTCCCACCAGATACTTGAGCACAACGGCGGGACGGAGGGGCTCTGCCTTGTGGGGATAAAGACCCGGGGCGTTCCCCTGGCGGAAATGATAAGGGACAACATTCTGAACATAGAGGGCAAGGAGGTCCCGGTGGGGACCCTTGACATAACCATGCACCGGGACGACCTTTCCGAAATGGAGAATCTCCCAAACGTCAGCGACTCATATATCCCCTTTGACGTCACCGGAAAGACCATTGTCCTGGTGGACGACGTGATTTATACCGGCAGGACCGCCCGGGCAGCCATAGACTGCCTGCTCAAAAAAGGGCGTCCGGCCTATATCCAGCTGGCGGCGGTCATTGACCGGGGCCACAGGGAGCTTCCCATAAGGCCCGACTTCGTCGGCAAAAACATTCCCACTTCGCGCGAAGAGCTTATCTCCGTCTGCGTCCAGAAGCTGGACGGCGAGACCGGAGTGAAGCTTTTTAAGAAATAAGTTTTTCAGGAGGAACAAAAATGAAACTCATCTACACCGTAGAGGACAAGCCGAAGTTCAGCCAGGTCATTGTATTTGCGCTTCAGCAGCTTCTCGCAATCATCACCGCGACTATCGTCGTACCGATTCTCGTCAACGCCTACGGCGCCGTAAACCTTGAGATGGACCCTGCTGCCGCGCTCTTCGGCGCCGGTGTCGGCACTCTCGTCTACATCTTCTTCACCAAAGGCAAGAGCCCCGTATTCCTCGGCAGCTCCTTCGCATTCCTCTCCTCCATGTACTCTGCCACCGTGTTCGGCTATTTCGGCATTATCATCGGTGCGGTATTTGCCGGCCTTGTCTATGTGGTAATCGCCCTCGTAGTCAAAGCAGTGGGCTCCGGCTGGCTCAATAAGCTCATGCCCACCGTGGTCGTCGGCCCCACCGTCGCCCTCATCGGACTTTCCCTCTCCGCCAACGCCGTCGCAGACCTGACCAAGGCCTCCGCCACCGGTGAAAGCTACAGCCTTGTGGCTATTCTCTGCGGCCTTGTGACCTTCTTTGTGACCATCTGGGTCTCCGCAAAATGTAAGGGCTTTTCCAAACTTATTCCTTTCATCATCGGTATCCTCTCCGGCTACGCCTTTGCCTCCGTGCTCACCGTCATCGGCAATGCCGCAAACATTGATTACCTCAAAATCGTGGATTACAGCGCCATCGTAAACAACTTCAGCCCCCTCACCTTCGAGAGCTTCTTCAGCTTCCCGAAATTCGCCTTCGTTGAGGCCTTCAAAGAGCTTCAGAACGGCGGCCTTTCCATGAAGCTCGCCGACTTCGGCACCCTCATGCTCCTCTATATGCCCGTTGCCTTCGTTGTATTTGCTGAGCACGTGGCAGACCACAAGAACATCTCCTCCATCATTGAGCGCGACCTTCTCGCTGACCCCGGCCTTGACAAGACCCTCCTCGGCGACGGCGTAGGCTCCATGGCCGGCGCGTTCTTCGGCTGCTGCCCCAACACCACCTACGGCGAATCCGTCGGCTGCGTGGCTATCACCAAAAACGCTTCCGTCATCACCATTAAAACCACCGCTGTGCTCGCAATGCTCCTCTCCCTCTTCAGCCCCTTTGTGGCTTTCGTAAACACCATTCCCAGCTGTCTGCTCGGCGGCATCTGCGTGGCTCTCTACGGCTTCATCGCAGTATCCGGTCTCAAAATGCTCCAGCAGGTTGACCTTGGCAAAGACGGCAACCTCTTTACCGTAAGCTCAATTCTCGTGCTCGGCATCGGCGGCCTCGCCCTCGACTTCGGCGCTGTGCAGGTCACCAACATCGCCACCGCCCTCATCGTCGGCATCATCGTGAACCAGCTTCTCAACAGAGAGAAAAAAGCAGAATAATTTTAAGGAAATACTTAAATTTGAAAGGGCTTCCCGCAAAGGAAGCCCTTTTTGTTTTGTAAACATGGCAGCGGGCAGAGGGGTGAAACGGGCTCGTTTATAATGGCGGGTGTTATCCGCACGTGTTCATGTATCGCGACCCGCCACGGTAGGGAACGCCGGGGACGGCGTTCCCTACAATAGCAAGGTGCGGTGCGCGCAGGCGGGCGTATAATTCCGCCTCAAAACAGCTTTTTGATGCGCCGTTCATAAAAATTTTACACGAAATATTCTCAATAAGTCATTTTATTATCCATTTATTATTAAAAATGCCTTGAAGTATTTGGTGATTTGTCGTAAAATACAAGAGTATAAAACTGCCCTTTAAATTCAAGGAGGATAAAAAATGAAAAAACGTTTATTCTGCGCGGTTCTCGCCGCAATGATGATTGTTCTCATGCTTCCGATCCAGGCTCTCGCAGCGGAAAGCATTGAGGAAGTTTACGTCGGACGTGAGTTCGACAGCGTCATCGGCACCGCCGTTGACGCCACCAAATTCAGCTACAGCGGAAAAATTCCGGACGGCCTCACTCTCAGCGGCTCCTACCACAGAAGCAACAAATATGGCGCCGAGATTCTTTCCATCAGGCTCTCCGGTACCCCGACCGTCGCTGGCACTTACAGCTTTGAAGTAAAATGCAAAAACAACTCCGGCACTGTCACCAGCACCCTCTCCTACACCGTAACCGTCGGCGCCGATGCTCCTTTTGACCGCTTCGACCCCAACACCTTCTCCATTGACGCATGGCCCACCAAAACCACCTATTATCTTGGCGACACCCTCGACACCACCGGACTCAAGGTGACCGCTACCGTATACAAATGGACCGGCAGCGGAGACAAATATAAAGAGTACCCCAACTACGACATCACCAACCTCTGCTGGTGCGACCCCACCATTTTCACCTTTGACGAGGCACAGAACGTCACCGTCTCCTGCACCCTTCCGAACCTCAGCGGCGTGCTCGAGACCGTCAGCGACACCTTCCGTGTGGACTTCAAATATGCCGACGCCAACACCGTGACCGGCGTAGCCATTCTGGCAAAGCCCACTAAACTTACATACACTGTGGGCGAGACCCTTGACACCTCCGGCCTCACCCTCCGCCTCACCAAAGGCAGCGGCGCCACCGAGGACGTCACCACCGGCTTCACCTGCGACGTGACCAAGCTCGACACCGTCGGCACCCAGACCGTCACCGTCACCTACGGAGAAAAGACTGCCACTTTCACCGTGACCGTCACCGAGGCTGTGTCCTCCGTCCCCAGCAGCTCCTCCAGCAGCGCTCCCGCCTCCTCCTCTGTTCCGGAATCCTCCTCCGAGCCCGTTTCCGAGTCCTCTTCTGAGCCGGAATCCTCAGAGTCCGAGTCTTCCGAACCTGAATCCTCCGTACCGGAGTCCTCCTCCGAGCCGGAACCCTCTTCCGAGTCCGAGCCCGTCATTGATGTTGACGTCGAGCCCGAACCCGAGGAGACCAAAGGCGGTATTCCTTTCTGGGTATGGATCATCATCGGCCTTCTGGTAATAGCAGTGGGCGCTGCAGTGGGCCTCTTCCTCATCGGCAGAAAGAACATAGACGAATAATCGTGTTTAAGAGTTTAGTGCGGTCCCGCAAAAGCGGGACCGCCTTTTTTGTATGTAAAATATCCCGTATTGGACTATATAAATAGTCTTGACAAGACTATATTTATAGTCTATACTGGCATCAGAGACTAAAGCTATAGTCCAAAGGAGGATTTCGTTATGAAAGACAAAAAAGGAAAACTCAACAACTCACAGATAAAGGTCATGCAGCTTCTTTGGGAATGCGGCTCTGCCACCGCCAAGGAGCTGACGCTCAAAGCCGCAGAAAGCTACGGCTGGAACAAGAATACCACTTATACTATAATAAAATCTCTTGTGGAGGCGGGAGCTGTGGAGCGCAGCGAACCGGATTTTCTCTGCAAGCCCCTTGTTTCCCTCGATGAAGTGAGAAGAAGCGAAACCCGTGGGCTCGTTGAAAAGCTTTTTAACGGCTCCGCCAGCGCATTCTTTTCCGCTTTTCTGGAGGATGAAAGCCTTGACCCAAAGGAGCTTGAGGAGCTCAGAAATCTCATAAACGAGAAAAAGTAAACTCCCGATTTCATTTTGACTGAAACGAGGTGACGCCGTGCTCGTCGAAATTTTTCTTAAAGTACTTAATCTTTCCCTCGGGGCAATTCCGCTGATGCTGGTGTTGCTGCTCCTTCGGGCGGCGCTTAAAAAGCGCCTTCCGAGGAAGGTTTTCTATATCGCCTGGGCGCTGGTATTTATACGGCTCATGCTCCCTTTTTCACCTGCAAGCGAAATGAGCGTATTCAATTTTCTCCCATATGGCTCCGTGGTTGAGCATGGAAGCTCCTCCACCGTTGTTTTCCTTGAGGACGATGGCGAAACGGTTAATTTTCCGGTCCTCGCCCGGGAGGACGAAAACCCTTTGGTGGATCTTCAGTCCGAGTCTTCTGCCAAGGGCGAAAGCCCCCGTCCCGCAGTAGTAAAAAGCCCCGTTGACCGGAACCTAATTTTCGGCGCGGTCTGGGGCTTCGGCGCCGTGGCATTGCTTCTTTTCGGAATCGGCGGCTATTTCGCGGTGCTCAGCAAACTTAAATTTGAGAGCGTACCCTATGTCAAAAATGTCCGCCTGTCTGAAATGTTCAAAACTCCGGTGGTCTGCGGGCTTTTCCGGCCAAAAATCATTCTTCCCCTTTCCCTTGACATGGAGAATGAGCAAAAACTGTCCTCCGTTATCGCCCACGAATGTACTCACATCCGCCGGGGAGACAATTTCTGGCGGCTTCTCGCCGCATTTACGCTATACATTCACTGGTCCAATCCCCTTGTGTGGGTCTGCTACTGCGCCTTTATCCGGGATATGGAGGTCTCCTGCGACGAAGCGGTGCTCAGCGCCGCAAAAGCTGATATACGCTGCGAATACGCTGAAAGCCTGCTGGCGCTTTCAGCCGGAGAAGCCGGTCCCCTTTACGGCGGGGCGCTGGCCTTCGGCGAAAGCGGAATTAAAGAAAGGGTGGAAAGAATTATGAGTTTTAAAAAAGCGAAGCTTTTGATAATTATAATTTGCTTCGCGGCCATAGCCGCCCTTGCTGCGGTTTTCCTAACTAACCCTACAACCACTCCGGAGGAGCCCAAGGAGGGACTTTACAGAGTTGTTACCGTAAATGCTCAAAGAGTGGATTACAGCGAGGAATTTGGTCTTGACATTAATGCCACTTTTATCAACGACGGGGAGAACGCCCTTTGGATAGCTCCCGACACCTCTTTTTGGTACTTCGACGAGTTCGGTACCAAGGAATGGGTGGAGCTGGACGTTGGCTTCCAAAACAGCGGCACTGTGATGGTGGGTCCTGGAGAGGAAGTGGTCTTTTGTGACGGCATATCCCCCAGCAGTTTCAAATCGGAACCGCCTACTGCCACCTGCCGCATCAGAAAAAAGGTCTTTTTTGACCAGGAGCTTCGCGAAAGCGCGGGCTACGCGGACTGTGTGTTTGATTTAGTTATTATTGAAATCGCCGTCGGCACGGAGGAGACCAATCCCCAGCCGGGAAGCGACGAACCCCCCGCTTCCGAAAACACCCAAAGCAGCGGAAACAGCGAAAGCCAAGGCGCGCCCGTCGAAACAGGCGAAAAATATCTTATTCCGTCAGACGCGAGCGTAACCGCAAACCTTTTCTGCAACAGCGACAAAGCCTACGTTCCGTCTAAAAACCAGTCCGAGCTTCGGGAGATACTGAAATACGAAAACTTTGTTGACTTTGGCTCTGACGGCATTGTGGCTGACGACCTGGGCGAGCGCTTTGGCGAAGTCGACACCGTGGAATTCGCAAGACTTGACGACGGAAAAAAATACACCCTCCGCATCTATGAAAACGGCTTTGTTCTGGAGGGCAGCGCCGTTGACGAGGAAGACAAAGGCAAGGCTTTTGTGGTGGACGACGCCCATTGGAACAATTTCCGCAAAACAATTTTGGCGGAATACGTCAACGCGGAGAATTACGCTCCCTACTGGCTGGGGCTTATAAATGAGAAAAACGTAAGCTCTATAACCGTCGGCCATGCCGCATCCCAGCAAAAATATTCACCCGAGGACCACTGCTTCAGCCAGCTTGTTTCACAGCTTAGAAGAATAACCGTTTTCGCTTCCCCTGAGCGTTTCGCCGGAAACGAGCTAACCATTCCGGCCGTTTCGGAAGAACATATAGATTTCTCCGTCTCTTTCAACACCGGAACAATCTACTCCGTTGTTATAGCGGGTGATAAGCTGAGCATGACCTCCAGCGACATGTCCTATGGGCTTACTTACACCCTCACCGACCCTTCGGGTTCCTATGATGAGTTCAGAGATTACCTTGATGAGGGCGGTCCCGACAACCCGCTTACCGGAAAGCCTGTCATCTACCTCTACCCGGAAAAGACCACCGACGTTTCCGTCAAACTCGACTTTGACGGAAAGCTGACCTACACCTACCCCGCCTATAACGGCGGCTGGAACGTCACCGCCGAGCCCGACGGCACTCTTATAAATAAAGCCGACGGCTCCACCCACTACTACCTTTTCTGGGAAGGAGTGGCGGACTTTGAGTGGCCCCATGAAAGCGGCTTCGTCGTTAAAGGAAGCGAAACGGAGGCTTTCCTCCGGAAAGCCCTTGCCGAAATGGGGCTTATTCCGAGGGAATATAACGATTTCATCACCTACTGGGTGCCAAAGATGCAGGGAAACAAATATAACCTCATCTCCTTTTCCGGTGAGGAATACGCCGAAGCCGCAAAGCTGACCGTATCTCCTGAGCCCGACAGCGTGCTTAGGGTCCATATGGTCTGGATGGCCCTCGACGAGCCCATTGACATCCCAGCCCAGAGCTTTGAACCCTTCGAGCGGAAGGGCTTCACCCTCGTTGAGTGGGGCGGAACTGAGGTATATAAATAAAAAAAGCGGCGGGGCCTCCCCGCCGCAAAAAGCGCGCCGCAAAAGCGGCGCGCCATTTTTTTATTATTGCTTCATCGCGGTCACTATCCGGTCGAGGCCGGCGTAGTCCGTCCAGACGGAGACGGCAAAATAGCCGTTCTCCCTGAGTAACTGCTCCACTGCCCGGCCCTGGGTTTCGCCTATCTCAAAGGCGATAAGTCCGCCGGAAGTTATGTGGGGCGCCCATTTTTCCGCTATGGCCCGGTAAAAATCCAGGCCGTCCTCCCCGCCGAGAAGAGCCGTTTCCGGCTCAAAGGTCACCTCTTTCTGGAGGGAGGCCATCTCCTCCCTGGAAACGTAGGGAGGGTTTGAGACAACGCAGTCAAATATTCCGAAGGGCTCCAGAGCGTCCCTCTGAAGCGTTTTTACACAGGAGCCGTGGTATCTGACGTTCTTTTCAAGGAAGCCCCAGGCCCCGTCATAGAGCTCCACGGCGGTGACCTCTGCTCCGTTTATCTCCTTTGCGAGGGTCACGGCGACGCAGCCGGTCCCTGAGCAGAGGTCCACTATTTTGGGCGGCATCCGCCGGGCAAAAAATTTCATGACGCACTCGCAGAGGAGCTCCGTCTCCGGCCGGGGAATCAGCACCCCCTCGCCCACGAAAAACTTTCTTCCGAAAAACTCCCAGCTCCCGACGATATACTGGAGGGGGTAGCCCCCGGCCCGCTTTTTGGCCGCAGCCCTGAGCACCGAAAGCTGCTCGTCCGTGAGCACCGTGTCAGGCGTGAGCACCTCCGCCCGGCGCGGCAGGCCCAAAAGGTCCTCAAGCATTATTGAAACTTCAAAGGCGGGGCTGTCCGCTCCCGCCTTTTCAAGGATTTTTACGCTTTCATCGAAAGCCTCTTTTACCGTTACCATGCGCCGTCCTCGCGGTTTTCGGGAAGCACCGGGGTCACGGCGGCTATGGCCACCTCTATCATGCTGTCGTCCGGCTCCTGTGTGGTGAAGCGCTGGAGCCAGAGGCCCGGAGCGGAAATTATCCTCGTCAGGAGGTTGTCGTGCCTTCCGGCGAACTTGATTATCTCATAGGCAACGCCCACTATTACCGGAATAGAGAGCACCTTGAGCACGACCCTGAGCAGAAGGTTGTCCCAGGTCACGACGGAGGATACAAGTATGCTTATGATGAGCACAATGAGCAGGAAGCTGGTCCCGCAGCGGGGGTGGAAGCGTATCTGCTTGCGCACGTTCTCCACGTTGAGCTCAAGGCCCTTTTCATAGCAGAAAATGGTCTTGTGCTCCGCGCCGTGGTACATGAAGGTGCGGCGTATGTCCTCAAGCTTTGAAACTCCTATGATATAGGCCAGGAACACGGCCATTTTGACAACGCCCTCAATGGCGGAAAGGACGATGCTGTTTTCAATAAACCTGCCGCAGAGGCTCGCTATGGACGAGGGGATAACTATGAAAAGCCCGAGACAGAGCACAAGCGCCAGAACGGTCACAATGGTGTTGAAAACGCCGCCGGCGGCCTTTCCGAAGGTCTTGTTGAGCCAAAGCTCAAATTTGTCCGGCTCCTCCTCCTGCCCGGCCATTTCGGCGGACTTCATAAGGCATTTGTAGCCCTTTATGAGGGTGTCCACCAGGTTGAAAATCCCCCGGAGGAAGGGCACCTTGCGGATGCCGGTCATCTGCTCGGTCTGCCACTCCTCCACCTCGATACTTCCGTCAGGCTTTCTCACCGCCATGGCGGATTTGAAGGGGCCTTTCATCATAATTCCTTCGATAAGCGCCTGTCCTCCGACGGAGGTTTTGATGGCGCAGACTTGTTTTTCGCTGTTTTCCATGTTAACTCCTTTTCATTTGTGAATTGGAAGGCGGATGGTCACCGTGGTGCCCCTGCCCTCAATGCTTTCCAGCAGGAGCTCCCCGCCGTGCATTTTTACTATCTCATCGGCGACGGCGAGCCCTATGCCGGAGCCCCGGCGGGTGGCGTTGCCTTTGAAAAATTTTGTCTTTACCTTGTCAAGCTGGTCCGCGGGAATGCCTATGCCTGTGTCCTTTACGGCAATGTTCACGAAGCCGTCCCCGGCGCGGCGGGCGGTTATGGTGACGCTGCCGCCGCTGTCGCTGTATTTTAAGGCATTGTCAATGATGTTGACAAAGACCTGACGCAGTCTGTTTTTGTCGCCCATTACGGGGATTATATCGTCGCTCTCCTCATAGATAAGCTCCTTTTGCTCCCGTATGGCCCGCTGCTCAAAGGTGAGCACCGCCTCCGAAAGCTCGGCTATGATATCGAGCATCATGGGCTGGAGCACCATGCGCCCGCTCTGGAGGCGCGAAAAGTCCAGAAGCTCCTCCACCATTACGGAGAGCCTGTCCGTCTCCCCTATGATAACGCCCATGCCCCTTTTCATGGTCTCAATGTCGACGCTGCCCTCCCGGGAGGAATCCTCCAGCATCTCCGCCCAGCCTTTTATGGCGGTTAGGGGCGTTCTCAGCTCATGGGAGACGGAGGAAATGAAGTCGTTCTTCATCTTTTCCGTGGCGCCGAGCTCCTCGGCCATGTCGTTTATGGTTTCGCAGAGGTCCCCTATCTCGTCGTCGGTTTTCGGCTCAAGGCGCTCGTTGAAGTCGCCCGCGGCGATTTTCTTCGCCACCTCTCCGATCTGGCCCACGGGGGTCACTATGGAATTTATGAAATAGGAGCCGGAAACCGCCACAAAGAAAATTATCGCGGCGCAGATGAGCCCCGTCAGGATTATGGCTATGGTTATCTGTGTATCCACCTTGGTAAGGGATGTCACGAGCCGGAAGGAGTGGAACTCCTCGGTGCTGCCGTTTGGAACAATGGTGACCGAGAGCAGGTTTTCGCCGTTCATTTTGCCGGTATATTCGGCGCTGCCCTCCGGCGAGGCCATAGCCTCGGCGCAGTCCGGGGTCAGGGTTGCGGCGTCCGGAATGAAGCCGCTGGAGGTTATGGTTACTTCGCCGTTGACGTCGAGCACCATGAGCTCCATGATGTTTTTCTTGTCGAAGGCGGCTACTATGCTGCGGAAATATGTATTGTAGTCCCCGGCGCCCTCGGCGGAATATTTGGAGAGCAGACCGGAGACCGTCTCCGCCTGGGAGAGCACGACCCGCTCCACGCTGCCGTAATAGTAGTCCTTTACGGAGACGGCGATAGCCGCCTCAAGGGCTATGAGTATCACGAGAATGACGCCGAGACTGTTGGAGATCCAGCGTCTTGTTATTTTCTTTACCGCCATGGCCCCGGCCTCCTTTCGTGGTTTCAAAGCCCGGCGCTGCTGCGCCGGAAATTTTTACGGCATCCACTTATAACCGTAGCCCCACACAGTCTGGAGGTGCTCCGGATTTGAGGGCTCGTCCTCTATCTTCATTCTGAGGCGGCGAATATTGACGTCCACCAGCTTGTCGTCGCCATTATAGTTTTCGCCCCAGATCCTAACTATGATATATTTGCGCTCCAGAGCGGTGCCCTCGTTGCTGAGGAAAAGCTCCATAAGCTGAAATTCCACCTGCGTAAGGTCGATGACCGTGCCGTTTTTGGTGAGGGTGCGGCTCAGAAGATTCAGGGTGAAGGGCCCGGAGGTGAGCACGTCGTTTTTTGCGTTCTCGCTGTTTATTGCGACCCTGCGGCATATGGCGTCCACCCTCGCCGCCAGCTCGCTGGGAGAAAAGGGCTTCGTAACGTAGTCGTCCGCCCCAAGCATGAGGCCATTGACCTTATCCATCTCCTGAGTCTTTGCGGAGAGCATGATTATGCCCACCCTGCTGTTTTTTTCGCGTATTTTCTTGCAGACGGTGAAGCCGTCAATGCCGGGCATCATAATATCCAGCAGCACTACGCTGAAATCGTTTGGCGCTGCCTCAAAATATTTGATGGCGTCCTCGCCGCAGGAGGCGTCCACCACTTCGTAGCCCGAGCGGCGCAGAGTTATTATCTCAAACTCGCGGATGGCGTCCTCGTCCTCGCAGACCAGTATTTTTTTCATTTTCTTTTCCTCCCGCCTTAATTTTTATTGAGTGAAAATCTGTCGGCCAGGGTGCCCGGCTCCAGATAGTAAACGTCGCCCTTTTGCGCGGAGACGCAGGCGTAAAACGCCTTTGTGCCGCTCTGCCCCAGCAGGACATAGCTCTCCTCGTATCTGTCCTGATACTCGGTCAGCGGCACGGCTCTAAGACGCAGCACCTCAGCGCCGTTGGAGCCGTTTATGAAGCAGTACTCCCCGGTGGAGAAATTGAAGCCCATGGAAACCTCCTCGCTCCACTCCTTCGGGAGCTCGAACCTGTATCCGTTTTCCGGGTCCACAAAGCCGAACCAAACCGGATACGAATCCTTTTCCTCCGGGTCATATTTCATGTATTCGATGTAATAGAGCTTTTCGTTGTCCTGGGAGGCCACGTCCTCCCTGAACTCCACGGGCATTTCCACTATCCCGTCCCCGTCCACGTCCTCACAGAAAGCGGCGGTGTTCCGAAGGTAATTGCCCCGGGGCCCGAGCTTTGAGACGAGGGTAACCATGCTCTCCTCCTCTTCCTCCGGCTCGTATGCGATGTAGTTCGCGATGGTGGTGCGGTTTGCGGAGCCGTCGCTCAGGGTGATTATCTCAGTAAGGTATATATTGCTGCTGCCATAGACAAGGGAGTCGATGAAAAATCCTATTTTCCCCTCATATATCTCCCCCACCGTGGTTGAGACAATGCTGCCGTACTCGGCGGTGATGCCCACGTTTTCGGTTATGGCAAGGCCGTTCTCCCCATAATAGAGTATCTTCGCAAAGGGGCGCTCGCTGTAGGAGCTGTTTATAAGGATTATATCGTTGTAGCCGTCGCCGCTGAGGTCCGCCATCTCAATGCCGTCGCAGAAGGCGGAATATACGGTCTCAAGCCGTGAATCCTCAAAGCGGTAGACGCTCACCTCCTGCTCCCACTGGACTATAAGGGTGCGCTCACCGGGCCCCGTTTCCGCAAAGCGGACGGATTTCGCGTCGCCGTAGGCGCCAGCGGCCTCGTAGACGGAGACCCATTTATCCTCCTCCCGCTTCAGAATATTTATTCTGGTGCTCTCGTCCTCAATGGAGTAGAAAGCGAGGGCCTCGTCCGTGCCGTCCCCGTCCAGGTCATAGAACATAAACGCCGAGTTTGAGGTGCCGTCCGACGGGTAGCGCAGACGGTAGTTCTCGCCTATGACCTCCGTCAGGGCGGAGTTCAGCTCCGCCTGCTCCTCGGTGAGGCTCGGGGGCTGCATCAGCGCCTCCGTATCCGTTTCAAAGGTGGTGCAGCCGGAGAGGGACAGCGCCACGGCCGCCGCCCCGAGCAGGATCAGCAGTTTTTCATTTTTCTTCAAGGCGGAGCACCTCCCTCTGCGCAGGGCGCATATAGTTATCTATTAAATAATATAATACAATTTGGCCTTCATTGTCAATTGAGAAGGTATGAATAATATGTAAAAGATAGTCCCCCCGATGGACAAAAAAGCACCGCAGGGCGGTGCTTTTTTCGTTTCTCGCGTAATTTTTTACAATATTCGGTTTAATTCACGGCAAAAGCGTGGTAGAATAGAGCAAAGGGTCATTTCTCCATGCCGTCCTCGCAGTTTTTGATGAGGCTGAAAAGGCTGGAGGCAAAAAGCGGGTAGCTTCTGGACATGCCCTCGGTGGATATGGTCAGGGCTTCGGTCTTTACGGAGGGGTCCTTCGCAAGGCGTCTTGCCCGGAACTCATTCTGCTTCATAAAGGCCTCGGCGCTCTCGAGGGCGCCGGGCTCCTGCACGCTGAAAGCATTCATATTGTTTTTCGGGGAAAAACCGTATATAATTCTCAGCATACGGTATATGGCTCCCATGAGGTAGCCGGAGACGTATTTGGTCAAATCGCGGCTGCCGCTCTTTGCCAGAAGGTCAAAAAGTATGTTGAGCGAATTGGCTATGAGCTTTTTGTTGAGCACCGGCAGCACCCCCGCCGTGGACATGCTGTTCTCCTTTCCCGCGGCGTCAGGCTCAGGTATGTCCTCCGCCGCAATGGTGAGGCCCTCCGGGTCGGCGCTCCTGCCGAGGAGGTAGTCCGTGGAAACGTTATAGAAATCCGCCGCCCTGACAAGGAAATCCAGCCCACATTCGCGGATGCCCTTTTCATAGTGGGAAAGCAGCGCCTGGGACACGCCGAGATTGGCGGCGGCCTCCTTCTGGCTGATTCCTTTCTCTTTTCTCAAAAGCGACAATACCCGCGGAAAATCTGACTGCATAGCTTAAAATCCACCTTTTTTCGATTACTGTTTGTATATTATATATTTTTTCATACCGTTTGTAAAGTGTTTTAAGGAGGAAATATGGTAACTTTCAGAATACATTTTATCCGTCACGGACTTGCGGAGGACCCGGACAGAGTGCTCTGCCTCGGGGGCGGCAGCGACCCCGCCCTGACGCCTGAGGGCGTCCAGGAGCTGCGGGACCTCATGGAGACCTACCAGTATCCCTTTGCTCAGAAAGTCTATTCCAGCCCGCTGCTGCGCTGCACACAGACCGCTGACCTGCTTTTCCCCGACACCCTTATGGAGACTGTGGACGAGCTGCGGGACTGCAACCTCGGAGAATTTGAGGGCAAAGCCTTTGCGGAGGTCAAAAACGACGAGAAATTCCTCGGCTGGCTGGAGGGCAAAAACCCTCCTCCCGGGGGCGAGACCTCGGAGCAATTCGGCCAGCGCATTGCCTGCGCCTTTGACGACATTCTCCACGACATGTCCAAAAATCACCTGACGGACGTGGCGGTGGTCACCCACGGCATGGTCATCATGGGCCTTTTCGCCATGTGCGGCTACCCCCGCCAGGAGATGTCCGCCTGGGCCACGGACCGGGGCCGCGGCTACACCGTCCGCACCTCCGTGCAAATGTGGATGCACGACAGCTGTTTTGAAATAATCGGTCGGCAGCCCTTTGATGAGGAAAAATACCCTGAGGAGGAGCTAAGCGAGGAGGACAGGGAATGGAACTTCATAGAATAATAAAATGCGACGCCCGCAGGTCCCTCCGGGGCTGCTGGGGCAAGTCCATTGCCGCGGCGATGGTGCTTTTCGGCTCCTATCTCGCAGTGGCCATTTCGGAATCGGTCCTTCTTTTTGTTTTTTCCGAGGACGCAGTGGCCCTCGACTTTCTGTCCATAACCAACGCCAGCCTTACGGCGATAGTCATAACCGGACTTGCCGCTCTGGCCTATTTTCTGCTGATGCCCGCGCTGAGCCTCGGCTTTACAAAGCTCCACCTGGCCTTTGCTGAAGGCCGGGAGGAAAGCGTTTCCGTCGTTTTTGACATGTTCTCCTCCTTCAGATGGTTCGTAAAGTCCCTTGCCTTTACTGTGGCCCTCTACCTGCGGTATATAATCTGCGCCGCCGTCGCCCTCCTTCCCGGGAGCGTCCTTTTCTACCTTGCGGAAACGTATATCATAACGCAAGACCGCACCCTGCAGCTGCTCAAAATCTGCGCCTGCTGCGTCAGCATCGCGCTGATGCTGCTCTGCCTCGCGCTGGCGCTCATCTATTCCCAGCGCTGGTTCGCTGCGGGCTATTACTTCGTCAGCGGGCGAAAGATCCACGAATCCTTCAGGCTTTCGGTCATGGCCACAAAGGGCATGCGCACGCACGTGGCGGGCTTCCAGGTCTCCTTTGTGGGATGGGGGCTTCTGAATTTTCTGGTCCTGCCCGTGCTCTGGTTCCTGCCTTACTACTCCGTGTCCTGTGCGATATACGCGAAATACCTCATGGAGAAGCTCGAGCGCATACCGATAGAGACCCCCGTCACCGGGGCGGAGCCCGAAGCGGAGGAAGAGGAAAACTCCTGAAAAATTTTCAGTTTTAAAATGGCAAAGGCTTTTCGGCTTTTTGCCATTTTTTGTTTTAAGCTATTTTGGCCTTTTTTGAAGCCGTCCTTATGTGCCGGACTTTGCTCCTCACATTGAGAACATAAAGTCCTTTTGGTTGGGAATTTTGTTTTGCCCTCACGGACAAAAAAATTGTGTTAATTTTTTGATGATTTGTGCAAAATATGATAAATTTGGCGTCAGCCCGCGAGTTTTTGGCAAGGTTTTTTGTTGCATTTTTCTAAAAGTTTGAATATAATATGGCTTTTTGTAACATTTTTTGTAAATTTACCGAAAACACCTTGACAAATTGCGGGAAAACGGATATATTTTAAGAGCAGTGTCTAAAAAGGCAATTTTTGGGAGGAAATTATTATGAAATCTACCGGTATCGTAAGAAAAGTTGATGAACTCGGCCGAATCGTCCTTCCTATCGAACTCAGAAGGACCCTCGGCATAGAAGAAAAAGATGCCCTCGAAATTTACGTTGATGATAATACGGTCATGCTCAAAAAATATGAGCCTGCTTGCATTTTCTGCGGAAGCGCCGACGGCGTTACTGTTTTCAGAGGAAAAAACATCTGCGAGCATTGCCGCAGCGAGCTTCAGAAATAATCGAACGAAGGCAAAAAAGCGCCCGCAGGGGCGTCTTTTTTTATTTGAGCACCGTTTTGAGCACGCGCAAGGCGGGCCCGCCGGGGAGCGTCCGCCCCCGCTCGCCGGTAACACAGCTTTTGCAGACGGCCCCAAAAGGGCCGCATTTTTTATCGTTAATGCAGTAAGATTTTACACTTCCGCTACATGGTGCGGGAGCACCGTGCGCCGAAGGCACACTTTTCCCTCCCCACCCGGGCGCCCTTATGGCGGGCGTTTTTGAGAAAAAACGAATGCGGCAGAGCGGTTTTCCCCCATTGCGA
>JBJEQR010000042.1:0-6872 GCA_051881855.1 Oscillospiraceae bacterium
CTGTATTCCTCAAGCCTTTCGCGGACGTCCTCCTCCGCGTTGGTGTTCTTAAGGCTCTGTTCCATATCCACCTTGCCCATGAGCTTGTCGAGGAATTTTTCATAGTCCTCCCGCCAGCCTGAGCAGGAACAAAGCGTCAAAACCATCACCGCCGCCATGAGCACGGCCGCTGTTTTTTTGAGCATATTCTGCCCTCCTTTTTGATTCTTGCTTTCCGCGCGCACTGCCTTTTTCCTTTGCGGCAGGGCGCGGCCCTTGTCAAAAGGGAGCTCATTCATTGTAATACAAATAGTGGCTCCATATGTATTCCGCCACGTTTTCCGGCACCATGGAGGAAATGTCGTCCGCCCGGCGGACGGCCTCCCTCACCATGGTGGAGGAGATCTCCTTTACGTCTATGGGAACTATCCTGACCTCAGCGCCATAGCTTCGCAGCGCCGCCGACTCTGCCTCCATGGCTGAGGTGCTGTCCCAATTTCTGGCGGCGGCAGCTATCGCCGCAACATCAATTATTCTCTGCCAGTCGTGCCACTGGCGGAAGGTCAGGAGCATATCTTCGCCCATGAGCAAAATGAGCTCGTCCTCCGGGTAAAGCTCCCGAAGCTGGGCGACAGTGTCCGCCATATAGCCCTCGTCCGCCCGCTGAATCTCTATATCGGACACCTCAAAGCCCGGAAGGCTTTCAAAGGCCAGCCGGCACATATTGAGGCGGTGCTCCGACGGAGTCAGGGCAAGGCCCTTTTTATGTGGCGGGCAGTAGGCCGGCACTATTATGATTTTATCGAGCCCAAGCTCCTCCATATATGTTTCTGCTGCGTTTATATGGCCGTTATGAACAGGGTCGAAGCTGCCCCCGTAAATTCCGATCTTCATTTCTTTTCCCTCAGGGAAGAATTATCTTCGGCTCTTTAAGGTTGCGTTTATAGACGGTGAAGCGGCGGCCTATGACCTGAACGGCTTCGGTACCCGGGATTTTCTCCATGACCTCGGCAATGGCCTCCTTGGCGGAAAGGGGCGCGGTCTCAAGCACCGCAACCTTGACTATCTCCCTCGCCTCAAGAGCCTCCGCAATATTTGCCACAAGGGCGTCGGTGATTCCCTCCTTGCCGATCTGGAGAATAGCGTTTATTCCGTTGGCAAGGCCCCGGAGATAGGCCCTCTGTTTAGTCGTTATCATTTTCATTCTCCTTTTAAGAAGCTGATTTTGTCATTTTACACTGTGTTTTTGTTGCTATTATGATTGTTGGAACGATTTCCCTTTTTATTCCTCCCGGGCGCCCAAAGGCGCGTCCGGAGAGCGTCATTCAAAAAGCGCTTTTGCAAAGCTGTCCGGGTCGAAAGGCTGGAGGTCCTCCGCCTGCTCGCCTACGCCGATGAATTTGATGGGAATTTTGAGCTCCTGCCTGATGCCCACCACGACGCCGCCTCTGGCGGTGCCGTCGAGCTTTGTCAGGACTATTCCGCTGAGGCCGCAGGCATTTCCGAACTCCCTCGCCTGATTGAGGGCATTCTGGCCGGTGGTGGCGTCGAGCACAAGGAGCGTTTCCACGGAGGAGTCCCCGGCTTCGCGCTCGATTATCCTGCCGATTTTGGCAAGCTCGTCCATGAGACCCTTTTTATTCTGGAGCCTTCCGGCGGTGTCGCAGATTATGACGTCCGCTTTTCTGGCTTTGCCCGCGGCAATGGCGTCATAGACGACGGCGGCGGGGTCCGAGCCCTCCGAATGTTTGATTATCTCCGCGCCGGAACGCTTGGCCCACACCTCAAGCTGCTCTATGGCGGCAGCTCTGAAGGTGTCCGCCGCGGCGAGGACTACGTGTTTTCCCTCGTCCTCAAAGCGCTTTGCAAGCTTGCCGATGGTGGTGGTCTTTCCTGCGCCGTTTACACCTATCATAAGGATTATGGCGGGCTTGTGCTCAAGGTCGAGCTCCTGCCCGCCCCTCAGCATATCCGCAATTACGTCCGCCAGCATGGCGCGGACCTGCTCCGGGTCCGAAATTCCGTCTTTTTTTACTTTTTTGCGAAGCTCCTCGCAGATGTCCGCCGCTGTGGCGGCGCCGGTATCCGCCAGAACCAGGGCTTCCTCCAGCTCCTCGAAAAGCTCGTCATCCACGCTTGACCCGGAAAATACGTCGTCAAAACGTTCTTTAAGGGATTCGCGGGTCTTTTTGAGGCCCTCGCTTATCTTGCTGAAAATGCTCAAGACAGTTCCTCCTGTGTTTATTTTCTGAGCCTCCGGAAACTGGAGGCATTATTCGTCGCTCTGGAGCTGCTTTTCAAGCCACTGCTCCTTGGTTATAAGTACCTGGCGGGGCTTGCTGCCCTCAAAGGGCCCCACAATGCCGCGCTCCTCCATCTGGTCGATTATCCTTGCGGCTCTGGCGTAGCCCAGCTTCAGCTTGCGCTGGAGCATGGACGTGGAAGCCTGTCCCATTTCCACCACGCACTCAATGGCGGCGGGAAGCATATCGTCCTCATCTTCAAAGCCTCCGCCGTCGCTTTCGGTCTCCTTGCCGGAGAGCTTTTCAATATTGTCGAGTATATTCTCGTCATATTCGGCGGTGCCGCCGTTTTTGACGAATTTGACCACTTCCTCCACCTCGCGGTCGCTGACATAGCAGCCCTGCACGCGGGAGGGGCTTTCGGTCTGCAGATGATATATCATGTCGCCTTTGCCGAGGAGCTTTTCAGCGCCGCTCTCGTTAAGAATGGTGCGGCTGTCCACCTGGGAGGAGGCTTTAAAAGCTATCCTGCTGCCTATGTTGGACTTGATGGTGCCGGTGATAACGTCAACAGAGGGGCGCTGAGTCGCGACGACGAGGTGCATGCCTGCGGCACGCGCCAAAGCGGCAAGACGGTTTATGGCGTTTTCGACTTCGCTTGAGGCAACCATCATAAGGTCCGCAAGCTCGTCTATGATTATGACGACCTTCGGCATGGGCTGGAGGTCGTCCCTCTCCTCCGCCAGCTCGTTGAAGCCGGATATATCCCTCACTCCGTTGTCCGCAAAAATCTGGTAGCGCTTTAGCATCTCGGAAACGGCCCAGTTGAGGGCGCCGGCGGCCTTTTTGGGGTCTGTCACCACCGGGATAAGCAAGTGGGGAATGCCGTTATATACGCTCAGCTCCACCACCTTCGGGTCGATGAGCAAAAGTTTTACTTCGTCCGGGCTTGCCTTATACAAAATGGAGATGATCATGGTATTTATGCAGACGGATTTTCCCGAACCGGTGGAGCCCGCCACCAAAAGGTGGGGCATGGACGCAAGGTCTGCCAGAACTATGTTGCCCACAATGTCCCTGCCGAGGGCCACAGTGAGCTTGGATTTCGCCGAGCGGAACTCCTCCGAGTCAATAACCTCGCGGATGCTCACTATGCTCCTGTTTTTGTTCGGCACCTCGATGCCCACCGCGGCTTTGCCGGGAATGGGCGCCTCCATTCGCACCCCGTCCGCCGCCAGAGCCAGCGCAAGGTCGTCGGCGAGGTTTGCTATCTTGCTGACCTTTACGCCCGCTCCGGGCTGAAGCTCATATCTTGTGACCGCAGGGCCGCGGCAGATATTTATGACTTTAGCCTGCACGCCGAAGCTCTGGAGAGTGTTCATAATTATGTCGGCCTTTTTGCGAAGCTCCCCGTTTATGTTCTTTTCGTCCGGGTTTTTGGTCTCTTTAAGGAGGCCAATGCTCGGAAAAACATAGGGAATGGTCTCGAGGTCGTCCATTATCTCCGTGATCTTTTTGGTCTCTTCCTCCGCAATGGCGCTGAGCTCCTTTTTCGAGGTTTTATCCTGCACGGGCTTCTCTATGGCCCGGTTTATGAGCTCCTCCAGCTTCGGGTCCTTCGCCGCCTCGGCCATCTGCTCATCCGCCGGTTTGATTTCATCAAGAGGTATATCTATCTGGACGTCCATGTGCTTTTTGGACGGCGCTGCGATTTCCTTTTCGTCGGGAGCCACAGCGCTAAATCCGTGAATGGGCTCGTTCTCAGCGGTATATTTTTTCTCCTCCTGCTTCACGGTGGTGACCGGTGCGCCGGGCTCGTCCGGAACGTCGGGTACCACAAATCCGTCCAGGGGCTTTTCGGAGCTCCTGCCAAGCAGCTTTTCTTTGGAACGGCGCACCGCGTCCCCGGTGTCCTCCTTCTGGTAGCGGATAGGAGCGTCGTCCAGCGGAATATCTATCTGCACGTTGCGGCGGGCGGTCTCAGCGGTTTTGTGCTGCTCCACCTGCTCAACGTATACCTCTTTTATCTTTTCACCGGCCTTTTTGGTATCCTTCGCAAGGCCTATGAGGGTGGTGCCGGTCAGGAGCATTATCACCACTGCGATGAGCACTATTCCCACTATTATGGCGGCGGTCCTGCCCATGAGGGCCACGGAGGATACGCCGAAAACGACGGAAAGCACTCCGCCGCCGATGAGGTCCTTGCCGTATGTATAGAGCTGGCCTATCTGCTTAAATACGCCGCCGGAGAGCTCCATATCCTTGGTGAAAACGGTGGTAATGCCGCAGAGAAGCAGCATCAGCGCAAGGCTCTCCCAGGCCTGGGCGTTGGTGGAGAAGGTGGGTCGCTCAAGGGTATTCATAACCGCAAGGTAGATGAACACCGGGCCTATTAAGTACGCGCACCAGCCGAAAAGGCCGAACATTGCGTAATGCAGAGTTTCCCAGAGGTGCTCCCCCGTCACGAGAGTCATGGCTGTGAAAATCACGCCCAGGGCAAAAAACAGAATGGCGGAGAGCTGCCTTTTGGTAGAGAGCTCCTCTTCCTGCTGTTTTTTAGTTGTCTTTTTGTTTTTTGTCGTCTTTTTCGTTGCCATTCAGTTTACCTCAAAACCTGATGACCGTTCCCGCAGCGTGCTCATAAATTCCGAGAGCAACGACGATTACGCCAAGTGCAAGAAGGTACCATGCAAAATATGTGAATTTATCGTTCAAAACGAGCATTTTTACTGTTTTTATGGCCGCAAGACCCACCACGAGAGCCACCGCCATGCCTATGAGGGCCGCTGCCCAGTTTATATCCACCGCGCCGGAGATTGCCTCCGGCACCTCGAGAACGTTGGCCGCAAGCACCGCGGGCACTCCCATGATAAAAGAAAAAGAAACCGCCTGCTCTCTCGAAACGCCGAGAATGAGACCAGTGGAAATGGTGGAGCCGGAACGGGAGAGGCCCGGCAGGGGCGCAATGCCCTGCATAATGCCCATGCCGAGGGCGTCCTTCCAGGTCATATTCTCCGCGCCGCGGCCACCGGCCTTGACGCACCTGCCGGAGATTATCAGCAGCGCTGCAGTCAGCAGGAAGCAAAGCCCCTCGACCACAATGTCGTTGTCAGCGGCAAGGGAATTATAGAAATCGGAGAGGAAATAGAAAAAGCAGAGGGGCACAAGGCTCACTATCAGGAGGAAAATCATCCTCCTTGAGCCGTTCATGTTCTTTCTGTCGAATTTTCCGGTAAATATCTCCCCGAGCATTTTGAAAAATTCCACTATCATGGCGATTATATCTTTGCGGAATGCTATGAACACCGCCAGAAGCGTCCCGAGGTGGAGAAGTATGGAATAGACTCCGGCGGCTTCGCCGCTGTTGCCGGTGAAATGCTGATACAGCGAAAGGTGGCCGCTGCTCGACACCGGAAGGAACTCCGTCAGCCCCTGAATTACTCCCTGAATTATCGCGTCAAATAAACTCATTGTTTTCTCCTTTTTATGTATGGGCGGCTTCTGCCGCCGGTTTCGGCGCGCCTTGCCCGCCTTGATACGTTTACATTTTCTTTATCACTCCTGGGGCGTATTCCTCCTTGAGGAAAAGCCCCGGGTCAGTGGAAATGAGACGGGAGATTTTAAAGCCGCCGGGGGTCTTTTCACCCTCGATAAGCCCGCCGTTAATTTCCATTATACTCTTTTCCGGCTGCGGACTTGGAAAAATCCTGTCAACAGGCTCGGGAGTCCAGAGGATCATTCCTTACCCGCCTCTTTTCCGCCCTCCTTGTTTTCAATGAGGGAATAGAGGCATTTTATGGCGTCCGAAAGGCCGCCGAGGCGGTCAATGAGCCCCTCTTTGACGGCGTTTTCTCCGTCGAGCACCGTGCCGACGTCGGTTATAAGCTCGCCGGTGGTGAACATGAGCTCCCTGAAACGCTCCGGGGATATGTGCGAATTGTCCACGACGAATTTCGTAATGCGCTCCTGCATTTTGTCAAAGTATGAGAGGGTCTGGGGAACGCCGAGCACCAGTCCGTTCATCCGGACGGGGTGAATGGTCATGGTGGCCGAAGGCACAATGAACGACACCTTTGCGGAGCAGGCCAGAGGCACGCCTATGGAATGGCCGCCGCCGAGCACCAGCGAAACCGTGGGCTTGCTCATTCCGGAAATGAGCTCCGCTATGGCAAGGCCGGCTTCAACGTCGCCGCCCACCGTATTCAGCATGATTATGAGCCCCTCTATCTCCGGGTCCTCCTCAATGGCCACAAGCTGGGGAATGACGTGTTCATACTTCGTGCTCTTGTTCTGAGGCGGGAGGATATAATGCCCCTCGACCTGGCCCACCACTGTGAGGCAGTGAATGCAGTGCTTGCCCTTCGTCTTTGTGACTGAGCCGGTCTTTATTATCTGGTCGGTCTGGGTCTCCTGCTCGCTGAGGTCCTCGTCCTCAGAGCAGTTTTTCTTTTCTTCTTCCATATTTTTCTGAACCTCCGGAGTTTTTTAATATTATGCTCCGAAAGCTGACAGATATACAGATGCGCAAAATTAGCGTATTTTATATTATAACAAGAATATATTAAATATACAAGTAGAAAAATATTAAAACAGCTAATCATGACCACCGGCTGAGCCGGTGGTATGCACCAGCCCTTCAAGGGCATGATA
>JBJEQR010000043.1:0-29402 GCA_051881855.1 Oscillospiraceae bacterium
CCCACGTGCCCACTGTGGCCCAGTTCAGGGAGCTCAATTCCCGCACCTGGTAAAACTTAAAAAAGTATCCATTCACTTTGTGAATTTGTCAAGTAAAAGTAGGCAGTAAGAACCATCAATTGCTCAAACCCCTTGTTCGATTCTGTATCGAACAAGGGGTTTGTAGCTGAGTTTGCAAGATAATCTTTTGTTTTAGAATGAAGTGTGACCGGGTGTGCCTGTTCTCTTATTTTGTTTATGAAAATCCCGTGTAAAGTCACTGCTTGAACCGTATTTTCCGGGAATCTACTCGGAAGATTGCAGGACATCCGGTTACTGCAGTACATTTGAGTGTAAGTTTATCACCACGTAAGCATCTTATATGTGCTCGTGCTTATTGCTGCAGCAGCCACCGTGCTCAAAAAGAAAAAGCACTGATATTCTCAACCTTTCAATAAAAAAAGTCGAAGAGCCGGCCGGGTTAAATCCCCGGTCGGTTCTTCGTCGTTTCAGCATATTTTTGCGAAATAATAAAAACCTGTTTTACCGGTTAATTTGTTTAGAATTAAACACACATAGCGACCAAAATTGCTGAATTTTAAGAAAAAGCGAATTTATGCTTTAAAAGGTAGAAAAAAAGTGCTATTCTGAATTTATAAAAATTTAACGCGTTGTGTTCCGGCGTAAGGGCTGCTTTTTTGGGAGCAGACGCCGGGATAAGGAAATCCGGTGAGAGTCCGGAGCATATCCGATGCTGTATGCGCAGGAGCTTTTCTTTCGCGGTGTGAGCCGGCCATTGGGAAACTGAGAAGGTAGAAAGGAAAGCGCGGGGCAACACCTTTAAATGCGCGAGCCAGAATGTCGACAACGGCGGGAAAACATAAATTGGTGGGAAATCGGCCACTGCAAGCGATAAAGGCTTGCAGCGGCTGTTTTTTTATTATAAATCTGGGGTAAAACTCACAAAAATAAACGGAAAAGGGACACTATTTTTTTCTTCGTTAAAAGTGGAAGAAAAATGCCCTTGCCAGCAAACTGAGGAGGAACATAAAATGAAAAAACGCTTTTTGAGTATGCTCATGGCACTCATCATGGTCATCGGACTTTTGCCCATGACCGCATTTGCGGAGGGGGTGGAAGCCAAGCTTGCAGATGGAACCAAACTTGATGTTACTACAATTGATTTGAGCGCAGAAGCGGGTTTGATTTTTAATTGCATTGTTGTTAATGGTAATGTAAAAACTGTATATGTAAATGCTCCGGGAGAATCTGTACTGTATAATGAATTAGGAGGAGAATGGAACGTTAAAGACGGAGATTTCTTTATAATCAATGTATCAGATGAACACCTTTTCGGAATGCCTGAAATGGGAGATACTTATATTGATTACCTTGAACAGATACTCAGATATGACGGCCTTGATTTTGAGGATATGCTTGGCCTCGACCCAGACAAATATGACACAACAGTTCTTACCGATGATGATTATGATACTGTTATAGTGATTTGCTGGGACAGAACAGCAACGAGACCTCCGAAAGTAGAAAACTTCTCCGAACTGTCAGCGGAAAACGGAGCGCTGTATACCCCTACTGTTTTCAGCAATACCACTTTCAATATGGTAATGGATGCAGGCGCAGAGGAAGCCTCTTTCATTTTTAAACTCAATGATGAGCATTTTACAAAAGCTATCTATAACGGCACTGAAATGACTGCCGGTGAGGACGGAAGCTATAAACTCACATTCAGCGCAGATGAAATTCTTGAGGTTCCGAATAATGCTGCTTCTGCAAAAAAGGCAGTGACCCTAAGCAATGACGATGGCAGCGAAAGCACTTCCATATCTTTTGTGGTTTACGGAAGGAATCCCGACCTTGATATGCCCGACAGTGTTGCGGATTATCTCTGCCTCGGCTCCCAGTATACCAACTTCAGCAATCAGCTCACCGGCCTTTACGGCGAGGAACCGGAAAAATCCCTTCTCGGTCTTGGCTATTGGTGGTCTCCCATAAGCCTTGGCAATTTTGGCGGATACATAACCTATTACTATGAGGACGCCATTGAAGATGACCCCAATAACCCCTACGGTATTGATTTCATAGTCTACGGAAACTCCAACGGTGGTTCCGGATTTTCTGAACCCGGACAGGTCTATGTTTCTGAGGACGGTGAGAACTGGTACGCCCTTGCGGGCTCCCGCCATTTTGACGATGAGACCGAATGGAACCGTACCGTAACCTATTCAAAAGAGGACGGCAAATTTTATGCCGAATCGGACGGCGAAAAGAAAGAGATGAAAAACTTTTCTGATCCGCTCCCTACTGCGGCAAACTATCCTCTGCATTTTAAAGACGGAGAGGATGTAAGCTCCATTACTGCTTCCGGAGTGTGGCTCCCCTGCCTCAGAAACAAGGGCGATTCGGACGGTACGGCATTTCCTGAATGGGGCTATGCGGATGTTAAGCTCACATGTGCTAACAGCTACGGGACAGGTACTGTTGCATCCATAAGCGGATATGCGAGAAATCCCTATTGGCCTCAGCCTGATTACGGCAGCAACTATCGTAACGATTATGTGCTTGACGTTTACGAATTCGGCGGCGATGGAATGGATCTCGCCTGGGCTGTTGATGAGAACGGTCAGCCTGTAACATTCGCAAACGGTATACATTACATAAAGATTCAGACCGCAAGCCTCGGCCTCAGCGGCGCAGGAGTCGGTGAAAAATCCACTGAGGTAAACTGCCTTGCCCGTGCAAAAGCTAACGATTCCGCGGTGGGCGTTACGGCGGCTCCCTCTGCCATCACCGTTGACGGAAAAGAAGTAAAGCTCAAAAACGGCGTTTATACTTACAGCGTAGGAGTTGAGGGCGAATTTGACGTTGAAGTCGCGGCAGACGAAAACGCAAACATCTATATCAACAGCACTCGTGGAAATGTTCTTTCCTTTGACGCAGTTCCTGAGCACGGCATTGTGAGAGTTATAGTTCAGGAAGGCGAGAAAGAGCCGGTTATCTACTATCTCAAAATTGTTGAAAGAACAGAAGAAGTGAAAGCCGTCGAAGAACTCATTTCCGCAATCGGAAACGTCACCCTCGACAGCGAAGAAGCCATAGAAGCGGCCCGCAACGCCTATAATGCTCTTACTGAAGACCAGAAGAGTATTGTGGAAAACTATGATGTGCTTGCAGCTGCGGAAAGAACGCTTGCTATGCTCAAAAACCGCGACACCGTTACCATTGTCATCGGCTCTAAGGATTACACCGAAGCTGACGGCGAGGTCAACCCCGAGACTGGCGCGCCGGTGCTCAATCTGGGTGTGCTCGCTGCGCTCTGCGGCGCGGCGGTGCTCATAAAATTTAACAGACAATAATTTTGTTTTCAAGTTATTGCATTCTCCCGAAAAGCGAAACCGCGGTCTGCAGCCCGCGGTTTTGCTTTTATGCTGGAAATGCTCAAATGCAAGCCGGACGCCTTTCAACGGATGGGCGTGAAGCGTCCAAATTTGCTGTTTTTCGCTTTATCGGACAAAACAGCAAATTTGGAATAGAATGCTCAGCGCTGCGGTGATATACTAAAAACACAAAGACCGAAAGAGGGGGCTCCCTCTTTCCGCTCTTTTTTAAGGAGCAGAAAATCTTTTTAAAAGGAATAAGCTGCATCAAGTTCCGCGTTAAGGCTGCCTTTAAAAGGCAGGCGTTAGGAATTAGGAAATCCGGTTGGAGTCCGGAGCGCAACCAGGCGCTGTAAATACGGGAGAGTTTTGTCCGCGGCGTGAGCCGGCCATTGGCTTTTAAAGGCTGAGAAGGTAGGACAAAGCCCGCAGAAAACGGTTTGCCGTTTTCCAAACGTATGAGCCAGAAAGCCAGTGATGATCGAAACCGAAGAGCGCGATTCGCGCGGACGGATTACTGGGTACAGAAACTCGGCTGCAATGACCAAGGGGTCATTGCAGCTTTTTTTATTGTTGCCAAGGAGGCGACTGAAATTTGGAGGAAATCAAATTAAATCAAAACGATATATATTCGCGGGAGGAAAAACACAGGCTGAATGAGGAGCGGCGGCTCATTGAAGCGGAATTCGGCGAAACTCACCGCAGCACGGGCGATGACGAGCTTCTCCAGATAGTGCGTGACAAAGCCTCCGAGCTCGGCAGACCTCCGAAAAAGAGCGAGGTTATAGGCTTTGTGTATATAAAATCACGTTTCGGGCCGTGGCCGAGGGTTCTCGAGAAAGCGGGGCTTAAACGGCCGAGGGATTCGCGCCCCGTGGCATCGAAAAAGAAATGCTGCTGTAAACGCCCGGGCTGAGGGGGATGAAAGAATTTCACTGATTTAGCTCATGAAAGCAGAGAGCAAAAAATAAAATGTATATATAGGAAGGAGAACGAAATGAGGAAGAAAATTTTTGTTTTGTTCCTTGCGTTTTTGCTGGCATTTTTTCCGGTTGGCGGAATTTTTGCCCTGACCGGTGACGGCGAGCCGTCATCATACGGATATAATGAGACGCCTGCGGAAAGCGTCACCGTTACTGTCACGCTTTCAAACGATGGTATTCCGATTATGGGAAAAGGGGATGTGCCGCTGGCAAACCTCGAGGTGACTGTACCTTATTTTGACCTTAAACTTTATGGTCTTGAAGGTTTTTACCGCTGCCATACTGAAAACGGAAAGGGAATATATGTCGACAGTACTGTCGTAGAGCGTCCGACGGTGCTGCACTTGTATATCTATCTCCTGGAGCGCTACTACTTAGGACTCGATGAAGAGGACTGCGGAAAAGGAAACTCCCAGGTCACAAATTATAGCAGCAATACGGATGTATATTATTTTGACGACGCTGTAAAAGAGGCGTACAGTTCTGGCACGAAAAAAGCCCTGTATATCACGGGAAAAGCTACGTCCATGTATATGAGCAATTTCTGGGGCCACGATGAAAACCTCATGTATTACCGCAACCACAGATATCCTTTGATGAGAGAAGGTTGGGGAGCAACCGGCGATTATATACTTCTTTCGGACGGAGACCGCATTGATCTGGCGATGTTCTCAAACTGGGATTTCCATACAAATGGAGCATTTCTCTCATTTGACGAAGAAAAATATACTGCTGAAATTGGAACGGAACTTGCTGTTGCGGTAAAACAGACCGCAACGAGCGCAGGCCTTACCGGAGAGGAAACACCCATCGTGCCTTACACAGGAGAAACCAATGTTGAGCTTTATGACGCAAGCTGGAATAAAGTTATGACTGAAATAGTTAAAGGCACAAATGGTGAGTACACCGTAACACTTCCTAAAACTGCGGGCACATATTACATAATGGCAAGCGACGTCAACGGTAAAACCAACAGTGCAGCAATGGCTCCCGCTACAGCGAAAATTGTTGTAGAAAGCGCCGTATTTTACGGCGACGTGAACGGAGACGGAAAAGTAAATTCCGACGACGCAATGCTGATTTTGCAACATTATGCGCAGGTAAAAACACTCAGCAGTGAATTTCTTTCTGCGGCAGATGTTAATGGTGACGAAAAAATAAATTCTGATGATGCTATGCTTGTCCTTCAACGCTACGCACAGATTATTAACAAATTTCCGATAGAAACAATTGATAGCACTGGAGAGAAATTAAAATGAAAAAAATTCTTTCAATATGTATGGCATTTATAATGATTGCGTCTTCTTTTGCAATGACTGCTTTTGCTAGCGATACAATCATTACTTTTACAAATGTACCGACGGCAATAACTGTTGGCGAACAGATTATGATAGATGTTGAAATTAGCGGAAACAGTGGGTTTGCATCAGTCGGCTTGTATTTAAAATATGATACAAATGTACTTAAATTTAAAGGACTGAAAGAAACACAGTATGATTTGGGCGGAGTATCTATAACGTTAACGGATGGGTTATTTGGATCTGGTACGGTTGTAGTAAATAAAGATTCCGCATTTATTACTTTAGCAAAGACCGAGAACATCACCGGGGATGGGAAATTGTTTACCGCTATTTTTGAAACTGTGGCGCCGGGTAATACTAATATAAATGTCGAAATTGATAATTTTAAAAATGCAAATCAGGAACAAATCGATGTAGAAACTGTTCCTTCTTCACTCAAAGTTACAAAGACATATACTGTAAATCTTGACAGCTGTTTTTCAGGTTCAGGTTCAGTTGATTTTGGAGAGGATTACAAATTTACTCTTAACAAGGAAGAAGGGTATGACTACGAAATAAGTGCGACAATGGGCGGACAGCCGGTAGATGTGGTCGATAACGGAGACAACAGCTATACCATAAAAGCGGTTTCCGGGAATCTTGACATCAGCGCAGTGAGGTCTCTGAAAAAATACGGCGTGACCGTGACCGGTTCCGGCAAGGGCGACGTGACTTACAATGTAAAAGCCGATCATGGCGTTTCGTATAGCTTTACCGTCAATAAGGACGCAAATTATAATTATTCAGTTTCTGTGACAGTCGGAGGCAAATCCATAACCCCTGCAGAAAGCGGAGAAACCTATACAATAAATGGAAGCGATGTAACGGGTGATGTTGCTATCACTGTCACAAAGGAGCCGAAAACTTACAAAGTATCCTATACTGAAAATGCCGATGTTACTGCAGGAGATACTGCGACCTATGGCACTGATTTCAGCTTCAGTATCGCTAAAAACAGCGGATATTTCTATACCGTCGGCGTTGAAATCGGCGGAAAAGAGTATGCAGGTTTCAGTGTAACAGGAAATTCCTATACCATTCCCGGAAGCGATATAACCGGAGATATTGTGATAAACGTAGCAAAAGAGAAAAAAGCAAACTATTCTGTGACGTTGGCAGATTCCAATGCTAAAGATGATGTTACTAAATATGAGAGTCAGGTTTTGCAGGGTGACAGCTATACGTTTACAGTATCAAAAAAGCCGCTGTATACATATAATGTTTCTGCCACTATGGGCGACAAATCGGCTGTTTTGAAAGACAATCAAGACGGAACCTATACCATTGAAAATGTTCAGGGAAACATAGTAATTACTGTTGCCAGAACCGGCCAGTCCTTCAGCATAGCCTTTGAAGGGAACGCTGCGGGAGATGTGGAGGGAAAATCCGCTTCCGGGCTTGTTCATGGTACTGATTACTCATTCACGGTCAGCAAGGATGAGCACTATGATTATTCTGTCGCAATCAAAAAGACGGACGGTACCGCGCCAAGTTACACCGAGCAGGGCGGAAAATATACAATCAGCGGTGCTGCCATTAACAGCGACATTACTGTAACTGTGGTAAAAAACCCGAAGCAGTATGACGTGACAGTCAGTGGCGGCGGAGCTGGAGACGTAACCTTTGCCGCGAAAGCAACTTACAATTCTCAATACAGTTTTAAACTCAGTGCGGATTCCAATTATAACTATGTCGTTTCGGCAACAGTAGGCGGAGAGGCAGTTTCTACCCAGGAAAACAGTGGCACCTACACCATTCCAGCGGCTGCAGTTACAGGAAACATTGCAATAAATGTTAGTAAAACTCCTAAAACATATACTGTGACCGCCACCGAAAATGCGGATGTTGAGGCAGCAAAAACCGCAACATACGGCACTGATTTCGTTTTCAAAGTAAACAAAGCCGAACATTATAACTATACGGTTAAGGTGACTGTCGGAGGCAAGGACTATACTCCTTCTGTAAACGGGGATGAGTATACAATTAAAGGTGCTGATATTACCGGCAACATCAATATAAATGCTACAAAATCGCCGGAAACCTATAAAGTGACTGCCAGCGGCACAGCGTCGGACAATGTATATAAAACCGACACTGCGACTTATGGGCAGGACTATACATTCACTGTCGCGAAGAGCGAATATTTTAATTATGAAGTGAAAGTAAAGGTCGGGGGAGCGGAAGTAACTCCGACGGTGGACGGCAACAGCTATACTGTTTCTAAAGGGGACGTCACCGGAAACATTGAAATCATTGCCAACAAGAGCGGAGTACAGTTCAGTGTGACAGTCGACGGAGAGGACATGGTAAAAAGCGCAGAAAAGGCTACCCATGGAACCGACTATACTCTCACTCTCAACAGGGATGAAAATTACGCCTACATCGTGACCATGACCGTAGGAGGGACTGCTTACACAGGCTTTGGCGTGAGCGGAAATACCTATACTATTCCGGGATCCGATATCAAAGGCGAAATAGTTGTCAATGTTGAAAAGAAAGAGCTTGAGGATTTTGCTGTAACAGTGGAAGGAAATGCCGCAGGCGAAGTTACGTATGGCGCCGAAGCAAAGGAATCAAAGGATTACAGCTTCACCGTAGCTAAAAAATCCGGATACAGCTATAAAGTGACTGCAAAAGTCGGAGAAAACAGTGTTCCCGTAAAAGCTGAAGCCAACGGTAGATATACCATTTCCGGAAATTACATAAGCGGAAACATTACAATCACGGTGACTTCAGAGCCGATTCCAGTGAAGGATGAAACCACTACAATAGTTATCGGTGGCGAGCACGCAGGAGAGGAAAACCCGAACACGGGAGCACCAGCTGCCCTTCCGGTGCTCGTGCTCATTGGCGCTGCGGCAGCAGTGCTCAAACGCAAAAAGTAAAAGGCACTCCTTGTAATCCCCAATAAGAGGGGCACTGCAGTTCCCGGCGGAGGAAACTTCGCCGGGAACTTTTTGTGCCAAAGTGACCGAATTTGCTATTATTTCCGGAAAGCTAATATCCGCTGGAAAGCAAAAGGGCATTGTGGTACAATATTTAATAAGAAAAGAATAAGTTTCATCACGTTCCACGCAAAGGCTGCCCCATGCGGGCAGGCGTAAGGAATCAGGAAATCCGGTTGGAGTCCGGAGCGCACCCAGGTGCTGTAAATACAGGAGTGTTTTGTCCGTGGCGCAAGTCGGCCATTGGGGAACTGAGAAGGCAGGATAAGATACGCAGGGCGGCAGCCCCAAATGTATAAGCCAGAAGGCCGGTGATGATCGAAACCGAAAACGTGATTTGACGCGCGGACGGAATACTGTAGGCAGAAATTCGGCTGCAATGACCATAGGGTCATTGCAGCCTTTTTTATTGTAAAACTATTTTGGGCGGCTGCCCTTTGATATTGGGAGGATGCAAAATGAAAAAACTTTGGGGAAGAAAGTGGATTTCCCTGCTTCTGGCGGTGGTCTTGACACTGAGCCTGCTTCCGATGCAGGCTTTTGCTGATGATCAGGCTGGAACAAAAACGGTTCAGGAGGTCATTGCTCTGATCGACGCTGCCGTGGAAGCTGATGGGGGAAAAGAAGAGATAATAAAGGAGGCAAGGAAAGCCTATGACTCTCTGAACGAAGAAGATAAGCCCCTTGTCACCAACTACAACAGCCTTTTGAAGGCGGAGCAGGAGCTGCTCGCTTTGAGCGGTTATCTTTCGGAGCTTAAAATTGCGGATTCCAAGGGAAATACCTATGAGATGACTGCAGACTTTTCCGGTGCCCCGGGGACGTATTGTGTCGTCATTCCCGAAAGGCAGGACAGCTTTGTGATTTTCGTGCAGCTTTCTGAAAACGCGCCGGAAGGTTCAGTCGTTACGGCAAAGTATAAAAATCTGCTTCTGTCGAGCAATCAGGATAAGGAAAAACAACTTGTAATCGGATCGGGCAACAGCCTGAGCGGAGTTGTCACCTCATACGGGGAAAACAGCAGCGTCACCTTGGAGGTGGGCACCGGGGACGACAGGCAGATATATACAATCGGAATACTGCGGAGCAACCCCACTGTTGACAGCATAAAAATTACCGATGCTTCGGGTGATAATGTGGCGCTCAATGAGTCCTTCAGCGGTAAGGACAGTGAAACAGTGTATACTGCGGATACTGCTTCCGAATGCATTACAATGAAAGCTACCCCGAGAAACAGCAGTTATACCGTTTCCTATAACGAAAGCACAGACGGAACGATACTTCTTAATGCCGGGGAAAATTTGGTTTACGTAACTGTAAAGAATACAGACGGGTACGAGACCGCATATAAATTAAATATAAACAGGAAGGGCTCCTGCAGCATCTCATTCGGTGTGGTGCCCTCTGGCGCAGTGGTGTACCTCACCAACAGATTCGGGACGAGAATCTGGCCGGATGAAAACGGCGTATATAGCCTGGCCGACGGGGAGACTTATTCATATAATGTCACAAAAAACGGATACGTAGGGAAAAACGGGACGCTTACCGTATCAAAAGATGAAACAGTTTTTGTAAGCCTTAAAAAAGCGGAGGAAAACAGCCTTATAAATTTTGAGGCAGCGTGGCCCTCTTTCGGTTATAACAGTGAAAACAATATTGTCATTGACTACCCCACTCCGCTGAAATTGGAGGAAACCGCACTCTATTGGGCAAATAAAGTGGGGGACGGCTACGGTTCAGGAGCCACCGGCGTGCCGATACTCGTGGACGATTACCTCTATACCTATGCCGGTACGAAAATCGTGAAAGTGGATAAAATGAGCGGTGAAATCGTTGCCGCTGGCACAATGGATCGCAACTCCGATTTTGCCATAAACTCTCCGACCTATGCTGAAGGAATGATTTTTGTGGGCCTCAGCAACGGGTGCATACAGGCTTTTAACGCCGAGACTCTCGAATCACTGTGGATTTATAAAGATAAGCTCGGCGGACAGCCGAACAGTCAGATTGCCTATGACGATGGTTACATTTACACCGGATTCTGGAACAGCGAAACGGGTGATGCAAATTTTGTCTGCGTCTCCGTGACAGATGAAGACCCCGAAAACCCGAAAGAGGAAAAGCTTGCAAGCTGGACATATACGAAAGCCGGAGGTTTTTACTGGGCAGGAGCATATGTGGAAGGGGATTATGTATATGTGGGCACCGACGACGGTGCCAGCGGATATACCACCGGATATGCACACCTTATTTCCTTTGACAAGATTAGCGGAAGGGTGATAAGCGACATAACTATGCCGAATGTCGGTGACATCAGGAGCAGTATCACACATTCAGATGGCAGGCTCTACTTCACGTCAAAGGGCGGATATTTTTATGAAGCGGAGTTTGAGCCTGATACAGGAAAAATAGGTACAGTAAGGGCTTTGAAACTTGAAAATGGCTCAGATGACCCGTCAAGCCCTGCCATGAGCACGAGCACACCCACAGTGTATAACGGCAGAGCATATATCGGAGTTTCAGGAGTGGGGCAGTTTGCGGCCTATTCCGGACACAATATAACAGTAATAGATATAGCAAGCTGGGAGATCGCATACTGCGTTCAGACCCAGGGTTACCCCCAGACCACGGGCACTCTCACCACAGCATACGAGGAAGAAACAGGGTATGTATATGTGTACTTCTTTGACAACTACACTCCCGGCAAGCTCCGTATACTTAAGGATAGACCGGGGTTGCGGGAGCCGCTTATGACGGTAACAGAAACAGTGAACGGCACTGAGCACGAGGTGGCGCCATGGATATTTGCCCCTACGGGCAGCCTTGCGGAATACTGCATTTGCACCCCGATAATAGACTCGGACGGTACGCTCTATTTTAAGAACGACAGCGCATATATCATGGCCGTAGGCAGCGCGGTGGAAAAAATCGAGGTCACAAAGAACCCTGATAAAATGAACTATGAGGAGGGGGATGTTTTCGACCCTACCGGAATGGAAGTAACGGCGTATTATGTAAACGGCACAGAGAGAGACATTACGAAGTACGTCACCTATTCTAAAGAGCCTCTTACAAAAGCGGATGCCGACTTTCAGATAAGATATGAGCAGGTGGGAAGCGATAAAATACCGTTTGACGTAATAAAACTCAGCTTTGAAAAATCGGGAGTTATCGTCCTTGAGGAGGAAAAGACGATCACCGGAACAGGGCGCATCACTCTCACAGATACAATTAAGCTCGATGGCGAAACTGATGAGGGAACCCTGTTCACAGATAAAGCAGCGGGGGGAACTTTCTATGTGGCGGTGCTTTCTGACATGGAGCTTAAAGATGTGGAACTTGTGACTACGGGTTATTTGAGCGGACAGCTGCTGGATTTCGACCCGGAGAAATACCGCTCCACAGGAAAAGAGACCTATTCCGTATTTAACAGGCTGAACCCAGAGGAGAAGATAGAAGGAGGAACGAACCTCAAATCCTACGACCAGGCATTGAAGATTGCGGAAAAGCTTAACACCGAAAACAGAACTACCGCCTACAAAGTAAAATGCGATCAATACATGTATGTTGCGAAGATAACCGTACCGCAGAACTACGGTGTCAGCTATAAATCCGGAACATACAAAATCACGGCGAGCATTGACGGAAAGGCATATACCAGTGCGGAGTATACCGTAGTATCAGACGTTTCGATTTTTGAGTACGAGTATCTCAAATATTCCGCAGGAGACGAGCACGCTTTGAGTGTTCAGGGAGAGGATGCCAGGGGTTATTCAGACTATCTCACCACTAAATATGGTTACAGCTATGAAAAAGCATACGAAAACCAGAGCCCGACGGTGGTTTCAACCACAGCTTTCCGTGCTATCAGAGGTAAAATGCTCAATGTGCAGTGCGGAAATAATGTTTTGATAGAAATATCAGAAATTTCAGAGAGTCAGAAGGGAGTAAACTTTATTTTCTCCAATCCGAACGGCAAGGAAGAAGAAAGCACCACCCAGAAAAAAGCCGCAAATTACAGCCTCACTTTTTACGGCACACAGCAGATTATGAGCGACTACAAAATAACCTGGGATCTGGGCTGCAGCTATTTTGAACTAAGAGAGAAACTCAAAATAAAGCTCGAAGAAAATGACGTTATCACCTACTACATCACAAAAAACGGCGAATATTTTGACGAGTTTACTGTGGATTACGCGAACGCCGATTATAACGATGAAGTGGTAATTACCATAAATGGAGAAGCGGGAACTACTCTCGGAGCATATAGAATTACGACGGTAAAACCAGCTGAAAAAGTGGAGACTGAAGAAAACCCGAATACCGGAGCGCCGGTTCCGGGATATCACAATAATAACTGAAAGTATTTTATGTAAACCTGCCTTAAAAGGCAGGTTTACGGCGCATACGAACCTAAAAACTGCCTGGAGATTATTTTCAGATGTTAAAAGAAAACCTTTCAAAAATTTTATGTACCGTCCTCGTTCTTGCCATAGCGGCAGCGCTTTCGGGTTTTGCCATAGGGGCGGAGAGGCTTTTGCCGGAAAACCCCATTTCCGAAACGGTGGAAGAGCTTTTGAAACCTGAAATCATTTACGGCGTGAACGGCGCAAATGAGCTTCCGGATCAGGGCGGAAAAAGCAGCGAATCGGAGAATAAGGACGGAGACCCCGAGCAAAGCGACGAGAAAGACAAAGATACGAAGCACACCGATGAGGGCACTCCGGAAACGGAAAAAGAGGACGACTCGGGGGAAAATAAGCCGCTTTTTGAATATGTGACGGAGGGCAGCGACGGTGAAGCCGGGAGCATTGAGCCCGGAGGCGAGGCTGCAGGAGCGGGTGGCGAAGGAGATATAGGCAGCAATGAGCCGGCGCCGGAGGGCGACCCCATTGTGGTAACTGACCTTGACAATAAAATCGTCACGTCGAACGAAATTTCCGACGATATTTTCAGCTTTTACGCCTATATTGAAAACGGAAATGGAAGCCATTCTATCACGCTGAATTTCAGAAACAGCGAAACTTCATCTTCAGGGGAGATCCTTACCCCGGACGGCGGAGATTATTACAGTGCGAAGCTTGCCCTCGGGGCAAATTACATAACTATTTATCTCAAAGAGGGCGGGGAGACCCTGTCTTTCATCCAATATATTGTCACATATCAGGCGGAGAAAGCCGGGGACGGGAAAAAAGAGGTGGGAGACAATCCTCCCTCAATATCAACAAATCTTGACGGCTTCAGCGGTACCCTTGAAAACAGGTTTTTTACTTTTGTGGTGACAGCCCGTACAGGGGACGGAAACGTCATATATTCCGACCATATTGAGGTGACACTCGACGGTGTCACGGTGACAAATCCCACCGGGAGCACGAGCTTTGAATATATTCTGAACTTTGGCCCCGAAAATGAGCACGTTGTGACAGTGCTCGCCTGGGACGACGACGGAAACTCTACATATAAGGACTATATAGTGAATTTCAGAAGCGTCGCAGACGGCGAATCAATAGGTACGGCAACCATAGTGGTCGACGCGACCACTGCTGGATATGGAATTATCGGAAGCACCGAATGTGAAATTCTCCAGGGAGAGACAGCCGCCGAAACCCTCGTCAAAGCACTTGCCGAAATGGGGCTCAGCGTCTCATACAGCGGAACGGAGAAAATAGGATTTTATGTACGTGCGATAGGAGGAATAAACTCAGTGGGCGAGGTTCCGCCAGAGCTTTGGGAGCTTGTCCTTCGGGACGGAATAACCGTGACCTCACCGAGCGGTGGGGACAGCCTCGGGGAAAGGGACTATACCGCGGGTTCCGGCTGGATGTACTCTATAAACGGAGCCCTATACCCCGGGAAAGGAATGTCGGAGTACAACCTCAGCGACGGGGACGTGCTGTACCTTCGCTTCACCATTGCCTATGGCAAGGACATAGGAGGCTCAGGTGCTGGCGGAAACGGGGCGCTTGAAAGCTACTGCGGAATCTGGACTGACGGAGGCTACATTGAGCTTGAGCATGAATACGCTGAAATCGAGCGTCGGGAGCCCACTGCTTTTGAGGAAGGATATGTAATATATGAGTGCTCGTTGTGCAAAAAAACGTATACCGAAATTCTTCCGGCTACCGGAGGTGAGCACGAGCACGAATACTACGAAACAGACAGAGTGGAACCCACGGAAAATGCGGACGGATATATAGAATATACCTGCGACTGCGGAGACGTTTATTATAAGCCGCTTTATTATGAAGGCGGAGAAGGCGGTGATGAGTAATGAAAAACAGCATAGTCAAAATTTTTGCGCTTATTGTTGCGGCAGCATTTCTGTTTTCTGGCTGCGGCACCGATAACGATGAAGAGACCCCTTTGAAAATTGCTCTTTCCGCTGCCGAGGCACAGAAAGAGATTTGTGGGAACGGCGGAAACCTTCTTTCGGATCAGGTTAATTTTCCTGCCGGATCGGCAATATGCGACTGGACGGCTACGGCTTTCTCCATTATCGGGGTAAAGGACAACTACGACGCGTACCTTTCAGCTTTGGAAACCTACGTTACAGAAAAATATGCGGAGGAGGGTGGCCTCGACCGTGCAAAGGCTACGGAATGGCACAGAATAGCCATAACCGTGCTCGCGCTGGGGGGAGACCCAACAAATTTTGGGGAAAGCCCTGACGGCGGAAAAATAAACCTCATCGCAGACGGTACGTATAACTACATAAGAAGCGACCTCGGCGCACAGGGGATAAACGCCTATATCTATGCGCTTATCACTCTCGATGCCGGAGGCTATGAGGTGCCTGAAGGAAGCCGTTATACCAGGGAAAGCATGATAGAAATTATTCTTGCGTCCCAGGAAGCGGACGGAGGTTTTGGGCTCGAACGGGGAGCATCAGATGTGGATATAACTGCCATGGCTTTACAGGCGCTGGCACCGTATGCCGGTGAAAGCAATGTGGAAAAGGCTATCGCAGCAGCCGTCGGGTACCTCTCCGAAAATCAAAGAGGGGACGGCTCATATTTGAATGGGGACGAAAAATCCTCCGAAAGCTGCAGTCAGGTGATAATGGCGCTCTGCGCAAATGGGATAGACCCGAGAACGGATGAGCGTTTTATAAAGCACGGAACATCAGTTTATGATGCACTTTTGAAGTTCCGCCTTGATGACGGCAGCTTCATTCACAGCGACGGTAACAGAGGCAACCCGATGTCTACGGAGCAAGCCATTTTGGCCCTCGGGGCTGTCGCTGATTTCGATAACGGCGGAAACGGGATTTTCAGTTTTTCATAAATATTTGGAGGGCAGAGCGATGAATGAACTCACGCTTAAAATACAGGATGAAATCAAAAAAGTAATAATCGGCAAGGATGACGTCATAAAAAAAGTGCTCATGGCGATTCTTGCCCAGGGGCATGTGCTGATGGAGGACGTGCCGGGTGTAGGTAAGACCACAATGGCCATGGCTTTTTCAAAGGTGCTTGGGCTTGAAAGCAAGAGGGTACAGTTCACTTCCGACACTATGCCTTCTGATATAATTGGATTTTCTGTCTATGACAGGAACGGAGGGAGCCTGCAGTATAAGCCCGGCGCTGTGATGACAAACTTGCTTCTCGCAGATGAAATCAACCGCACCTCAAGCAAAACCCAGTCCGCGCTGCTTGAAGCGATGGAGGAGCGCCATGTGACTGTGGATGGGGTGAGCCATAAATTGCCGGAACCTTTCATTGTGCTTGCGACGCAAAACCAGGTGGGCTCCGCCGGTACACAGCTTTTGCCCATTTCCCAGCTTGACCGCTTCCTCATACGTTTGAGCATGGGATATCCGGATATGAAAAGCCAGATTGAGATTATGAAAGACCGCCACCATGAAAATCCTATTGATAAGGTTGTGCCGGTGACGGATATAAAAACGCTGAACACCCTTATTGCGGAGGTGCAGAATATTTTTGTCAGCGATGCTGTCTATGCCTATACTTCAGAGCTTGTGGAAGAGACAAGGCACAACCAGTATATACAGCTTGGAATCAGCCCCCGCGGCGCGTTGGCTCTTTGCCGTACTGCAAAGTCCTTTGCTTTTCTTGAGGGACGGGACTATGTGATACCGGAGGATGTGGAAAATGTCTTTCCGGACGTCTGTGCTCACAGGCTTGTGCTCGAGGCAAAAGCGCGTCTGCACGAGCTTTCTGCCGAGGAAATCATCGGTGAAATATCCAAAAAAGTTGAGAAACCAAATGTTCAGGAGTTTAAACTGAAATGAAAAAAAGCCTCGCAGCACCGTTTGTATTTTGGCTTTCGGCGGAGTTTGTACTTTTTGCGACATTCGTTTTTGCCGATTCTGCCGCGGCTTTTGGCGCATTTATAGTGCTGTTTCTTGTGGCAGCCTTGTCATACGCCGTATGTTTCTATCAGAGAAAACATATTTCTGCGGAGGTAGTACTTCCGCCAACTGCTGAAAAGAACTCGGAGATGAGCGGAAAACTGATCATAAAAAACAGTTCAAGGCTTCCGATTTTAAAGCTGATTTGCAGGCTTGAGAGCCACAATCATTTAACCGGAGAGAAAACAAGCACAGTTCTCAGTCTTTCAGCGGCTCCAAATGCCGGTTCGGAAGCTGTGTTTTCCCTCAGCTCCAAAAACTGCGGATACATAACCGTGAAAGCAGAGGGTATTTGGATCACTGACCTTTTCGGCTTTCTGCCGCTGAGGGTCAGGAAATTTTCCTCCTTAAAAGCAAAAACTACCGTGCTACCGGAGACCTTTGCCTCGGAAATAGTTTTCGGTGCTGTACCGCCTTTGTCCGAGGAGAGCGAAAGCTACTCACCTGACAGGAAAGGAAACGATTTTTCCGAAACCTTTCAGCTTCGGGAATATGCGGAGGGCGACAGCATGAAGCAGATACACTGGAAGCTCTCCGAAAAGCTGGATAAACTTATTGTCAGAGATCCGAGCCTGCCTGTGGAAAAGAATATACTGCTGTTCTGGGACAAAACAGCGAATACCATTATAACACCAGGAGAAATGGACGCTATGGCAGAGGTGACGGCCTCCGTCGCACAGAGTTTTTGCCGTATGGGAATAAAGTTCGTTTTGGGCTGGAACGACGGGAAGAAAACCTCTTTTGAAGACATAAAGGATACCGGTGACGTGGTGGCGGCCATTCCGCGGCTTATCAAATCCAAAGCGGAAAAGGATATTGAAAAGTTCTCCGAGGGCGTGGGCAATCTCCGCTTCAGCAAGATTGTTTTTGTTGCTAAAGAGATTTCAGATGCCGCAGAGACGCTTTCCACTCGGAGCAGCGTGAATTTCCTTCTCTGCGGCACGACCGCTTCAGCGGATAACGCTGTCGTTTTCAGCCCGGAAAGCTATGCAGAAGATTTGAAAATGCTGGAGCTTACAACATGAAAGAAACAGAAAATAGCCTGTGGGTTTTACCCGTGGAAACAATAAAAGAAAAAAGCAAAGCGGAAACAATTTTTTTATGCGCTGTCGCGGCTCTTGCGGGCGGCGGCTTTTCCGCAATGGTGGCCGGAGCTTTTCCCGAAGTAAAGGGAGCTTTTACGCTGGCGCTTATTTCTGCCGCACTTTCTGCGGTATTTGTTCTGCTGTCGGAAAAAAAGGTGGGTAAATACTTGCCTTTAGCCGTGATTTTTGTATGCGCAGCGCTGTTTGCACTGTTCTTTTCTCAGATAAAGGGAGGGACAGCCTTTCTGGCAAACGGGTTTCTCGATTTTCTCACAGCCAAAAACGGCAGAATATATCTTGATTTCACGGCAGGAGACTATGCCCTCCCGGAGCTTGCGCTCGCTTTGCTTTTTATCATTGCGGCGCTGCTTTTGAGCACATCCGTTACGGAAAAGAACATTTTTTTTGCTCTGCCCGTATTCGTGCTCAGCGCAGCAGGTATACTGTCCGGATTTTTGAACACTGACATCTCTTTTTTGATATTTGCGGCGGGAAGCGCCTCAGCGACAGTGTACGTTTTTCTGCCAAAAAGCGGCTCGCGCCCGAAAGCCGTAAGCTGTGCTGCATTTCTGCTGATTTGCTGCGTTGCAGCGGTCGGTATAACAATACTTGTAAATCCGGTATGTGACGGCTCCCTGCAAAAAAACGCTGAAAACGTGCTTCATTCGGCTTTCTATGACAGCAAGACAAACTCCATGCCTGAAGGAGAGCTTTCAGACCTCGGGGCGTGGGAAAAGTCGGACGAGGCAGCCCTTGAAATAACATTGGACGAGCCTCAAAAACTGTATATCAAAGGCTTTGTGGGCGAAGTCTATGCCGCAGGGGGCTGGGAAGAACTCCCTAAGGAGGAGCTTGCACGGTATGAAGATGAGTTTTACTGGCTGCACGAAAACGGATTTTTTGCCCAAACGGAGATAGCGTCGGCCCTTTCGGCGCTTAACGATGAAAGAATCTGTGTCATGACCGTAAAAAATGTCTCCGCTTGTAAAGAGCGCCTGTTTTTGCCATATGCTCTCGCGGGCAGTGAAATTCTCGATAAAGAAGTTATAGGAGATACCGGCGCAAAGGCCAACGGGAACGAATATTCTGTAAGCTATGTGCCCGGAGGGCTTGCAGAGTGGTATCTTGCCCAGGCTAAGCTATCGTCTGAGCAGGAGGAAGACAGCCGCGTAAAAGAGTACCTTTCAAACGAGTATGCATACCGTAAATTTGTATATGAAAACTACCTTGATATACCGGTGGAGGCATATGACGCTTTGAAAAGCTGTTTAAAAGACAGCAAAGCGGATTCCTTCAGCGAAATTATAAATGCAATAATTTCATATCTTTCTGAAAATATTACTTACGATGAGGAAACGGTCACTAAAAATGGCAGTGAGGACTTTGTGGAATATTTTCTTCAGAAGAGCTGCCGGGGATACAGTGTGCACTATGCCACGGCGGCAACTCTGATGCTCAGATATTTCGGCGTTCCTGCGCGGTATGTGGAAGGGTATTTTCTTTCAGCGGCGGAGGCGCAGGAAATTAAAAGTGGAGAGACGATAATTCTCGATGAGAACCACGCTCACGCATGGACAGAGTACTATTTGGACGGTGTGGGGTGGGTGCCTTTTGAAACCACTCCCGGCTATATTGACGATGAGCTTGAGAAGGCCGCTTTCACAATTTCGGGCGAAAGCAGCAAAGTCTATGCTCAAAGCGATAAGCCTAAAACAAATGTTGAGCAGGAAAAAGATAAGAGCAAAGTGAAAGAGGTTATAAGCGGCCTTAAGATGCTGCCGGGTATTGCCGCTGCCGTTGCGGTGCTCGCACTGCTGGCATTTATCATATATATAGCTGTCATGCGAAAAAGGCTCAAAAACGCCCTGAAAAAAATTGACGGAGCGGAAAACAAAGAAGCCATTGCCATGCGCTTCGGCTATGCTGAGGCTCTCCGCTTGCGGTTGGGTGATGCAAAAGAGGAGCTCCTGCCGCTCGGATACCGTAAGGTGGCGGAAATAAACAATGAGGCGCTTTTCAGTGACCACCCTATGACCGATGAACAGCGCTCGACAGTGGATTTGTACTGTGAGAAACTTCTTGAGCACTGTAAAAGCAAGTGGAACCTTTGGCAAAGGCTTTGGAACAAGTGGATAAGGTGTATTTATCTCAAATGAGCACGAAGTGTCCAAAAAAGCTGTCTTTCACACAAACGTCACAACAGCAAAAATGGACTGGAATGCTCAAAAATCAAGTGCTATACTTAAAGCATAAAGATTCGCTCAAGAGGGGTACCCCTCTTCATACTTCCTTGAATAAGGAAGTATGAAACCCTCTTGCCGATAAATAAGCTGCATTGTGTTCCGCGTTAAGGCTGCCCAAAATGGGCAGGCGTTTGGAATTAGGAAATCCGGTTGGAGTCCGGAGCAGATCCGTTGCTGTAAATGCAGGAGTTTTTTGTCCGCGGCGTGAGTCGGCCACTGGGAGACTGGGAAGGTAGGACAAAAAACGCAGGGTTTTCGCCCCAAATGCATGAGCCAGAATGTCGACAGTGCGAGGAGAACCTTATTTTAAGGTATTTTAAAGTGGAAATTCGGCCACCCATGGACTTTTTATGTCCGTGGGCGGTCGTTTTTTTATTGTTTAAAAACAGAAATGTTTTTAATAAATCAATTAGTGCGGGTTTTGCCCGGAATAACAGGAGGATGAAAAATGAAAACAAAAACATATAAAAAGTTTTTGTCTCTGCTTTTAGCAGTAATGCTCACCTTGAGCATGCTGCCGATGAGCGTGTTCGCGTTTGACGAACCAAGTCAAGATCCCAGCGGTGCATATCTTATAGGCACTGCCGAGGAGCTTAAATGGTTCGCAGATTATGTTAACAGTGACGGAGAAGGTAGAGCTTCTGCAAATGCAAAGCTCACTGCGGATATTGATTTGTCAACAATTTGCAGCGAAACGCTCGGTTCCTGGACACCTATCGGCAGTAGAGCATCTTATGCTTACAAAGGTGTTTTTGACGGTGACGGACACGAAATAACAGGGCTCTATATTAACAACTCATCGGCTAATTACCAAGGCCTTTTCGGGTATGTCAATGGTGGTACTGTTAAAAACCTTGGCGTTCGTGGGTCTGTAACAGGAGGACAGTATGTTGGTGGTATCGTTGCCTCGCTGAAAGCAAGCGGTACAATAGAGAATTGCTTCAGCGAAGTTACCGTGACCGCGAAAGGACGTGCGGGAGGAATAGTTGGAAACCTTGCTTCAGGAACTGTAAAATCATGTTATAATCTTGGCAATATTACTACAACTTCTGCATTGGCGACTGGCGGTATCGCAGGTACTATTACGGAATCTGAAGCACACATTACAAATTGCTACTCTGTAGGTACTGTGAGCAGCGTTGATGGTGCTACCGTTGGCGGTATTCATGCATATGAAAAGACTTCTCCAAGTGTTGCGAGTAATTGTTACTATCTTGCAGGTTCTGTTAAAGTAGGAGATGCCGCATATGTAGATACAGATTTTGCAAAAACCTCCGATGAGCTTAAAGGGCTTGCTGAAACTCTCGGTTCTTCTTTTAAAGCTGACGCAGGTTCCATAAACGGCGGATACCCGGTTCTTTCATGGCAGAAATCCGAATATATTCCGGAAACTGTTGACGTAACGGGTGTTGCACTCGATACAGCGACAGCTGAACTCAAAGTCGGCAAGAGCCAGACTCTTACCGCGACTGTATCTCCGGAGGACGCAACCGATAAATCCGTAACATGGTCTTCCGATAACGAGGAAGTAGCGACAGTTGATGAAAATGGCCTTGTGACCGCGGTAGGCGCAGGCGTAGCAAACATCACAGTTAAAACTGTTGACGGAGAATTTACTGACGTTTGTAAAGTCACGGTAAAAGAGCCGGAAGGATATCTCTCCGCTGTCAAATTCAGAACAAGCAACGGCTCCACCGCGCCTTACCTTGAACTTGTTCCTGAGTTTGATGCAAAGAAATATGATTATACTGTAATTATTCCCGACAATGGCAGTGCCAACGGCGTTTATATAACCGCCGTGCTTTCCAGTGCTGCTCCGGAAGGCTCTACTGCATCAGTAGAATATTTTAACGAATATGCCAGTGCTAACAAAACCGTTAACGGAATTACGAAAGAAACAAAGCTTCCTTATGCGGCCAATCCCGGGGTAGTTATGACCGTTAAAGCGGGTACTGAAGAGGATAATCAGACCTATACCGTAAAAGTCATGCATTCACCCACTGTTTCCGGAATCAGTCTTGCGGACGAAAACGGAAATGCCGTCAATATGAACGAGACTTTCAAGGCCGCAACAACGGAATATACCGCAACCACCGCGGCCGATAAGATTACTGTTAACGCAGTACCTTATAACGAGGAATATACCGTGACCTATAACGGCAGCGAGAGCGGCGAAGTGGAACTTGTAAAAGGCGAAAACGTAGTCAATGTTGTTGTAAAAAACGACGACGGTTTAGAAAAAATCTATACCGTGAAAATTACCAAGGTCGACAGCATTTTCGTTTCCTTCAGTGTAAATCCTGCTGATGCTGTGATTCTTTTGAAAGATAGTTTCGGCGAGCGCCTCTGGCCCGATGAAAACGGAAGATATTCCATAATGGCTGGCGCTGAGTATTCCTACATTGTTACCAGATCCGGATATATTGCCAACGGAAACAGCTTCACCTCCAGCAAAAATATGCTCATAAGCGTTAATCTTGAGAAAGCGGCCGAAAGCAGCTTCAAGAATCTGAGTGCCTATTGGCCAAACTTCCGAAACGGTGAAAATCACCTCGGAATCAACACCTCCAAAACTCCTTATGCTCCCGAGGATGCGGAACTCCTTTGGGCAGTAAAATATGGCAGCGGCTGGAGCGCGGCCCCCGGTTCTCCCATTATTGTTGATGACTGCATAGTGACCTATGTCGGATCCACTATTAAGAAAATAAATAAGGACACCGGTGCTGTTATTGCCGAAGGCCAGATGGTCGGCTCATCCAGTTTCTCCATCGTGCCTCCGACCTATGCTGACGGAATGATTTTTGTCGGCCTTTCCGGAGGCAGAATCCAGGCCTTCAATGCTGAAACTCTTGAATCCATTTGGGTTTACACTGATGACCTTGGCGGACAGCCAAACTGCCCGATAACCTATAAAGATGGCTATGTCTACGCAGGTTTCTGGAACAGCGAAATTAAAGGCGCAAACTTTGCATGCGTTTCTGTGACTGATGAAGATCCGAATGAAACAACCGAAGCAAAGGAAGCCTCCTGGACTTATACCAGAGTGGGTGGCTTCTATTGGGCAGGTGCATATGCATCCGACAAATTTGTGGTTGTGGGTACAGATGACGGCCTGAGCGGATACAATTCCGAGAGCGCAAGCCTTCTCGTATTTGACCGTATCACCGGCGAACTCGTTGACTCCTATGACGGAATCCGCGGCGATATCCGCTCCAATGTGTCCTATGACCCCACCTCTGACCGTGTGTTCTTCTCCAGCAAGGGAGGCGTTCTTTGCAATGCGAAGATTGACTGGGAGACCGGCGAGATAAAAGAATTCAACAGCACTGTAATTACAGATTCCAAAGGCAACGAATACGCTATGTCCACCTGCACTCCCTCCGTATATAACGGAAGAATTTATATCGGCGTCAGCGGAAAGAGCCAGTTCGGTGCTTTCAGCGGACATGCGATAAACGTATATGACCTTAACAGTGACGGCTCCATGACCCTTGCTTACAGCTATGATATCATGGGCTATCCCCAGACTTCCGCAATGGTCACTACCGCTTATGAGGCGGAGGACGGATACGTATATATCTATCTGCCCTACAACTACGAACCCGGCGGAATCTCCGTGCTCAAGGACAAACCCGGCCAGACTGAGCCTATCACCACTACCGATGCAGGCTACAGCGAAGTATTTACTCCTGTGGGCCCTCTCGCACAGTACTGCATCTGCTCTGCCATTGCAGATGAATACGGCACAATATATTATAAAAACGATTCTTGCTATTTGATGGCTATTACATCAAAGATTGAATCCATTGAAGTGATTCAGAAAGGTACTCTAACTGATGAGAATGGCAGCGTCAGCGGAGATGGCTTTGTAGTGGTTGCAAACCTCAAAAACGGAATGAGCCGCGATATCAGCAGCGAGGTTGAGTTCTCCAAAGAGGGAGATGCTTACGTCGTCTCCTATACCTACGGCTTTGATAACGCAAATTACGGTCTCAAGACTCTCAAAACCTGCGTTGAGGGACATTCCTACGGCGAAGATAACGTATGCGATATCTGCGGACATGTGAATTATGAGGTCATCGAGGGAGCTGACAGCACCTGGAAGAAAAACAGCACTGACCCCGTGAGCATGACTGCAAACGGCGCTTATGCAGACTTCAGAGCTGTCAGAGTCGACGGAAATGAGCTTGATGCAGGCGACTACGAAGTATCCGAAACCGGAAACGGCACGAAAGTTGTATTTAAAGTAAACTATCTTGGTACTCTCGGAGAGGGAGCACATAACATTGAAATCGTATTCAGCGATGGCAAAGCCACCACGTCAATGACTGTTGAAAACGTTAAAGTTCCTTCCGATGCCGGACACAGTGACACCACCACCATCGTGATTGGAGGAAATACTGCCAGCGAAAGCGAATATAACCCCAACACTGGTGCTGAGCTTCCGCTCAACGCAGTAGCACTTGCAGGACTTTGCGCAGCGGCGCTTGTGGCTGTCAGAAAACACTGATTTTTGATTTCGTCCTCAATTTTTCATAAAAACAACAAGGCCGGCCGCCTATCCTTCCGCGGCCGGCCCTGTTGCATTTTACTAAAACTAATTTGTAAAAAGCCGAAGTCAACTAAAATAATTTCTACTCCATTGTAATAAATTCAAAGCAGCGCTCTTTTACTTCAGTTGGTGTAAATTACGTTTTTCTTAATTTCAGTGTTCAAAAAACCGCATAGATAAGCCAATTATTTAGTAAAAAACCACTGATTCAAATGCTGAATCCAGTGGTTTTTACAATTTATAGGGCTGAACCAAAAAGCAAATAAATTATAGTTCCGATTATGCCGGTTCCGAGTATTATCACGACAGGCCCCGGTTTATATTTGCGCAGTATGAGTAGGCTCAAAAGAAACAATATGCACTCCACTGGGTGAAAATCAGAAAGCTCTATGCTGCTGATATTCGACTGAAACAATGCCAGGGAAACCATGCTGATGCAAGTTGAGGCAATCAGTGCAATAACAGCAGGTCGCAGAGCGGCTAAAATCTGCTGGACGCCGCCTAAGCCCCTGTATTTGTAATAAATATAGGAAATCGCAGTACACATGAGCAGGGCAGGGAGCACATAGCCAACAGTGCAGATTATGGCACCAGGAATACCAGCCAGTTTGTTTCCGACAAAGGTTGCAGCATTGAGAGTAAGCGGCCCGGGGGTCATTTCTGCTATTGCAACCAAATCAGAAAACTCCGAAAGGGTCATCAGATGCCATACGTCCACCATCTGCGCCTGAATCATTGTAATTGCGGCGTAGCCGCCGCCGATGCTGAAAAACCCCGTTTTAATAAAAAACAGGAAAGCCTCGATTAAAACGCTCATTCCGCTTTTTCCTCCCGTCTGCGATGATAGAGCATGTCCACAATACCGACAGCAAAGCAGGATAAGAATAGAGCAGTGATGCTCACACCGAGAAACTGCCTGGCAACAAAAGCTATGATCATCATTAAAATGTAGAGAGTGCGGCGGCTTTGAAGCAATTTCTTGACCATTCCGATTAAAACGTCCAAAATATATGCCGCAACGCCTGCCCGCATGACCTGGAGACAAATGGCAATGATTTTATTTTCTCTGAACTGAGTGTATACGAGGGATATGATTGATATTATGACTATCGGAGGAGTGATAGCCGCTGTTATGGCGGCAACTGAACCGGGTATTCCTGCAATGCGGTAGCCCACCATTACCGCGGCATTTGTAAAATTCGAACCAGGAACAGCCTGAGCTATTGCTGTAATATCCAGCATTTCGTTTTCGTCCATCCAGTGCAGTTCATCAACAAACCGTCTCTGCATCATGGCAATCATCGCCAGTCCTCCGCCTAGCGTAAACGTACTGATTATCAGGACAGAACGAAAAAGCTCAACTATTTTTTTTAATTTCATGCTTCAAGCCCCCTTACATATCTGCCAATAGTATAGCGTTGAAAGGTATAGGGGTGCAAGTTATTTTTTTAATGGCGTCAATTTAAAAAATTAATAGCTAGCGGTTATTTTTCAGTATAGCCCGTTTCCTTGACATTTAGGGACAGCAATGGTATAAATAGATTGTACTTTTTGAGTGCCTCGTCATGAGGTTGAAAGGGAATCGGGTGAAAATCCCGAACGATCTGGTCACTGTAAACAGGGAGCAGAGCTGCAAAAACCATTGTCTGAAAAGATGAGAAGGTGCGGCGCCGCGTTGATCTGCAAGTCAGGAAACCTGCTCAAAAGGAATGGTGTGTAATCTTCCACAGAAAGTAGCACATCTGAGACAGGTAATTGACTTATTATACTGTTTTAGGTTGCTTTCTATTTTGTGAAAGCAACCTTTTTTTATTTCTAATTACTGCTGAGCACGGCTTTGAGCTCTTTTATTTCTTCGTCAAGCGCAGATACATATTCTTCTCCGATAGACGTAAGGAATTGATCTTTTCTTATTATGTAGCCGACATGCAGCGGCTCTGTAATCTCCTTGATTGGTACTGCACATATCTCGGCAAGGTTCCTGTGCATGGCGTCAGCGTTGCTGTTTGGAAGATCCGGGCCGATGCTGAAGCAGTTATTTCCGCGAATCAGCGCTATTTTAGTACACCTGTCGCAGACGTGCACGTTCTTTTCAAGCTGTTCATAGAAAACTGTTTCCTCTGTGAAATGGGTGGAGTTTACTTCCTGGTCATAGGTAACGAAAGCATACTCTTTTAGTTCCTCGACAGAAACCTCATCTCTGCCGGCCAAAGGATGGCTCTTTCTCATAAATGCATAAGTGTTGAGTTGATTAAGTTCCGTGAAACAAAGCCCTCCGGATTCAAGCGTTCTTTGGATGATGCGCACATTTCGGTTATCTATAGCAATTACTCCCAGGTCGCTTTTCCCGGTGGACACATCCTGAATTACCGAGTTGGTGGAACACTCACGCATTGCGATATCAAAGGTTGACAGATCGATATTGCTCAAAAGACGGTTAAACGCACGGGTGGCAAAGGAAAGACGCTGGGCTGAAACCGAAAAACGCATGGGAAGATATTGATGCTGCAGGTAATGATCCTCCAACTCGTCCACCTGGTCTACAATATCCTGAATGCGTTTTAAGAAATCCCTTCCTTCGTTAGTTAAAACGATTCCTCTGTTGTTGCGACCGAAAATAGAAATTCCCAAAGACTCCTCAATTTCCTTTACTGCGACAGAAAGCGTCGACTGGGAGACGAAAAGCGCTTTAGCCGCATCGGAAAAGGAACTGTATTTGGAAATCTCAAGAATGTATTTCATTTGCTGAAGTGTCATATATATCCTCCGTTTTCTGTTTTATACATGGATTATAACCCTGCTGCGAGTATAAAGTCAATGAATTTTTATAATAGCTGAATGTGACCGTTTTTGCTTTTTTTAATAGCAACGCATTTGTTTTAGTTCAAGAAAGGAGAGATTAAATGGAACCGATAAGAATTGCCTTTTATGGCAAGGGCGGCATTGGAAAGTCGACCATATCCTCAAATGTATCAGCCGTTCTGGCAAGGCAGGGCAAACGTGTGCTGCATATAGGTTGTGACCCAAAATCGGATTCAACACGCTCCCTTACGGATAAAAAAATCCCCACTGTTTTAAATCAGATAAATGCTCTCGGTGAAAATCTGACCAGAGATGATATTGTTTTTCGGGGCGCATGCGGCGTCAGTTGCATAGAAGCAGGCGGCCCTCAAGCCGGAGTCGGATGCGCCGGTATGGGAATTATGGCCATGGAGGAGGAACTGAAACGGCTGAAAATCCTCGAAGAGGGCTGGGACGTCATTATTTACGACGTGCTCGGTGACGTTGTATGCGGTGGGTTTTCGGTACCTATGCGGAAACATTATGTTCAAAAAGTTTATGTCGTTACCTCATCAGACTGTATGGCTCTCTATGCAGCAAACAACATACTGAAGGGCGTTCGGCGCTATTCTTCTCAAGAACATGGAATCATGGGCGGTATTATATTGAATCATTGCCTTTCCGACATTGATAAAAAGACAGCGGAAGCTTATGCTGCTGCCGTAAAGACCGATATATTGCACATTGTTCCTGAGAGCAGGGAAGTAAAACTTGCTGATTATAAAAAAGAGCCTGTATCTATTCTATACCCTGACAGCGAGGCAGCGCGGGGTTTTGAGGAACTGGCGGAAAAAATTCTGCGCAGCGGTACAGGTACGGTTCCATGCCCTATGGATGATGATGAAATGGAAGCGTTTTGTCAGAATATATTTGAATTGAAAGGCAGTGTGCTCTGAATATGGATTTTTTCCCTGCTGAAACGGTTCGTTTTTATCACCCATCCGAAGAAAAAAAGATGCTTTCTCTCCCTGAAATCATTCTGTCAAGAGATGACGTTGCTCTGGTTGGCACAGGGTCACTGTCGTGCATACGCGCCCTTTACATCTCCGCAAGGGATTTCGGGAAAGCCCATCAGTTTTTTCCGTGTATTACTCCGGCGGAGGAATATGCCACCGGAGAAAATGGGCTAAGGCTTGAGGCCTGCTTGAACCGCGTGCTGAAAGTTCCGGGCGTGGGTGGGATTATAGTTTACGCCTCCTGTATGGACGTAATTAATCAGACGGATTTCAAAACAGTTTTTTCCAGTTTGGACAATGCAGAAAACATTCCTGTTGAAGTACTTTACCGCGGGCCTATGGCAAAACGGTATACGAAACCCGTGGAGCAGCTTAAAGAGATATTTTCCACAATGCCTGAGACCGGAAGGAAAATATCTCCCGCTTATGAAGCACTGCCGCCGATAGGCCCGGACTTCAACTGTATTTCATCCGCATTGCAGTATATGGACAGCTATCCGTTTCTGATTACTCCCGGAGGCTGTGCGGGCGGAGTGGAGGAGCTCGGCGCCGCAGATAAGAAGTATCTTCTTAAAAATTCCCGCCTTTCCGATGTTCAGGTGAGCCTTGGCTGTGAAAGAGCGATAAAAAACTGTATTGTAGAGGATTACCATGATACATATTCGGGCTCAAGCAGCAGTAAACGCCGAATGCTTGCCTGCCTTATGGGCAG